>CAWDEH010000005.1:0-94736 GCA_963801295.1 uncultured Chitinophagaceae bacterium
ATGGCCAGACCGATTACATTAATGGACGAATAAAGTTTGTTTTGCCAGAGTTGGCGAAAGGTGATTTTCAGGTTTGGCGCTGCCATGCGGAGGATTTTGTATGACTATTCAAAAGTATCACAATTATCCACTAACATCAATGGACACCGATGATGTCATATAGTTTTTAACTATTAAAATATAGAATTAATTGATTGCCGATTATCTCCCCAATACGTTAATTTTATAACCCTGCACAAAATACCCGGGTGCAGGCAGTATCATTCAATACCATAAACTTGTCAATAATGGAAAAAGAATCAAACGATATCAGTAAATGCCCGTTTCATAATGGCAGTCATGAAGCACAATGTTGGCGGCGGCGGCACCGGAACCGCGACTGGTGGCCCAACCAGTTAAAGCTGAATATCCTGCGTCAGCATTCATCCCTGTCAAATCCGATGGGTGAAGACTTTAACTATGCGGAAGCATTTAAAAGCCTCGATCTGGAAGCAGTGAAAAAAGATCTTCATGCACTCATGACCGACTCACAGGATTGGTGGCCGGCTGACTTCGGGCATTATGGTCCCTTGTTCATCCGCATGGCATGGCATAGTGCAGGCACTTATCGTGTAGGTGATGGCCGTGGTGGTGCAGGTGCAGGACAGCAACGTTTTGCCCCGCTGAACAGCTGGCCTGATAATGTGAGCCTCGATAAAGCCCGCAGGCTGCTATGGCCAATCAAACAAAAATATGGCCGCAAAATTTCCTGGGCAGATCTGATGATCCTTGCCGGTAATGTAGCACTGGAATCAATGGGCTTTAAAACATTTGGTTTTGCCGGTGGACGTGCAGATGCATGGGAACCGGATGAGGATGTGTATTGGGGCTCCGAAACCACCTGGCTGGGTGGCGACTGCGTTATGCGCATGGTTCCCCGGGCGTGGAAGAAGATCATGGCGTACTGTGTCGGACGAAGATGCGGACGGCGATCTCCATTCCCGCAATCTGGAAAAACCGCTGGCTGCCGCGCAGATGGGTTTGATCTATGTGAACCCCGAAGGTCCCGACGGGAATCCCGATCCTATTGCTGCCGCAAAAGACATCCGCGAAACATTTGGCCGCATGGCCATGAACGATGAAGAAACCGTTGCCCTCATAGCAGGCGGTCATAGCTTTGGCAAAACCCATGGCGCTGCGCCGGCCACCCATGTAGGCAAGGAGCCTGAAGCTGCCGGCATGGAAATGCAGGGTCTGGGCTGGAGCAACAGTTATGGTTCCGGTAAGGGTGCCGATACCATCACCAGCGGGCTTGAAGTAACATGGACGAAAACGCCCACCCAATGGAGCAATAATTTCTTCGAAAACCTGTTTGGCTTTGAATGGGAACTTACCAAAAGTCCGGCCGGTGCGCAGCAATGGGTAGCTAAAGATGCAGCGGATATTATTCCCGATGCGTATGATGGTTCAAAAAAACATCGGCCAACCATGCTGACCACCGACATTTCTTTAAGGGTTGATCCGGTCTATGAAAAAATATCCAGGCGCTTCCTGGAAAATCCCGAAGCGTTTGCAGATGCTTTTGCCCGGGCATGGTTTAAATTAACGCACCGCGATATGGGACCTCGTGCCCGTTACCTGGGCCCTGAAGTGCCGGAAGAAGAACTGCTTTGGCAGGATCCTGTTCCGGCGGTTGACCATGCATTGATAGATGAAAATGATATTGCTGCTTTGAAGGCAAAAGTATTGCAATCCGGATTGAGCGTATCCGAACTGGTTTCCACAGCATGGGCTTCGGCTTCCACCTTCCGTGGTTCCGACAAACGCGGCGGCGCCAATGGCGCACGCATTCGCCTGGCTCCTCAAAAATACTGGCAGGTAAACAATCCGGCGCAGTTGCAGAAAGTATTGAAATACTTGGAGGGCATTCAGAAAGAATTCAATGCGGCACAGGCAGACGGTAAAAAAGTTTCGCTGGCAGATCTGATCGTACTGGCCGGTTGCGCAGGGGTTGAAAAAGCAGCAAAGGATGCGGGACATGAGATCACAGTTCCTTTCACCCCCGGCCGCACGGATGCTTCGCAGGAACAAACCGATGTTGAATCCATCGGCTATCTGGAGACCGCTGCCGATGGTTTCCGCAACTACCGCAAATCAAAATTCCCGGTATCTACCGAAGAGTTGCTGATCGATAAAGCTCAATTGCTCACCCTTACAGCGCCCGAATTGACCGTACTGGTGGGTGGCATGCGTGTATTGAACACGAATTTTGATGGTTCCGAGCATGGTGTTTTCACATCACGCCCGGGCCTGCTTACCAACGATTTTTTTGTCAATCTGCTGGACATGCGCACGGCATGGAAAGCAGTATCCGAGGACAACGAACTGTATGAAGGCAGCGACCGCGCAACCGGTAAAATAAAATGGACCGGCACCCGTGCAGATCTGGTGTTTGGCTCTAACTCAGAACTGAGGGCCATTGCGGAAGTGTATGCCAGCGCAGATGCGCAGGAAAAATTTGTGAAGGATTTCGTAGCAGCCTGGAATAAAGTGATGAATCTGGACAGGTTTGATTTAGCCTGATAGTAAAAATTATTTGTCCTCACTCATCTCTTGGACCAGCGCCGCCATCTGTTGATCGGCATTCTCAGGGTCGTACTGCGCTGCGGCATAGACTCTGCTTTCGGATGCAGAAAAAGAAATGCCTTTGCCGTTGACATTGTAGGGCCCGGCAACGGCCAGCCAGTGTTCACCGTCGTCTTCGAAGCCCAGGTCGTAAAAGAAAAACCGGCGCAAGTCGCCCTGCCATTTCATCTCTTTCATCCGGAGAAATTTGATATTGCATTCCTCATCCCTGAACTGCCTCGCAGCTTCCCGCGCCAGGCTTTCCGCAAAGAATGACTGGGTAAGATATTTAGCCGGAAATAACGCGGTTTTTTTATACGTATTCAGATTCCGGTAGAGATCCATCCGGGTAAACTCGTCCGCCGCCAGTTCATTCAACACGGAACGGCTGATGGGCCGGTTATTTTTCAACAGGCTCAAAACAATCTCCTGCTTGTGGTAGACATTGCCCGTTACGCCCAGCCATTTATTCAGCATGGCGTTGCAGGAATCCGTTTTCATCCGCTGCAACAGGGAAATCACCGAGTAGTCCGAAGGCGTATAATAGAGCGTATCCGCCATTGTTTTTCTGAACCGCTGGTCGGCATATTGTAGCATGCGCCTGTTGCCAGGGATGAAAAATATTCATCCTTATCAGGCTGTCGCCAAGCAGGTTATTGGCCAGATCAAAGATGGCCGGAGCCAGCACCGAGTCTTTGAGCAGGGGGAGAATCGTTGGAAATAAATGCGTGGCTACCTGCAGACTGTCCTGCCATTTCCCGGTGATCCATTTCGCCAGTGCATATTTCGGTGGCGATACCAGCAGCAGCCTGCCCAGGCTGTCATAATTGGAAGGGGTATGCCAGGCGCTCAGTATGTCCAATAAGGCATTCTTTATCTCGCCATCGGATGCCGCGGGAAAATGCTTTCTCGCAAAAACAACGGAAGCGGAATCGTTCAGCTCAATGATCCTTTCTGCAATCTGTCCGTTCGGGGAATTCGTGGTGCCATCATCTTCCGGATAGTGTACCAATACGGCTTCCTGCAGCAGGGGAATTTCCGTTGTATAAAACGGCGCGGTGGCCAGCGCTTTGTTTGCTTTCCTGGAAATCAGCGTATCAGTGGAGCGCAGATCCTGCAGCAGGAGCGTCGCCCTGGATTCAAAGACATGGGATTTTTCCGCCGGCCGGTTGAAATGAAACTGATCAAAAAACCGGTTGACGTTTTCGTCGCCGATGGTTTCGGGCTCCTGAACAGTCGTCATCCGGTAAACCAGATTGCCGCGTAGCCACATGTGCATGCGCATGATATTATTTGCGCCCCGCGGCCTGGACAAAAAATCATATTGAAAGAGCCCATCTTTACTGAACATTCTTTCAGCTAAAAGGGTATCCGAATCCGTGACAAATCTATTTCTCTCCGATGCCCAAAACAGCGAGTCGTTTTTCTTCCAGTAATACTTATCCAGCGTATCGATGCGCATGAGATAAATATGGGCCCGGTTCGAATCGAGACATGCGTAGTGCGGAAATTGCAGGGATTCACTGCTGTCGTTTCCGGGCGAATAACGAAAACCATTCGGCGCCCAGGTTGTAAACAGGGAATCCGGAGCGGTTGCACTGGCCCAATGGGCGGCAGGATATTCGGCCAGCTGAAACGACTCCAGCGTCTGCTGCATCCGCTCGTTCCATTTACCGGGCGCGTACATGATCAGCACCGTATAATCCCGGTTGCCGCGCAGGATCATTTTTGTTCTGGCCCGCATCGCGCCGTTCATCATGGAGCCATCCATTTCCAGTATGCGCCGGTTATTTTTAGAATACATGCGTATCGAGGGTAAGGTCGCTGAACTTCTTCATCAGATTTCCATGGGCAATACCCAGCACGGTGCTGTCATTTTCAAACGCATAGCCCTCTTTACACTCATTGCATCCGCAAAAATAATAGCTGCCCGTCTGCGCATCCGCGGAGATCATTAAAACCGCGTTCAGGGTTTTATCGGGCGAAGCAAAATTGTCAACGGGGCTGGGTTTTGACGGCAGCAGGACCCGGTAGAAATGAAGGGAATCGAAATAGGTATAATTGTTGGTGGTCTGGGTGCTTTGGTTAAATATCGGCTGATAAGAATCAAAAAAATGATTGAGCGCCTGCAGACTCTTTTCCGCATCGGAGGAAGAAAAGCCCGCGGCCAAATACAGGATATTCTCCTTATTGAGCAGATAGATCTTTTTATACCCGCTGCTATTTTTCTGAACAAAAGACCTCCCGGGAATGCCATTGATCTCCAATGCTTTTTCCCTTTTATAATCGGAGCCGCCGAACATTTGTTTCAGCATGGCGTTTTCGACGCTGTCCAGGCCTTTGCCGGAATACGGTTGCGGGATCGTATAGGTCATATATACCGTGCCGTTGAAAATATCATAATACATTTCCATGGACAAGATCCCGTATAAGCGGATATTTCCCGGCGTCCCCGGCATCATCACTTTGTACCGCCCGGCCGGATCATTCACTGCCACCCAGGGCCTGGCCACGTCATGAACGGTGTAGTCTTCCGGTTTGATTTTTTTTGAGCTAAAGACCGGATCCACGGTATAACCCCTGGCTTTCAGCAGGCGTATCAGTCCCTCATCGCCCGGAAGGTGCGCGGCGCCCACGGCGAACACCACCGAGCGGGTATGGGCGAGGCTGTCCATACGGAAAGCCATTTTGTGGTTTCTGTGGATCAGCAGCCGGTCCCTGACCGTGCTGTCCATTCCATTCATATACCGGTGGAGACCCTCCAGGTCGCCATCCAGGTAGATGGCCGTCAGCCGGTCGATCCCCGTCTTTTCAGCACTTCCATCGCCCAGGGCCATTTGCCTGATATCGGACTCGTCGACCAGGGAATTCAGTGAGCCCGCTCTGATCAGCAAAATCCTCTATGCCACCGATCCATTTCCCCTGCCGGTTGGCCAGATCCATGAGATAGGCATCGAGAAAAGTCTGCATTTTTTTTCCCTTGCCGGCCTCATTGATCCACTTGTTCTTCTCGTTGAGAATATCCCCCGTGGTAATTTCCTCCGCCGGCTTATTGAATTTCTTAGCCAGCGCAGGCGCATATTCGTCGAATGTTTTTTTTGAAATCAGGTCTTTCACCGTAGCCGAATGTGTGATTTGCTGTCTGACCATTTCCGTCACCATTGGCGTGATCTGATTCAGGTCCAGCTCATTGGCAAAGCCCTCGCTGCTGCTGATCGCATTCAGGAGGGAATCCCCGAGTACAAACAAACGCGGGTCGGTCAAATGGATGGTGCCAAAGAGATAGGAAGGCCGGCTCAGGCCGTTGCCGCTGATTCTCCACAAAAATGTTTTGGGTAATGGCTGCGAGAATAAGGTTGTGGCCGTAGTGACCAGGATAAGACAGGTTGCGATCAGGGATCTTCTCATTCGCGCGGGTTGGGGTGGTGGTCTGAATTTATGTTGAAAGTTGCGTAACTTATTATTATCAACGGGGATTTTGAAGAAATAGTCTGTGTGATGGGGTCTTTGATCCGGCTGCATAATAGCAGTGGATTCCATCAGCTCGATAAAGAATAAACAAACAATAACAAGAAGAACGGCCTGGGTCGAAGGACGGTGGATTTTGATTCTGTAATTCGGGGTTCGATGTCTGGTTCGCCAACTTTTTGTGCTACATTGAACATATATATATCGAGTTCGAATAATGGATTACCGGCGGTTATCTGCTTCCCATTACAATCAGGATATTGGCAAATCGCCTGGTGTCGCCCGTTGCAATCAGAAGGCAGGTTTCTTCAGATTTGGTTTCCCTGTAAAAACCTGCTCTCTTTTCAGGAGTAAAAATAATCCCGTCGCCCAATATCTCTCTGAACTCACTATGTATTGGTTGCTGGCTTTCGTCGGGAGGAATCATGATAATTGCCGTTTCGATGGGTATATGATCCTGAATTACTTTTAAAACCTGTGTTACGGTCAATACGCCGGGTGATAAATTCAAAAAAACTTTTTTGCATGTCGCCGGCGTGCAGGTGCTGAACGGGAAATTAGCGTCTGCTATCAGGATTCTGGCGCCGTGTCCGTTGCCAGCCAATGCCATCAGGATATCCGGATGCAGGAGATTTATTTTTAACATGACTTAATGAACGGTTGCTGTTATGGAAGCCGGATCTCTTTCGCCTGCATCCACATAATCCTGCAGCGCTTTATCCTTAACCAGTGGGCCCATCAAAAACAATACAATGGAAAGGCCGATCAACGCCATAATTCCATACCCGACAAAAACTGCATTGTATGCTGTTGCATAATCGAAAGCGGCAGAAAGATTTTTCACAGCGATCCCGGAAAGCGATTGAAATATCACCCCTCCCAAACCAGCTCCCACACTGGCGACTCCCCATACTGAAGCGGTTGCGCTTTGCGGCACCACATCTCCCGGGAATGCCATACTGTTGGAAGTATAGGCTGCATAGCCGAATCCCGCCAGACTTAAAACAATTAAAGCCGAAGCGGGGGAAACAATCACAAAGGGTCCCAGGATCAGACTTAGACCCAGGATCATTCCAAATATTCCGACGGCTATTTTCCGCGCCCTGGCAACGGCAACACCTTTCCTGATGATGAATTGTGTAAACAGTCCTCCGATAATGTTTCCCAGATCAGCAACGATGAATGGGAGCATCACAAACCAGCCAATTTTTTCCAACCCCCAACCATGTACTTCTACCAGGTAGCGGCCAATCCAGAACGTGATAAAATACCATATCGGATCTATAAACACTTTAGAAAGCGTGAACCAGGAAACAAAACGGATTTTTATTAATTTTAAAGGCGGCACAACCCTTGCTTTTGATTCCTTCAACGACCGTTCAGGAGTATAATAGACAAACCAGAAGATGGCAAGCCATAAGTATCCCAGCCCGCCAATGATGAGAAAAGCTGCCTGCCACCCATAGGCTTTTCCAAGCCAGACGATTAAAGGAGGTGTTATGATGGCGCCCACAGCAGCCCCGCTGTTAAATATACCGGTTGCCGTGGAGCGCTCTTCCGGAGGAAACCATTCGGTCGTTAATTTAATGGCTGCGGGCCAGTTTCCCGCCTCTCCAATTCCCAGTAAAGCACGGAATATTCCAAAGTGAAAAGGCAGGGTAGCCAATGCCTGTAAAAGGGATGCGGTTGTCCAGAACGCCATACACAATGAATACCCAATCCGGGTTCCCAGTTTATCAATGATAAATCCCGAAGCCAGGTTTGAAATCAGGTATCCGACAAAAAATGCAGTTCCGATATAACCAAATGCATCGTCAGGGATTAGTTTACGCAGCGCTCCCTCTGCACTTAAATAATTAAAGGCCAGACGGTCTACGTAATTAAGGATGGTCGCTACCAGGGCAAAGGACAACATAACCCAACGCATCCGGGATCCATGTCTGTCCCCGTCACTCAACGGATTTCTTTTCATTTAATGAAGTTGAATGCAAATCATATTTCAATTTTAAATCCGTAAGCGATTTGCGCCGCCGGCGAAAGGTTTTCCCTCAGCGCTGCCGGCAGCTCGATCATCAATCCACGGGACCCATCATGCTTCCATTGAAGCGCCCTGTCATCGCCCATCAGGGATATCTTCGCCTTCCCGCCCGGTTTCACCGTCTGAAGAATAAGTTGCTCTCCGGGCCATTCGAAGGAAAATGCATAAATCACTTTGTTGTCTTTCGACCGCGTGTAGCGGATCTGGTCTCCCTGTTTCCACAGGTCGCCTTCCCGTGCACGCGTGGCATATATCCCCTCTCCGTTAATCTTCAACCAGGAACCGGTTTGCCTCAGTTGTGCAATGGCTTCCGGGTGAAATCTCCCGCTCCCGTCAGGGCCAATGCCTGCCATAAAATTCCCCCCTTTGGCAACAGCATCTATCAGGTTATGCACAATCCATTTGGTTCCTTTGTATTTTTCGCCGGCCGGTTCATAAGAAAAAGTGCCCCCCAGCGGATAAATCACAAACCACGGAACATCCGTGTTTTCCTTGCTCCCCGGCACAAAGCCTTCGGGAGTGTAATAGTCTCCGTAATTGCCAATGCCCCGCGCCCGGTACATGATGTCCGGCCGGAGTTTACGCAGGTATAACATCGTCTCCCGCAATGCCGGCCATACAGCCGGGCCTAAAAACATATCCAGGCAAATCATATCGATCTTTCCATAGCGCGTGATGAGTTCTTCCAGCTGGCCGCGGTGACGCTGCATCATCCGCTTTACCGCTTCCGGATCCGCATCGGGCATAACCACAAGACCCGATTTGCCATATCGCTTTTCAGGATGTTCCAGCACCGGCACATTGTTCCTGCCCGTTACGGCAAGTGTGCCGGCATCCGGCACCTGCAGCGGATGATAGTTATACGGTCTGAAATCAGCATCGTACCAGTCGGGATGGGAGAAGTACAAATCGATTTTCATATCCTCTTTGTGCGCAGCCTCCGAGAGCTCCTTCACCACATCGCGCTGAAACGGTGTGTCCATGATACTGTAAGCCTGGTCACAGTCTTCCAGCGCAGGGCCGCCAGGCGAAAGCCAGTTAACCCTTTGCTTAACCCGGGTTTTTGTGTCATACATCGAAAAACCATCGTGATGTTTCGTTGTGAAGGAAAACATCTTTGCCCCGCTCTCTTTAAAGAAGCCCACCCATTGATCCGCATCAAATCCGGCAGGATACCAGGCTTTGTACAACTCCTGGTAGGCTTGTCGCTCCCTGAAAGACGCAGTGAGAAATGGCCAGGACTCCTTTTGAAACTGTAGAATGGAATATAAGCCCCAGTGAACGCGGATACCGAATTTCATATCAAGAAAATCTTCATAGGCGGCATCCGGGGCCCAGGCGTATTCAGCTACCGGAACATCTTCCACATAACCACAGGTTCGCAGGTAATGACCATCCGTTTCCGGTAAACGGTGAGAAAATTTTGATTTACCGGGAACTCCCATCGCGTTCTTGAACGCGGGGTGGGCCAGGGCAGAGAAATTAAATAGTGCTCCGGCCGTTAACCCGGATCCATTGATCAAAAATCTGCGTCGGTTCATAAAGTATACTTTACAACAGCATGAAAAACAACTATACGGATGCCATTTGCCAGTTATTTATTTTCCTTACCAGACATTTAAAAGCCGTTGATAACGCCATCCAGTCTTTATTCCTGATCCTGACCTTATCAAATAACTGGCCTCCCATTCCCAAACCTTCAGCTCCGGCATTTAGAAAATCCACACAATTCCCGGTGCTCACGCCACCGGTTGGCATTAATTTTATCTGAGGGAACGGGCCTTTCAAATCTTTTAAATATTGGGTCCCCAAAGAGGTAGCCGGAAATATTTTTACCATGTCGGCTCCGAATTCCCACGCTTTATATATTTCGGCAGGGGTAAAGGCGCCGGCAAATACCGGAATGGCTTCCTGCCGGCAGCGACGAATGACGTGCTCATCGGTTATGGGCGTAACAATAAATCGCGCGCCAGCAAGCAATGCCTTTTCAAGCTCCCGCTGGTTACAAACCGTTCCGGCGCCAATATTCAATTGAGAACCGTACTGCTCAGCCGCATACCGGAGCATTTGTTCAGCACCAGGCGTATTCATCGTAATTTCAATGGTAGACATACCGGCTTCCTGGTACAAGGGAAGAATACTGCCCAGGTCTTCCATTGCAATATTTCTTACAATTCCAACCACCGGAAGCTTTAAGAACCTTTTCCATGAAAACAAAGCGCTTCCCGTTACCTCTTTCAATAGATTAAGTCATTTTGTTTTGAAATATTGTAAGCTGTCCTTTCATAGCAGCGCTATCCATCACCTCCGGACCAATAAAGACCGCCTGCTTTTGCAAATCCAATACTTCTATACCCAGCCTATAAAGTTGATACATATTACTGCCGCTGCACAACAGGATGCGGCCTCTTTCTTCATTCGTTAAACTTCTTAACTCCGATCCAATCAGCAACCCACTCAAATGAAACAGATTTTCCCATTTGGTTGATCTTCCAAATAAATGATTTACCCGGATCGAGAAAAGGTTGTGTAGCAGGTTAGAGGTCCCGGATTCTTTGATACCCAGACAAAATGCATCGGTTTCCGATCCGGCCAGCAGCCCCTGTTTATTATCTTCTGCAATCGCGTCTTTTAATATACTATGATGAATCATTAATTGAAACAATTCTCCGGTCATGTAAGTCTTAAAATCCACAACCCTCCCCTTTTCCACTCTTACATGTTTTGAATGGGTGCCCGGGAAGATGCATACCGCCCCCTCATTGGGAAACATTTTATTATCCAGGGATGCCAGGCCCACCAATTGTGTTTCTTCCCCTCTCATAATATCCTTATGACTGCTAACACCTGATATCATCCAAACGGCATGGGGAAAATCTTTTCCGGCAGGGAGCTCCTTCACAATCGCATTACTCCCATCCATTGAAAACGGCAAAGGGGCATAAGGGAGCTCCCTGATGCCGATTGAAGAGCTGGTCATTCCGGACATCAGCACAGGGATCCCGACAAGGGGAGTCATTAACTTTTTCGATAAGACATCAATATTTTTCTGCAGCTGTTTAAGATAAAATTCTTCCCTGGTAATTCCCAGAAGGCCGGCTTCGTTTTTCCACCTGTCATGGGTGACGGCGATACCTTCTCCGGAATTCAATGCCCCCACTACTTCATGACCGGCCCGGGTTACGAGTTTTAAGCGAAAGGAAGATGTTCCCCAGTCACAACTCAATATGGAATCCTCTTTTACCATTCTGTAATACTATTATCTTCATTTCTCCATACGGGATTCTTCCAATCATGCCCCTGCAATGCCATCTCCCTGACCTTTTCTTCATTGATCTGAATACCCAATCCCGGCAGTAACGGGCGGTCGACGTATCCATTCCTAACCTGGAATATTTCAGGGTTTAAAAGATAATCCAGCAGGTCAGCTCCTTTATTGTAATGGATCCCCAAACTGGTTTCCTGGATGATCGCGTTGATACAGCTGAAATCGATTTGCAGTGCGGCAGCAAAAGAAATAGGACCCAGCGGACAGTGGGGCGCGAGCGCAATATCATAGGCTTCGGCCATGGAGGCAATCCGCCTTACTTCTGAAATTCCACCGGCATGGCTCAGGTCCGGTTGAACGATATCAATAGCCCCCTGTGCAAACAAGGGCTTAAAATCCCAACGACTGTAAAGTCTTTCACCGGTAGCAATGGGCGTGCTGGTATATTGCGCCAGATGAACAAAAGCCTCTTTATTATCAGATAAAACCGGCTCTTCAATAAACATCGGCTTAAGATATTCCAGATCGCGCATAAAGCCTTTTGCCATCCCCTTGTGCACCCGTCCGTGAAAGTCTATGCCGAGGCCTGTTTCATATCCAATCGCCTCTCTTACGGAGTGAATATTGGCAATGGCGTCCTGAACTTTTTTTGCTGTATCGATCCACTCCATATCCGCACAGGCATTCATTTTTACTGCCCTATATCCTGCCGAAATCCTTTTCATTGCTTCCCCGACAAGGCCCGATGGCTTATCGCCCCCGATCCAGCTATAAACCTTCATCTTATCACGAACCGCTCCGCCCAAAAGTTCATATACCGGCACGCCCAGGGACTTGCCCCGGATGTCCCATAAAGCCTGGTCGATGCCGGCAATCGCACTCATCAGCACAGCGCCTCCGCGGTAGAATCCACCCCTGTACAGTAATTGCCAGATATCTTCAATTTTCCCGGCTTCTTTTCCGATTATATAGCCAGCCATTTCTTCCACGGCGGCTTTTACCGTATCCGCTTTCCCTTCCACGACCGGCTCGCCCCAGCCTTCGATTCCATTATCCGTCGTTATTTTCAGGAAAAGCCATCGGGGAGCCACCTTAAATAATTCTAACTTTTTTATTCTCATTTTAACTGGCTTCAATTGTTCGGCTACACAATGCGCATGGTCATCCCTCCGTCAACTACCACATTTTCTCCGGTAATAAAATCATTCTTTATCAGCATGCAGATTGCATCTGCAACATCTGCCGAAGTACCCTCCCGCCTCAGCGGAATCCGGTTTTCAATATTATTCTTTATCTGCTCTGCTGTAAGATAATCCTGAAAACGAGTCCGGATAACGCCCGGTGAAACGCAATTTACCCTGATATTGGCTCCGGAAAGTTCCAGCGCCATTGCCCTGGTGAATTGCGGAATAGCCCCTTTGACAACCGCATAAGGAAGCGCATTTTTCACACCGCGTATTCCCGCAGCTGAAGATATCAAAATTATTGAACCGCCCAGCTTTTTCATATAGGGAACCGCTGCTGCGCAAAGATGGAGGATAGCATGTATATGAATATCAAAAGCCTGATACCAAACCTCCCTTGCCCCATTTAAAAGGCTTCCCGACGCCGCCGATCCGGCACTGTGAACGAGAATATCAATGGTATCAAATCTGCGATGCGTTTCATCTACAACCCGCCTGCATTCTTCCTCCTTACTCAGATCCGCAGATATCAGCAAATATTCCGTTCCTATTTCTTTCAGCTTCGGTAAAAGCTGAACATCATCAATATTTCTCGCTACTAAACTTATTCTGGCGCCTTGTCTTGCCAGACTGAGCGCCGTTTCAGCCCCTATGCCATGTGTGCCGCCGGTAATCAGCGCTACCTTGTTCGTTAATTCCATTTCATTATATTTTAAGCATCATTATTTTGCTGTCCTCAATTTTTTTCTGTCATTTCCGGGCAACCCGTTTCCGGATCCTTACTTCATCAGCCGATCAATAAATTCAAAACTGCCAATTCCATTGATGGTGTGGGGCCCCGGAAAATATTCTATGCGAACGGATTGGGGTAATCCCAGCAGATCGTAGTGCCGGCGCACTTTTTCAAATTCATATCCCACCCATTCATCCGTAGCAACGTTATCGTAATGCCCCCGTTCCACCATGAATGGGCGCGGCGCAATCAACGCAGCCATCTCCGCATAACTGAATGTATGGCCCAGATCCCATTCCGGCATCTCGTATTCTCCCGTGAACAGGTAGCTGAAATTATAATCTGTGCTGCTGCACTTACGAATCCATTCATTAAAATCTCCCGAGCAAATGGAGAATGTATAGTCTTCTATCAATGCCGGAATGCGCATGGCTGACTTGCCGCCATAGGATAGCCCGTAGAATCCGATGTGCTGCGGATCAACAAAGGATTGTTCCTTCAGCCACTCCACGATCCGCTGATGCTGACCCGTCATCACCGAAAACAAGGACAGGCCCAGCGGGTTGGCCTTGCGTTGCAACACCCGGAACTTATCTTCTCCCCGGTACAGGTTGCAGGGAGCAAAGGTTATGTACCCCCGCGCTGCCAGCCGCGAAGCAAACCCTTTGTAAAAATGATAGAACTTCGACTTCGGGTCCGTAGTGACCACATCCATCGGTACGCTTTCAAGTCCATGCTGACAAACCACCACCGGACGCCGCTCTCCCGGTTTCATATCAGCCGGAATGATCAGAATCCCCCAGGCAAATACCCCGGGCCAGACATCCAGCATCACTTCATAGCTCGTCCACTGCGAATTCTTTTCCAATACCCGGGCACGTGGATTGAAAGGCATCGTTGGCGTCGGAAGTTTGCCGATCTGCCGCCAGAACTTTTCTCTTAAAGCCGCTTTGACAGGCCGCTGATCCGACGTATCCCCCTTCAGCTGCTGCCAGAAATTTTTATTGCGTGTCCTTTCACCTAAGATAATTTCCTGCTGTACCTGTCGCTCCATACTGCGCACCATACACTCCTGTCTCTTTGCAGTATCAACCCAGTCTGTAACTATCACGGGCTTCAGCAACGCCGCTGAAGTTATTTTCGGAAAACCGATTTGCAGTGCCCCTGTGAACTCATTTAATGCAGCCGCCGAAAACGGTTCTGCAAATGCACTGCCGCCATCTGCACACCAGCGCAGATGCACTTCGTTTTGCGGCAGCATTGCCCGCGCCCGGTTCCATTCCGACTTAGCGCTGCTGAACTCCGGTGTGTGCAGACTGCCCGGCGCCGCTCCGGAACGTCCTTTAACCGCCTCAGGCGCTCCCGCAATTTCAGGAGCCTTTGACTCTTCTACCACCAACCGCCGCGGCCAGGCCATCACCGACAGCTCCGCATCACCAAAATATTTTAACAGGCCAAATACATTGCGGTAAATGGGTTCCTTCCAGAGCGTTTCCCGCGCATCAAAATAACCACTGACTAACGTTGAGGATATGCGCGTGTCCAGAGCTGCCGCATACAGCGCAAGTAATCCGCCCTCCCCGTAACCGGCCACACCGATCGCTGCGCTATTGCCATCTTTTCTATTTGCTGACTCCATCCAGTCAATAGCCGAAAATATTTTTTGCAGCTCGTATCCGATCACATGACGGCCGACTTCAAACGCCTGCCGGTAGATCCATTCCCGGTGTGTTTGATTGGTATACCTGTTTAAAGACGGGCTTCCCGAAAAATCATCCTGCCGGCTCAGCAGTACTGGCACCAGCACCTCACATCCTGCCGCAGCCAGTTGTCTGGCCACCCCGTAGCCCCGGCCTCCCCGCTGATCCACGCCCGCTAAAACTTCCGGCAGTTCATCCGCATCCGGAATAACGACTATCCTTGCGCGCACTTTCCCTTTTGGTTGCAGTAATAATCCCTCCGCCGTCAATGCTCCCAGTACTTTCCAGCGTACAGCACGTACTATACAACTGCCCGCCTGAACCACAAGCGGCTGCAGTTTTGTGCCGGTCATCACCTCCAGTTGCGGCTTCATTCTTACATCTGAAACGCCAAGGATTTGCGACAACTCATCCCGCTGCGCCGAAACGGAGCGGTTGAAAGATGCCGTATCTGAAAAATCGCGATGCCATAAATGGTTCCTCGACGCTGCCGCACGCTCCGTTTCTCCCGTTAAAAAACTGTCGATCCCGGCTACCATTAGCGCCGACAGATCTCCCTGTACCGTTAATGGCTCGCTCCTAAACGGAATACCAGAACCCGATTGGCCGGATCCATAAATTGATGAGGCAATCAATAATGGGAAAAGCGATTTCGAGATAACCCTGCAATCAAACCATCCTGGCATTTTCTTCCCCATATAAATTCTTATGATATCTCTTACCTAATAAATTTCCCTTCCGTTCCTGCTTTACAAACTATCTATCTCCGCGTTACCGGTTGCGTCCAGGCCGTTTCAACATCGCCGATTGCACTTACATTTTCCTTCAATTTGGAAGAAATAATTTTTGCCCGGACAAACAGATCATCGTTGCCTAACACATACGTTGCTTCCGTTCCCGCCACTTCCTTCAATATTTCCGAACGATCTTTCCCCTTCCGGACGCCGATGAACTGAATTCTGTATGTTACGCCATCTTCCTCTTTAACCTTCAGTGATATGTTCTTCGTGGAGAAGCTAAGGTCTTCCAGCACCACACCGGTCGACGCATAATACCTGCCGCTTTCCATTGCGTCAACAATGGCGGAAGGGGTCAGTTCGGCCGCATACACCACGATCCAGGCGCGGCCGGGATTATTGAGACCCGGATTCATTTCGTGGTAATTGTGAGTATCGTCCACGCCGTTCCCATAAAGTAAAGGCCGGCCTTCTTTGTAAAAATGAAGGTTTACCTTATCCCAGATCACCTCCGTGCTGTCGTTCACGGCGTTTCCATAATTATGAGTGGCCGGCGCCCCGTTATGTACTTCAAAGAAACGCAGGTTTTTCACCGGCATGATATCAGCCGCTGTAACCGCATAGCCAAAATTTGGATGGTTCAGCTGAACAATTGTTTTCCGGCCGGTTTCCTTTCTTTGCTCATAAACCTGGTTTACCGTTTTCTGAATAATTTCGGTATTGCTCGTCCCATACTGCCCCTCGATCACATATTTGATATTGGTGGCAACCATGTGCAGGGGATGTGAGTTAAGATTGGAAGTGATCTCTTCATTTTGCAAAATCATGAATTTCCCTTTCTCTTCAAACAACCCGCGATACTCTTCCAGTGTTTTGAGCCGCACCCTCAAATCGTTTGCCCAGTGCACATAATCCACCAGTGAGCCAAACCGGTTTAAATATTTATTATACGCTTTTTTGCCGACATCCGTTTTTACCAGTATCCAGTTTGATCCTTCCTGGATCTTATTATGCTCAGACAATCCGATGAAATTGTAGCCATGTATCTTATACCATTCGGTAATCATCTCTGGATAATCATCCCCGTCGCTCCAGAGAGAATGCGTATGGAGGTTTCCCTTATACCAGTGTTGTGCATTGACGGCTGGCGCGTATGCAAAACACATCATGATAACAGCAACAAAAAACTTTCCTTTGGTTCTCATGCTTTTATATTTTTAAGGTTAAATTTTAAAGTCCATACTCAGCATTTCATAAATCGGAGATCCGAAATAAAAGGGAATGCCGGTATGCTGAAAAATTCTTACGATTTTGGCAACCTGCTTTTTAGCCCCGCCAGCATAAAATTGATCTGTTTACCCACCGGCTTGCCATCGCGATACGTAATCACCCGGATCTCAGATGCGCCGGTGGGAATGTCCAGCGGCGAACCTTCATACACAGGATAAAAATTATCCGGATTGGTGCCGTCGAACGTATAATAAATATCAATGTCCGGTATTTCTGTTTCCAGTTTCACTTTCAGGGAATCATCACTGCCTTTTACCGCACTGATAATAGCATCGTAGGCACTTCGGGCATACTTCACCTGCGCTGCGTCCATACGTTGAAACTGCCATTCCATGCGCCTGGTAAAATCAGGCCAATTGCGATTTTGCTTTTGGGACCAGAACGTTTCCGCCAGCGCCAGTCCGCGCGGCCAGGTCATGTACTCCGCGTGCCGGTTATTGGGAACAGCTTCCGTCCACAAATTCCCCTGACCTCCCAGTATTAATTTTGCATCCACACTATCAGGAACCGGTTCAAATTCATAGCAGGTCTTCAGCCTCACTTTACCATAAGTAAATGGCTCCACAACCGGATCTCCCTGGTACAGATCGAGGTATGCGCTGAAATGGGGAGTCACCACCACCTCGTGTCCCAGCCTTGCAGCATTAATAGCACTGTGTATCCCGTTTCCCTTTATGTCGCGCCAGCTCATTACCGTAGCTTCCGGAGCAAGGCCGCCCTCCATGATCTCATCCCAGCCGATCATTTTCTTTCCTTTTGCAACAATGATTTTCTCCAGCTTTTTTACAAAATAACTCTGTAATCCTTCCAGTGTGCTGATTCCCTCCCGTTTCATCAGCGCCTGATCTTTCGGACAGTTTTCCCAAAAGCCTTTGAACGCTTCGTCGCCACCCATGTGAATATACGCTCCCGGAAATAAGGCAGCCACCTGCGTAAATATTTTGTCGAGTACGATCCAGGTGGAATCATTGGCCACACAAAGGATTTCGTCTTCCCTTTCTGTAAATTTCTTTAAGGGATTTACCTGGTATTGAATTTGCGTGCAGGAAAGATTTTTATAGGAGGCGATGAGGGCCAGGCTGTGCGCCGGCACGTCAATTTCCGGAACAATGGTCACAAAACGCTTTCGCGCATATTCCACAATTTCCGATATATCTTCCTGGGTATAATAGCCGCCATAAGTCGGCTGCTCACCAGGTTGCGCCGGCAGGAAACTTCCGCGCCGGCCGGTTCTGGGCACGCGCCAGGCTCCTGTTTCCGTGAGGTTAGGCAAGCCTTTAATTTCTATGCGCCAGCCATGATTGTCCGTCAGGTGCCAGTGAAATACATTGTACTTGTATTTCACCATTTCGTCGATATACGATTTAATAAATTCCTTTGAAAAGAAATGACGGCTTACGTCCAGCATTAATCCCCTCCAGCCAAAACGCGGATAGTCGGTGATGCGCACGCAGGGTATATTCCATTTCACCGAAGCTATTATATTGTGGCCCTCAATTTCCGGAGGCAATAATTGCAGCAGGGTTTGCAAACCATAAAACAGCCCGGCGGCCTTATTGGCCCGGACGAATATGCGTGCAGGCTCAACGTCCAGCGTATATCCTTCTCCTCCGAGTAATTCATTTGCTGTTTTATTTAGTACCAGGAAGATAGCCCTGTCATTTTTTGTGGCCTTTCCACCCGGCTCAATATGAAAGCCTGTGGCCATATTAATTTCTTTCGAAAAGAAAGCCGCCGCATCGCTGACTTCTGCATCCGGAATGGATACTACAATTTTTACCGTAGTGCTCAGTACGAAATTTCCACTGGCAGGTTCTATTTTTACAGGCGCAGGGACAATATTATAAGAAGTTAAAGCATGGGACGCCTGTCCAAAGCCCGCCGAAATAAATAAGCCGGATAGTAAGGATAACAGGGAAACGCGCAAAATCATAATATGAATTATTTTAAAACGTATGCTCAAATAGATATGCCGTTCGCACACCATTCGATTTTTCTTTTATAAATGCATATGCACACAGCAACGCAAATTTTACCGCTGTTCTATCAGGCGTGCATTAGCCCTTCTTCCAAAGATCCACCGGCACATCATTTTTTAATTTCGGACCGGGCGTGCTTCTTCCGTTTTTAATAATGGTCTCCAATAATTTCGTCATTCTCTTTGCTACTTCGGGAAATTGCGCCTCCACATTCAGCTTTTCTGAAATATCAGACTCCATATCATATAACTGAATTAATGGCGACCCTTCCTTATAGGCGCGCCACTCTTTCGGGGATGCATATCCTCCTGAATTCGGGCAGAGCTCCAGTTTCCATTTACCTTCCTGGATGGAAAAATTCCCATACATCGAGGCATAAACAATTGACTTACGAACAGGCCGCTTCGTTTCGCCCGCGAGATATGGCATGATATTATAGCTGTCCTCCCCTGCATTATCCGGCAGTTTTTTATTCAGTAACCCGGCACAGGTAGCCATAAAATCCGTAAGCGAAATGAATTGGGAACAGGTGGATCCAGATTGAATATGACCAGGCCAGCGGACGATCGTGGGAACACGATGTCCTCCTTCCCATATATCTGATTTGTATCCCCTGAAAATATAACTCGGGAAATGCCCCGACTTTTCAACATTATAGTTTCGTAATACATAGGGTGCGAAGCCGTTATCGGAACTAAAAAAAACAATGGTATTGTCCGCTATGCCCAACGAATCCAGGGTCTTCATTACCTGCCCGACGCCCCAGTCTGTTTCCATCACATAGTCGCCGTAATCCGTCACGCCGCTTTTCCCCTTAAAATCAGCATCCGGCACAATGGGCGTATGCGGTGAAGGCATGGCCATATAAATAAAAAACGGGGTATTGGATGCAGCTTTTGACGTAATGATCTCCTGCGTTTTTTTAACCACGGCAGGCAATACATTTACGGCCTCAAAATCCTTCCCGGCAGGCCCCGGTCGAAAAAATGTCTTTACCGCTGCGGGTGTCTCCACCGTGCGATCATTCTCGATAAAAACAAAGGGGGGCATATCCAATGACGCACTGATTCCATAAAAATAATCGAAGCCGACACTGTTCGGCCCATTCTGGATAGGCTTGCTGTAATCCACTTCCCAGCCTGTTTTGATCAGGGGGCTGCCGGATGTGGGCCTGAGAAAGTGCAGCGAATCTTTTGATGCGGGCTGATTTACAACCCAGTCCATGCCGAGATGCCATTTTCCAAGACACGCTGTGAAATACCCATTGTTTCTTAAGAAAGAGGCTACTGTTAACCTTGCGGGGTCGATCAGGTGTGGGGCGTATCCCCAGAGTGCGTCCTTTTGCAGTTTTGAACGCCACGGATATCTCCCTGTCAGAATGCTGTATCTCGAAGGAGTACAGACCGCAGAACTTGAATGGGCATCTGTAAACATCATTCCGCCAGCCGCCAGTTCGTCCATGTTCGGCGTGGCTATTTTGCCACCCGGATTAAAGCATTTTACGTCGCCGTATCCGAGATCATCCGCCAGAATAAAAATGATATTCGGATTTTTCTGGCCAAAGAGAGATGATGTCATCAGGATCATGAAACATAAACACTGCAATCTGTTCATAAGCATATCTCATTTACCGGCAAGAACTTTGCACCGGATGCCCTGCATTTTGTTAACGGATCCATGTTATTACCAGCCCGGATTCTGCTCCAGGTTCTCATTCAGATTAAGTTCCAGTTGCGGCACGGGCAATAAATAATCCCTGTCTGCTTTGAATTTATATCCGGCAGGCAATGCTTTTTGGTAAGGATCGATATAGCCGTCTGCATTCACCAGGACGCTTGACCCGGGAACCAGGGTTGGGAAATCCGACTGTTTAAATTTCGCTCCCAACGGACGCTGGCCAACCAGCCTGTCGATATCTGCCCAGCGTTCCAGATCATCCAGGCGATACCCTTCGCAGGCCAGCTCTACACGGCGCTCTCTCCGGATTTCATTGATCTGCGGAGTCAGCGCCGGGTATAACCAATCCGGATCGGTTGCAATGGCGCTGATATCCAAATCCGGCATCTGAACCCGTCTGCGCAACTGATTTATACTGATATCCACATCTGCCTGCGTAAGCGATCCTAATTCCGCCTTCGCTTCCGCATAATTCAGCAGCGCCTCTGCATAACGGAAAATAATAGACGCCGTTTCACCATCCTCCTTTGCCAGTTCCACCCTCACCGTTCTTCCTTTTGCCAACTGGTACCCGGAAGTGCATCTGTATTCGCCTGATTGATCCAGCCAGGGCAGCGAGAAATATTCCAGTACCACATTATTTTTTACCGTATAGGGCTGACCCGGCACCCACATGGATTGAGACAAACGCGGATCGCGGTCAGCGACTACGTCCGTCAGGTTATCATCGCCTTTATAGAGCGGGCTGGCTGAAATCGGAAGGCCGTCCCTGCACAGGAAGCTTTCGACCAGCGATTTGGACAATCCCCGGTCACCACCCTGGTATAATGCACCCTGAATATGAAGCCCCATACCCAGCGCTTCCACATTCTTTTTCCACAATAGCATTTCGGGGTTGGAAGACAAATCCGTATTCCCGAAAATATCCTTGAAATAATGATATGGATCGTTCGGAATATATAGTTGTGCCGTGCCCAGATCTATTAACGCCTTCGAAGCTGTAGCGGCTGCCTGCAGATACTTTTGGAAATCAGCTCCATTCACGCCGAATGGGGTGGAAGCATGGTATTTCTCCCATGTTCCTTCATACAACGCAACCCTGGATTTAAAAAGCAAAGCACATTCTTTATTCAGGCGGTTTGGTGATGCCGACGCCTTTAACGGGAGGTAGGCAATGGCGCTGTCCAGATCAGCCAGCACGGAATCTATGACGATATTCCTTTTTGTGCGGGCATCATATAATTCTTTTGAATCAATGTTGATGGTATTGCTGAGCCAGGGAACATCTCCGTAAAGCTTTACGAGACCATAATAGAAATAGGCTCTGAAAAATTTAAGTTCTCCAACACCGGCCGACAGCTGGCTGAACAATCCTTTTATCCGCTGATAATTTTCCAGGCCGTAGTTTACGCTGCGGATTCTGGAGAAATCCCAACTGGCATTGCCGGTACTGATTGTATTTTCTCCGGCCAGCCGTTTGTCGTAGGTTCCCGGGATCATGTCATCGCTATTAATATCGGCCCAGAACGGACTAACGAAATATCCGCTGTTCACGGGGAACGCTGTATAGAACTGATTAACGTATATCGTCAGGTCATTGGGCTGACTCCAGTATTGCGAATTGGTAATCGTATCCTGCGGAGAAAGATCCAGTTGCTTCGAGCATGAATTCAGCATCAGCAGAATGAAAAGACCCGGTGTGATATATTTGATATATTTCATAGCGCTATTATTTTAAATTTAATTTAATGCCCAGCGTATAAGTGGTAGGAAGCGGGTATACCTTCCCGGGACCGTAAGCGCCGGCTAGATCTTCCGGATCAAATACCTTCAGCAGCTTAGTGAACGTCAGCAGGTTTTCTCCCGTGAAATAAATTCGAACTGATCCGAGCGACACGCGGTCGACCCAGCCTGCCGGCAAAGTATAACCCAATTGCAGGTTCTTGAGCCGCAGGTAGGAGGCATTCTGCAGATACCTGGATTGAACCTGGATGTCTTTGTTCTTCAGGCTGGTCATATAGGGTTTGGGAAAATACGCGCCCGTGTTATCGGGCCTCCAGTAATCAAGGTGCTCTTTGAAGATGGTAATCTGATTGTAATTACCGTTGTCGCCGAAGAAGAAATTACCACCCAGCCAAACATCCCGTTTCGCAACTCCCTGCCAGAGCATATCGAAATCAAATCCCTTCCAGGAAAGACCCAGGCTAACTCCATAACTGTAACGCGGGGTATTATTGCCGATCACGGCCTGGTCGCCCGGATCACTCAGCGTGTTGATGCCTTTGTTCACTTTGCCATCTCCGTTCAGGTCTTTATACTGTACATCGCCCGGTCCCCATTTTGTACCGATAAAGGACTGGTCCGGACCTTTCGTCACTTCATCATCTGATTGAAAAAGGCCAACTGTTTCGTATCCTAAAATCTGACCGAGTTCCTGTCCCTCATAATAATCCGTTAACGTTCCGGTTGCATTTTTGTATTTGGTAATTTTTGTCCGGTTATCAGACAGTAATATCCTGGCGTGATAACTGACATCTCCAATCCTGTCGTTCCAGCCCACACTGAGCTCAAAGCCTTTTGTTTCCATGGATGCATTGTTCCTGCGCGGCGGATTAACGCCCAGTACAGCCGGGTATGATTCCAGCGGTCCGAACATATCGTCCGTGGCCCTTTTATACCAGTCGAAGGAAAAGGAAAACCGGTTGTTTAATGCAGCCGCATCCAAACCGAAATTCAGGGTGGTGGTGGTTTCCCAGGTTAATTCAGGAGATACCAACCCCGGAGCGGTAACGAACAGCGGGCGTTCGGCCCCCATTACCCAATCCAGGTTGGTATTGATCCCGAGGCTTGCGAGGTAAGGGTAATAGCTTCCGGAAATACTCTGATTACCCAGGGTTCCGTAAGAAGCTCTTAACTTGAGCAGGGAAATCTTATCAGCCAAAGATTCCCAGTAGTTTTCTTTAGCTATATTATATCCTGCCGAAACGGAAGGAAAGAGGCCCCAGCGGCGGCTTTCCTGGAACCTGGAAGTTCCGTCGTAACGGCTGGAAACTTCCAGCAGGTATTTCTCATCATAATTATAATTCAACCGGCCAAACACGCCCATTGTTCCCCAGTGTCCTTTCGAGCCGCCGATGGTACTTGCCCCGGTAGCCGTGGTGAGAAAGGGTACATTATCTGTAATCAGCTGGCTCTTCGAAATAGAAACGGTCTGATCCTCACTCAATTCGGACTGCACCCCCGCCATCAGCTTGATGTAATGCCTGCCGGGTTTCAACTCATAAGAAGTATACAGGTTATTGGAATTATAAAACGCTTTGTAATTGGAAACGGCATAGCTATTCGGAACGGAATAGGATTGAGCGGCAGGCGTATTATCGACCTTATACATATAGACCGTTTTTGCATGGTCGCTGTTGGAATTATAATCCTGGCTGATATTCACATCGGCATTGATTTTCCAGTTCTTTGTCAGATTAATCTCAAAAACGAATGAGTTCAGCAATTGATTTTCGTCTGTCACGTTCCTTCCGCCTTCTTTCATCAGGGCCATTGTATTGATGGCCAGGTGTCCATTACCATCATATACGGGCCATATCGGCCATCTTCTTGGAATGTCGTGATAATAATCTCCGATCAGCGGATAAACATGCGGCATCTGGTATTTTCTTTTGGTATACCGGGTGTTCAATCCAATGGTCAGCCATTTCGCCACGTGACTGCTGACATTCGCTGTTACGGTATAGCGGTGATAATACTCGTCGCCAAAGTTGTACTGAGAGCCCTGGTTGTACATACCGCCCGAAAGAAAATAAGTAAACGCATTGCCGCCGCCGGAAACACTGAGGTTATGATTCTGGTTGAAGGCATATTTTTTATAAAACAGATCGTAGGAACTGGTATTACCGTAGAGCTGGCTATTATCCCATTCATTCGGAGATAAGGGATTGGGCACCATGGACGGGAGTGAGCCGGGGTTCGCCATTTGCTGTTTCATTTTGTCGATAACAGCGTCCGGAAATTTTACGGCCTGCCCGGCATTTTTGAAGGCATCGTTCACCATCGTGGCGAACTGAACCGAATTAACAATTTTCGGTAATGTGGTTGGCTTCTGTAAAGCAAAATCACCGCTATACGATATTAACGGCTTTCCGGCTTTTCCCTTTTTCGTCGTAATCAGAATAACGCCATAGGCAGCCCGGACTCCGTAGATTGCCGATGCCGATGCATCTTTCAGGATCGAAATACTCTCAATATCATTGCTGTTAATACTATTCATGTCCTGCGGAACGCCATCTACCAGCACGAAGGGACTCCCTCCGGACAAAGAACCGGGTCCCCGGATGTTGAAGCTGGGGCTCGCGCCCGGTTCTCCGCCATTGTTTCCGAAAGAGAGGTTTAAATTCGGAACCATTCCCTGCAGGCTGGAGACCACGTTGGAGGTCATCCGGTTTTCAATATCGGCGCCGCTGATCTGGCTGATCGCGCCGGTCAGATTCACTTTACGCTGGGTTCCATAACCCACCACCACAACTTCCCCCAGTTTCGTATTATTTTCCTGAAGAACTGCATTGACGCTTGATTTTCCGCTTACCGGGACCTTCAACTCGATATATCCTATAAAGCTAAATACAAGGATCGCGTTTTCCGGCACGTCCAGAATCTCATATTCGCCATCCGCCCCGGAAGTGGTTCCCGTATTGGTGCCTTCAACAACAATACTTACACCAGCCAACGAATTTCCATTGTTGTCGGTTATTTTACCACGCACCGGGAGATTGACGATACCGGATAAATTGTACGCAGTGCCCGGACTGATCATTCCAATGGCTACGCGGTTTTCGCCGGAAAAATTATTCCTGTTCGCGTCGGATGCATACAAGTTCACGGAAGACAAGGTCAGTAATATAAATCCTCCGAATCCACTCAGGAAACCGAAGGACCTTATCCATTTTATCGGATCAGGGGAAACATGTCTTTTCATGACTTTAAGTTTGAAGATTTTTTTGAACTTAGTTTTGATTATAAACCCGATGCAATTAAACAAGATCCTGCAAGCCCGGATTACTTTATCTTAACAACCCTATCCTGTATCTTACCCATCTTTTACTACCGGTAAACTTTTTCATACAGCGCCGTGTAACAGAATGCGCACAGCATCTCCCGACCTATGTATTCCAACCGGCGCAAAACATCCGGAATCCCGTTAAAAGATGAAAATTATTTAACGCCCTGAACCGTTTTTCTCAATGATGACTCTCTTGCTATAATGGTACTTTCAATGATGTGGTGCTCAAACGCGCCATCCGGATACTGATTCAGGATGTGTTCGAAATAAACATTAACCGCATCCTTTCCAAGCTTCCTGCTGTTCTGATCAACGGAAGAAAGCCCAGGGGTGATCAGCCGGGTAAACGTATCGTTGGAAAACCCCATAATGCCGATTTCTTCCGGAACGCTTAGACCCCTGGAGGATGCCGCCTTAAAAGCGCCCAGTGCAGAATAATCCGAAACGGCAAAGAATGCATCTGGCGGCGTTTTACTTTCCAGCAGATCCGAAGCGATCCGGCTGCCGGCCTCCGTGGTAAGGGCATTATTGCATATATAATTATAGGGAAGACTGAACCCGGTTTCATTAACCGCCTTCAGAAAACCTTCCTTGCGATCTTTGTAAATAGTCAGGTGATCCGGGCCTCCCAGTAAAGCGATCTTACAATATCCCATCCCGATCAGGTGTTGCACTGCCCGGTAAGCCGCCTCTTTATTATCGTTTACGATTCGGTGGCCGGGGAAACCATCATCTACCCGGTCGAACTGGATCAGTTGAACATGCTGGTTGGTAATTTCCTGCAAATGCTCGTTTGTTTTTGTTTCCATGCTCAGGGAAATGATGATGCATTCCACATTCTGGTGCAGCAGCGTTTCAACCGCTTCCTTCTCTTTCAGGAAAGATTCATCCGACTGGCAGATAATGAGACTGTGCTTGTTTTCAGTACATGCCTCTTCCATTCCCGCAATGGCGTCTGAAAAGAAAGTGGTATTGATCTTGGGAACGATAACGCCAATGGTTCTGGAAGACCCGCGCCTTAAATTCGCCGCGTTGGAATTGTGAACATAATTCAATTCGCGCGCCGTCGATTTTACCATCGTCTTTATTTTATCGCTGACAGACGGATGGTCGTTCAGGGCTTTGGATACGGAAGAAGGCGCTATGCCAAGCCGGCTGGCGATATCATAAATGGTGACTCTTTTTTCCTTCTTGATTTTCATTCTTAATGCAGCCTGGTTTCTTAAATAACCAAAACCAACCGAAAATTAAGACAATATTAATAAATTGAAAAATCGATTTCTAAATTATTATAATAAAATAAAGAATCGGGTAAAAAACAGAATGGGTTTAATCAGCCACAATATTCCTCATCATTATTTCAAATATAATTATTTGATTTACATATATTTACGAAAGTGAAAAATATTTCAGGGAATTTTTTAAAGATATATCGCTGAAACTTCCTAATTTGGAAATCGATTTCCTATTCAACCAGAACTGCTAAATTTACCAGACATGACAACTCGTTTAAAACCATTGTTCCGGCAGTTATCCTGGAATATGAATGCTTCCCTAAACGTGAAGGTTGATATCAGGGAAAACCTGTCGAACTCTTATCATTACCACCCAGAAATGGAGCTGATACTTCTTAAAAGATCCAAAGGCATCCGGATAATCGGCGCCAGCGTCGAAAACTTTATGGATAATGATCTGGTGCTGATCGGCAAGAATCTTCCCCACGCCTTTCTTCATGAACATCAATATCCGGATAATACCCTCATGGATCCCCCGGAAGCCGTGGTCATTCAGTTTAATGAAACTTTCGCGGGAAATGAATTCCTGGATCTTCCCGAGCTAAAGGAAATTAAGCGATTATTTATTATTGCGCGGCAGGGCCTGGCGATCACTGAGTATGGCAAAAGGATGATCATACCGCTGGTTGAAAAAATATTACACGGCTCTTCCCTGGACAGGATGCTACTATTACTGGAGACCCTGAAAATAATGGTTAGCAAAGATGTTTACCGGATATTAGTCAATGAAGAATTCGTTGATCAGCCGGCAATGGAACCGGATACCCGGTTAGAAAAGATACTGGATTTTACGTTCAGACATTATGATCAGAATATCAAGATTGAAGAAGTGGCAGAAATCATTAATATGGCAAAGGAATCATTCTGCAGGTATTTTAAAGCGAAGACAGGCAAAACCTACCTGGAGTTTCTTATCGAATTCCGGATCCGGAAAGCATGCCGGATGATTGTGGAAAACCAGCTGTCGATAAAGGAAATCGGTTATTCCTGCGGGTTCGACAGCCTCTCCAACTTCCATTACCAATTTAAAAAGATCGTCAAGCAAAAGCCACTGGAGTATAAATATCACCAATTTCTTTAACGGTATAAAGAACAACAGCATGAGCAAACTAAACAGGCGGAAGTTTATTAGCATGACAACGGGAGCGGGCATCGCGACGGGTCTCTGGGGGCCTTTATTGAAAAAGGCGCTGGCTGTACAAGCGCATAACGATACCCGTTCTATCAATGACGTAAAGCATATCGTTATCCTGATGCAGGAAAACCGTTCTTTCGATCATTACTTCGGAGCACTGAAAGGGGTGAGGGGATTCGGAGACCGGTTTCCCATTCCTTTAAAAAGCGGTGAGCGGGCTTTTCACCAATCGGACGGCGAGCGAATTATTCCGCCCTACCATGCGGATGGAAAGACTTCCAATGCAGCGCTGGTTCAGGGCACGCCCCATAATTTTTCGGATATGCAGGCCGCCTGGAACCAGGGGAAATACGGATTCTGGCCCAAGTTCAAAACACCCTATTCCATGGCTTATTACACCCGGGAAGAAATTCCCTTCCAGTATGCCATGGCTGAATCCTTTACAATATGCGATAACCATTTTTGCTCGCTGGCCACCGGAACGGATCCCAACCGGATCGTGTTCTGGTCGGGGTCCAACTTCAATCCGGACAAGCGGGCCGCGGGGGTCAACTGTACCGATCAGGACTCCGAGCCCACGAACCTGCGGTGCTGGATAACCGGCGCCTTACCCGAGCCGGGATATACCTATGCGGGAAATGCATTCAGGTGGCCGACGATTCCCGATGTGCTGCAAAAAGAAGGGATCAGCTGGCGCATTTACCAGGATCCAAACGACAACTGGACGGGAGCCATGCACGGCTGCCTGGCTTTCGAAAGTTTTCGGGAGTCCAAACCGGGCTCTCCAATTTATGAGAAGGGCATGCGGCACTGGTCGCTGGAAAATTTAAAAGAGGATGTGTTGAATAACCGCCTGCCCCAGGTAAGCTGGATACTGCCCCCGAAGGATGATTCCGAACATCCCGGCGCACTCTCCAGTCCCTACCGGGGCGGCAATTTTACGCACCAGGTACTGGACGCCGTCACGTCCAACCCGGAGGTATGGAGCAAGACTGTTTTCTTTATCACATTCGATGAGAACGATGGTTTGTTCGATCATCTGCCCGCTCCCGCCGTTCCTTCCTATAACCTCGATGGCACCCTGGCGGGAAAATCTACGGTCAACCTCGCCGGAATGTATTTTGATATCGCCAACAGCGGACACGATTACCTGAGCAAACAGGATACGATTTCCGGCAATTTACGCCCCTGGGGATTCGGGCCGCGGGTTCCGATGTACATTCTGTCGCCCTGGAGCAAGGGCGGCTGGGTCAACTCCCAGGTAGCCGACCATACATCTGTCGGCCAATTTATTGAAAAGCGCTTCGGGGTAACCATACCAGCCATTTCTCCCTGGCACCGGGCCGTGAGCAGCGACCTGACCTCCGCCTTTGATTTCATTACGCCCAACGATCCGGAATTCCCCCACCTGCCCGACATGTCCGATTATGAAAAACGCGATGCGGCGTCTAAGGCCCTGCCCAAGGCAACGGCCCCGGAAAAAGCGTCCGCACTCTTTCAGGAAAAAGGCTCCCGCTTCTCCCGGGCGCTCCCTTACCGTTTGCATTGCCATCTGCAGGTCCTGAAAAATGAGAACAAAATCAAACTGCTCTTTGAAAATAAAGGAGGGGCCGGAGCGGTGTACCATGTTTATGACCTTCATCATTTAGATGCGATCCCGAAACGATACACCATAGAAGCCGGTAAATCCCTTGACGACGAATGGAAGCTTTCCGCCGAAGGGCAATACGATCTGGAAGTGTTCGGTCCAAATGGTTATTTCCAGAAGTTCTCCGGCAGTATCCGCGCCAATGAGCCGGTGACGACGATCCGTTACGATCACCAAAAAGGCGAACTGTCGGTCGTGTTACGGAATGCGGGTAACAGTTCCTTACGGCTGACGGTATTATCTAACGCCTATGACTACCCTAAAAATCTCTCACTTGTCATTGAACCGGGGAAAAGCCAGGCGCAGCTGTGGAACCTGGCCCGGAGTGGAAACTGGTACGACTTTTCCGTAAAATCAGCGGACGGATATCTGCATCGTTTTGCAGGCCGGGTAGAAACCGGCAGGCATAGCATCAGCGATCCCGCCATGGCGACTGAAATATAGCGTTTCCACCTGGCAACAGTGATTAAGCAGCTGGTCAACCGGGCTATCATACATAAACAGAGTTGCTTGCACACCATATATTCCGAGGCAACGGAGGGGCCCGGAAATATCGATTGAATCCTGAATTTTAGCGGTACGGCCCCAAACAGGAGGAAGAATTTCTTATATATAAATGATCAGACGCTATGAACCGAAGTGGTTTTTTATCAGATACTCCCGACTCAACCGCAGAGACAACCCCACCCAGCCCGAATCCGGGAGTCGCACAACCTGGTCCGCATTCATTTTCCCATCATTTGCCCGCATCTGATGGTCATTACCAGCGGGTTTGCGGATACATTGAAGATGACCCCGTTGCAGCTTATGAATGGGCTTCGCCTGATGCATACGAAGCGTTTCTGGATATGAAATTCGGGATCAGGGTCGTTTGGGGTGTTTACTCCTGTATTCAATTGCAAAACGAATCCTGGCCATTTCTGGAAATGTCTTTGGGAGAGCGGCAGGCCTATCAGGATTTGTATAAGTCGTGGTATCCTGCGGGTTTTGATGCGGAGGAGTGGGTAGATTTTTTTGCAGAGAGCGGCGCTAAAATGTTTGCGTTTACAACCAAGCATCATGATGGATTTTCCATGTATGATACTAAAACGCGGATCAGACGGCGGCCGAACTGGCTGGCCCCTGGAGGTCCGGTCATAGAAGATTGCGATATCGCCTACAGTATTATGGAAACGCCCTTTAAGCGGGATGTGGTCAAAGAACTAACGGAGGCGGCGCACAAGAAGGGACTGAAAACAGATTTGTATTTTTCGCACCCGGATTGGTACGATGCCGATTTCAGGCCATATAATTTTCATCCGCTGCAGGTACCGGGTGCCGGCAAAATAGCCGCAGTAGGAAAAGATCTGCATCCCGAAATGGAGCATCCGGAAAAAAGATTCGGTAAATCCGGCCTTGCCGTTGTGCCGGATCCCGGTCCGGCAGAAGTAGACCGGATGATGAAGCGTCACCGGGCGCAGCTCGAGGAACTCATCACCGGCTATGGCAACGTCGATATGGTATGCCTGGATCAGTGGCTGGGGCCCCAGGTATGGCCGCAGCTCAGGGAAACCATGCTGTACCTGCGTAAAATCCGGCCGGACGTAATGTACCGCGCCCGGGGCATCGGGAATTACGGAGATTATTATACCCCGGAAGGTTTTGTACCGGGCAATAAGGAAAATACGGATGTCCCCTGGTTTGTGATTTACCCTTTGGGTAAATCCTTCTCCTATGATCCCCGCGAGGAAAACTATAAGGGCGCTGCATGGATCGTCAGGAATTTAATCGACTCGGCGGCAAAAGGAGGAAATTTTATGGCCTCCATTGGTCCCGATGGAAGCGGCCGCTTTCATCCCAAAGCCATCGAGCAGCTCAAACAGACCGGGGAATGGCTTAGGGTGAATGGGAAAGGGATATATGGAACCCGCGCCAGAGACGGCCAGCACTGGAAGCAGGGTGATGAAATCCGCTTCACGACCACCAAAGATAAAAAACATGTATTTGCTTTTGTCTTCGACCGGCCCGGAAGTCAACTGATCTTAGCATCTGTACGACCCCGGAGAGGATCCGAAATCCGGCTCATGGGAATTCCCTCACCGCTTAAATGGAGGTACAGCAGTAACAGGGGGTTAATTATTGAAATACCGGAAGAATTATTGGAAAAACTGCCTTCCCCCATAAGAATGGCCTACGGATTCGAAATTGAAGTATCATAATCTATTGATCAATTACAACAAATAATATGCAAAAAGCTGCCGCCCGGCCGCACGCTTATTTTAAAGCGGGCTATCGTACCTATATTTCCAGCGCATCATCATTATTGCTATTTCTTATTTCCTCTTTTTTCTGCGTGGGGCAACCCATACCATTTCCCTGCACTCCCTTAACCGAAAAAGGGGATTTGTCGTCCCTCATGGTAAAAAATGTTGATAGGTTCCTGACCGGGCTGACCGGGCTCGCGCCCCACTATCGGGATAGCCTTTGGCGCAGGGATTTTTCCAGCCCGGAAGCATTCAATCAATCAATCCGTTATCAGCGGGAGGTGCTCGCCAGGCAACTGGGCGTAGTTGACAAAGGGAAACGCCCGCATTGACTGCTTTAACAGGCAAGCGGTTTCAGGTGCTGGCGCTGGAAACCAAACACTGCACCATTCGCGCAGTCAGCTGGCGCGTAATGGAAGGCCTGTCGGCCCAGGGCCTGCTACTGCAGCCCAAAGGAAAAACGATTGCCCGGATTATCATGGTCCCCGATGCGGATATGCTTCCTGAAGTCCTTGCAGGAATTTACGAACCCGGGAAACCAGGATATGGCGTCGCCCGTAAACTGGCAGATGCCGGATGGCAGGTGCTGATCCCGACCCTGGTGAGCCGGCAGGATACCTTCTCCGGAAACAAAGCATTAGGTCTCTATACCAATCAGCCGCACCGCGAATGGATTTACCGGCAGGCTTTTGAAGTAGGACGTCACATGATCGGTTATGAGCTTCAAAAGATATTTTCAGCGGTTGACTGGTTCGAAATTCAAAACAGCCGGGAAGGGCTGGATCTTCCCATCGGGGTAGCGGGTTACGGTGAAGGTGGTTTATTGGCTCTGCATGCTGCTGCACTGGACACGCGCATCAAGGCTACCCTGGTCAGCGGGTATTTTGATGCCCGGGAAGGGCTTTGGCAGGAGCCTACCTATCGCAATGTATTCGGATTATTACGCTATTTCGGCGATGCGGAGCTGGCTGTCATGTCCTGGCCCCGGCAATTGATTGTGGAAGAGGCGAAAGCCCCTGAAATTGCCACGCCTCCCCCCGCTGTTAAAGGGCGGTACGGTGCGGCGCCCGGGATCCTGCGCACTCCTTCCTTTCCCGGCGCCAGGGCCGAATGGGAAAGGGCTTCCGGCATGCTACCAAAGAATCATCGCAATCTGAAATGGGACGCCGATGGAAACAGGGCATGGCAAATGCCTTTTTCTGCAACCACCCTGAAGTCCTTTGCAACGGGTTTAAAAGTTTCACTATCCGCCGGCTTTTCCACCCAACCCGCTCCACTGCACCCGTCGGAGTGGGTGAATACGCTGAACCGGCAGCATCAGGCGGTAAGCGAAATGGTGACCCTGGTTCAGCAAATAGTGGACAATTGCGAAAGAACCCGCAACCGGGATTTCTGGAATGTTCTAAAAGGAGATATCGCGCAGCAGGCGGCGATCAAAGATTCTCTGCGCATAAGGTTTTGGGAGCAGATCGGACGGCTTCCGGATCCCGGCATACCGGCAAATCCGAGGGCCAGGTTGCTAAGCAAAACTGACAAGTGGACCAGTTATGAAGTGATGCTGGATGTGTGGCCCGGCGTTTTTACCTGGGGCATCCTGCTGCTGCCGAATAACCTGGAGCCCGGGGAGAAACGCCCGGTAGTCGTTTGCCAGCATGGCCTTGAAGGCGTGCCCATGGATGTAGTTACCACCGACCCGAAAGCAGCCAATTATCATTTCTACCGGGGATATGCATCCAGGCTGGCCGACAAGGGCTATATCGTATTCGCGCCGGCCAACATTTACAGGGGTGATGACAGTTTCCGCATCCTGCAGCGCAAGGCAAATCCCCTGGGATTATCCCTGTTTTCTGTAATGATCGGTCAGCACCAGCGCATCGTGGAATGGCTCAGTGGGCAATCTTTTGTTGATTCTTCCCGCATTGCATTCTACGGCCTTTCTTATGGCGGGTCGAGCGCGATGCGCATTCCGGCAGTCGTGAAGGGTTATATGCTTTCCATCTGCTCGGCCAACTTCAATGAATGGGTGCGAAAAGTTGCTTCGACCGATTGGAATTACGGCTATGTATATAATGCGGAGTATGAAATGCCGGAATGGGATTTGGGCCATACTTTTAATTACGCTGAAATGGCCGCGCTCATTGCGCCCCGGCCCTTCATGGTAGAACGCGGATATGCAGATGGAGTCGGGCGGGACGAATGGGTTTCTTATGAATTTGGCAAGGTAAGGCGTTATTATGACCTGCTGGGCATACCCGGTTCGGCGCGAATAGAATACTTTAATGGGGCGCATACAATCCATGGAGTGGGTACGTTCGAATTCCTTGATCATTTTCTGAAATGGCATCCGGCCCTTCCATAACTTTCCCGCTCGTTTACGTGGTATGCTGACCAATTCGTCAGAACCTCATTCTGAGCGCAGGCTGATCACCGGATTGGCCATCGCTGCTTTTATTGCCGTATAACCAACGGTTATCCATGCAATAATTAATGAACACATAATGGTTGCTATAAAAAACCATGCGCCCATGTCGATACGAAAGCTGTATTGCTGCAACCACCGATGCATGAAATACCATGCAATTGGCGAAGCAATAAGAAATGCGACTGAGATGAGAATTGTAAACTCTTTTGATAACATCATAACAATATCCCGAACCGGCGCACCCAGCACTTTGCGAACACCAATTTCTTTCCTTCGCTGCAAAGCCATAAACGAAATCAAACCATACAGTCCAAGGCATGAAATAAAAATGGCAATACCTGAAAATATTTTATACAGAACAGATATCTGGCTTTCCTGCTTATAATAATCTGCAATCGACTGGTCAAGAAAGCTGTATTCAAAAACATAATCAGGAAAGTATTTGTTCCATATATTTTGCACGGCTGCAATCACCGCTTTGGACTGGTTCAGGTTTATTTTAATGTTTGCCAGACCATACTGATTTTTCATCGTTGTCATCACCACCGGACCAATCGGATCGCGTAATGAATAAACGTGAAAGTCTTTTACAACACCAACTATCGGGCATGTTTGTCCATTCACCCTTATAAGCTTTCCGATTGCATTTTGCGGATTACGAATACCTAAATTTCTCACTACGGTTTCATTCACTACAAACTCCCGTACAGTGTCTGATGGAAAATAAATACGTCCCGCAACAATCGGTAAATGGTACAATCCAAAATAAGCCGTGTCTGCGGGTTTCATACAAACTACCATGTCGGGATTTGGAGTTTTCAGATTGTTCATTGAACGCAAATCGGTGTACCATCCACCGCCGCCGGAAGGCGTGAACGTACTGAAACTGACTCGTTGAATGCCGCGTATTTTCTTTAATTCATTTTGCAGCAAATCAACTTTGGTACGGCTTAAACTATCGCCGGGAAAACCCGCATTAATGATTGCTTCTTTATCAAATCCCATATCGGCATTTCTAAAATAATCCATCTGGGATGCAACAACCAGCGTTCCGATAATCAGCGCCTGCGCAATGACAAACTGAAAAACGACCAATGCTCTTCTGAAAAAAACTCCTTTATGGCCCTTGCTGACCGAACTCTTTAAAACATTAACCGATTTAAATCCCGACAACACCAACGCGGGGTAAAAGCCTGATAAAAACGTAACCAGCACCAGGGCGCAAATAATAAACAATATAAATTTTGCATTGTATAAAATGGAAATGCTTAAATGAATATCCAGCATATTGTTGAGGGGCGGCAAACACAGCATAACAATTGCAATGGCGCCAATTAATGCAAGCAACGCTGCAACGCCGGTTTCTCCCAAAAACTGTAACACCAATTGCATACGATTACTTCCCAGTACTTTTCTGACACCTATTTCACGCGACCGGTTGATGGCTTGCGCTGTTGTTAAATTAATAAAGTTTACACAAGCTATTATCAGTAAGAACAACCCAATTAAGCCTAATGCAACAATCAGGTCTTTGCTAAATGTGCGACCTGTAAAGTTTCCATAACGCGCATCAAAATGTATTTCATTCAATGGCTGCAGTATAAGGTCATAACCCGGGTTTATGGGCTTAATATGTTTGTCAACAAATGCAGCAAGCTGCCTGTTTACCTGGTCAAACGAAACATTTTTACCCAGTTGAACAAAGCAATAGTTTTGGTCCGATATACTTCCCCAATCATTTGCATTTCCATACTTCACAAGTGTTGCGTACGATACCACAACCCCTAACGGAAAATCTGTGTTGACAGGAGGATTATTCAAGATGCCGTTTATCCTAATGTCAAATCCATATAAATAAATTGTTTTACCGATCGCATTTTTCCAATCACCAAAGTATTTCGTGGCAATATCTTTTGTAAGTAATCCTGTATTTGGATCCTGCAATGCAGTATTCATATTGCCTTCTGCCAAACCAAAATCAAACATTTTGAAGAACTGGGGTTCAGCCACAAAAACATATTCTTCTTTAAATTTTTTCAGCACGGAACCATCGGCTGCTTTTATGTTTACCTGCACATTGTTATCGCCGTAAATTGCAGCAGCATTTTTCAATTGAGAAAGCTCACTGCGCAGTGTTGGTGTTACAGGAAAGGGCACACCTGTTCTATACTCTCTGTTTACTGGGTTTTTACCAATACGTACAACACGATAAAGATTGTTCCTGTTCGTATGAAAATCATCAAAGCTTTTCTCATATCGAATTACAAGAAATATTAAAAGAAAAGCGGCAAAGCCAACCATTAATCCGGCAATATTTATAAAAGCATTGCTTTTATGTCTTGTTAAATTTCGCCAGGCGATTTTGAAGTAATTCTTAATCATTATAAATTGATGTATGATTTAATGATTCACGTTCGCTCTTCACGTTTCACGTACCTACTTCGTTCTCAACCTTCCTTTGTCAGCCAAAGCTCATTCTGAGCGCAGGCTGATCACCGGGTTTGCTATTGCTGCCTTTATTGCCTGGAAACTGATTGTTGCCAGTGCAATCATGATGGCAGCCAGTCCGCCGGCAGCAAATAACCACCAGCTGATATTGATGCGATAAGCATAATCCTGCAGCCATTGGTGCATGCAATACCATGCAATGGGCGTAGCAATCGCAAAGGCAATGGCAATGAGCAGGATAAATTCTTTTGAAAACAAATAAACGATATTGCCTGCGGTGGCGCCCAGCACTTTGCGGATACCTACTTCCTTTATTCGCTGCACCGCCATGAAAGAGGCCAAACCATACAATCCAAGACAGCTCAGGAATATGGCGATGGCGGCAAAAATTTTATACAGCTGCGACAACTGGCTTTCCTGTTTGTAAAAACTGTCAATCTTATCATCCAGGAACCGGTATTCATAAACATAATCGGGAAATGTTTGCTGCCATACTTTTTTAATGGATTGCATGGCAGAAGCAATGTTGGTGGTTGCCAATTTTATTGCCACCTGGCGGTACATCGTGGCGTTGGTGGCAATAAGCAATGGGGCGAGGCTATTACGTAAAGACCTGTCATTAAAATCTTTCAATACCCCAACAACGGGGCATTTGATCAGACCACCCATGATACTTATTTGTTTGTTCAAAATATCTTCCGGTTTTTTAAGTCCTAAACTTTTTACAAACGATTCATTCACCAAAAATTCTCTTGTCCAGCCCGATGGCTGTAGGTTTCTTCCGGCTACCAGCTGTAGTTTATACGTGGGCACATATTCGTTGTCGGCAAATTTGCTGATCGCCTGAAAATCCGCATCCTTTAGTGCGCCGTCAAATTTGAATGTGGTAAACATATTATTATCATCTTCAACCGGGGGGTTGGAGCTGAAGCTGACTGCCTGCACGCCGTTTATTCCTAATAACTGCTGCCTTAAATAATCCTCCGGCTATGGTATGATCCGGACGGTAAGGCACATTTACAATAGCGTCTTTATCGAAGCCTAACGGCTGATGCATAAAATAATCCATCTGCTTTACAATGACGAGTGTTCCGATGATCAGCGCCTGTGCAATGATGAATTGAAACACCACCAACCCTCTTCTTAGTGAAATCCCTTTTGCCGGATTGGCTGTGCTTTTACTTTTTAAAGCATTAACAGGATTAAAACGCGATAAAACAACAGCAGGATAAAAACCGGCCAGTGCGGTTACCACCATTACTACCGCTAAAAGAAATAAAATAACTGCCGGAGTGTTGAGTATGCTGAATAGAAAGAGAAAGTTCTAAAAGCCGATTTACGGAAGGCAATGCAAGAATCGTAATAACCGCCGCCAGCACGACAGCACCCGTAACGATCAAAAACGTTTCAATGATGAATTGAATCTGCAATTGCGCCTTATTGCTCCCCAGCACTTTTCTTACGCCGACCTCCTTTGCACGATTAACAGCCTGTGCCGTGGAGAGGTTGATAAAGTTTACGCAGGCAATTAACAGGATGAATGCTGCAATCAGCCACAGTACATTGAGCAGTTCATGACTGATTGTTTTGTTACTGTAATTGCCTGTTTGTGTGTCATAATGCACCGCATTCAATGGTTGGATAATATAACGATCCCTGTTGTCCGGAGGCAATACCTTGCGTGCGTATGCGCCCAATTGCTGATTAAAATGGCTAACAGCAATAGCTGGCGGCAACAGGACATAGCAGCCAAAATTGGGTGCTGTTCCATCCCAGCCGGGTTGTTGAAATCCGTATTGTTTATCTCCTGTAAAATCTGTTCCGTAAGCAACGACCAGTTTTAGCTGAAAGTCCGAATTTGCCGGTATGCTGGCAAGAATGCCTGAAATTTTCAGCGCCACCGGCGGGAACTGGAACAATCCGGCGCCCATGCTATAATATCCTGTTAGTTTAATGGTTTTACCCATGGCTGTTTTCCAGTCGCCAAAATAAGTTTGGGCGGTCTCTTTGGTCAGCAATACATTGTCCGGATCTTTTAATGAGGCATACGAACCGGCCAGCAGCGGGAAATCAAACATTTTAAAGAATGCAGGCGATGTATAAAACACACCGCTCTGCTCTTTAAAATTCTTTACCGGCGTTCCATTTGCATCCAGGGTCTGTAACTCATCATTGTGGCTTGCATAAACCGGCGCTACCTGTTCTAACTCGGGAAAGGCCGTTTTCAACCCGGTGGGCATTGGAAAGGGAACCGATTTCCCATAAGAAATACTGGCTGCATCCGCATGATGATATTCGGTTAACACCCGGTAGATGCGGTCTTTCTTTGTATGAAAACCATCAAAGCTCGTTTGAAATTGTATAATGATAAAGATCATCATGCAAACGGCAATACCAACCGCCAGTCCGGCGATGTTGATAATCGTGTAATTCCTGTTACGGGTTAAACTTCTGAATGCAGTTTTGAAATAATTTTTAAACATGATATTTTTTTTGGTTACCCCTCCGTTTTCAGGCTTTGCGCCGGGTTCGTTAATGCCGCTTTTACCGTTTGAAAACCGGATGTACATAAGGCCGCCAGCAGCATGCCGGCCCCGCTGATCGCAAATACCCACCAGCTGATCGCGGTATGGTCGGCGAAGCCCCGCATCCATTGGATCATGGCCCAGGACGCAATGGGCGTAACGATGATAAAAGCAAGCAAAATAAGCGAAATCATTTCGGTCGACAACAACAGCAGGACCTGGAATACGGAGGCGCCGAGCACCTTGCGTATCCCGATTTCTTTGGTGCGCTGGTTGGTCGTGTAAATAGCCAGTCCCAATAAGCCAAGGCAACTGATCAGAATGGACAATATCGTCGCATAAGTGAGCAAAATAGAAGTATGCCGCTCGGTAGCATATAACCTGGCGATCGTTTCATCAAAAAAATGATATTCAAAATCGTCGTCCGGATAGATTTCCTTCCACGCTTTCTGCATTCCCGCGATAGCCGTTTTCCATTCCTCCCCATTGGCCGTCTGCGGTTTTAACGCGATATGAAAGGTGCCGTTAAAATAGCGGTTCGTGCTGGTCAATATGGCCAGGGGCGCCACCGGCGCGTGTATGGACTCCTGGTAAAAATCCGACACCACGCCCACGATCTGCATTTTCGTGTCGCCGTTGAAATGATCTATTTCTTTTCCAACCGCATCGCGGGGGTCTTCAAAACCGATCAGTCTGGCCAGCGTACGATTGATCAGGAATCCCTTCGAGATATCGCCCGGTCGCAGGTTGCGGCCGGCCAGCAATTTAATATGGTATACTTTAATATAATTTTCATCACCAAATTTTTCTCCGAGGTTTTCGATTTTAATTTCTTTCTTTCCATCCCGGTACGTTCCTTCGGTGGAATGCGGGTCGTCGGATGTCGGCGCATCGCGTCCTGCACTCACCAATGCTACCTGTGGCAGGGCCTGCAGCCTGTTCATAAATACCTGGTTGCGGCCCGGCTCCCTGTTTTTCCAGGGCGAATTGACAATGACGATAGCCTCCTTTTTAAATCCCAGGTCTTTATGCAGCGCATAATGAATTTGTTTGCTGACCAAAATCGTGCACATGATAAAAAACTGTGCAATCACAAATTGCGAGACCGTTAAGGATTTGCGGAGCAGCACATTCCTGGTTTTACCGCCATTTGCCGGCGCCTGGTTTTTCAATACCTGTACCGGTTTATAGCCCGATAGCACCAGGGCGGGATAAAAGCCCGATAGCAGGCTTACAATAATGGTTAAGGCAGCAAGGAATAAAATGGTATCCGGCTGGCTGACGAGGCTGGCATTAACACCCGCAGGGATAAATCCGGCAAAGCTTTGTAGTATCACCGGGACCAGGGCTGCCGAGATCATCACCGATATCAGGGTAATAAAAAAGGTCTCGCTTAGAAATTGCAGGATCAGCTGCCTGCGGTTGCCACCCATTGTTTTGCGGATGCCAATTTCTTTGGCCCGCTGTACCGACTGGGCCGTGGTTAAATTGATAAAGTTGATGCAACCTAACAGGAATAAGAACAGGGCAATGGCGAACAGCTCATATAGGGTGGTTTTATCCGCTACCCGTCCGTTAAACGTTCCGTAGTTTGGGTTGAAATGGATATCCGCCAGCGGCTGCAAATGAAATTGCTGCATCCGGTCACTGGTAGCCGCTGCAGGATTATTCCTTATGAGTATATCATTCAGTTGTTTTTCAATATGCCCTGGCGCGATTTTCGGCGACAGCCTCACAAAAAGCTGCGATTCCGGACTGGTGCCGCCCCAGTTATTCAGACGCAATCCCGCCTTCAGATCATTATTAGCGAAAGCCGTAGCATAGGAAATAAAGTCGTGGAAATTAAGATCGGTATTCTGTGATAAGGTTTGCACGATGCCGGTAACCGTTGTGGTGATCGTATCGTAGATCACCGTGCGGCCGATCATTTGGTCGTAGGCAGTTCCCGGAAAATATTTCCGCGCCTGTTCATCCGTCAGCACAACCTGGTATGGCTGGTTTAGCGCCGATTTAGCGGAGCCGGCAAGCCAATGATATTGAAACAGGTTAAAGTAGCCGGCATCGGCCAGCGTGATATCGTCCTGCAGCCTAAAGACGGCGGGCTGGCCACTCTTTGTTGGGATGTGCACATTCGGCTGTGAAAGCAGTCTGAAAAGCGGCGCCATATCTTCCAGCCCGGTCACCTCCCTTTTGGCCGCTCCGGGCAGGGGACCGCAAACGCCCGCATTATAGGCTGGCGTGCCCGAAAAGGAAAAATTGGTCACCACCCGGTATATCCGGTCCCCATCCTTATGCGATTTATCGAAGGTAAAATCGAAATGGATGATCAGGTAAATAACCAGGGCTGCGCTGATACCAATGGATAAACCAACGATATTGATCAGCGTAAACAATTTATGCCTCCGGAATCCGCGGAAGGCGATCTTAAAATAGTTTGCTATCACAGGAATATAATTTCACCGAATACATTTATTATGGCGCTGCCGCTCCTCCGTCCTCAAACTCTTTTTATCAGCCGGAGCTCATTCCGAGCGCAGGCTGGTTACCGGATTTGCTACTGCTGCTTTTATGGTATTTAAACTCACGACAATCAATGTTAATGCAAACATGGCCAAACCAACATTGAAAAAAAGCCAAAGGTTAATGCTGATGCGGTACTTGTAATTTTCAAGCCAGTGATGCATCAACCACCAGGAAAGCGGCGCTGCAATGACAAATGCAATGGCGACGAGTTTCAGAAACTCCTTTGATATCAGCAACAGCAACTGCCGGACGCTTGCACCCAGCACTTTACGCACACCAATTTCCCGGAAACGTTTTTCAATGGTAAAAGACGCCAGGCCGGCCAGGCCAAGACAACAAATAAAAATAGCCAGCGCAGAAAAAATATTTGTGAGCCTGTTGATTAAGTTCTCCGTCAGGAATTTCTTTTGAAATTCCTGGTCAACAAACTGGTATTCAAAAGGCACCGTTGGATTATACTTTTTAAACACCGTTTCCAAAACGGCAATGGCTTTTGGCGCCGGCACCCCGGGCTTGATACGCATGGTATTCATACTGGAACTCTGGCCATCATATACCATCAGCATTGGGTAAGCGGGTTCGAATGGAGAAGTCATGATGATATTATCCGTAACGCCGGTGACGGTGTATGTTTTGCCATAACGCATTTGCATGCCGATCGGGTTTTTCAGCTTCATCGCATCTACTGCAGCCTTGTTTAACATCATTGACGTGGAATCTGCCGGCGTGCCGGTAAAATCATGGCCCTGCAGCATTTTTGCGTGCATTGTTTTCGCAAAGTCAACATCCATGGACAAACCACCCATAATGATCTGCGCATTGGCCGGCTTGCCATCATAATCCGGGGAGCCGGTATTCCACCAGATTTCTGTAATGGGCGATGAAGTCCTGGTAACATCGGTAATGATACCCGATGCCAGCAAATCATGTTTTATGGCGGCAAAACTTTTATCTGTGTCCGGCGTAGACGGAACCATGACGAGACCATTGGGATTGTAGCCCATATCGCGGTCTTTTGTATGCTGTATCTGCTGATAAACAATAATGGTGGCGGATATTAATAAGATAGAAATGACAAATTGGGAAATGACCAGTATGTGCCTTGGTAATATGGTGCTTTTGCCGGAAACGATTGTTCCTTTTAAAACTTTTACCGGGTTAAATGAAGAAAGATATAAGGCAGGATAACTGCCGGCAACAAATGCCGTAAACAAAATAATAGCGAATGCCATTATCCAGAACATGGGGCGCGTGATATTCAACGAAAGATGCTTATCGACCATCAAATTAAATGATGGCATCAATACTGCAACGGCAATCATGGCCAGCACAAAAGCAAGGAATGCCAGGATGAATGACTCGCAAAAGAATTGCCCGATCAATTGATTCCTGTTTGAGCCGAGTGTTTTCCGGATGCCCACTTCTTTTGCGCGCTTCTCGCTTCTGGCGGTTGAAAGGTTCATGAAGTTGATGCAGGCGATGAGCAGGATGATCACGGCAATGATGGAAAACAACCGCACATACTCGATCATGCCGCCGGTGTTTTTGCCGTTTTCAAAATCGCTGTACAAATGCCAGTGACTCATCGGGAAAACAAAATAGCTGCTGATTTCATCGTGGCCGTGCGACCTTTTTATTTTTGTGATGTTCTTATTTAATAAAACTGTATCGGCATTGGGCGCCGTTTGCAGGTATACATCCCAGGAGGAATTTATCCACTCGCCCATGGCATGTTTCGTATCCGGATCATTATAGTTGAATGCCGTCAGCCAGTCAAACTTAAACGTAGAATTGCCCGGCGCCGGTTTTACAATGGCGGTCACTTTTACGCTTCTGCTATTGTCGAAAGTCAGTACTTTATTAATGGGATCTTCATTTCCAAAAAAGGCTTTCGCGGCATCTTCGGTCAGCACAATGGAATTGGGGTCTTTCAGCGCGGTTGCCGCATTCCCTTTTACAAACTGCCATGAAAAAACATCGAAGAAATGATCGCTGACAACATACCCCTCCTTCTTTAATTTATTGTTGTTGAGAGCGAGCACAATTTGCTGCCGGTGTGTTGTAATAACGGCATGCTTTATTTGCGGCGAGCTGTTTTCCAGCGCACTGGCCAGCGGCATCGCCATATTCCTGTCGGTAAAAACCTGGTTGTTAAAATCGCGGTTAGCGATAACCTGGTAAATATGATCATAGTTTTTTTGAAACCTGTCGTAGGTCAGTTCATCATACACCCATAATAAAATAAAAATGGTGCATACCATGCCAATGGCCAGGCCCAGAATATTGGTAATGGAAAATCCTTTGTTCCTGAAAAGATTTCTTACAGCCGTTTTAAAATAATTTTTAAACATCGTCTGAACCGGGATGTATATGATTAAAAGATCGCCATCGCTGCTGCTGTCAGCCTAAATATTTCCTGAAGGCATGGCAGGTCCTGCTATTTTTAATAACAAACGTGCCATTTCTATAACCCGTTGACAGTAAGCAATAGAGTACCCGAAGCGATCAGGAAATTTGTTCGGATTTGATACAATGCTGTACGGCGCTAATACACAAATTGCCTGGCGGCTCCGCTTTCGGCACGCCCTGTGTTCCTACTTCAATTTCCTGTTCTCGATGGCGTCGATATACCCGATAAACGCCACTTTTAACCTGTCGAGAAAAATGGTATAACCGCCGTGCCGGCAAAGAATTTCCTGGAGCACGCGGTAAGGATTGCTGACCTTTATGCCAAAGGCATTCCCTAAACATTCCAGCAAATCCGCAAGGCTGATTTTTCCATCGTTGAATACCCCCGTGGCCTTCAGGGAATAGGCCAGTTCAATGAAAGCCGCAATGGAGCCGGTCCATACCGCTTTCATCCCGCGTTTCCCGGTGGGCGCCACTTCCGGCCTTTCCGCCGGCGGCGCAAATAATTGTTCTCCCATGAGCCGGGTATAGGCCAGCATCGATGCGATCTTAAAGCTATAGATGGTGCAGAATGCCGGGTCCATGACGACCGCCAGGAAGTCCGTATTTTCCCCGAGAAAGGAATTGCTCCTTAAAAAATACAGGTGGTCGAGATTTGTTTTGCCCGAACGGTAGTAGTCCAGGAATTCCACATTCTCCTTAAAGAAATCGCCCATCCGGAAAAAGAGCCTTTCCAGGAATTCGCTTTTTTTGCTGCGGCCCGCTGAACAGTTCAGCGGATCCCAGTTTGAACCTTTCCGTATAATAAATCAGCAGGGAAAGAAATAACGGCAACTGCCTCCTGAAAAAATAAATTTCGTCTTCTTCCTTGCCAAAGACATGCGTCTTTAATTTTCCTTTTACCTTTTCGATGGCGGCATGAATGATGGCAGGACGGCGATCCGGAGCAAAGGGGTCCAGCTCCAGTTCCCGGTCCTGGCTTTCCAGTTCGTGCAGTAGTTCATCGTGTAATTTTTGTGCAAATTCCAGCATAAGAAATCGGTTTAATGTATTATCGGTATCTGTTGATTTGATTTCCCGTGGAAAAGTGCAGCCCGTTTTTCAGCAGCAAAAGATCACATTGTACATGCCAAACGGTTTCTTATGCTTCATTCCTGTCAGCGCCTTCCCAAATCGAAAAAAATAAAATGCTGAATGAATGTAAAGGAATAAAATGATTGAATAAACGTTTCACATCGAAAATATTTATTTTATTTTTCGCTCTGAAAAACGGGAAAAAATGACGCTTCAGTTGTAGCACATTTTTTTATTAATTTTTCAAAATTGCGGGAAGATTTCACCGTTCAGTTGTTCACTTATTTTTTTATTTTTCAAAAAAACGGGAAGATTTCACCGTTCAGTTGTTCACTTTTTATTTTATTTTCCAAAAACACGGGAAGATTCTCCTGTTCAGTTGTTCACTTATTTTTTTTAAAAATAATCATGGCGCGCAGCGCCGGCAGATAATAATTTGTAAATTGGTATTACCAACATGCAACCCCTTTCACTGAAACAGGTCATCCATGGGTTTAACCGGCACGAAGACAATGCCGTCCGCTGGGTTTACGATACCTACTACCCGGGTATTGCCAGTTTTGTTGAAAGCATTTCCGGTATAACGCCCGACACGGCAGACCTGGTGGCGGAAGTATTTGCCAAACTGCTGGAGCAGCCCCGGTATTTCGATAAGGTTCAAACGATCAGGCGCTTTCTGTACAGCACGGCAAAAAACAGTTGTCTGAATTATAATAAACACCGGCGCATCGTGGAAGCGAAATCGGAGGAAGTTGCGCAGTACTACCAGGACATTGAAGAGGACACCGTGCGGGCAGCGGAGGCGGATGCTGTTTACAGGGATGTGTATTATAATGCCATTGAAACCATGCCGAAGAAATTCACCGAGATCTTCCAGCTGCGCGTCAACCGGGATCTGAGCAACCCGGAAATAGCAGCGAAGCTTGGCATAACCGAGAAAACGGTTGCCAACCGGAAGTCGGCCGCAGTGAAAGCATTGAAAGCGGATATCCGGAAACGATGGCATAAATTTTTTTAATTGTTAAACCGTTTATATGAGTTCCCCCGAACGAATTGCGGAATTGATGTTCCTGCACCAGTGCGGTGAGTTATCGGCAAAGCAAAAAGCCGAGCTGCTGGCCTGGCGTAATTTATCGCCGGCGAACGAAACTGTTTTCCGGAATGGAACGGATCCTGACCGGCTGGCGTCATCCATGAAGCGGCTGCAGGACAACAAGGAGATCATCTTCAACAAGATCATGGCCCGCCAGTATGCCCCGGTGCCGGCGGCTGAAATAAGGCGTTTCCGCATAGAAAAGATCATGCGCTTCGCGGCGATTTTCGTTGTCTCGCTGGGCATTCTGTTGTATCTGGGGAGCATCAATATCGGAGGCAATGACGATGAGGGTCATGCTGATCCCAACAACCTGGCCACCTTCACCGGCCCCGACGGAGTGGCCACCGCCATGGACGATATGCACCGGGGTTATCTTGCAGGCTATGCGGGCATTAAGTCTCATACCGACAAAAACGGACAACTCATATATGTTGCAACGGACCGCCCCCATGCGGCAAAGGATAAAAATTATAAACTGCAGTCATCCCTTCATGGCCGGCTTTGCTTCCTGCTGCCAGACAGCAGCCTGGTATGGCTCAACAGCCAGAGCTCCATACAATACCCGGCCAATTTCTTCGCCGGCGCCGCGCCGTTGGTCATTGAAGGGGAAGCTTATATTGAGCCGGCAAAAAGCCGGAAAACGGCGCTGCGGCTCAGGTTGCGCGGAATGGAAATCACAACAGGCGCCAGCCGGTTCAATGTGCGGGCTTATCCTAATGATGCTGTCAGCATTGTAACCCTGCTGGATGGAGACCTGCGGATCCGCCAGTATTTAAAGGCGGGTGCATCTTCTCCTGAAGTGGAGCTTCAGCCCGCTGAACAGGCGCGGGTTTTTGAAGACTCGCTGCAGATTGTTCGGCATGTGGATGTAGATCAGGTCATTGCCTGGAAAACGAAAAAGGCCGGCGCAGTGAAATAAGGGGACTTAAAAGCAAAACCATGATATTAGAACCAATAAAGACGGATAAAGAATATGCCGAATGGCTGGACTGGGTGGACAAAGCGTTTGAGAGAAAGCCAGAAGCCGGTTCGAAAGATGGCGTGACGCTACAGGCTGCACTCCTATTGATAAAAAATTATGAAGATAAAAAGCATCCGGTTCCTAAACCTGACTCGATCAGTTAAAACGAGAATGCCAGAAAAAATAGCCGATCTGTTTTGAGGTAAACACAATTAATTACCACCAGAAAGAGGTTTTTAAAAGCGGTGAGCTACAGGAATCGGCAACTATTCGAAAAATTCGAATAGTTCAAAAGAGGATTAGGAACATTGCGAGGAAAATTAACTTTTTTCATTCCGATGCCATTTCCAGGCAACCCAATTCAGGGTTTGTTTCCTATAATGCATCTACTTCGTTACACACCGTTAGAATATGATCCAGTCCATACAACAGTGCAGATTCGTCGATGTTCATCCATTGAAACAGCTCCAATATGAGGTTATAATGACGTCTTGCATAAGTTGTATCCTTTACAGGCTGCCCCGACAGAAAACAAATGGGTTCATGGTGGGCAATCCGGTTTCGTAAATTATTTATGCTGCGCAGCCGGTTAAATACAAGTGTATGATTGTATTGAATGGCAGGGGTAGTACGTGGCTTTCCGGGCAATATGCGTAACAAAGTGCTGCCACATGCTCTGAATTGCTGATGGGCAAAAAGGTATCGCCAAAAACCAAACCCCAATTCCGCTACGAGCTTATAATGCGTATAAGCAAAGTTCAGTTTACGAATAGCATCGTGAATATTGATTTGGGTAAGGCGGCAATGCCTGTTGTCAAAAACGCCGCCGGACACTGCTGCATTTTGCAGCCAATGATTACCCAATGTATTTGTATAATACGTATCTATTGAATTACGCAGCGCAATTTCAAAACAACTAATAACGGTAAACAGCTCCTGTGAAAGTTTCAGGTTTTTCCGGTATAATGTCATCGCCTTCTGAGGATTACCATTACACGCGGTTCGATAGCGTTCCATACGCGCTGCCGCCATTATACCGGCAAAGTCAGCGTACCTCATTATATAATTTTTGTTTGCAAATTCAAATGCTTTTCCTACTTTTACGTCATCTTATTCCCGGTAGCCCCTGAAGCAATTCAAGCTATCGGGTTTCTTTTTTGGAAGGGGAATCCGGAACTTTTAGAACTTCGGGCAGATAATTGTTCATATCAGGGTAGCCTGTTACCGCTATCCCCTCTACATTTCTAAAATAAAGAAAGACGTGAAAACAAAAATGGTGAAAACACCTGGAGAATCCGGGGATTTAGCCTTTCAGCATGACGATAAAGGTTAACACAAAAACAAAAGCCCCGGCTTACGCCAGGGCTCTTCAAAACAGCTTGCACTGTCATGGTCCACTCAGGGGACCAGCCTATTTGTCTTCCGGAACAGTGATCTGGCTCACTGCACCCAGCACGGTTCCTGCAACGGCGAGATAGCCGGCGATCGTTACCACGATCGTGGGCAATGCAACGGGCGCGGCGATGATGGCCGCACTGATGGCGGCCAGGGCCAACCCGATGTTTCTCAGCTTCTGAAAGAACGCGGGCGTGGTTGACACAGCCCTGTCAAGTAGATTCATAAGGATCTGATTTAATGTTAAGAAATACCTGAACGTGCCGGTCGAGGGCGCCGTAAACCAGGCCGGTCAGGGTTTCCAGCGCCAGCCTGGAACGCACACCCTTACCTGCACCGGTTATTAAAGACACGGGAGCAATACAGCCCTTCAGTTCCTGCAACGCATTATTTGCGGGATGAATGAGAATTCCATTTCTTCCCGGCACATTCATCAGCAGCAAATGCCGGTCGAACTTCGGGCTCCCACCTTCGCTACCACCTACGCTACCACCTACGCTACAGAAAAAGCTTCGGTGGTCAAAGAAAGCTTCGGTGGTCAAAGAAAAGCTTCGGCGGGCGAGGCATCTTTTGGCCAGTTCATATCTGCCTTCGGGAATGCACGAACCCCGTGCGCGGTTGTCCTTCCAGGGGAGTTCGATGCTGTACATCATCAAACGGCCCTCACCAGCCTTCGCCGGGGCTCCGGCTGGCAAAAGAAGGATCTTTCCATTGGTCCCTGCCAGGTGATAGGTTCTGATCAGCTCCAGTTCCATAATCCATTTTTTAAAAACCCCTCCCCTTTGGAGGAGGGGTTGGTCCGGCCTTACGGGGCCGGCGGTTTTCACAGGAGGATCTTTTTTTATTTTCTCCTGTTTGATTTGGTTGACCCCACAAATATGCGGTGATGAAGAAGGGAGATTTCAGTATATCATCAGTATACTGATTGGATTTATTCCTCGGCCGCCGAAGCCCAGCAAGCGCCCTAAAGTATCACGATAACCCCGGGCGAAGGAGGCTCCCCAGCCCTAAACTGGATTTTTTAAAGGCATGCAGCAAACAAAAAAACCACTCCCTGGCTTCATTAGCGCCTCAACAGCCCGCCGTTTTGTCTGTTCCGGTATCAGATTCCATTCACATTCCTTCCGGTTTTTTATCAAAGTTCTTTTGAGTTTCTTTCGGAATTCTACCAGTTTTCTATTGGGAACCCCAAAAGAACTTCAATAGAACGGCAGGAGAAATGCGGTAGGAATGTGAAACGAATGTGGAAGAATAGTTGATTGAATATCAATGTTTTCTAATGGGAAAAGCATGTGGTGAGGGTTTGAAATACTACCTGTGTTTTTATGCTCTGATTTGGGATGTCAGAATGACGGTGGCCACCTTCGCCCTGGTTAGCATAACGCCTGGGAGAGCTTGTGGGGCTTCGGCGGCCGAAGGGGCTTCGGCGGTCGAGGAATAAATCTAATCAGTATACTGATGATATACTGAAATCTCCCTCTCTCCATATCCCATATTTGCAGGGTCAGTCATTCGTTTCCGGCAGCAGCCGGAGAAATGGGGCCCGGCGAAAGAATTCAACCCATCCTCCGGTTGCTGGTTGCAACGCATAAACGGATGGCTGACGATTTTGAAAACCAATTTTATAACCATTAAAAAATCCATTCTATGGGAACATTTGAACAAGGGTACATGGGCCCCTTCCGCGGAAAGCTCGGCACGGCGGTCGGCAGCAGGTGGAAAGGCCTTTATGTACTGCGCAGCAGACCACCCCGCAAAAGAACGGGACCTGCTTCTGAAAGCCAGTTGGAGGTGCAGGCGAAATTTTTACTGATGACAAAATTTCTCCGGCCACTGACGGATCTGTTAAACCAGACTTTTAAAAAGTCTGCCGTAAACATGTCGGGCGCCAACAAAGCCTTTGCTGAAAACAAAAAGGCGGTAACGGGCGTCTATCCGGACTTTACGGTAGACTATGCGAAAGTCGTTCTGAGCACCGGCAATTTCGACAATGCCGGTGGGCCGGCAGCGAAATCTGCCGAGGCCGGTAAGCTGGTCTTTACCTGGACGGACAACAGCAAGGCCAACCGCAAAACGCTGATCTCCGATCTGGCGTTCGTGGCGGCCTACAGCGAGGAGCTGAACAGCTGGATCTATGAGCCGAAAGCGGCGACGAGAAATGCGGGCACATTCACATTGGATGTTGCCGAGTTCAGCGGTAAACCGGTGCAGACTTATATCGGCTTTATGTCGGCCGACGGTAAGAAGGTATCCACGAGCCTGTTCACAGGCGCCGTGAACGTGTTGTGACGAGGAATCCGCTTCCAGGAAGCGAGGGAGCGGACCGGGGCCGCCGAAGGGCGGCCCTTTTTTAAACTGCATTTTAATTTTTCACAATCAATCAAAAAAATCATTTTATGGCAAAGAGTACAAAAGGCATTCTGGGAGACATTTCCGGAAAGCTGGGCGACAGGGTCTATAGCCGCTGGAGGGGCGTTCCCGTTGTTCGCAGTGCGCCCGGGCCCCGGAAGAAAAAACCTTCCCCGGCGCAGCTGGCCCAGCAGGCCAGTTTCCGTTTGATCAGCAAATTTCTTCAACCGCTGAATAGCTTGCTGTCCGTCAGCTTCGGCGAGCAAAACAAAAAAATGACAGGGGCCAACCTGGCGATGCGGCATAATCTCAAAGCCGCCGTTACCGGCAACTATCCGCACCTGGCGATCGATCCCGCCCGGGTGCTCATCAGCCAGGGGTCTCTGCGAAATGCAATATCGCCGGTAGCGGCATCGGTGCTGCCGGGAAAACTCGTCTTCTGCTGGGGCGACCACGGCGGAACATTGCGGGCAATGCCGTCCGACATCGCCATCGTGGCAGCTTACTGTGCGGCGCAGAATGAATGGATATATCAGATCACCGATACCGCAAGAAAAGCAGGGGTTTGTGTTTTAAACGTGGATGCGTTCAGGGGGAAGTTCGTGGAAACGTATATTGGATTTAAGTCGGCGGGTTCTGTTTTGAGAATAGCTGATAGTTTATATACGGGTATGGTGAGGGTTCTGGGATGAGGAATTCATATTGAACTGACGGCAAATGAAGGGCTGCTACGAGGCGGCCCTTTCGTACTGACTAATACAATGATTGAGCTGACCTCATGTATCCTGAAATAAATAACGACTGAGCGGTTCAGGAACCCTTTTCTTTCTCATGAAACAATCCCTTTTCCTTCATAATGGTATCATCCGGTACGGGTTCAAATGCTGTATAGCAGGAAGGATTTTGCTCTTTATACGGTTTATTCTCAGCGAGGTTAAAAGTTGATATCAGTGACCACCTTGGCGCCGGACTGCTGTTTTTATCAGACCGGTGCAGCAGGTTACAATGAAAGAATAAGGTATCGCCCGGTGCTAACTCAACATAATTCAATTCCATGCGCTCCAATGCCTTATTCACTTTTTCGATATCGGCGCCCTTTTGATCACCAGTCATCCCATGCTCTACCCTTCCCATCAGGTGAGAACCCCTGAGCACCTGCAAACAGCCGTTTTCTTTATTGGCTTCGGTTAAAGCAACCATTACACTGATCATGCGAGGAAGAAGAAAGCCGTCATGATACCAATAGCCGTAATCCTGATGCCATTCCCAGGCGCCTCCGACAAAAGGCTCTTTTTGCATTAGTTTGGTGTGAAAATGTGCAGGTTGACCACCCAATAGAAGTTTTACGGCGCCGTACATTCTTTGCGAGCGTGCAAAAAGGCTGTAAATATTATCACTCAGCGTATACCAAAGGGCAAGTTTTGTGGTATTGCCATCCTTATCCTTCCTTCCGTATGTATTCCGCCGGATCACATTATCATTTTCGGCCACCTCCATCAATAAGGTGGTTTCTTCTTTGGAAAACATGGAACGGATAATCACATACCCATCTCTTTCAAAAGCGGATTTTTCTGATTCGGATAAACTTTTAAACTGTTTCATATTTTATTTTTGAATTTTAAGTTTCCGGAGACGGCTGATGAAAGGATATCGGCTTTATTTTCGGAATGCCGATTTGAATAATGATCCATCCCAGCAGGTACATGAATGCCGCCGTAGTGAAGATCAGCGAATAACTACCCGTTTTTTCCAGCACAAACCCCACCGCAGAAGATACCAGCATGCTGCCCAGGACAGCCGAAAAAGTAGATATTCCTATAATTGTTGCGACAGCCGATTTTGGGTATTGATCCGAAACAAGCGTGTATATATTTGCAGCCCATCCGCAATGTGCTGCGCAGGCGAGGCTGATTAAACCAACACTTACCCATAGTGGCGGCATTTGTGATATGAATACAATGGGCAGCGCGCATAAAGCACATATCAGCATGGCGGATTTTCTCGATCTGTTAACGCCTTTTCCTTTTTTGATATAATGCGAGGATAACCACCCGCCGGAAATACCACCCAGATCGGCAATGATGTATATCGTAATCAATGGCATTCCGAGCTCGGTCAGGCTCACTCCATATTGTTTGTCCAGAAACTTTGGCAGCCAGTACAGCAAAAACCACCAGACAGGATCAGTAAAAAAACGGGATAAACACAAGGTTATCGTCTCCCTGCGGGTTAACAGTCGCATCCAGCTTATCTTTTCCACGGGCGCATCTTCATCAGCATTAATGTAGGAAAGCTCCGCCGGAGAAACCTTTTTATGCTTTTCCGGTAAGCGGTATGAAGCCAGCCAGCATACCAGCCAGATCAGTCCAAAACAGCCGGTAAAAATAAAAGCCCACTGCCATCCACAGGTTATAACAACAACAGGGATCAGTAAGGGAGCCAGAATGGCGCCGATATTGGAACCGGCATTGAAAATGCCGGTCGCAAGCGCCCGTTCTTTCCGGGGAAACCATTCCGTTACCGACTTTACGCAGGCCGGGAAATTAGCCGATTCGCCCAGCCCCAGAAAAAACCTTGCAATCGCAAATTCGATAACTGTCCGGGCGAGTGCGTGCCCCATACTCGCCAGGCTCCAGATGGCAATCGCAACGGCAAATACAATGCGGTTGCCAAACCTGTCAAGCAGCTTACCAACAAATACTACTCCCAGTCCGTACGCCAGTTGAAAAGCGGAAACGATGAATCCATAGTCTATTTCACTCCAGCCATACTCCTTTTGCAGGGTCGGCGCCAGTATGCTCAGCACGTTCCGGTCGAGATAATTGATCGTGGTGGAAAAAAATAAAAGAGACAGAATTTTCCACCTGTACGAACTTTTCGTTTTATTTATCTGGCCGGCAATCAATTCCATGAGCAATCAATAACATGTGAAATCCAACTCAAATCTACCCTTCCTGCAGAGGAGGAGCAATCAGTTAAAACACATTTTTAAATGTTTTTTTTGCATAAACAACATTCAAAATAGCCAATTATGGTAATTTTAGTATTGCAATGAAGCCGAAATTCATAAAAATTGTCAATAACCCGGATGCTTCTTTTCATGTGGCCCGGTTCACGGATAAACATTTTGCTGTTCCATGGCATTTCCATCCCGAGCTGGAATTGAACTACATCATAAAAAGCACGGGTACCCGGTTCGTGGGTGATAATATAGATCGCTTCTCGCCGGGAGAACTGACACTGGTGGGTTCAGGCCTGCCGCATCTCTGGAAGAACGACTCAGACTATTATCTTCCGGGATCAAAAAAATCCGTCGATGCCATTGTGATCCGCTTTTCATCGGAGAATATGGGTTTGAACCGGACAGACATGCCGGAAATGGAAGATGTCCTGAAACTGCTTCAGCTTGCAAAACGGGGTATGATCATCAACGGGCCGGTAAAAGATGCGGTCACGCATCGCATGAATTCCCTGCTTTTGGAATCCGGCCTTCAGCGGTATATCAGCCTGCTCACGATACTCGATCTCATTTCACATAACCGGAACTACGGCCTGTTAAGCAGCGAAGGGTTCATGCCGGGAACACGCGCGGAGGATGCGCAACGGATAAATGTTGTTTGTGATTATATTTTTAAAAACTTCCGCAATGACATTGCACTGAAAAAAGTGGCCGATATCGTTTTCATGAACGCCTCTTCCTTTTCACGCTATTTCAAGCAGCATACCGGAAAATCCTTCTCTGATTTTATCATTGAGATCCGCATCGGAAATGCCTGTAAAATGCTGATTGAAACAGAGGAATCCGTTACCGGGATTTTATATGAATGCGGTTTCAGGAATCAATCCAACTTCAACAGTTTTTTTAAAAGGAAAGCGAAGATGACGCCGCTGGAATACAGGAGAAAACACCGGTAATTATCCGTGCGCAATTAACCGGGCAGGCAGGAAGGCCCCGAAGGTTCAAAGTTCTTATAGCCCAGCACAAACTCCCTGTGGCCGAGCGCTTCCGAACAGGTAGGTTTTCCGTTCGCCGTTTCCACGATCTTTTCAAGGATCTCGCCGGCAACCGCATCAAGGGACGAGGCCTCGGAAAGTATCCTGCCGGCATTGATATCCATGTCGTCCTGCATACGCCGGTACGTTTCCGGATTGGCGCATATTTTTATCACCGGCGAAATGGCCGACCCGACTACCGAGCCCCTGCCGGTAGTAAATAAAATAATGTGGCAGCCACAGGAGATCAGTTCAGAGATTTCCGCATTATCATTGATATTCGGAAATCCATAACGGGGTTCGCCATCGGGCACCACGTCCAGCAGGTATAAACCTCCCTGCCGCGGAATATCCCCAGGCCTTAGTAAACCCGATATGGAAGAATGGCCGCTTTTGGAATAAGCGCCCACCGATTTTTCTTCGATGGTAGATAAACCTCCATCCGCGTTCCCCGGGGCGAAACTGCCATGGCCCATAATGGTATAATATTTAGCGGCCTTAACAACCGCCTTATACAATTCATTTCCCAATTCACTGGAGGCGGCACGACCAGCCATGTGGTTTTCCAGCCCGATCATTTCCCCGGTTTCTTCAAACATAACGGCGCAACCGGCCGATACCAGTTTATCAAAAGCTTTTCCAACGGCAGGATTGGCGGTAATACCGCTGCTGGCATCGGAACCGCCGCAAACAGTACCGATAATGAGTTCTTCGATCCCCATGGGTACCTTCGGCTGATCCTCCACCTGCCGCATAATTTTATATACCCATTCTTTTCCCTGCAGTATGGAAGTCCTTGTGCCTCCTTCCTGTTGCAGCGTTATTGTTTTTACGGGACGGCCGCTGGCGGCAATATTTTTTTCTATCCGGACCTTATTAAAGCTTTCACAACCCAGCGAGAGCAGCAGTACCGCGGCAACATTAGGATGGGTGCATAAAGCATTCATTACTTTATCGGCATGCTGATTGGGATAACAGCCGCCGAATCCGATCACATGCACCGGGCCGCCTTTGAAATAAGAGGCAATTTCATCCGCTACAAAATGCGCGCATTCCACCAGGTACGCAATCACAATAATGTTCCGGATGCCTTTGCGTCCATCGCTGCGCAAATATCCCGAAAGTCCATCACCCTGGATCGTTTGCTGTTTGATCATTAATTATGCAATTAAATAAGTCGGGATATAATTGCTTTTGATATTGTGGGTATGTACATGATCTCCTGTGTCAATATCCGCAGTAGCCACACCGATGACGATACCGTACTTAATTACCGGTTCCCCCTGCCGGATCGGCCTGATAGCCAGTTTATGACCGATCCCCAGACTGACTGCTGCAACAACCGGCTTGCCGCAAATAAATAATTCCTCGGCGGCTTTTATGCTCCGCGCGCAAAGGCAAACATTGTCCGCTTCATGCAGCTGAACGATACCCGGAGAAAATTTCATACTGTTTTATTTAGCATCCTAAAATTTGCCATATTCCAAATAAGCATCTACCGGATCGGTTCCTTTCAGTATGGCCGTTCTGACCTTGTTCTCCGTCCGCATCACTTCCTCCACCTCCGTGATCACTTCTTCCAACATGGCTTTGGGTATGACCACCGAACCGTCCCGGTCGGCAATGATATAATCATCTGTATGAATGCTAACGCCTCCGATTGAAATAGGTTCTCCAAACCGGTCGGCCGCCCATTTGCCTACGATGTCGACAGGCGTGTAATATTTGCAAAACACCGGAAATCCCAACTTTTCGATAAAGGCTGAATCGCGGCAGCCGCCATCAACAATATATCCTTTGACTTCTTTATACGCCAGTGTTTCAGCCGACAATTCACCCATGTGCGAAACAGTACCATCATTCGGCTGGCACACCAATATATATCCTTCCGGCGCTTCGGATAACAGCCGGCACCAGCGTAAAAGCGTTTCGTGATCGTCCAGTTCCTCCGTTCGCCGGCCTTCAATGGTGAATACCGGGCCGGCCACTTTTTGTGCAGGCAACAGGGGTTTTATATTATAAGGCAATGCCTGCTGCGAATAGCCCTTTGCCCGCAATACATCATAAACTGCTCCACTGTATGCTGCAAGAAGGCGGTCGCCAAGAGAAAGTTGATTCATGAAATGTCCCGTTTTATAGATACAGGATCAAATATAAAATATTTATAGTATAGTATAGCATAGTATAATGTGTTTTTTCTATCTTTATCCGATATCTCTTTATGGATTTACACATTAACCCATCGTCCGGCATTCCGAAATTCCGCCAGATAGCAAACCAGGTGACGGGCCTGATCACCTCCGGCCGGTTAAAGGTTGGAGATAAGCTGCCTTCCATAGACCAGATCAGCGTGCATACGGGCGTAGCCCGTCAAACGGTGGTGCAGGCATACAAGCACCTGAAACTGAATGGCATGATTGATTCCAGTAAAACCCGTGGATTTTATGTTCAGACGAACGTAAACAGGGAACTCCGACGCGTTATGGTGCTGTTCAATATCATGAGCCCGTCCAAAGAGATTATTTACAACACGCTGGCAACGGAATTAAAAGATAAGGCCCAACTGGAATTGTTTTTTTACAATTACAGTTCCGAGATGTTTGAAAACATCATCCGAAGCACAGCCGACAGATTTCATTACTTTATTATCATGCCGCATTACGAACCTGCCTCGGCGGCTATACTTCAATTGATACCGCCCGAAAAGCTGATACTGATTGACTGGCCTCTTTTAAAACCCATGGAAGGCGCATCAGCTGTTTACCAGGATTTTAAAATGGATGTATTTGAAGCGCTGATGCTGGAAAGGCAATCCATATCACGGTATAAAAGGATGGTGCTTCTTTTCCCGGAGGGAAAGACACAAATTGCCGGAATAAAGGAGGGTATCGCGAAATTCGGAGCCAAACAAAAATTACCGGTATCGGTAAGAAAAGCAGCTGAAAAAAAATTATTGACGCCGGGAACTTTGTTCATTACCATTACCGACGAGCAGTTGATTACCCTGATTGAACTTCAGCAGCAAACAAAATGGAAGCTGGGTAGGGAGATCGGCCTGATCAGTTATAATGAAAGCCCTTTCAAACGAATACTCGCCGGCGGTATCGCCACACTGAGTTCTGATTTTGAGGAAATGGGTAAAACCGCGGCTGCCTGTATTCTTCAGGAAACTACCAGGGTAATGCGCAATCCGTTCAAATTAATAAAAAGGAGTTCATTATAATCATTTTAAACTCAACATCAATCTGTCCGGTATGAATGTAACAAATCCATTTTCCCTGAAAAACAAGCTCGCGGTAGTTACAGGTGGCGGAACCGGAATTGGCTTCGGTATCAGTAAAGCGTTAATAGAATCGGGTGCCCGGGTGGTCATCATTGGCCGCCGGGAGAAATTATTGCAGGAAGCGGTTGAACGTTTGGGGAACGGCAGCGGATATCTATGCTTCGATATCAATAAACGAAGCGAGACTACCGGACTGATACATACAATCGAATCCACTTTTGGTGAAATAGATATCCTGGTGAATAATGCGGGCGCCCACCTTAAGAAGCCTTCCCTCGAAACCACCGATGAGGAATTCGATTATATCATGCAGGTAAATCTTGCCAGCGCCTTTACCCTTACGAGAGAATGTGTAAAACGCATGAAACTCCGGCGCCGGGGCTCTGTATTGTTTATCAGTTCCATGACCGGCCTTTTTGGTATGGAAAAGGTACTTGCCTACGGCACATCCAAAACCGCGGTCATCGGCATGCTCCGCGCCATGGTAATGGAATATTCCGCTTTCAACGTTCGCGTAAATGCCCTGGCCCCCGGATGGATTCAATCCGACATGCTGGAACAGGCTTTGCGTACGGATGAAGAAAGAAAAAATAAGATTATAAGCCGCATCCCCTTCAAACGGTTTGGAACCGGCGAAGACATCGGACAGGCCGCCGTTTTTCTCAGCTCGGACGCGGCAGCCTATGTTACAGGTGTCGTGCTGCCGGTTGACGGAGGGGCGGCTTATGCTTTCTGACCGGGCGCCGCGCCGTTTTTATATCTTTCCCTGAGCAGGTCTTTCATGTAACAGTTAATGCCCCATTGATCCGCCACCGGCAGGTTCGTAAAAGGCAGCGTATGAAGATAGCCTGCCGGCCCGAATTCGGGGGTTATGGTTTGCAGCGCAGCATTGTTTTTGCGATTCTTCGCTACAATCTCATCCCACCACTTCAGGTGGACATTCAGCGCGTCTTCCCATTCGCCTGCCCGGGGATCGGTAATCTGCGGACCTTCCGCATAGCCTATCCTGGCATGAATATGCATCGTTCTTCCGATTGCGGCTTCCACATATTTACGCTGGTCATCTAAAAAAGATTCGCTTACACAACACCAATGAGAAAAATCGGCTGTCAATGTTAACGAAGGCATTTCCTTCAGGTAGCCATATGCAACATGTGCAGCAAAGGCAAACCGGCCGCGATGTGTTTCCTGGTTTATATGCACTCCGTATTTTCTGGAAACCTCATCTGCATGCTGCAGCAATTTCAGATTGTCCTTAAAAGAGAAATGATCCTTTCCGGTCTGTGCATTAATAAAAAGCGGATCGAGCTCGCTGTTGTAACCTGCCTGTTCTTCGAGCGACTGCATATGCTCCTCCGTATTCGTTCCGGCCGTCCATACCTGCGCAATAAAGCGAAGGTTATATTGATCCAGGAGTTGTTTGACCTTCCTGCGCGCTGCCTTTTCTTTTGGCGCTCCCATTTCAACGCCGTCAAAGCCGGCATTCTTAATCCGCTGAAGTTTTACCCCGGGATCTGTCTCCGTCATTCCCCAGGCAGGGCAGAATATTCCTATTTCCATAAAAAGACTTTTTGTCAATTATTTGTTCAGTCACTGAAACCCATTATAAATATATCTCCTTCAGGTATTCGTCCTGGAAATGAAAACCCCAGCCCGGGCCTTCTCTTGGATAGGCATACCCATCCTGCACATGAATGGGATGATCAATCAGCGGATCTATCCAGTCGAAGGATTCCGCTCCAATTCCATTCGGAACAGTGCATAGCAATGGCACATCATAGTCTTTATAATAATGCGGGAAGACAGACAATCCGAACCCCTCCGCCATCGAAGCACTCTGTTTCCATTTGTCTGCACCCCCAATGCGAAGTATGTCCGGTTGCCAGATATCAATGGCTTTCCTTCCGGCAAGTTCTCGTAAGGCCATGCTGTCGAACTCACGTTCTCCCATGGCAAGGGCGATGCCTGTTTTATTTTTTATGGTTGCAAACCCGTCAAAATGCTGGTGATGTATGGGTTCCTCAAACCAGTATATTCCAAGATCCGCTGCGGCTGAAGCCAGGCAGCAGGCAGAAGCGACATTCATGCCCTGGTTGGCGTCGATCATAATATTCACCCCGCTTCCGATTGCAGCCCGCAGTTTTGTGAGGCGTTCCAGATCCGTTTTCCAGTGCGGGGAGCCCACCTTTATCTTCACCGATTTGAACCCGCGCAACACATAATGTTCCGCTTCCGATATCAGCTCATCAACAGTATAGGACAACCATCCTCCGCTTCCATATACCGGCACCCGTTCTTTGGTTGTCCCCATCAGCCGGTGAACGGGTTGTTCCAGTGTTTTACCCCATGCATCCCACATACCGATATTTACCAGGCCCTGGACCCACCGGTTGATTCCCGTTTGCCCGAAATATTCCGAGGCATCGTTTAACAGGTCATATACCCGCCCGGTTTCGTAACAGTTAAATCCCACTACCAGGGGAAGCAGGTCCTTCAATGCGCCTCTTATCGCGTTTGGCGAATATTGAAAGGAAAGCAGGTATGATTCGCCGATGATCCCGTTTTCAAGACGCAGCCTGAGCACCAGGAATGAAATTTCCGTAAGCGTATGGGTTGCATCGGAGAGCGGCTTATCAAGCTTTGCAACGGCTGTGTATAATTGATAATCTCTTATTGCGCATGATGAAATATTCATTTTCATATACCGAAATATCTTTTTGCATTGTAGTAGCAAATATTCTCCACCGTGTTCTTCAATATTTCCTCATCAGCCGGGATTAATCCCTTTTCTACATCCTTTCCCAGCAGATTACAAAGTACTCTTCTGAAATATTCATGGCGTGTAAACGATAAAAAGCTGCGGGAATCCGTCAGCATCCCAATAAAATTTCCCAAAACACCAAAAGACGAAAGGTCATTGATCTGGTGCTCTATCCCTTCCTTCTGATCGAGAAACCACCAGGCAGGTCCGTATTGCATTTTACCAGCGGAAGAGCCATCATTGAATGAGTGAATCAGGGTGATCAGCGCTGCGTTGTCTCTGGGGTTCAGATTAAAGAATATGCTTTTTGCCAGCCTGCCGCTGCATTCCAGGCTGTCAAGGAATTTTCCCAATTCACCGATATACGATACATCATTGATGGCGTCAAAGCCGCAGGCTTCTCCGATCTCGCGTGTTCCCCGCGTATTGACGCTTCGTAATGCCCCCAGATGAAATTGTTGAATCCAGTTTTTGTCAGCATTCAATCCGCATATGTAGGATAAAACAGCCGTCCGGAAGGCATTCCCTTCCGCCTGGGAAATCTGCTGCCCCGACCGGGCCTTTCTAAAAATATGGCCGGCTTCTTCATGAGTCGTTTCCGCAAATACAAACCAATCCAGCGCAATGTCCCCCTGCCTGCAGCCGAAATCGTGAAAATAGTTATGCCGGTCTTCCAAAACATGACAGAGCTGGTAATAATCGGAAATCTCCGTATCACTGGCTTCCTCCAGTTGTTTCAGGTATTTTTTAAACCTGGCGGGATTCAGTATATCCAGTATTTTATCCGGACGGAAGGCTGCAGACACTTTTATTTCAAAATCTTTTTTTATTTCCTTATGCCAGATGAGAGGATCTGCGGGATCTTCCATGCTGCAGAGGTATTCCACATTCATTTTACGCAACAGGTTCCTGACGGAAAAACCGGGCTTTTCAGCCTGCCTGTTACATTGATCATATATCTCCCGTGCAGTTGAGGGATTCAGCAATTCATCAATTTCAAAGTATCTTTTGAGTTCCAGATGGGTCCAGTGATACAACGGGTTCCGGATGATTTTGGGTACGGTATGCGCCCATTTTTCAAATTTTTCCCAATCATCCGCTTCACCGGTAATATATTTTTCAGGTACGCCACAGGCACGCATGGCGCGCCACTTATAATGATCGCCTTCCAGCCAAAGGCTGCCGATATTGCCAAAAATCCGGTCTTCGGCGATATCCTTCGGAATAAGATGATTGTGAAAATCTATAATCGGGAGGGTTTCTGCATAGTCATGATAAAGTTTTTGCGCCGTTTCATTCTGTAATAAAAAATGTTCGTTGATAAATCCTTTCATTAAAATGTAGTTTGAATCTTCATCTGATTTAGTGTTCTGACTTTGTAGGAAGTGCAACAGGTTTCAACCAGTTCCCAGTCTATCTCCATTCCGATCCCCGGTCTCTCCGGCACATGAATAATACCATTTTGATCAATCGGCAGCGCTTCCTTCATAGGAAACTGAAACTGCTCCTGCGGAACAAACAGTTCAAAGAATTCGCAGTTGCTGATTGCACAGCTTACATGGAGATTCGCCATATCCATATAAGCCATGGTTGTTGTATGGATCTCACATTGCAAACCATGTGCTTCCGCCAGGTGGGCTATTTTCAGCGTTCCGGTAACGCCCCATTTCCACGAAACATCCGCCCGTACGATGTCCGTAGCCCTTTGCAAAATGAATTGAGCTACTCCCCGCTGATCCCCCCGGGTGGTTTCTGTGTTTGCAACGGGAATATCGAGGGCTTCACAGAGCCTGGCGTACTTTTCAATCTCATAATCCCGGAAAGGCTCTTCAAACCACCGGTAATTTAGGGTTTCCAGCACACGACCCATCTTAATTGCCTGATCAAGGGTATACTCGGCAACGGGATCGCACATCAAAATATAATCGTCGCCAACCGCTTCCCGGATGGCCCTGGCAATATGAATGTCCTTTTCGAAGGGACCACCGGGATGTGATTTATAAGCGGGGATGCCCATCTCTTTATAGCATACCGCTTCTTTTGCATAATCCGGAATATCAGCGTGAAAAAGACCGGAAGCATATACCGGTAAAGAACTCCGGTAAGCACCCAGATACCGGAACAGGGGCAGATTTGCCTTTTTTGCCGCCATATCCCACAAAGCGACATCAACGGGTCCCGGTAAATAATTAGGAAAAAATGTCAGATGCCGGTCAATGGTATAAAACTGATGGATGATCGCTTCCCGGTCCGTTATATTTCTGCCCAATACCACAGGGGCTATTATTTCCTGCAGGTAGCTTTCCGTAATATTCCCGGAACGGGCGCCCAATGCCATGGCAATGCCCTCCGCGCCTTCATCATCTGTTAACTTTATTAATACAATATCCCAGGGCATCGGGCTGCCGGACTTTCTCGTGCTATCGAAGAAATCGGCTTTTCGCTCCAGTTTCCATGTTTCAAATTTTGTAATGATCATTGCGTCTGCGATTCATGCTGATTTTTATCCATTAATTCATTCAATGCGTATACCGGCAGCATTTCATGGTTCCCCGTGAAAATGGTCAATTGAATTCCCCGGTATTTTTTGCGGAGACAAATTTCCCGGCCACTTATTTTTCCAAAATCTCCCAGCGGTCTCCGGTACTCAAGCAGTTTCAGCGTTTCTGACGCGGATACATAAGCTCCGGAATCTTTCACTGCCAGGGAGGATAATATTTTATTATAAAAATTGATGGAATGGGTAATCGGCACGCTCCCCTGTATGCCGTCATAAATGCCCGCATAAACAGATAGTGTTGCACCTGATCTTTTGCCCGCCGGTAAATCCCAGAACAAGGGCGATCTGGCTTTTGCCTCCGCTTCATCCAAAAGGCCATTTGGCGATTCCGTGCAGGCCAGTATATCATCTGCATACCTGCTTTTCCTGATCCTGCATTCGTGGAACCATGCATCCAAATCAGAAATCGCCGCCCAGGCGGAAAACTTTCTGATCCGGTGTTTTGATTTCATAAACATGGCCAGGGTTGCATAACCTCCACCACTCACACCGATGATAAAAATACGCGCCGTGTCCACCCGGGCATTCGCAATCGCATAGTCAATGGCATCATCGATGTCGGCAATGACAAACCTGCTGCAGCATGCTTTTCCGGTTGTATCCGGCCCCCTGAAATCGGGATGGATATAATTGATGTCCTCCTTTTTGCATAACGCCGCCAGCGAATCACGCTGCGCGTAACTGCCGCTCCAGGTGTGCAGACTGACGACAAGCGGTTTCGCCGTATATGACCTGGTTTTATAGAAGAATGCCTTCTGAACGGACCGATCCAAAGAGGACGAAATGTCTGCTTCTTTAAAATCAGTGTCATACCTGACCTTCTTCTTATCGTCATATTTTATTTCGCCGCTTTTTGTTTCTGTCTGTGGTTCACTTTTGCATTGCGCAAAAAGAATGATCAGTAGTAAAAACCTCTTCTTCATTTTCTTCAGTTGTTTTCCGCCGGCATGCTGAGTAAAGAATACGGGTATTTTGGAATGGGAGCCTCTTATCTGGAAGCCGAGCCATCATTTACGGGAACGAATTCTTCGATATCGCTGGCCTTATATCCTATTCTTTCGGAAATAGCCAGTACCCTTTTCCCCAAAGGCACTACCAGTGGATGCTGGTATAACTGCCAGTTGTGTTCCTTTACCGTTTGGCCTGAATCCAGTATTTGCCAGGAAATGGAAGAGCCGGCAGTGGAACATCGTATGGATACCGTACCATTTTCAAGAAATAAGGGCTTTGCGGTGACTGGTTGTTTCATGCCCGGCCACATAGATTCCAGCAATTCCTTTTCGGGAATGAATCCTTTATCCCCGCAATATTTCATCCATTGGTCCAATTGCGCCCGCAACTCCTTCAATTTTCCACTGTAAGCGCTGTCGCCCGCCAGGTTTTGCAGTTCGAACGGATCGGACTTAATATCATAAAACTCTTCAACAGGTTTTGTTTTCCTGAACCACAGTTGTTGAACCGCATTCAGTTTTCCCTCTTTTTCAAAACGCAGCAGTTCCTGCATCAGGTCCATTTGCTTTCGGTATTCGATTTCCTGTATGTAGGGGAGTTCGGGATGAAAGTTGCGGATATACTCATATCTTTTATCGCGGACAGCCCGCACCATGTCGTATTCGGAATCCATCCGGTCGCGCGCAGCGAAGACATATTTCCTCGGTGCGATTGATTTCTGGCCGCCCAGGAATGCGCGACCCTGCATATAAGCAGGAACCGGCAGGCCGGCAAGAGACAGCATGGTGGGCGCAAAATCGACAAAGCTGACCAGCTCATCATTTATTGTTCCGGCATATTTTTTATTCGGGAACCGGATCATCAACGGAACGTGAATACCGGATTCATAAATTTCTCTTTTGCCCCTGGGAAGCGGACCTCCGTTATCAGAATAAAAAACAATGATTGTTTTATCCAGCAATCCGTCTTCCTTCAACTGATCCAGTAATTTCCCCACCTGTTTATCCATTTCCATAATATTGGAATACATGCGGGCCACATCCCTGCGGATAACCGGCGATTCGGGATAGTAGGGAGGCAGGGGAACTTTTGCGGGATCAACCAGGAGCGTATCCTTTTTCTTTGCCCAGATCTGCGATTCATGCGTAACGCCAAAATTAAATACGGAGAAAAAAGGTTTACCCGCAGGACGGTTCCTCCAATGCGCTGTTTTACTACTTTCATCCCACCCTGCCGTTAACCCTTTAAACTGGTAATCCTGTTTGTCGTTGTTGGTACAGTAATATCCGCCTTCCCGCATCAGCTGGCTGAACATTTTGATTTCAGGCGGAAGCACCACCGAGTATGCAGGCAGGCCGGTTTTTGTAAAAACCTGGCCCGTTCGCATATTATCCGTACCGATACCCGAAGGATACATTCCGGTGATCAGGGATGACCTGCTCGGAGCGCAGACACCCGATACGTCAAAACATCTCGTGAACACAATCCCTTCCTTTGCCAGCCGATTAAGATTGGGCGTGAAAGCCGTTGAATCGCCATACGCCGCCAGGTATGGGCTGATATCTTCCGTTACCAGCCAGAGAATATTAAGCCTTTCTTCCGATGCTGCTCCGGAATCGGCACCTGCCGGTCCTTTACAAGCCGTAAATAGAATACCAGCGCACAGCAATGCGAAAAGCAATCCGAAAAAAAGATGTTTCATATAATAACCCATTATTTTATTACGCCATGCCCGCCTTTCTTCCCAGCTGAATATTTCTGCAATTTTCATTTATCGAGATAAGGGGTGACGGATTTACGGTTTCTACCCGAGCGATTTCCACGCTTGCCTGATAAACGTCATCCAGCAGTATTGCAGATCGCTCATCCTTCTGCCGGATGGAAAGCCGGACATCTTTTATCCGGATATTACGCGCATGCCGGATATAAAATCCATAAGCTGGCAATACGCCGAACATCCTGTTCTCCGGATACTTATTGCTTACTTCGGGTATTTCCCTCCGGGCATCATTGATGGTGCGTACTGGGAAACCCCCTTCAATGACAATATCGATATTTTCGATTGTGACACCGTCAACGGAAGATCCGGGAATGCCGCAGATGGAAGAAGCATACGGTAAATAATCATGGTGATTTCGTTCTGCTTCATTAAACTTCTTCGCCTTACTCACCGTAGCCCTGATATTACTGATATAAATATTACGTATAATGCCATACGTGACGATTGAAGATCCGGCGGGCGGGCGGTTACGGTCGCCAAGCCTTATTGTGAGCGGCGTGCCTACCCCGTTCATGGTTATATTTCTCACCATTATATTTTCCATGATTCCGCCATCCACGATCTCCAGCGCGATTCCCGAAATACCTGTTTCCCATACTTCATTGTTTTCCACAAGAATATCCCGGAATCCGCCCGACGAGGCCGTTCCCATCTTAATGGCATTGCATAGTGATCGCACCTTATTATTCCTTACCGTACCGGAACGGCAACCGCCTTCCGAACCACTTTTCAAACAGATACCGTCATCATCGCAATTGATATCGCAATTTTCAACAAGGAAGTCTTCACAGTCTATAATATCAACTCCGTCCGCATTATAAAAATAGTTCTCCGTAATCGTTATATGATCCACATGCACATGCCGGCAGCGTTCACAAACAACCGTATACATTAAAGACTGCTTAAAAATGATATCCTTTATCGTTAGGTTGCTGCATTCATCAAACCAAAGCAAAGGAGGCCGGACAGCATTATTTCCCGTATCACGGAAATCGCCCGTCGAATTCAACTGCGCGTTGCCATCGATCGTACCTTCTCCGCTTATCATAATGTCCTGCGCCCTGCCGGCGTACAACAGGGATTGATGGGGTGATCTTTTATAACGGGGATCGTTCAGGAACTGCTCAGGATAATCCTTTTTGTAAGGGCTGCCCAGGATGACGCCATCCTTTTCAATATGCAGGTTGACCTTGCTTTTCAGTATGAATGTACCGGTAAGAAAGTTTCCCTTTGGCACAAGTACCCTTCCTCCACCCTTGCCTGCGCAGGCATCAATGGCTTTCTGAATGGCGGCCGTATTGATTTTCTTCCCATCGCCCACCGCTCCGAAATCAAGGATATTCAGTTCTTTTCGTTCAAAGTCGAAACCCGTTCCGGCTTCATTTGAATGGAAGGATTGTGCAATATTCGTCTTATCAATCATGGATCGGCTCTTCAATTAGTTCAACGTAATGTCGCTGCAATTCTGATTGACAGTAACTGCCGGGGTTGTTATTGGGTTTTGCGCCCTGATATCCTCAAATACCGAATCATGCACATCGTCCAGGATGAAGGCCGGCCGACCGTCCTTTTGTTTTACTTCCACCTGCACATTTTTCATTTTTATTCCCCGGGCGTGCCGGATATAAAACCCATAAGAGGGTAAGGTTCCGAACATTCTGTTCTCGGGATACTTATTGCCCACTTCAGGAATCTCCCGGAGCGAATCTTCGGCAGTGGCCGGCGGGAATCCTTCCAGGATGGTTATCGATACATTTTCAATGGTAATATCCTGGATATGATTTCCGGGAATACCGCAGATGGAAGAAGCATATGTCTCCAGGTTGAGGCGCTTACGTTCCTCATCATTGAATTTCTTCGGCTTATTTACCGTTGCTTTGATATCCCCGATATAAACGTTCCTGAGTATGCCCGGCTGCACGCCGAGTTCTCCATAAACCTTTCGGTTGCGGTCGCCGAGCCGCAGGTTGATGGGCGTTCCGACCCCATTCATGGTAATATTCCGGACCCGGATGTTTTCCATGATGCCCCCATCCACTATCTGCAGGGCGATACCCGAAATACCGGTTTGCCATACTTCATTATCCTCTATGTTGATGTCACGGAATCCGCCCGATGAATCGGTTCCCATTTTAATACCATTGCAAAGCGTACGGACTTTATTGTTCCTGATAATTCCCCGCTGGCATCCTTCCCGGGTATATCCCTTTAAACAAATACCGTCATCATTGGCATTGATATCGCAGTTCTCAACAATGAAATCATCACAATCAACGATATCACAGCCATCTGCATTATAAAAATAATTCTCGGTTACTGTAATATGATCAATATGCACGTTCCCGCAGCGGGTGTAGGCCTGTGTCCACCAAACAGAACGCCTGAACGTGACATCCTTCACCAACACATTCTTACACTCATCGAACCAGATAAAAGAAGGGTTCTCGGCATTTCGTTCTTTAAATTCCCCGGATCCGTCAAGCTTTGCATTGCCATCCAATATTCCCGGCCCTGTCACGCCAATATCCTCTACACCCTGGGCGACAATCAGCGCCCGGTGAAGATATTTGGCGTACCGTGCTTCCCGCCGCACCGTTTGCTGGGGGAAGTCTTTAAAGAACGGACTGGCTAACAGAACAGCATCCTTTTCAAGATAAAGGGTCACTTTGCTTTTCAGCACAACTGATCCGGTCAGGAAAGTGCCGGCCGGAATCATCACGCGACCGCCGCCTTTTTTATAACACTTGTCAATTGCTTTCTGGATCGCATTGGTGTTAAGCGTTTTTCCATTCGCCTCCGCACCGAAATCAAGGATATTTATATCCGGATTTTCCCCGTACGATGAAACCAGGCTTTTAGCAGCCGCTCCGCCAAAAATAAATCCCGACGCCCCGGTTAAACCGATTTTTACAAAGCTTCTTCGTCCTAATGTTCCCATCTGAAATAAGTTTATTGATTAAATAGTATGCGGTGTTCACAACGGCCATCGCGCCGGATGCGTGCTGTGCACCACGATTCGTAACACTCAATAGCCCGGATTCTGAGTCAGGTTGGGATTGATATCCAATTCGCTTTGCGGAATCGGCCACAGGTAATCCACATTTTCCCTGAATGCGCGGGTATATAGAAAATAGTGCCCCTCCGCATCAACCTGAAATCCGCAACCCGACGATCCTTCGCATACTTTGGCGCCGTATACGTTTTTATGGAGATTGATATGCGCGATATGCCATCTGATCAAATCCCAATTGCGGATGCCTTCCAGGGCGAGCTCAATGCGTCTTTCATTTCTGACGATTTCCCTCAATTTAACCGGATCTGTTTCCGTTACCGGGGGCATATTGACCGAAGGCCTGGCTCTGACCGCATTAATAGTCTGATCCAAAAGGCTTTGGGTAATCGGCTCACCGGCTTCCAACGCAGATTCCAGATAACTCAGTAAAACTTCCGCGTAGCGGATAATGGGTGTGCTGACTCCGTAAGTCTTTACATCGCCCGTATAGTTCGTGTCAATAAATTTCATATAGCCATAACCCGTTTTACTGTATGTTGGCATTTTATCCGGCGCATTCGTGGAATCGGGATGGGTTACATACCGTTTACCCCTTACGGTCGTATAATTCGGCAGCATAATGCTGTAGTACAGCCGCGGATCCCGGTAGCGAACGCCAGCTTTTTCATAAGGATGCTGGGGATCATACAGGGGTGATTCGGCAATGGATTTGCCGTCTGTGCATTCATAAGCATCCACAAGGTCATTTTGCGGGCCAATCTGAGATACGCCACCGAGTATGATAGGATTCAGGCGGTAGGGCGCCTGGGAAGTCTGGTTACCTGTTGCACCCTGAAGGTATTCAACGGCAAAAACCATTTCCGGGCTATCCTGATTCCCGTTTACAAAAAGCCCCGCATAGTCAGGCTCCAGTGAATAAGTATTTAAATCCATGATGCTTTTATACGTTGCCGCTGCATCGGCCCATTTCCCCGCGGCCATCAGCATCCTTCCTTTAAAGGCCAGCGCCGCCCCTTTGGTCGCCCTTCCCCTTTCCGATTTCGGGCGGCTTACCGGGAGAATACTGGCAACATCCGTTAATTCCGAAAGCACAAAATCGACGACCGAATCTTTTGGCGTACGACTGACATGATTGGCCTCATCAATGGTCAGTACCTTTTTAACCAGGGGAACATCACCCCAGGACTGGGACATATAGAAATAATAAACGGCCCTTATAAATCTGGCTTCCGCCTTCATGATATTCTTCTTCCCCTCATCCATTTTAACCCGGTCAATATTATCCAGAAAGAAATTCGCCCTGCCGATGCGCACGTAGGAAGTTTTCCAGGTCTGACCGATGATCGAATTGGTCGGATTATCTGTACCATCCACATACATCTCCCTTACACCGGCCGGTGTTTCAAAGGCGTTGTCTGATTTCTGTTCGTTGAAAATAATTGTAGTGTAGGATAAAAAATCCTGTTCCGTACTGGTGGCTGCAATCGCATATACTCCGGTTAGCGCCATTAAGGCGTCATCTTCGGTATTCCAGAAATTATCATTTGAGATCTGGTCATAAGGCGCTTTATCAAGAAAAGTCCTTTTGCAACTGAAAATAATAAGCATGGCAAGGAACAAAACAGCCCCATATTTAAACAGAGAAATATTTTTAGTTCGCATTTGTGTCGTTTTTGTTGATTCGCAGTGAATAAATTTTTCCATAGCCGTTCCGCTGATCAGAAACCTACATTCAATCCAAACGTATATACGGAGGTGACCGGATAATACCGGGCATCGGCACTCACCCGCTGATCCGGATCATATCCTTTGTAATAATCGCTGACGGTGAACAGGTTGGTTGCGCTGAAATACAGCCGCAATTTGCTGATGCCTATTTTATTCAGATACCGCGATGGAATCGTATACCCTGCCTGCAGGAATTTTAATTTCAGATACGCCGCATTACGCACCCAAAAATCAGAGGATACGTCCCGGAACGTTAGTAAAAGCCTGGGTTGGGCGGCTTTTGGATTTGGATTATCCGGCGTCCAGCGGTCTGTCTGCCAGGCCGGAATATTTCCTATTCCATCGTCAAACGGCATGGCGCGCCACCTGCTGAGCACTCCCCTGACGCCCGCCACGCCCTGAAACAGCATGGAAAAATCAAAACCCTTATAGCGCAGGCTGATGTCGCCTCCGAAAGTATATTTCGGATAATATGAACCCAGGATCGTTCTGTCGTACGTTGGATCCACTTTCCCGTCGGGCACGCCATTCGGGCCGCTGATATCCCTGAATTTAATGTCGCCGGGTTTGGGGGATGTGGGTTGGGCCGGTGATTTGTCGATATCGCCCTGGTCGACAAAGAGGCCATCGGAAAGGTATCCGTAAAATGAATTCATGCTTTGGCCCTTTTGCATCACTGTATAATAATCACTGGCATTGAGCGTAATGATCTTATCGGCTCCGCCCGGCAAATCGAGCACTTCTGTATGGACGAAAGAGATGTTTGGTGAAATACTGTAGAAGAAATCCCCTATGTTATTTCTGTAATTCAGTTTGAATTCCCATCCCGTATTTAATACGGCTCCGGCGTTCTGTACCGGCGCATTGAACCCAAGTACGGCAGATGTGGGTAGATTGTATAAAATATCGCTGGTCTTTTTATTGAAATAATCTGCTTCCAGGCTTAGCGTATTGTTCAGAACGGAAATATCCGCGCCGTAGTCTATAATCCGCGTTGTTTCCCAGGAGATATTGCTATTAGAAAGATTGACCAGCGTGGCGCCCGATCCGATGGCGCCTCCGAATACATAGTTCTGGCCAAGGGAAAGGATATTCTGGAATGAGTAATTCCCGATATTCTGATTACCCAGCTGACCCCAGGATGCCCGTAATTTCAAATTATTGATCCAGGAAGCCTGCTGAAGGAATTTCTCCTTTCCTATTTTCCAGGCCCCGGAAAAAGAGGGAAATAAACCGAACCGCCTGTCGCCCGGGAACCGTGATGAACCGTCATAACGCACATTCGACTCAAGTAAATACTTATCCTTATATGAATATTGCAACCTTCCGAAATAAGATCTCAGGGACCATTGCTGCAGGTTTCCGCCGTTTTGCATCGTAGCCGAAGAACCGGCATTTATCACGGTCGTTTCGTTGGTCGGAAAACCGGAGCGGGATAAGTTATAGGTATTGATCGCATTTCCTTCCTGGGAATAACCACCCAGCAAATAAATGGAATGATCCCCTATTGACTTTTCATATTCAACCAGTGTTTGAAGGGTGAGATCCAGTTCATTGCTGATATTCTCCCTGAGCCATGCAGGAGCGCCGGTGTATACGCTGTCGTATTTAAAAGTGGCATTAAAATTTTTAGCATACAGCTGGTTATAAACGGCGCCCAGCTTCTCGCTGATCTTTAAAGACTTTGTGATTGCCCACTCCAGATTAATGCTGCCAATCAGGTTACTGGTATTTTCTGAATGAAAGGATTTACTATCCAAAGCGGCCAGATAAGAATCATGACCTCCATCATAACCATAAGAACCATCCGGGTATTTATCCGGATAAGTTGGCGGCAACAGGTTTGCCATCTGGTAAAGAAACCTGACATTATTGGCTACATTCTCGGTTGATGCATAAGCGCCGGCCGTTGTAACCGGTTCGTTACTTTTTCCACTTACCCCGACAATATTTATTCCCAGCTTCAGCGTTTTGGCTACGCGCTGATCCAGATTCAGCGTAAAATTATACCGGTCGTATTCATTTCTTCTCACCAACCCGTCCTGTTTCAAAAAACCCAGGGAAGCAAAATAAGTGGTTTGATCATTCCCCCCGCTGAAAGTCAGGTTGTGGTTGGTTTGGAAACCATCCCCTGAGGTAAACAGGGCTTTAGGATGGTTGATATTCTGGTAGAGGGGATCGTCCTTGAATTTCTGAATATCCGCATTGCTGTAAAGCGCCTGGGATCCTGTATTTACAAGCGCCTCGTTATATAATTCCGCATATTGCCAGGTTGGCACGTAGTCGGGGAATACATCCGGTTTCTGCCAGCCCAGGTAATTATTATAATTGATATTCATCACGCCCTTCCTGCCCCGTTTTGTTGTGACCAGGATTACGCCGTTCGCCGCTTTGGATCCATATATGGCAGCAGATGCCGCATCTTTTAATATCGAAATATTATCAACACTATTCGGGTCAATATTATCCATCGAGGAAGGCAAGCCGTCAACCAGTACAAGGGGCTGAAACCCGGCGCTGCTGAAAGTGCCGCGGCCCCTGATCAGGATATCTGCATTGTCCGCCCCCGGCTCACCGGATGCCTGTGTTGCCGATATGCCGGTCATCTGTCCGGCAAAAACCTGGGATAATTGCGTTAGCGGTTTGTTTTCAATCTGTTCATGGCGAATGTTGGTTACCGAACCCGTCAGGTTCACTTTTTTTTGCGTGCCGTAACCAATTGCCACGACTTCATTCAGTGAATTGCTCTGCAATTTTAAGGTCGCATTCAGCACGGATCTTCCGCGAATGCGGATCTCGATTCCTTCGTAACCCACATGCGAAAAAACCAGTATGCCTTTTCCATCTGGTATTTCGAGCCGGAAAACGCCTTTTGCGTCTGTTGTGGTTCCGAGGGAAGATCCCTTCAGCTCGACGCTGACGCCTTCGAGCGGCGCATTCTGCTCATCAACCACCGAACCGGTTATTTGCAGGGGCGGAGGCGGCAGGTCATTGTTACCGGCAGGAAGGGTGACTGACGGAACCGGTTTCGGCCTGATAACAATCGTATTCCCGACGATTGTATAGGTAATCGCCTGGTCCTTAAAACATTCATCAAGCGCTGCCGGCAGGGTCTCATCATGGATTTCGACGGTTACTTTCTTTGCCTTTGCGATCCACGACTGATCAAAAAAGAATAAATAACCGGTTTGCTTTTTGATTTTGGCAAACACTTCTTCCAATGAGGCATTTTTCGCTGAGAGCGTTACCTTTTGGGATGACACGGTCGCGCTCGCGTGCAGGCAGACCGCCAGGAGGGTGATTGCGGTTAATTTCACAACTCGCAGTGTTTTGGTGATACAAAGAGCCTTTAAAATCATATCTTTGATTTGTTTGGGTTACACATTTAAGCAGTCCTGCCAGGGTTGTATTTATGGGTTAACCCAAACGACTTGCCGGGAAGTGTTCCACCACTGACCCGGTTTTTATTTGGATTCATCCCTATCATTCACGCTTGCTCCGTCGGATGACCCGATCAGGGCATCACGATAATTTTCTTTCCTTCTATTTCAAAATGCACTTTACTCAATTCCAGTATTTTCAAAACTTCTGAGACTTCGCTGTTACGGGATATTTCTCCGCCAAATTCCCTGGGAGGAATAGCCCCCCTGTATTCAATATCCACGTCATACCACCTGGCTATCTGCCGCATCAAATTCTGAAGACTGGTATTATTAAAATGGAACAAGCCATTTTTCCAAGCAATAGCCGCTTCGAGGTCCGCATTGCTTACCACTTTTATCGCACCCGAGCTATCCACCTGCGCCTGCTGCCCCGGGCTAAGCTTTCGCGCCAGGGAACCGTTGCCCACCTTCACCGCTCCTTCCAGCAATGTGGTTTTTATTGATGATTCATCGGCATAGGCGTTAATATTGAAATGGGTTCCGAGCACTTCCACATCCAGATTATTCACCTTTACATGAAAAGGCATTGAAGCATTCTTTGCAATTTCAAAATATGCCTCTCCTTTTATTTCCACCTTACGCTGAGCGCCGGTAAAAGCAGTCGGATAAATAATGGAAGAGGATGCATTCAGCCAGACCTGTGAACCGTCGGGAAGCGTTAACCTGAATTGCCCGCCCCTGGGCGTAAGTAATTCATTGTATACTATTTCCTTCGGTTTATGATTCAATGCATTATAGGCCAGTTGCCCGTCGCCAAGCATTTTTATCTGGGTATTTCCCTGCCGGGCCAGCACCCCGTTAGCCGCACTGTCCAGAATAATAGCAGTCCCGTTAGCCAGTTTAAGAATTGCTTTATTAGCCCCCGGAACAATGTTGGAAGAGACCCGCGGATGCAGGTTCGCGGAAATAATTTCCTTTCCCGGCTGCCGCTGAAATTTCAGGTAATACCCGGAAACCAGCAGGAAAACAGCCGCCGCAGCAACCCACCATTTTTTGAGGAAGACATAAGGTCTGAACGCGGGCTTCGGATCCTCGTACTGATCATGCCGCGGGGTATCCAGGATTGCTTTCATAATGGATCTTGCATTTTCAGGAGCCATATCCGAAAGCTGTTTTTCGTCCCGGAAAGCACGGGCGAGGAGTTCCCTCGCTTCCGGCTCATTTTGCGGATCACCGAGGCCGTCTATTAATTCAGCCTGTTCCTCTGGTCCGGCCAGACCGCGAATGCATTTATTATAAAGATATTCAAGTCTGTTCACTGTATAGGTAATCGGTACGAAGTATAGACGATATCAACAGCCTGGTTGGGGGGTATCCGGCTGAAAATTCTTTTAGAATATTTTTACCAGGATAAATAAAATGCTCAGATCCAGGTGGGCAAGACAAAAAGCCCGGACACTCCTGGTGGCAAGTTCAAGATTGGTTTTTACTGTTTCGGGTGAAACATGCAGTATCTCGGCCACTTCTTCCCGGCGAAGACCCCGCTCCCTCATCAACCGGTAGGTGAGCTGCTGTTTGCCCGGTAAGCGATTGATTGCCTGATGCAGCACCCGGGCGTTTTCCTTTTCATCAATGATATTCATAGCGGCGAAGCCAATCGCCGGTTCTTTTTTTAATAACCCGGAACGATCCCTTTCCCGTTTTAATTTTCTCAATGCTGAAAAAGTATAATTCTGGGCTATCGTATAAAGCCAGGAACTGAAATTCTGAATTTCCGGAAGGGTTTCCCTTTTCAGCCACACTTTCAGGAAAGTGTCCTGAACAACTTCTTCGGCAAGCGTGTAATCTCCAATGATCCGTAATGCGGTAGTGTATATGTTGGGCCTGTAGTAATCAAAAAGCCGGGAAAATGATTCTTCGCTCCCTTCCGAAATCCGGCGTATCCATTCTCCTTCATCATATGGGGTTTGTGTACTCATAGCAGCAACCGTCTAATCCAAAAATAATAAAAAATCGGCTGAAATAATGAACCTCGGAATATAAACCAGATGATAAGTTTACAAAAAGGAATCCACGTAAGGCCTATTTTTTTTTATTTCTTTTTGAATTCCCCCAAATGTGTTTTTCAAACGTCATTTAAGAACTGGCTGAAGGTATATTTTGAAACAAAGGCGATACTTTTTATATGTTTTTAGATGATGAGCGGCCATCCATCCTTAATTTTCCGGATAAAGTCATTCACATCTCAATCCTCGACCTGAAAAATTTCTCCGTTTCCTTATCCATAAAATAAACATAACAGCCCTTCATTCCCCGGGATAATAAAATGCGATAGGTATTTTTAACCAGCTGTAAAAAGTTGGGGCTGTTCTTTACCTGGCCGTCGAAAGAGTTTTCCGAATGACCTTCCCAGGTATGGGTTTCCGGATTGTAGATTAAGTCATTGCCAAAAATGACACCTGCATAGTCAAATTCAAATCCCTGTGCTGTATATACACAACCCACCTGATGGATTCCATTTCGGGTCATATGCCCAATACTGGGCTTTGGGAATTCCTTTTTTTAATTTGGTCAAATTCTCCCTGGCATTCCAGGGCCTTTTATAATTGCCTATCTGCACATCTTCTTCCAGGGATCCATCTGCCTGGGGATATTTCGACCATTCCCAACAAAATCCGGCTGTTATCCGGGCGGTATTGCCTTCTTTATTTTTTTGAACGATGGCGTCTTCTAATTCCTCCGGGGAGGAAAAGATCTTGAATTCAAAGTTCTGATCATTTGTCCACAAGGCATTGGCGGTTCTGCGAATATTGAGGGTATTGTCGATCCAGTTGATGTACCCATCAGAACCGCCGCACCGGAATTGGGATTCCAATTCGAATTCATAAATTTTACAATTGGCCTCCTGGCATTGCTGCTTTATAAAGGATACGGAACCGATTTCTCCTTTTCTTACCGTTTGAAAGTCATCAATGAAAAAAAGGGAAACCTTTGCCGCAGTCAGTAAGTCCTGGATCTGCAGCCTTCCGGTTGGTTTAAACGGATATCCCGTTCTTTCCCTGATCCGGTGCGCCTCGTCCAATATTAATACATCAATTTCATTGGGCTTTGCCTGTCCATAAGACATGAAGTATTTAAACAGGCTTTGAGATTCCGGGCCCAATATCTTTCTCAGGGTTTCAGTAAAAGATTTTGATCCGGTGGCATAGTGCGCATTCTTTCCCATTGCTGCGAGATCTGCCAGTAACTGCAATGCTATTACGGATTTGCCGGTTCCGGCTCCTCCTTTAACTATAATGGCGTGCTTCTGCTTATCGATTAAACCCTTTTTAACCAGGCTCATCACCGCATCATAAACGATGAGTTGTTCATCCAGCAGGATATAGTCACCTTTAGACCGCACATTTCCAAAAACCCGCAATTCACCCTTCAATTTCTCCTTAATATTGGTTGACACCTGAAGAAGAAGTTTTTTGGATGGCCGGAGTTTGCTATTTTCTATTTCCGCCATCAACTCCATGCCTTCCCCGTTATCCAGGCGGTTCTTTAGAAAGGCTGCCAATTCTGATGTTTCGTCTGCGGTATACACCGGAAAATTGTCCAGTGCCCCCCTGAACCGGTCATTAAAGATCGGGTCAGTGTCAAAATAATTGTAGTTATGCAGGAAACTACAGGCCGACAAATTTATTGGTGCACTTCCTTCATAAAATGCCGTACTATTTTCCTGCAGGTAATATTTGTAGTTCCCGACCTGAACGGAAGGGTGCAGGACATTCCGGTTACCTCCGCCCACCCAGGTAAGCACATAATCGCTGTCGTAATCGGTAAGCGAACAACGTTCCCATTGCTTTAATTCAATAATAACTGCCTGCTTGCTTTTTAAACGATCTTTCCCGGTTACCATTACATCCAGGCGTTTGGCGCTAAGCGGAAGCTGGTATTCAATAAAGACCCCATTATCCGTTAAATCGGCTTCTTTAAAAATTAAGGCTACCCGCAGCAGGGAATTTCGCCAGGACATTACTTCATTCTGTGATGGATTAAATCCGAATTGCTTGGTAAATTCCTGTCGAAGCAGGGCAGCAATTTGATTATTAATATTTAAAGCAACAAAATCACCAGAAGAACCTGCGTAAAGTCTCATAGTTCGTTGTATTTCTTTGCATTTCCTTTGGCTTTTTCTATCGGGTATTTTTCTGCGTTAATTTTTAATTTGTCTAAAATGATTTCTTCTATATCAAATCCCTTTTCGTGCGCAAGCAGAAAAGCAAAAGCAAACACATCCGCTAATTCTTCTTTTATTTTTTCATCTTTTGGTTCCTGGGCTTCTTTCCATAAAAAGAGTTGTAATAATTCGGATGCTTCCACATTAATTGCAATAGCAAGATCCTTTGCGTTGTGAAATTGCTTCCAGTCCCTCTCATTGCGGAAGTTTAACAAGGCTTCTGTTATTTTCTTGATAGATGACATAAGTTTGAATTTTACATTTCAAACAAAAATTTTGTTGAGTTAAAGATATAATATTGAAAATAAATTTCCACTTTGCCTAATCTGAAAAGGATAAGATCAATGCGGCCGAATTCCCTATTTCAGAGATGTTATTTTATCTTAACCGAGCAAGATACAAAATTCAATTTTCTGTAAGAGGCCTGATAGCCGCACTGTGCATTTTTTGAGAAGAAGCAAACAATCCACCGCATTCATTTACCATTGTACAGTGCTTGCATTGTTCCAGATAAATGTTTTTCCAATCCGATATAGATTTCTTATTGTATTTCCATAAATCCTTCGGCATAACACATAATTGAGAATTGTATATGGATACATGCATTTTCATAGAAGCGAGATATTCTACGGCTTCTCCTAACTCGTTCATATAATCAATGGGATCGATCCATAATTCTCTTATATTATGAGGGGTGTAACCCTGGTATTCCAAACCCATAAAAGCTATATGTTCAACAAATGGAAGGTTTTTATAAATATATCGACTGAGCTTACTAAGGCGGGGAATAGATTGTTTATGCAAAAACAATCCTGATTTCTATTCGTTGATCAATTGCAGCGAGGTTATACAAACCTGTCATCGTTTGATTAAATGCTCCTTTTGCCTGTACAATATAATCATGTATCTGATGATAATCCGCATAGAGCGGAATGCCTAACATTAATCTTTTTATTTCAATTTGCCTTAATTTTTCGACCATGCCCTTCCAGGCAAAACTTCTACCATTGGTTAGACAATGAATTTCTGTATCCGGCAATTCCGATTTAATAAGTTTTAATAATTGAAAGTAGTGCTTTCCCATTAACGTTGGTTCACCCCCTGTTATTCCCAACTCAAAACAATCCTTGGGGATAAGCGGAATTAGCTGACTGTAAATATTATACAGGTGGTCTGTATCGTCTTTGTCCTTTGGTGGTTGAGAGCACATTAAGCAGTTGCTATTGCACCGTTCTGTAAACAACAGGAAATTATGAAACGATTTAACTCGGTAAAGCGTTCTAATTACACCGGTGGGATATATAGCAATTATATCATCTTCTGCAAGATGGTCGAATGTACCTACCGAGTATACGGACGGTTTGTCAATTCTGTAATTATTTATAGCCTGATGAGTAAGGAATCCACGGAATTTTCCAATATTACTTAGGTCTACCTCATTCTCTCCGATTAATATATAGTTGCCCTTATCTATATAGGGGTTCCTAGTCGCTTTTGCAACGATGGGGCTTTCGATCAAATATGGAATTCCGCTCGTTTGTAAAAGCATTTATCGTGTATCGGTTATCCAGCTTCTAAATATTGCCTCAATTTTTTTGTTCCCATCCATCAGCTCAAAAAGTTTTATTGCGGTTCTCCTTATGCTGCATAAAAGCGATGTACCGTTATGGCAAAGACTATTGATACTTTTTTTTATACCGTTGTGTATGTCCGTATTTGTGTATATCGTTATTAAATGGGATGGGGTCCGGTCAACAGTTCTTGATTTCAATATACCGGGACTGCATTATGCCTCATTTGCAGTGGCTCTGGGATATGGTTTGGGCAGGGTGCTGATTCCATGTACGGTCATTTTTTTTCTTATTACCTGATCAGATTAAAGGAGCACAAATAGAAAAGTTTTTGAAAGCATCTGAAAAATTCGATGACCTGGTAAGGAGAGGGCTAGTAGAAAGAAGAGGAAATCAGTTAATGGGGCTGGATAATGCCCACAATGCCAAAATTTTATTCAATAGCCGGCATTAATTCAAGGCATCTCCGGGCTCCCGGAAATTCACATCGTCCGGAGAAATGCAGCCCAGGTAGGTGAGCCGATTGTTATATAGCAACTGCGAAAAGATTTATATAGATTTTTCAAACATTCAATTCATATCCCGGTCTTTTGCCGATGAACTCGTAAACCTCGTGTCAGCATTTAAAAACATAAATCAGACCGAATACTGTTACGTGATTAGCGATGTCGGAAGCATTAGATAGTTACATAAACCTGTCAGCGTAAATTCCGGTGAATTCCGTTTTACTGGTACCCTATGACCCGGGTTTGGGAATGGAGGCTTTAAACTAAAATAGGCAAGTAAATGACGCAAATTAGGTGACATTTTAGATTATTTACGTACCTTTGAAACGTAACATGACAGTAACTCGAAAAATATTAAATCTGGTAAGCCGTTTGCCGGAAGGCGAAGTATTCAATTACGATCAGCTAAAGTTGGAACCTTCACAATACAGGGCCGCTGTCAAGGCGCTCGGCAGACTGACCGAAACAGGCCTGGTCAAAAGAGCCTCCACCGGAAAATACTATAAGCCGCAAAAAACTGTGTTTGGTGAACTCCGCCCCGGAGAAGATGAACTGCTGAAATCCTATCTTTTTGAAAATGGCAGACGCATCGCATATATAACAGGTGATACATTGTATAACAAACTGGGACTGACGACCCAGGTTCCGAAAACAATCAGGGTCGCCAGCAGGGATAAAAGAGTGATCACCAAACTCGGGCCGATACAGATCAAACCCATTAAAAGTTACGTGGACGTAACCGATCAGAATTTTCATTTGCTGGAAATGCTGGATGCCATCAAGGATTTTAAAAAGATTCCTGACCTAAATCGTGAGGACGGCGTGAAGCGGCTGAAACAACTGTTGCAGGCACTGAAAAAAGAGGACATCGGTAAACTGATTCGGATCGCAATGAAATATCCTCCCCGTGTCCGGGCATTCACCGGAGCGATGCTGAATAGTATCGGGACAGATACCGGCAAACTCACCCCACTGCTCAGATCCATCAACCCGCTCTCAAAATACAACTTCGGGATAAGTCAGAAAGATTTACCCGGAACCGAAACCTGGAACATCATATGAAATTACATGAAGACGGAAAATTGTACCGGGAAGCCATCCTGGCCACTGCCCAGGAAAAGAATATTGCAGAAATCTATATCGAAAAAGATTATTGGGTTACCGTTGCCCTATTCAAAATATTTACTTCAAGAGCTGGAGATTTTGCTGTTTTCAAAGGCGGCACAGCGCTTTCGAAATGCTATAAACTCATCGACCGGTTTTCCGAGGACATTGATATGGCCGTCATGACGACTAAAGGAGATAGTGCGAACAAACTTAAAAACAAATTAAAAACAATTACGGATTCGGTTTGCGGCATCATGCCGGAAGTGCAGCTGGATGGCGTGACGAATAAGCTCGGAATGATCCGCAAAACAGCGCATCAATATCAAAAGCTCAATGTACAGGGGGTTTTTGAACAGGTACGTGAAAATATCATCATCGAAGCCTCCTGGCTCGGCACTTTTGAACCGTTTATTGAAAGCAGCGTCAGTTCCTATATTACCGACATGATGGTGGCCGGCGGACAGCGGGAATTAGTTCAGCGATTTACGATGACGCCGTTTTTAGTCAGGGTACTCAGCAAAGAGAGAACCTTTACTGAAAAAATCATGAGCCTTGTACGTTTTTCATTTTCAGAAGATCCCTATACAGATCTGGCAAGCAAGATCCGGCATGTTTACGATCTGCACATGATGTTGAGAAACCCGGATATTGAAAGTTTTTTTTCCGGCGGCTCATTTGGCCAAACGCTGAATGCAGTTGGGGCCGACGATATGCTAAGCTATAAAAACAAGAACAAGTGGCTCGAAAATCATCCATCAACAGCATGTATTTTTAAGGACCCGGACGAAACATGGCTCAAAATCAGATCCGCCTACACCCCATTCAGGAATTTGGTTTTCGGCGTCTTACCCAACGAAGAGGAATTGACTGCCACATTAAAAAAGATTTCGGAAAGGCTGCAAAAGGTTGAATGGATGGTTAAGATTTAAGGATGAGCTCAAAGCCGGGATGTTAATGATGAAGTTGATCTTTTGCGCAATTGGATGAAGCACCTGCGAGGTACATTGCGATCTATTCAATAAAATTAACCAGCTTCCAGTCCGGGTCTTCACGCATTTCAACCGGATCGCGGAACAGGGAGAAGGCAGCTTTCCAGACTTCCCTGTACCGCTCGCGTCCCACAACCTGTAACGGCGGTACGATGTCGAACGATACCATGTCCGGCGCGTAGAGAGACATCATCAAATCCAGGTCCCTGGTGTGGAATGCTGTAATGAAAACATTGATCTGCTGCCGGATTTGGGCATTATCGTTTATGTGGTTCTTTTCAGTTGTCATCATCGTTACGAACCTGGTAAGTGCTGATGATTACGCCGGATGTTGAACTGGGCAGGGGATATGCCTTTGTAGCCCGGCAACAGCATGTAGTTACCGTCGGCTTAGTCATGCGGATATCGGGCAGATGGATATGTATGTGCGTATATACAATTGCCTTCCCGGTGGCCTGGTACGGATTACACAACTTTTTGCAAGGCTATGCATACCGTACGGACATTAGCTGGTGGGTGTTTGCCGCCGCAGGAGTAATAACGCTGCTGGTGGCCATGATAACCGTTAGTTTTAAGTGTGTACAGGCCGCGCTGGCAAACCCGGTGAAAAGCCTGCGGGCGGAATAGCATGAAACGGTTACCCTACTCCCTAATCATCCGGCTGATGCTGATATATCAGAAATAACAAAAAAACAATCGTCAGCATAAACGCTGTATTCTGTCCGTTCCATATTTTTGACTGCCACATCAGGAACCATTCCCCGCCTACTGAAACAAAAGCGGTAAACCAAAGGATAACGCCCAGAAATAAACCGGTCCTGAGTACCTTTCCCGATTCTCTAAAATGCGTCGTTTCCGCCCTTAACATACGCAGCATCCTGGCAACACCCAGGGCAACCAATCCGGTGATCAGTATTTCCCACGCAATAATGAACAGGTAAAAGACATGCTGCAAAGCCCGGCTATTGATGGCCCGCCAGCCGTTTTTTTCTCTTGAAAAAATATCTTCCATACCGGTTACCTTGCTGACAAATTGAAAATTTGCACCGTAGTCCGTAATATTATTGATGCAAACCAGCAGCATGTAAAGACCGATGGAAATCCCAAAGAATATTTTTATCCGTCTATTGTTCATTCGGGATGATCTTTTCGGTTGTATATGAAAGATAATGATTTGACATTATTGTTCAGCAATAAATATCAACAGCAGAATAATTGTCTATTTTTACTTTGTTTTTTCAAAATCTACACCCGTTATCCCTAAATCAAACCGGGATCTCCATCCTTAAAAAGTATAAATAAGAACAATGAAGAAATGGCTTTTATTTTTGAGTATCGCTTCATCCATGGCCTGCAATAATCAGCGGAATTCCGGGGTTCCGGTTATTGGTTTTGCAGACGCATTTCAGGACAATACCATTGAGCAGGCCAAAACCGGCTTTATGGACGCGCTCCGGAAAGATGGTTTTGATGAAAAAAAGGGAACCCTTAAAGTCATATACCGGAATGCACAGGGTAATATTCCTACCCTTACCCAAATCATTAAATATTTTATTTCCCAACCCGTAACCCTTATCGCAACCAATCCATCTTTGTCGTCCATTACGGCTGTTCAAAACACAAAGGATATTCCCATATTCATGATGGTGTCTCCGACACCCGCCCTGATGAAGGTGATTGACTCCTCAGGCCAGCCGCCCCGGAATTTATTTGGTGTTGGGGAAACGCTGGATTATATAGATACTTCTTTTTTACTGATTCCAAAAGTGGTAAAGCCAAAGTCAGGCCGGTTAACCGTTGGCATGATCTATAATCAATCAGAGCCACAGTCGGTAGAATCCATGGATCGGATCCGGAAACTGGCTGCGGATAATAATATTAACCTGATCGCTCAACCGGTGAATGCCACGGCAGATGTGCAACTCGTTACCGCATCCCTGCTCTCCAAAAATATTGATGTATTCTTTGCCAATCCCGATAATATCGTCTTCGAATCTTTTGAAACCATTCTTCAGGCATGTAATCAAAAAAATATACCCATTTTCACCAGTGAGGCAGGTTTGGTTGAAAGAGGCGCTTTGGCTGCTTTTGGCGCCGATATTTATCAATGGGGATACCAGGCGGGTGAGGAAGCCGCCGCCTATCTGAAAACGAAGAGCACGGCCGGCCTTCATTGGCAAATGGTCAGGGTTAGAAAAAGAGTCTATAATCCGGCTGTCTCGAAAAAATTCGGTTTAAGCATACCTTCAGATTTCCAACCTGTTCAATGAGTCAGTTTTATTTAACGGCCCTCCAGTTATCCATTTGCCTCGGCCCCATGGCCCTGGGCATTTACATTACGATGAAGATATTTAACATCCCGGATATCACGACGGATGGAAGTTATACGCTGGGCGCGGTGGTTACCGCTGTCTTATTAACCAACCACTGGTCTCCCCTGGCTGTGTTGCCGGTATGCATGCTGGCGGGCGCCATGGCAGGCGTCTGTACCGGCCTGATCCATACCAAGCTCAGGATCGATGCGCTGCTTGCGGGAATTCTGGTGATGACGGGATTGTATTCGGTGAACCTGACGATTCTTGGCAGGTCCAATGTGCCATTGATCAATATACATACCCTGTTCAATCGCTTTTCGTTTTTTAAAACGGATCTTTATAATGAGCTGTTTGTTGCGCTACTGATTATTATCGTGCTTGTTTTTTTGCTCCGTTATTTATTGTCGACCGATTTTGGTATCGCCATGCGGGCTACGGGGAACAATCCCGTGATGACCAAATCCATGGGCATCAATAATGATTTCATTAAGATTATCGGTCTCGCGATTGCCAATGCACTCACCGCCCTGAGCGGGTTCCTGGTTTCTCAATATCAGCATTTTGCCGATATCAATATGGGCATCGGCATTGTGATTACCGGTTTGGGTGCTGTGCTGATTGCCGATGCGCTGATTATATGGATGAACGTTACCCGGATCGGTCTGCAGCTCCTGCTGGTGCTGGCGGGCAGTCTTATCTTTCAGCTGGTGCTGGCATTTACACTGGCGATGGGAATTGATCCCAATTTCCTCAAACTGGTCACGGCCCTTTTTGTCCTGCTCATTGTGGCCCTGCCCAGGGTGAGCCAGCAATTGAAAGGCAGCATTTCAAACAACGGTAAAATATAGGTTCCGATGATTTCGCTTCAGAAGATCAGTAAATTTTTTAATAAAGGGAAATCCACCGAGGTGATTGCGCTGGACGATGTTTCGCTGCAGATTCACAAGGGTGAATTCGTGGTGATCGTGGGCGCCAACGGAAGCGGGAAATCAACGCTGCTGAATATTATCGAGGGCTCTCAAATGCCTACGGCCGGGACGATCGGGATTAATGGTCAGGACGTTACTGCCTTACCCGAATATAAACGAAGCCGGTGGGTTGCCCGGGTTTTTCAAAACCCGCACAACGGAACAGCGCCTGATTTGTCGATACTGGATAATTTCAGACTTGCTGCTTTGCGTACACAAAGAAAAAACCTGGTGATCGGGATCAATGAAGCTTTTAAGAAAAAAGTTCAGGAGAAGATTTCAGATTTAGGGATGGGTCTTGAAAATAAAATCGGCCAGGCGATGGGAAATTTGTCGGGCGGGCAGAGACAGGCCCTCACCCTGCTGATGAGCGCCATGGATCATACCGATATTCTGTTGCTGGATGAACCGACCGCAGCACTCGACCCCAAGTCGGCGTTGGTCGTGATGAATCTCGCGAATAAATTGAATAAAGAACTGGGTATTACGACGCTATTGATCACCCATAATTTAAAAGACGCGCTTGTATATGGAAATCGCCTGATACATATGCGGGAGGGAAGGATTGTGCGTGATTTGAATACGGAAGATAAAACCGGTTTGGTGCTGCAGGAAATATATCAGTGGTTTGAATGATAAGGGGCAATCCTTAAAATCATACTATGTCGTGATTACCTTAATATTATTGTGAATAGTTAGTCAATTTACTTCAAAATCACAGCATAATGTTAGTTGATAGGTACCATTAAGGACATTCATATCTTGCCGCGTTTTCAGGTTAACGCTTCAGTTAATACGCGGTCAATTCCGTTAAAGAAAGTTTTCGTGATCGTAAAAATCATTCCCGTTTATGGGAATTGTTTACCTGCTCATTACTGTGCTGGTATGTGCAATTTTTGTACGAACTCCTTATTCTTTAAGGAACTATTTCCTCCTGGATTGTGGAGGCAACCCATGTTTTTGAAGGAATGCTTTTGTTTTTTCCGCTTTTTTACGGAATGTCGGATCAAGACTGTAATCACGCATTTTCTTGACAATAGTCACTTTTATCTCTTCCTTTTTCTTCGTTGCTGCTATAGGCATAAGGTCCTTTTACAGAATAAATTTACGAATTATTACTTCATTTTAAGGCTAAAGGCGTCATAATTTTGACCCAGGATATACGATTCCCAACCATCTGCCCGATAGCCTGTTATATCGAATAAGTCCCTGACTTCCTCCCAATGCTGGCTCAATCCCATTTGATACAATCTCGTTTTGGCAGGTGTTTGGCCCATGGCAACTAAGACGGCATCCGGATGTTCTCTCATAAACAAAACAACCGAACCGGCTACGGTTGCCAGTATTTTATCGCGATCGGCATTATTGCTTCGTATGACGTCGTTGATCTGCTTATTTTCTTCGTCCCAGTCGCCAAAGGCCAGGTTATAAAAGCCTGGTTTCACTTCCTGATACCAGATAACCTTTTTGATCGTCCCTCTCGGACCTTCGCTAAGGAATTCATACGATTCCCTGGACTCAATAGCAGTTAATACATAACGTTCGAGATTCATGAATCAGATTATCCCTGTAAATTTATTTCAGACAATCTTGCGGCACAGGGTAAAAAAATCAGAAAGAAAGGGTGAAATAGACTAAAGCACCATCGTGTGGGTATGCTGACGTAATTAATCCCGCCAGTTTCGATTCCAGGAATTCTGCAAAACCGGCCAGCCCGCGTATCAAAAACGGACACTTGCACCAAGACCAAAAATTCAAATTATTGGTTAATAGTCCTTTATAATTCGGCATTTTCTTCGCTGGCATGTATTGATATTTTTCTTCCCAAAAAATAAAGCAGCGTTTTTATGCTGAAGAACTATTTGAAAACAGCTTTCCGGAGCTTATCGCGGAATAAAGTTTATTCGCTGATCAATACTGCCGGGCTGGCGATCGGCATTGCGGTTTGCCTGGTGATCTTTATTTTCATCCGGTACGAACAGAGTTTTGATGATTTTCATCCCAACCGGGAGCGGATTTACCGGCTGATGACAAAGGGAGACAAGCTGGATTCCACGGCGGCCGTTCCCTTTCCCCTGCCCACAGCGTTGAGGAATGATCACCCGGACTGGGTGCTGTCTGGCATATTTTCCTCGAATAATATGCTGGTTAATATTCCGGGTAAGACCGGGCAAACGGAGAAAAAGTTTAAGGAGAAATCCGGCAGCTACCTGGTGGAGCCTTCTTTTTTTACCATCTTTCATTTCCCCTGGCTGGCAGGGGATCCGGCTAAGGCCCTGCTGCCAAAAGATGCTGTGGTACTGACAAAGAGCATCGCCGAGAAATATTTCGGGGACTGGAAGAGCGCGATGGGAAAGACCCTGAAAATAAACGGTCGCCCCATTGTCACCGTCACGGGCATACTGGCGGACCCGCCGTCTAATACCGACCTCCGGCTGAAGCTCGTTTTCCCCTACAGCCGCGCAAATTTTTCAGAAAATAAAGACTGGTGGACCATCAACAGCGATCATGGATGTTATATGCTGTTGCCACCGAATATTTCTCCCGCCACGGTGAACAGGCAACTCGGCATCCTTTCAAAAAAATACCGGACGGCCGATAACAAGAGCACGCAGGTAATACAGGCGCTGCAGCAAGTCCATTTTGATACGAAGGCAGGCAACTTCAGCGGGAGGACCATTGCGCCCGACCGCATCCGCAACCTTTGGATGATCGCCGCTTTCATCCTGATCATCGCCTGCGTTAATTTTATCAACCTGTCTACCGCACAGGCCGTCAACCGCGCCCGGGAAGTGGGCGTAAGAAAAGTGCTCGGCGGAAACCGGTTGCAGCTCACAAAGCAATTTCTCCTGGAAACCGGGGTACTGGTGTTTTCCGGCGTTGTACTGGCAGTGCTGATCACTGCCCTGCTGATGGGGCCCGTGGGGAGTATGCTGGATATTCCGCTTTCCTACCATTTTTTCCTGGCCAACAACGTACCATTATTTCTCCTTGCCGTTACCGGGGCCGTTACACTGCTCGCAGGCTTTTATCCCGCGCTCGTACTTTCCGCCTTCAACCCGATCACGGCCCTGAAAAGCAAAGGGGTTGCAAAGAACGCGAAAGGAGTTTCGCTGCGAAGAGGGCTGGTGGTATTTCAGTTTATCATTGCGCAGGGCCTGATCATCGGTACGCTGCTGATCAGTAAGCAGCTCAGCTATTTTGAAAATGTGCCGATGGGATTCGATAAAAGCGCCATCGTGTCGGTACCCTTTCCTGCGGACAGCCTGGGGATCAGCAAGATTGAATATTTGCGGAACCGCCTGCTGGCCGTAAAAGGAATTGAACAGGTAAGCTTCAGCGCCGCCCCGCCGGCGGATGATGATAACTGGTGGACGCCTTTTAATTTCAATCATGCGGAGAAGGATACGAAATTTGCTTCCATTTCGAAATGGGTGGACCAGCATTACCTGGCCACGTACTCGCTGCAACTGGTAGCCGGAAGGAATATTTCCGGCAACGATTCAGTCAAAGAATTCCTGGTGAATGAGAAGCTGGTGGAAAAACTCGGGTTCTCCGATCCGCATGCGGTGTTGAATAAAGAGATCAATCTCTGGAATGGTTTCGCCATCGGCCGCATCGTTGGCGTGGTGAAAAATTTTTATACGGCTTCCATGCGGGATTCACTGGCCCCGGTATTTATGATGAACCAGAAAAGAGGATATAGTTCCGCGGGAATAAAAATGCAGGCCAACAACCTGAACAGCTCCCTCGCTGCCGTTAAAGGAATATGGGCCAGCACTTTCCCGGATTATGTTTTCGAGTACCAGTTCCTGGATGAGAAAATTGCATCTTTTTATAAGGAGGAGACACAGCTGTCGCAATTCTATAAATTATTTGCCGGCATCGCGATCTTCCTGAGTTGCCTGGGCCTTTACGGACTGGCATCTTTCATGGCGGTGCAGCGCATCAAGGAAGTGGGGATCCGCAAAGTGCTGGGTGCGACGATCGGGAATATCGTTTATCTTTTTTCGCGGGAATTTGTGCTGCTGATCGGTATCGCGTTTGTGATCGCGGCGCCACTGGCCTGGTATTTTGTGCATCAGTGGGTGCAGAATTATGTTTACCGGATCCCCATCAGCGGGTGGGTATTTATATTGGGTGGGATTGGCGCTTTGCTGGTTGCATTGGTAACGGTGAGCTTTCAGGCGATTAAGGCGGGGAGGAGTAATCCGGCGAGCAGTCTGCGATCAGAATGAGCTTGATTCGCCGCCGAAGCCGTAGGCGAAGGCGGCTGGCTGCGCGATGCCTTGCTTAAACACTGAAAGGCTTTCCCTCTTTGATCATTTCCCTCCGTATGCCTTCTATTACGTCTTCCAGGTAAAAGGCCAGCTGGTTTTGAACGGTTGTGGTGTGAATGCCGTTGCCATTCAGCGCCATCAATTCTTTCCGACTTACGCCAATGGCCATTTTCTTCACCGCCTGTATGCCCGCGAAATGGACGGCGTTAATAATATTCCCTCCGGAAATCTCATGCCGCATCACCTGCCTGGGGATATCGCCATAGTCCGCGCGATCGGGGAATGATTTCTCCCAGATCTCCTTACGCTCATCTTCGTTGGGCAGGGTGAATTTAACCAGGTCGTTGAACCTTCGCAAAAATGCTTCATCAATATTGTTCTTCATGTTCGTGGCCAGGATGATCAGCCCGTTGAATTCTTCGATGCGCTGTAAGAGATAAGATACTTCCTGGTTCGCGTATTTGTCATGCGCATCTTTCACGCTGGTGCGCTTGCCGAAGATCGCGTCGGCTTCATCGAAAAATAAAATCCAGTTCTTATCCTCCGCGCGCGCAAATAAAAGCTCCAGGTTTTTTTCCGTTTCCCCGATATACTTGGAAACGATCATCGACAGGTCGATCTTATAAACCTCCCTCGCCGTTTCGTTGCCCAGTACATTCGCCATTAAGGTTTTGCCGGTGCCCGGCGGTCCGTGAAACAATACGCGGTATCCCTGCTTCAGTCTTTTTTTCATGTCCCATTCCTCCATCAGGCTGGTATTGAACTGCAGCCATTCCTGCAGGCTTTTATAATGCCGCCTGATCTCGCCGGTCATCATGATGTCTTCCGTCCGCAAATGCGTGCTGATCCTTCTTGCCGGGAACGTGGTGCTGAATTGCGGCGGCGCCGACATGCCGTATAAAAAAAGATTGATATAGTCGGAGGCCATAATGATCCGGCCGCTGAGCATGGGTTCTCCGGGCGGCAGGTCTTCCAGCCATAATATTCTCCGGATAACCAGTTCGCGGTCGGACCAGAACATCTGCTCCACTTCCATTTGCCTGTTGCGGTCATCACCGGCCAGTAAAAAAACAGCGGTCTGACCCGTGGGCAGGAAACCCCTGAAATTTTTTCCCCTCACACCGCCGATCTCGGGAAAGTCGCCGGAAGCTTTGATCTTTTCCTGGATTGCATGGTCAAACAAATCCGGTACCGCATGGGGCGCAAGGGCGATCAGCAGCAAAGCAACCGAATCCTCATCCACCATCATGCGCGCATTCAGCAGCCACTCCATCAGCGGTAAGCTGCACAGGCGCATGTCCGGAAATGCCGGCTTTGCCCCATTGCCCAGCCGGTAAGCGATCAGGCGCTCCAGGTACTGAAACTCATAAGGCGTTTCCAAATGATCGTTGGGCGATTGGGTTTCATCATGATTCATCGTTCGGAATTTAATTCGAAATGATTGAAGGAATCTGATCTCAGCTTTTCTCCGGCTTTTTTTCTTTCTCTTTTCCCGCATCCATTTTCTGAACCGGACGCTCCTTGTCTTTTTTTTCATCCGCCTTCTGCACCGGCTCTTTCTTTTTTTCCGCATCGTCCATTTTCTGCAAGGGTTCCTTCTTCTTATTTGGATCATCCATCTTTTGCACCGGTTCTTTCTTTTTCTGCATCATCCATTTTCTGCAAAGGCTCCTTCTTTTTATCGGGCTCCTCAGCCTTGGTCTGGAATGGCTTTTCCTTGTCTCTCTCCATACGTTCATCGTTACTGCTTACCTTCTCTTCTTCCGGCGTGCTGGCGAGACGCTGGACCGGCGTGATCTCTTTTTTCTGAACGCCGGCTTTGCCGGCAGGCTGGTTCACCACCTGGTTGGCTACCGAATCGGCTTCTTTTTCAAAATGATCGCCCGGCTTCACCAGCTTTCCTTTGGCCTGGAAAAAGGTTCCCTTTCTTCCTTTCGTATCCTGCTTCTGTTTGGAGAAAAAAGGTTTGTCTTTCGAATCCTCCTGCGCCTTGGGATTCCGTTGCCGGTACACCCTTGAAGAATATGACATAATAAATGGTTTTAGATCTTACTCATTTTCACCAGAAATTCATCCGCCAGCTGCTGATAATCCTCCGCACCGTGCGCATGTTTGTCGAAATGAAATATATCCGTTCCGGCTTCCTGCGCTTTGGCCAGCTGAATATTATTGCGGATATGGGTCGTTGAACACTTTATCACCAAATTCATTTCCCAGCTGTTGAAAGATCTGCCGGTTCATCAGCTTGCGGTCATCATAACGCGTGAGCACATAACCCAGCACTTCCAGTTTTTTATTGATGCGCTTAATGGTTTTGAAATGATGCATAAAACTGCGCAGTCCTTTGAGCGGAAGAAACTCCGCCTGCATCGGCATCAGGATAAAATCACTCGCCACGAGCGCGTTGACCGTCAGCATGCCAATGGCCGGCGGGCAGTCAATAAAAATATATTCGTATTGCGTCGCGAGTTTTTCCAGCATCCAGCTGAATATCTGTTCTCTTCCGTATACGCTGACCAGCTCCAGCTCGGCGCCCGCCAGTTCAATGGATGAAGGGATCACGTGCAGACCGGAGCGCGTCTCCACCAGCACTTCACTCAAATCGCCGCTCTCGCCTTTGATTACTTTTGAAAGTTCGGTGAACAGGTTTTTTTCCGGCTCATCAATAATACCGAGCGCTTCCGAAAGACTGGCCTGCGGATCGGCATCAACGAGCAATACCGATTTCCCTTTTTGCTGCAGCGCGGCTGCGAGATTGATGGCCGTTGTTGTTTTTCCGGAACCGCCTTTCTGAATCGCAATGGAAAAAATGCTCATGTTTGCTGTTTAAAATATTTATTCTGCCGAACCGGTTAAAAAAAGATCGATGGCCTTTCTGGATGCCCGCCGCACGGCGTCGCCCTTTGCAAATCCCGCTACCAGCCATTCTTCTCCGGCATCAATGGTCGTGAGCGGATCGGGTACGGGAATGTTTTTCAGCGGACTTCGTTCGTCCAGCAAATCGGCCGTATAAAGGTTTCCTTCAAAGTCAATCGCATACATCGTTCCGGCTCCGGGGCTAAGCGCTGCATTGAGCCAGGGACCTTTGATCACGGCTTTTAGCAGCCAGGATCCGGTATGCCAGATGGAAATGGATTCATGGGTCTGCACAAAAAGCACCGAGCTCATCCTCCGCCATGTGGATCCGTTTCGGGAGCAGGTCGCCGGGCAGGGTTTCAATTAATTTTCCTTCCGGGATCAAAGATCATGATGTTGCGTGTGCCGAGCGACAATCCATTTTTTCCGATACAGGCTGATCGCGGTGCAAAATCATTTCCCTCCCAGAGCAGCTTTTCATTGTTTCCATTTTTATCTGAAAGCACGGCGCGCGCCCGTCGCCTGCTGTATCCGAATTCAGCTCCGCGGTAAATAAAAAACTTTCCGCATCGGGCGACCAGGCAAAAGTTACTGCGCGCTGCATCGTTGTTTTTGCCGGATTGGGATCCTGGTCAGCAACAGCCATAGACCGTCTCTTTCAGATTATCCAGTGGGAACTGTTGCCGTTCCCTGAGATCAATGCGACTGCTATTCCAGAAAACCGAATCTGCTTTCCAACGCGGATAACCATCGCAGGCCACAGGAGAATATCCTTCGAATACTTTGTCTTCATCGCACCATACGGTCAGCCGGTTGGCCTGGGCACCTGCGATACAATTGTCATGCAGCGAAAAATATTCTCCACTGGTTCCCGGCAAGCGGCTTCCAAAGATCGAAGGCGCGCATTTTCATTCTTTATTTCATATCCGTTTTCCATGAGCCCTTGCTTTATTACATTGGTGGGCGAGACAAAAAATTTCCATGTGCAAATCCAAGCTTTCCATTGATATCTACTGCTGCCCATTGATGAACAAATCCCATCACTTTCACCGTCTCTCCGCGTTTCAGCCAGTGAAAGGGTTCTCCTTTCATGGTCGGTTGTTTTCTTACGTTCAGCACAAAGGCCGGGGGAATCACCGTAGCCTCATAGGGATTGGATTCTACGCGCACGTCGTTCATCGCGGGCGCTTTGCCGGGG
>CAWDEH010000006.1:0-96721 GCA_963801295.1 uncultured Chitinophagaceae bacterium
AAACTTCAGCAAAGCCGGCAAAAAGCAGGCTGACTCCAGTCAATGACAGATGATGCCATTAGAAATAAACCTTATGGTCTGGATGAAGCGAAATAATCAGTTATTCCCTCCACAGTTCCTTTTCCATACGACTGATAGTCCGCGATGGTCAGATAAGGTCCGTCATTAATATTGGACTGCGGTATTTCAAAGGTTCCTGAAGTCACATGAAATTCATTGAGCAGGCAATCGTTGGCTGAACCGGAAAAGGTCATTGGTATTAATTCGACCGGCCAGTATTTATTCAATTGCTTCGGAAGATCAGCCAGCATCCCGCCTGGAACATGCAGGATATTCATTGTTCCCTGCTGACCCTGGCTATGAACATCCAGTCCGAGATCAATTTTTTTCCCTTCCTTTATCCAGTTCCTTATCCATTTTTTAACACAGGCAACTTCCGGTTCAGTGGGTGCATGAACGGCATCCGTAAAATCATCATCCCATTCCTGGTTCAGATCCTCATAATCCGCGTTCAGTCGGGTCATGCCGTGATAAATGCCATCGGGATTCATCATGGGTACGATCTTGTAAATTGTTTTTTTTCTGGCCCTGATCGCTTCAGGCTGATCAGAAAGTAAAAAATTCACCATCCCTTCTGCGAAAAAGCCTCCGGTATACTCACCTGCATGCTGAAGGGTAGTGATTAAAACTACTTTTTTCTCCGCATCCGGAACATCCGGATCTGTTATGGTCAGAAGCCTGATGCTCCTGGATTGTTCAGATACTCCTAATACCTCAATATTCAGGAAGGGCGACTTCCCCGGTAAAGAACGAATAAATTCCATTTCCCTGCTATAAGGGTAGGGATGTGCATAGGCAACCCATACGGAATCCCTGGTATAATTGTTCCTGAATGTAAACGTATGAAGGGAATCGTTATACCGCACATCGCTTATTCTTTGCCAATGTATTTTGTCGTAGGAATATACAGGCTGTGTTCCTTCTGTGTAAATCAGGTGAGGGTTGCCGCGGTAAATACCGATGAGGCGGTTTAGTTTAACCGTAATGGTCTTGTTTAATACATGATCCATCCTGAAATAAAACCAGTAATACTGATTGTCCGGGCTGCTCTTATGCTTCCAGTGCAAGCTGTTGCCGGTCAAAAAATTTGCCGGCGATTCGATCAGTGTACCAATACTCCCGCAGTCAAAATCGGAGCTTACGGCGATCGGTTGTACAGCATTGCCCGGCCCGGTTTTTTGCATTGATTTGCAGCCGGCGATCCAGCAAGTCAGCAGCAGCAATGCAAATGGCCGGCATGTATCTTTAATTGATTTCACAGAACTCAATTTATTTTGAAGCCCATGGGCAATCCTGCTACAGCCGTTTAGTTCATATAGCTGGCTTTTATCCTGTAATCTGATCCCGGCTTAACCGGCAGCATGACATATTCAAAGCCCTTGACGGATCTGATGATATACGATTGTTCGTTTCCGTTCACTGTTATCTTATTTATTCTCTTCCCGTTAAAATAGTAGGGAATCATGCAGGTCAGCATATTGCTGTCTTTTAATGAAGACGCTATCTTAAAAGATAAAACGTCGTCTGCCCAATTTAAACGGTTGAATGCTGCTTCTTCTCTCGCATTGAGAAAACCCAGGAGTCTTTGTTCCGTCCAGACAGGGATTCCCCGGTCATTCGCATAATCCAGCATTTTCATCAACGGAATTTTGGAAAAGAAGTATTCAGCGTTATGCGCTTTAACGCATATAAAAGAATACACTTCATCGTTCAGGCTTCTGTCCATCAACCCCTGGAAACAATTAAAAAAACCGTCCGGATCTTTATGTTCCATGTACTGCTGATCATATACACTGTTCAGTTGCTGATACACATTGATCACGCTGCCCCGGATGTCAGCAAATCTCATGACCAAACCGCTCCCGGTAAAATTACCCTGATTCGTTCCCATGGCGCCAAGGAAATGGCCCTGATTGGAAAGATTATCATAACGCGCATAATTGCAGTCCAGCCGGACGCCGTTTTGTTCTTCGATCCTTGCCTGAGCCGCAAAGTTTTTAGTTCCGTCCGCATCTTTCCCCGTCCACACGAACCAATGATTGACCACGGTCTTCATCCCCGGAACCCCATAAGTCTTATTTAACCTTCCTAACAATTCTTTATAAACACTGTCCATGGTGTTCCAGTCGGGGTTAACAGCCTGCCTGGTATCATTCGGATGTCCGGATATTTCAAAGCCCTTATTCCTCCACTCCGTAATCCATCTCTCCGAAATCAGATCTGTTTCCTTAACATAAAGGGTCATTTTCGCTCCCTTGGCATCAACATCCGCGAACTGGGGCTGAAACTCTGCTTCTTTAGAATCTTCTCCATCATTATTTAACGTCACCAGGCATTTTAACGAGTCCGGGAAATACCAGAATCGCGGGAGCGGCTTTGAATAGCTATTCATTTTTTCAATGCCATGAGATAATAACCGCATCTGTTCATCTGCCTGATTGAGCACATTCTTGGTTGTATCCACCCAGCCATTGGTAAACATGTCCATGGCGCGGATACCGGTTATGCCATCCATTTCCTGCCCCGCGTTCCGGTAATTCCCCTGTCTTGTATATACAATGCTCAGGGGCAGATTATAAACAAAAGCCATCGCATGACCTTTCCCATAATCATTTATTACGACCGCCGGTTGCGCGGTTGCCGTCATTCCATCCTTATATAAACTGGCTATTTTTATTCCGCCCTTTAAATCATACTGATCCGCTTCTCCATGAATCTGTAAGGATTCGGAAGTAATGCCTTTACCAATACCCTCGCTTGTATTTATGGCAATATATCCTTCGGCCAGGGTGGTGCCCCTGTCTATCATCCCAAAAATATCGCTCAGCTTCCTGTCGGGTCTGAAGGCGATCAGACTTCCTCCTTCTTTTACATATCTGGCCAGCATTTTCATTTGCAGATCTGTTACGGAGGTTTCCGCCAGAACAACCACATCAAACTTCTTCAGATAACTCAATTTGGTTTTATCCGTCAGCGAATCCATCCTGAATTCATTAAACCCCTCCGTTTTTAATATTTCTCCGGTAAAGGATCCGAAATTCCGGTCAGTAGCCAATACAAGGATAGGATCATCTGCGTTTCCCGCCGCATAATTGGTTTTGGCAGTAAACAACCCGATCAGCAATAACAGCGGTGCAAAATGTTTAATCCTGTATTTCATTTTTTATTATTGTAAAATAGAATAATTGTTGATTTTTTGTTTCCGAAGTTTCCGGGGCGAACGACTCAGACTAATAAGGAATAGCAGCCGCTGACCTACTTACCCACCAGGGTAAAAACGCAGTAGGCAGGAATCAATTTGGAAAAAGCATGACCTTTCACCGGTACGTCCGCCCCACGGGAAAAATGATGTTGTTCATCCGAATAAAAATATTTCAGCGAATACCCGGCAGAAAGACTCTTCAGCACAGCGTTCATGGGTTGTGCTTTGTCACTATCGTTCTTTCCGGTAATCACCAGGGTCCCGTCAAGGGGATTAACGAATGCAGATACGATCATTTTTGGCAGCTTGGTTGAAATATCAATTCTTTGATAACCCGGTTTGACAAAACGGTACAGCTGTTTAAATACATAGAAATGAGCCCTGGGCGTATATACATCCGGACGCGTCGTATCATTTATTCCGAAAATCCCCCACATGCTCCAGGTAAGGGTCCTGTTGGGATGATGGTAGCGGCTGTCATACCCCTCCCAAATCTGCACGCCGTTGACACCGGCATTCAGGTGCTGCAGAATAAACCGGTAGGCAGGACCCGCATAGTCGGCAAAAGAATAGCTTTTGTTGTATAAGCCGCCGTCGCAGCCATTGCACACAGCATTGGCTTCTGTCATGATCACTTCGCGATCGGGATAGGCCGATTTCTTTACCAGATCGATCAGGCCCTGGCTGGTGGATGTTGAGTTCCCATAAGAATGACCGCCGATGCGCAAGACTTTCGACATGGTCACGGGATTGGATAAAATCACCCGGGCATTTTCGGGCCACCGACCGCAGTCATCCGGACCGATCACCGTTACAGAATTCAGGTGATCATTCGTCAGGTGGGTGGCCACCGCGCTGTAGATGGCGTCGAATTCCGGCGCCGTCGTCAGCACCCCTTCGTTGCCATCGCAGGAGGTTTCATTGATCGGGGAGATCATGATGAAATGGATGGCCGGTTTCCGGCGGTTGATCCCATAGTTCACCATCGATGAGATCATTTCGGCATATTCCGCCTCCATGCCCGGAATCAGCTTCGTACCCCCCATCCAGGCCGGCGTTGCACCATCCGGACTAAGGGTTATATCGGTAATTCCCTTGCTGTTTAAATATTGAATCGTATTCCAGACGCATGTAAATCGCGGTGCGCTATAGATCGAATCGTAGTAGGCCCAGTTATAAACATCCGGGTCATCGTTGTCATTGACCGCGCTCCCAGTCGCAATCATCAAACATGAGCCGGAAACTTGTGCATCCCATCCCGGTCACCAGGCTGTCAATCACTTTCTTTACCGAATCAGGACTCACATTCCAGGACTGGGGATTGATATTAACCCCAAGGCCATGGATGGTCTGATATTTTTTATCGCCATTCACCGTGGTATTCTGGGCAACCCCTGCATTCAGCAATGTCAGCATGAGAATACCTCCAAAAAATAAAGCTTTACTCATAAGAATCAGTTAATAATAAAAAACGCCGCCCCCGCTCTGGTTCACGTGATTTGAACGCAAGCGGAAAGCGGCGTTAAACCATAGACTATTACTTAGCATAAATTTATTCATCATCAGGAAAATTCATGTACCCGATATTGACCGATGTCTCTCTTATTTTGTATCATGAAGTTTTATAAGCATAATTGCCGGCACTTGCATAACTTCAGTACCAAAGAAAAAACATGAAAGCTGTTTCCAGAAAGAAATTCATTCTGTCGGGTCTTTCGCTGATTCCGCTTCCCTTTATTTTCCCGGCAGAAAAAGGGGAGTCGCTAAAGTTATCTTTCTCCACGCTGGGCTGCCCGGACTGGACCTTCGATAAAATTATTGCCTTTGCGGCGGACCACGCTTATTCCGGTATTGAAGTACGCGGAATCCTGCGTGAAATGGATTTAACAAAAGTTCCCGAGTTCAGCTCTGCCCAGCAAATCACAAACATTTTAAGCAGGATGAAGGATCATGGCCTGTCCTTTGTGGATTTAGGGTCATCAGCGGCCATGCACTACCCGGAGGGAGCACAGCGCAGCAAAAACCTCGACGAGGGAAAAAGGTTTATAGATCTGGCCGCCAAACTGGGATGTCCCTTCGTCCGGGTCTTCCCGAATGAGATCCCCAAAAGTGCAGACCGGCAGCAGACCCTGGATTTGATTGCAAAGGGATTAAATGAATTGGGCGAATACGCCAAAGGAACGAAAGTGAGCGTTTTACTCGAATCCCACGGCGAAGTCATTTACAAAAAAGACCTGAAGTATATCATGGAAACAGCGGGTCACGAACATGTTGGCCTGGTCTGGGATATCTGCAACATGTGGTCGGTTACAAAAGAAAGTCCGGCGGAGGTCTACGCAGCATTAAGTCCTTATATCCGCCACACGCATATTAAGGATCTCGAGATCGTAAACGGAAAAGAAAAGTACGTCTTACTTGGAAAAGGCATTGTACCCATATTCAATGCAATAGACATTCTCCACCGGCATCATTACAGCGGTTATTACAGCTTCGAATGGGAAAAATTATGGCATCCCGAAATTGACGCACCCGAAATCGCATTGGCGGATTATCCGGTGGCGATAAAGAAGCATTTTAAGGGGTGACCGTTGGCGGATAACCGTTGACCGTCTTTAGGTGCGAGCTCACACTTGAAATCGGTCAACCGTCATCCGCCAACCAAAAAAAAAGCCCCGTCTTAATAAAAAGACGAGGCTTCAATAAATATGGCAGCTACCTACTCTCCCGCATTGTTGTGCAGTACCATCGGCCATAAGGGGCTTAACTTCTCTGTTCGGTATGGGAAGAGGTGAACACCCTTGGAAAAACCACCATAAGAAATTAAAAAGCAGAGAAGCGGGCTTTCTGCTTATAATAAATTAACATATTGGAAGTTGTAATACGAACATCATTTTGCTTTTTATCCTTCCGGAAACCGAAGTTTTGGAAGTAAATAAAAAAAATTAAAGCATACGGGCAATTAGTACTACTCGGCTTTACTGTTACCAGTTTTATACCTATAGCCTATCAACGTCATAGTCTCTGACGACCCTTAAAAGAAAACTCATCTTGTGGTAGGTTTCACGCTTAGATGCTTTCAGCGTTTATCCTGTCCGTACATAGCTACTCGGCACTGCACCTGGCGGCACAACCGATACACCAGCGGTACGTACGACCCGGTCCTCTCGTACTAAGGTCATGTCCACTCAATTTTCTTGCGCCCATCACAGATAGGGACCGAACTGTCTTGCGACGTTCTGAACCCAGTTCACGTGCCACTTTAATCGGCGAACAGCCGAACCCTTGGGACCTTCTCCAGCCCCAGGATGTGACGAACCGACATCGAGGTGCCAAACCTCCCCGTCGATATGAGCTCTTGGGGGAGATCAGCCTGTTATCCCCGGAGTACCTTTTATCCTTTGAGCGACGGCCCTTCCATACAGAACCGCCGGATCACTTTAGCCAGCTTTCGCTCCTGCTCGGCATGTATGCCTCACAGTCAAGCACCCTTATACTAATGCGCTCTTCGTACGATTACCAACCGTACTGAGGGTACCTTTGCAAGCCTCCGTTACACTTTAGGAGGCGACCACCCCAGTCAAACTACCCACCATGCACTGTTTCCCGCGAGGGATTAGATCCTAAATCAAAGAAGGTTGGTATTTCACCGACCGCTCCACCCCACCTGGCGGCAGGGCTTCGTAGCGTCCCAACTATTCTACACATCCGTAATTCAAAATCAATGCAAAGTTGTAGTGAAGGTTCACGGGGTCTTTCCGTCCCGTGACGGGTAACCGGCATCTTCACCGATACTACAATTTCACCGGGCTCGTGGAGGAGACAGTGTTCAACTCATTAGACCATTCGTGCAGGTCGGAACTTACCCGACAAGGAATTTCGCTACCTTAGGACCGTTATAGTTACGGCCGCCGTTTACTGGGGCTTCAGTCAGAAGCTTTGGCTTGCGCCGAACATCCTTCCTTAACCTTCCAGCACCGGGCAGGTATCAGGCTCTATACGTCATCTTACGATTTTGCAGGGCCCTGTGTTTTTGTTAAACAGTTGGTTGAACCATTTTGCTGAGGCCCACCGAAGTGGGCATGCTTTATCCCGAAGTTACAGCATCAATTTGCCTAGTTCCTTCTCCACGGCTCACCCGAGCGCCTTAGAATATTCTTCTCGTCCACCTGTGTCGGATTACGGTACTGGCTGCTTTAACCTAGCCTTAGAGGTTTTTCTTGGCGGCTATTAACTCACTCAATCAGGCCGAAGCCCTCATATACTTTCGTACTTCGTCAACTCTTACGGATTTACCTGTAAAAGCTATAACTACATACTTAAACGTGGAATTCCGTTTCCATCGTGTGAGGTTCACTTCCGCGTCACCCCATCGAAATTAAAGCAGGTACTGGAATATTAACCAGTTTTCCATCATCTACCCCTTTCGGGTTTGACTAAGGACCAGACTAACCCTGATCCGATTAACGTTGATCAGGAAACCTTGGACTTACGGCGATAGAGTTTTTCACTCTATTTATCGTTACTTATACCTACATTTTCGTTTCTGAACGCTCCAGCATGCGTCGCCGCACACCTTCACTGCAGATCAGAATGCTCCCCTACCGATCATCCACGTAGTGGCGATCTTAGAACTTCGGTTCACAGTTTGATGCCCGATTATTTTCCGTGCCTGAACCCTCGACCAGTGAGCTGTTACGCACTCTTTAAATGAATGGCTGCTTCCAAGCCAACATCCTGGCTGTTATAGGATTCAAACTTCGTTTGATCAACTTAACTGTGTATTAGGGACCTTAGTTGCTAATCTGGGTTATTTCCCTCTCGGCCACGGACCTTAGCGCCCGCAGCCTCACTGCCGCAGATATTTATTAGCATTCGGAGTTTGTCAGGGTTTGGTAGGCGGTGAAGCCCCCTAGCCCAATCAGTAGCTCTACCTCTAATAAACTTCTATATGCGACGCTGTTCCTAAAAACATTTCGGGGAGAACGAGCTATCTCTCAGTTTGATTGGCCTTTCACCCCTATCCACAGGTCATCCCATAGCTTTTCAACGCTAATGAGTTCGGTCCTCCATTCCGTGTTACCGGAACTTCAACCTGCCCATGGATAGATCACAAAGTTTCGCGTCTGCCCCCACTGACTAAGCGCCCTATTTGGACTCGCTTTCGCTACGGCTCCGTTACTAAAGAACTTAACCTTGCCAGTGAGGAGCAACTCGTAGGTTCATTATGCAAAAGGCACGCCGTCATCCGCCATATTGCTATGTGGACTCCGACCGCTTGTAGGCGTACGGTTTCAGGTACTATTTCACTCCCCTATTCGGGGTGCTTTTCACCTTTCCCTTACGGTACTGGTTCACTATCGGTCTCTGAGGAGTATTTAGCCTTACCGGATGGTGCCGGCAGATTCAGGCAGGATTTCTCCGGTCCCGCCTTACTCAGGATACCGCTCGTCCCTGTCAATTTGTGCTTACGGGGCTATCACCCGCTATGGCTTAGCTTTCCAGAAAATTCAGCTTGATGACAGTTTCTAAATGCGGTCCTACAACCCCCGGGCAGCACGCTGCCCGGGTTTGGGCTATTTCCTTTTCGCTCGCCACTACTCAGGAAATCACGTTTGTTTTCTTTTCCTCCTGCTACTTAGATGTTTCAGTTCACAGGGTTGGCTTCCTTTCGGATAATACAGCTTCACTGTACTGGGTTGTCCCATTCGGAGATCTGAGGATTTAATGCTTGTGTGCAGCTCCCCTCAGCTTATCGCAGCTTACCACGTCCTTCGTCGCCTCTCAGAGCCAAGGCATCCACCATACGCCCTTAATTGCTTTAAAAAACTTAAAAAAATAATGAAACAGATAAAAATCTGCGTCATGATAAAATAATACTCGGTATTACAACTTTTTGTCCAATATGTCAAAGAACTTAATACAATGGAGAACTGACAATTAATAATTGACAATTCTCAAAAGACTAGATGATGTTTGGATTGCGAATCCGCAGACCTGAAATCTACACCAATTTATAAAGAACTTTTAACTGGTAATTGCCATTTATGTCAATTACCCATTCATTTCCGTGGAGGATAACGGAGTCGAACCGATGACCCCCTGCGTGCAAAGCAGGTGCTCTGGCCAGCTGAGCTAATCCCCCTGACAAGCTTACTGCTAGGCTTAACGCTTCAGCTAATCCATCTCGCAAGCACTTATCCGGGCGTTCAGCTTTAGGCATTGAGCGTCTAGCTTCATAGAGTAGACCCGACCAGATTTGAACTGGTGACCCCTACATTATCAGTGTAGTGCTCTAACCAGGCTGAGCTACGGATCTGACTGTAGCCCCTTTTATCGGGTTACTGAAAAGAACTAAAAAATTAAAAGCAGGAAGCAACAGCTAAGACTTATTATTAATCAATCTGCCCGGAGGCAGAAAGATGAGCTCTAAAAAGGAGGTATTCCAGCCGCACCTTCCGATACGGCTACCTTGTTACGACTTAGCCCCAGTCACCAGTTTTACCCTAGGCGGCTCCTTGCGGTTACCGGCTTTAGGTACACCCGGCTTCCATGGCTTGACGGGCGGTGTGTACAAGGTCCGGGAACGTATTCACCGTATCATTGCTGATATACGATTACTAGCGATTCCAGCTTCATGCAGTCGAGTTGCAGACTGCAATCCGAACTGAGAGGAGGTTTTTGGGATTAGCTTCACATCGCTGTGTTGCTGCCCTTTGTCCTCCCCATTGTAGCACGTGTGTAGCCCTGGGCATAAAGGCCATGATGACTTGACATCATCCCCTCCTTCCTCACGTCTTACGACGGCAGTTTCACTAGAGTTCCCAGCATTACCTGATGGCAACTAGTGATGGGGGTTGCGCTCGTTGCGGGACTTAACCCAACACCTCACGGCACGAGCTGACGACAGCCATGCAGCACCTTACAAAATGTGTATTGCTACAAAATGAGCTTTCACCCACGGTCATTCTGCATTCTAGCCCAGGTAAGGTTCCTCGCGTATCATCGAATTAAACCACATGCTCCACCGCTTGTGCGGACCCCCGTCAATTCCTTTGAGTTTCAACCTTGCGGTCGTACTTCCCAGGTGGATTACTTAATGCTTTCGCTCAGACACCAACAGTGTATCGCTGATGTCGAGTAATCATCGTTTAGGGCGTGGACTACCAGGGTATCTAATCCTGTTTGATCCCCACGCTTTCGTGCCTCAGCGTCAATGATAGTGTAGCGAGCTGCCTTCGCAATGGGTGTTCTATGTCATATCTAAGCATTTCACCGCTACATGACATATTCCGCTCACCTCCACTATATTCAAGACAGATAGTATCAACGGCAGTTTCCGGGTTAAGCCCGGAGATTTCACCACTGACTTACCTGCCCGCCTACGCACCCTTTAAACCCAGTGAATCCGGATAACGCTTGCACCCTCCGTATTACCGCGGCTGCTGGCACGGAGTTAGCCGGTGCTTATTCATCTGGTACCGTCAACCACAATAGAAATCGTGGGTTTCTTCCCAAATAAAAGAAGTTTACAATCCAGAGGACCTTCATCCTCCACGCGGCATGGCTGGTTCAGACTTGCGTCCATTGACCAATATTCCTTACTGCTGCCTCCCGTAGGAGTCGGGCCCGTGTCTCAGTGCCCGTGTGACTGGTCGTGCTCTCACACCAGTTACTGATCGCAGGCTTGGTGGGCCGTTACCCCGCCAACTACCTAATCAGACGCACGCCCATCTTTAAGCGCCGGAGCTATAATTATAAAATGATGCCACTTCATAATGTTACGGTGTATTAATTTTCGTTTCCGAAAGCTATTCACCACTTAAAGGAAGGTTGCGTACGTGTTCCGCACCCGTTTGCCGGTCGCCGCCCATGTATTGCTACACTGCGCTGCCCCACGACTTGCATGTATTAAGCCTGCCGCTAGCGTTCATCCTGAGCCAGGATCAAACTCTCCATTGTAAATGAATTGTTGATCTGACTTTAATCTCTTTTGGAAATTAACGTCTAAAATCGAATGTATTTGCTAAATAAACCTTACTCTGACCGGTTTTAAAAAAACCGGAAAAAGTTGCTGTTGCTTCCATACTTTCAAAGATCTTCCGGCGTTATTGCCGCCCCGTTTTTTTGAACGGAGTGCAAAGGTAAGGGCCTTTATCTATTCAACCAATTTTTTTCTGAATTAATCAGGAGAAAAATTTGATAACCAATGTTGTCTGAAGAACTGTTTGTTTTGAAACGGACGGCAAAAGTACAACTAAAATCCGTCCCGTTGAAACTTTTTTACCGATTACTTATTCACAGGCCATTCTTTCTCTTTGTCTCAACTTTCTTTCTTTCAAAAAGCGGTCGCAAAGATAAGTGTGAATGGTTTCATTCCAAATATTTTTTGAATAGAAGGACTGTTAAAATCCGGGATCTTTGAATTTGTAAATTCTCGAATTCTCTCAACTGCCCGCCGGCTCTAGGTTTCAGCCGGTTTCCCCGGATCTGGACTTCCTGAATAATTTCCTGTTTATTATTTCCGGATACCTCCTCTCTTTTCAAATGCTCAAATCATCAAATGATGCCCAACTCCTCCGGATACTTTAATTTCTCCAGAAACAATCCTTTCGCAGGTACATTAAAGTTGACTTTTGACCGGTCTTTCCCCGTTGCAATCTGCTCAAAATCTTCCACCGATATACTGCCCCGGCCAACCAGCAGCATCGTGCCGGTAAGGCCCCTGACCATTCCCCGCAAAAACCGGTTCGCCCGGATATGATAGACCTGACATCCCCCTTCTCTTTCCCACTCGCTTTCAAACACCTGGCAGCGATGATGCCTTACCTGCGAATTGCGTTTGCAGAAGCTCGAAAATTCCGTCATTTCCTTTATGCGCCCGGCCACTTCCTGCATCCGGTCCCATTCCAGCGGATAGGGATAATAATAGGCGCGGTCCCGCAAAAAAGGATCCTTATTCCCATAAATATAATACCGGTATTCGCGGCTCAGTGCATCAAAACGGCAGTGCGCCTCCGCCTTCACCGCCGTGATCGCCCGGATGCTGATATCGTCGGGCAATATGGCGTTCAGCCGGTAAACGGTTTCCGTACCGACCGTTTCTTCAAAATCAAAATGGAAATAATTCTGCCTGGCATGCACCCCCGCATCGGTGCGCGACGCCCCGGTCATCAATACCGGCTGCCGGTAATAAACCGAAAAGGCTTTTTCAACCTCGGCCTGGATGGAATTGGCATTGGCCTGAACCTGAAATCCGCTGTATTCAGTACCCTTATAGGAGAGTTCGACGAAATAACGCGACATGCCATAAAGATAAGCGCTGTCCTTTTTATCCCCGTTTTTGAAGCAGGATCCGGAATTTCTTTATATAGATTTTATCTGTGAGCAAATCCGCCAGCCCCTGAAAATGATCCGGATCCGTCACATGTCCATGCGCCGCCCGCAAAAACCGGTATTTTGCTTTGTCCGACACAAATAAATCCCCCAGCAGCCTCAGCTGTATAGCCGAAAAACATTTCATGGCAAAGGCGCCCGCGGCCACCGATATCTTTTCATCCTCTGTATTGCGGACCAGAATGGCCGACCTGAGCGCCTCCGCATCGGGATCTGTCGCCTCCTGCAGGCAGACTGCAACCCGTTTTGCTGCCGCTCCGGCGCTGTCCCGCTTTACTACTTTCCGATCTTTTAAAAGGCTGTCCTTTGTGCCCGCCAAATCATTTTCAGGTAAGGGAGAGATGTCGCCCGGCTTGTTCCGCTTTATCCGCGCAGTATCATTTTTTAACAACCGCCTGGCGGTTACCATCGGATCTTCATGTGGCTGCTTTGCCCGCGGCTCCGGTTTTTCAAAAAACACGAACAGGGTGATCGTATCCTTCTCCCCTTCGGGAGAAATATCCTGAAATACCATTTTCCTCGAGATCTTCAGCGACACATCCCGCAATTTTTTCACCAATGCCCTTTGAGGAACTGCTTTTACAAGCTTTTTTTTGAGCTTTGCACTGTCAACCCCCGGCTTTTTATTGTTCCCGACCGCCTGCATGCTGTCCGGCCGAAGTCCGCCCGGATTCATTGCATTTCCGGCCGCTATCAGCGAACTGTCCTCCCCCGGTTTTCCTTTCAGGGTATCCCTGATGTTATTCCAGGTAAAAGTGTTATACATCACCGACGTATCGTTGACCACAGAAGCCATAAGCCTTGAAAATCCGTCATCTCTTTTTACTCCCTGATCCAGCAGGAGGCTGCTATCCAGCTCCGGGACCGGCTTTATGGTTTCCCTGGATTGCCAGTTATACAACACCCAGGAATTTCCGGCCTCTCTCAGTTGAAGTCCAAGGTCTTTTTTATGAAGCTCAACCGGAAAAACCTGATCCTCCACAGCGCTGCGCGGGAACCGGATCACCACCCGGTAGCTGCTATCCTTTAATTGCGAAATCAGCAGATGGCCATGATCAGAGGAGGGCATCAGGGTTTCACCGATCCGGACCGTAAATGGCTGTTTATTTTCTGCATCAATTAAAATCAGGTAACCTGCCTGCTGCCCGCGGGCAATTCCGGCTGTACAGGCCAGGATCAGGGCAAAGACACCGTTCATCCCAAAGAGACGAAGCTTTTGCATTTTTTTATATTTCTTGCTTGTTCATATCATTAGCTTTGCCCACTTTAAAAAAACGTATTCGAATGAAACGATTCCTGTTGTCCCTGTCCACGTTGTTTTTGATCGGCGCCCTTTCCGCCCAGCTTAAAACAGAAGATTCCGCTCTCGCCATCTACCGGGGCACCGCCCCCCGCATAAACGACCTGGTGAATACCAAACTGGACGTAAAGTTCGACTATTCCAAAAGTTATTTGTATGGAAAAGCCTGGATAACCCTGAAACCCCATTTTTATCCGACAGATTCCCTGGCACTCGACGCAAAGGGAATGGATATTCACGAAGTCTCTGTAATGAAAGGCAAATCCCGTTCCCCGCTGAAATATAACTACGATGGTTCAACGCTGAACATTCACCTCGATAGAACGTATCTCAGCAAAGAAAATTACACCGTATACATAGATTATACCTCCAAACCCAATGAGTTGAAAGAGGAGGGCAGCGCAGCCATAACGGATGCGAAGGGTTTATATTTTATCAACCCGCTGGGCAAAGAGAAGGATAAACCCACCCAGATCTGGACCCAGGGCGAAACCGAATCCAATTCTGCCTGGTTCCCCACCATTGATAAACCCGATCAGAAATCCATGGAGGAGATCTCCATGACCGTGCCTTCCAAATATGTAACCCTTTCCAACGGTAAGCTGGTTGCGAAAAAGAATCATGCCGACGGCACCCGCACGGATACCTGGAAAATGGATCATCCCAATGCTCCCTACCTGTTTTTTATGGGGGTCGGCGATTATGCCGTAATCAGGGACTCTTACAAGGGCAAGGAAGTGAGTTATTATGTGGAGAAGGAATATGCGCCGGTTGCCCGGAGAATTTTCGGGCTCACCCCCGAAATGATTGCTTTCTATTCTAAAGTACTGGGGGTTGATTTTCCCTGGGTAAAGTACTCACAAATGACCGCCCGCGACTATGTAAGCGGCGCCATGGAAAACACCACGGCCACCCTGCATACCGACGCCCTTCAGCAGGATGCCCGGCAGTTGACGGACGGAAATAAATACGAAGATTATATAGCCCACGAACTTTTTCATCAGTGGTTTGGCGACCTGGTCACCACCGAAAGCTGGAGTAACCTCACCGTGAACGAATCCTTCGCCAATTTCAGCGAAACCCTGTGGGCGGAACACAAACACGGGAAGGATGCCGGGGACGCCACCAATTTCCACGACGTGGAAAAATACCTGGCCGATCCCGCAAATCCGTCGAAGAACCTCGTGCGGTTTCACTACCAGAACCGGGAAGATATGTTCGATATGGTCACCTATTCAAAAGGAGGCCGGATTCTCAATATGCTGAGAAATTATGTAGGCGACAGCGCTTTCTTCAAATCTTTAAATCTCTACCTCAACCGGAATAAATTCAAAAGCGCGGAAGCCCAGGACCTCCGCCTGGCTTTTGAAGAAGTTACCGGTCAGGATATGAATTGGTACTGGAACCAGTGGTATTACGGCAGCGGTCACCCCAAACTGGATATTCATTATTTCTATGACGATGCAAAGAAAACAGCCAGGGTAAGCATTGACCAGACCCAGGCCACCGGGAAGGTTTTCCGCATACCGCTCGCGATTGATGTGTATGAAGGCGCTTCGAAACAAAGACATAAAGTATGGCTTGACCGGCTCAACGATACGTTTTATTTCAGCTATCACAACCGGCCGGACCTGATTAATGTGGACGGCGATAAGATTGTATTGTGTGAAAAGAAAGACGATAAGAGCCTCGCAAACTTTATTTTCCAGTACAAGCACGCCGGGCTTTATCTCGACCGGCGGGAAGCCATTGACTTCTGCGCAGAGCACCAGGACGACCCGGCAGCCCTGAACCTGCTTATGCTGGCCATGAAAGACCGCTATTTCGATCTGAGGAATTATGCCATGGATGCCCTGGACATGGAAAAGCCTGCCGTAAAATCGGCTGTACAGCCAATTCTGGAGGACCTGGCGCACCACGATCCCTACCGCACGGTTCAGGCAAAAGCCATCGGGCTGCTGGGTCAGTATAAAAATCCCGAATACAAGTCTTTTTTCATTCAGAAAAGTTCAGACTCTTCCTACTCTGTGGCCGGCAATGCACTCCGGGCGCTTGGAGAATTGGATCCGGACAAAGCCTTGCAGCTCGCGGATGATTTTTCAAAACAGCCCGCCAAAGGGGAATTGCTCAGTGCAATGGTTGATATTTTTATCAAACAGGGTGATACCAGTAAATACGACCTGATGATCGAAGGGTTTGATAAAATGCCGATGGGCAATGAGAAAGTGGAAGACCTGCCCCGTTTCGCCATGAGCCTCCTGAAAATCCGGGACGACGAACAGGTAAAGAAAGGGATTGACGCGATCATGAGATTTCAAAAGGCGATCCCCTCCTCCCAGAGAAAAGAGATATCCGGACTAATTAATAACAATATCCTGAGTCCCATCGCCAACCGGAAAGAAGCCATGGGTTTCAAAGTTCAGGCAGATTATATTCGGGAGAAGATTAGCGGGGAATGAGATTCGTGGATGGTGGATGGTTAATGGTGGATGGACATTCAAACGAGGACAAAGTCCAAGCCTATTACAGAAACAGAGGCTGTCCGATCATATATGTGCGAATTTGCGCCTGGGATCCATCCACCATCAACCATCCACCATCTACGATTCTTTTAACCGCGTTTCCCCCCATCACCAACTCCCCCCAGCGCCGCCGCCGCCGCCACTTCCGCCGCCGAATCCGCCGAAGCCGCCGCCTCCTCCACCGAATCCGCCCCCTCCGCCGCCTGACCAGTCTCCGCCGCCTCTCCCGGCCGAGCCAAGCATGGATCCGAGAATAAAGGGAAGCACACCGGAGCGGCTCATTAATCCGCCGCCGCCACGACCGCCGCCGCGGCTTGCCAATACGATAATGATGATCACAAAAAGAATAAGACCTAACGCGCTTCCGCCGCCATTCCCTTTCTCCTTCCGTTGATTATATCCTGCAGGCGCCTTATACTCGCCGTGTGAAGCTTTTATGATGGCATCGGCTGCCAGATCAAATCCGCGGTAGTAATTATTCCCGCGGAAATTGGGCAGGATCTCATTGTCAATGATTTGTTTGGCAGTGATATCGGGTACGGATCCTTCCATTCCATATCCGGTGGCGATATAAACCTTGTGATCATTGGTGGCGGCGAGGATCAGCAAACCATTGTTGGTTTGTTTGTTTCCGATTTTCCAGTCGCGCAAAATCTTTAGCGCATAGTCCCCTATGTCATAATCGCCGGTGGTTGGCACGGTGACCACAGCGATCTGGATCGAAGTTGTATCGTCGTAAGCCACCAGTTTACTCTCCAGATCCGAAATCTGATCAGCGGTAAGCACATGGGCAAAATCATTTACCAGCCTGGGTGGATTGGGAGCCGCAGGAATATTCTGCCCGGCCGAAACCAGGGATGATAAAACCAGAAAGGCGAATAATAATTTCTTCATGAAACAACTGGCTGTTTACCTGCCAAAAACAATATCATCCGGCAGCTCATTCACATCTGTTTTCCGGTCGTAGGGAAAATGAAATTTCAGCGCAGCTCCGATATCCAGCGCCATTTTTACAATCGCATCCGAATAACTGTCCCGCTGAAACTGGGAAATGATTTTACCGACTTCCCGGTTCCAGAATTCATCTCCCACTTTTTCATGAATGCCTTTGTCCCCGAAAATGGCGAGTTGCCGGTCTTTTATTGCCACGTAAATCAGCACGGCATTCCTTGCTTCCGTGTGTTCCATCTTTAAAAGCCAGAATATTTCGGCAGCCCGGTCGAGCGGATCCACAAAACGACAGTGACTTTCTATATACACCCGCAATTCACCGCTGGTTTGCTGTTCCGCCTCCCGGATAGCTGCAACGATCTGATTTTTTTCAGCAGGGGAAAAAAAGTCTTTTTTCGAAAAGAAAGGAATTTTCAAGACCGTATTAAATTAATGATCTCAGAATTTAACCTCGGGCGCTTTATCCGATCCGGGTTCTGACTGGAAGTATCCCTTGGCTTTAAATCCAAACATACCCGCAAATAAATTATTCGGAAACCTCCGGGCCGTTTGATTATAATCCTGCACCGCGCCATTAAAATCATTCCTGGATACTTTGATGCGGTTTTCTGTTCCTTCAAGCTGAGCCTGCAGATCCCGGAAATTCTGGGTTGCCTGCAAAGTCGGATATGCCTCCGCAACGGCCAGCAGTCTGCCCAATGCGCCGGTAACGCCTGCCTGGGCTTGCTGGAACTGGGCTATTTTTTCCGGAGAAAGATCGTTTGCGTTGATCTGCACCTGGGTCGCTTTCGCACGCGCTTCGATCACCTGGGTTAAGGTGGTCTGTTCAAAATTGGCAGCGCCCTTTACAGTATTCACTAAGTTCGGGATAAGGTCTGAACGTCTCTGGTAATCACTTTGAACATTTCCCCATTTGCCCTTTACATTCTCGTCTTTGGTAACAAGGCCGTTGTAGCCACTGCAGGCGCAACCGCCCAGAATGAGAATGGCCGCCAGTATAACAATGAGCGATAGATTACGTGTACTCATAAGTTGAAAGGTTTTTGTTATAGGTTAAATGTAACAATTTCCGGAGAAAGAAGTTCTCCGGCTGAAATCTTATTTAAGCAGTTTAAGCCGGATGGTTGATCGCAGCAATGCCCGGAAGTTCCTTTCCTTCAAAATATTCCAGCATGGCGCCTCCGCCGGTAGATACATAACTGACTTTGTCCGAATACCCGAACATATTGACGGCAGCTACCGAATCGCCTCCGCCAACCAGTGAAAATGCGCCGGCTTTTGTGGCATCCACAACCGCCGTGGCTACGGCTTTCGTTCCGTGCCGGAATTTCTCCATTTCGAAAACGCCCATCGGGCCGTTCCAGAGAATCGTTTTTGCTTTTTTGATCACATTGCAGAATTGTTCGCTGGCGTTCGGACCGATATCCAGCCCCATCCAGCCGTCGGGTACCTGGTTGCTCGGCGCGGTGGAGTCTTCTGCGTTGGCATCAAATTTATCCGCAATGATGGAATCTGCGGGCAAATGCAGGCAGACGCCTTTGGCTTCTGCCTTGGCTAGCAGGTCGAGGGCTGTCTGAAGCCGGTCGTTCTCACATAGTGAATTCCCGATTCTGCCTCCCTGCGCCTTCAGAAAAGTATAAGCCATGCCGCCGCCGATGATGATATCAGTCGCTTTTTCCAGCAGGTTCTCTATAATCAGGATCTTATCTGAAACCTTTGCCCCGCCAATGATGGCAACGAATGGCTTTTTCGCTTCATGCAATACTTTTTCCGCGCTTTTTACTTCGGATTCCATCAGCAATCCGAACATGATTTTATCTTTTGGAAAGAATCTGGCGATTACGGCTGTGGAGGCATGGGCCCGGTGGGCGGTTCCAAAGGCATCGTTTACGTAAACATCTCCGAGCTGGGCCAGCTTTTTGGCAAAAGCTTCGTCTCCTTTTTCTTCTTCCTTATGGAAGCGGAGGTTCTCGAGCAGTAATACTTCTCCGGGCCGGAGCATGCCCGCCGTAAGACCGGCTTGTTCTCCGATACAATCATTGGCGAACAGGACCGGAACGCCGCCCAGCAGGTCAGATAAATGCTTCACCAGGTGTTTCAGAGAGAACTTATCCGACGGGCCATCTTTAGGCCGGCCAAGATGCGACATCAGGATGACGCTGCCGCCATCTTTCAGAATTTTCTGAATGGTGGGAACCGCGGCACGCATTCTTGTATCATCGGTGATCTCCAGCCGGTCGTTGAGCGGCACGTTAAAATCCACACGAACCAGGGCTTTCTGCCCTTTGAAATTATACTGGGAAAAGGTTGACATGCAGGAAGGTATTTTAGGAATGGGTATAAAAAATGATGCCGGAGAATCTCCGGCATCAGAAAAACTAAAAATTATTTGCTGATGAGTTTGGCAAAATAATGCACGGTGCGCACCAGCTGGCTTACATAGCTCATTTCGTTGTCGTACCAGCTCACGGTCTTGACGAGTTGCTTATCCCCCACGGTGATCACTTTCGTCTGGGTGGCGTCATAAAGGGAGCCAAAATGCATGCCCACGATGTCGCTGCTTACGATCTCATCTTCGTTATATCCAAAACTTTCATTGCTGGCCTCTTTCATGGATTTGTTGATTTCCTCAACAGTCACTTTCTTTTTCAGAATGCTGGTGAGTTCCGTAAGGGATCCGGTGAGAACGGGCACGCGCTGTGCGTTTCCGTCCAGTTTTCCCTTGAGGTTGGGAAGCACGAGGCCGATCGCTTTGGCCGCACCGGTACTGTTGGGAACAATATTCTGTGCAGCGGCCCTTGCCCTGCGCAAATCTCCTTTCGGATGGGGCGCATCCTGTGTGTTCTGATCGTTCGTATAGGCATGAACGGTAGTCATGAAACCAAGCTCGATACCGAACTTTTTATCCAGCGTGTCGGCCATGGGCGCCAGGCAGTTGGTGGTGCAGGAAGCACAGCTGATCACAGTTTCCTTACCATCCAGAATGCTGTGATTTACATTAAAAACAATCGTTTTAATGTCCCCGGTGGCAGGCGCAGAAATCACCACCCGTTTTGCTCCTGCTTTAAGATGGGCTTCCGCTTTTTCCTTATCCGCAAAAAAACCAGTGCATTCCAGCACCACATCCACATCATTTTGTTTCCAGGGAATTTCAGCCGGGTTCTTATGGGTATATATTTCTATTTCCTCGCCATTGACGACGATTGACTTTTCGGTAGATGTAACCTCTTCATTAAAACGGCCCTGTGCACTGTCATATTTCAGCAGGTGCGCCAGCACTTTGGGACTGGTAAGATCATTTATAGCCACCACTTCAATGCCTTCCATATTATAGATCTGGCGATAAACCAAACGTCCGATCCTTCCGAAACCATTGATCGCAACTTTTACTGTGCTCATAGCTTGATAATTTTTAAAATTTAGGATGCAAAGTTACGAAACAAAAACATTTGGGAAGTTATCGGTGCAGTCTATATCTTTGCAGGCCCTAAACGACCCTTGATTCGTTGGGGCTACAGTGAAACAAGCCGCGTTGGTCAAGGGGTTAAGACGCATCCCTTTCACGGATGAATCACGGGTTCGATTCCCGTACGCGGTACAAGGCCGGGCTTTTGTCCGGCTCTTTTATTTTCTAAAACCCCGTACCAGCGGGTTTCATTCTTTTGACTATTCTTTGCATTCCTTCGTTTTATCCATTTTTGTTACGCTATGGTTACTTTGAAAATGGCTTTTTTGGTCCTTGAGACTAAGAAAAAACCAGAATGGCGCCGCGACTTTAGTATTAGATATATACAAGGACGGGAAAACATTCATATAAGTTTTTAAAAAATCTCCAGCTTCTTTAAGGTAATGGCCCGGGTGACGGGCAAGAGCAATCCATTAATTAAGACGATAATCAGTAATATATTACTCATATAAATGAATAATTAAAGAATATATGCCTTTCAGACACTTAATCGGAATTATATTTCTATTCAGTAACGGGAATAAATGAAATCAGGGTCAACCCAATAATTGCGGCTTACTCATCTTCTCCGGTCACCAGGCTAAGATCCTTATGGAATGAATGTCTGTAATGCCTGATATACTCCGATGGATTCATCCCAAACAGCTTCCTGAACTGCTCCCGGAAATACTTCGCGTCGTTGATCCCAACCTGGAATGCCGCCTCATTGATATTTGCATTCGCAGTCAGCATCAGCACCGCCGCCCGCCGCAGGCGGATAAACCGGATAAAAGAAGTCGCCGAAAGACCCGAAATCAGCTTGATCTTTTTATACAGCCCGGAATGACTCATGCCGATCTCCTTCGTCAGGACCCTGATCGAAAAATCATCCTTGTCAATATATTCCTCCACGATCTCAATACAGCGTTGAAGAAAATCCCTGTATTCCGCGGACACCTCAGGCGTTACCTTTTGCAGTGTGATCGTATCCAGGAAATATTGCTGCAATGCATTCCGGCTCCTGAATATATTATTTATCCTTGCCAGCAGAAACAGCTTGTCGAAAGGTTTTAAAATATAGTCGTCCGCGCCGCACTTAATACCCTTCAGTTTCGACTCGTCGGAAGAAGATGACGTCAGCAGGATCACCGGGGTATGCGTCAGCTCCTGCTGTTCCTTTACCCTACGGCACAATTCAATACCATTCAACTCCTTCATCACAATATCGCTGATGATCAGGTCGGGCGCCTTTTGAAAGATCATCTCCAGTGCGGTTTCCCCATCCCCTGCTTCTTTTACGAAATATTTGCCCGACAATATCTGCTTCAGATACTGCCTTACCTCCGGATCATCATCCACCACCAGGATCATTTTTCGTCCATACAGAAAATCTTCGGGAACGGTGGCCTTCTCGTCGGGAACCGAAATCTCCCGCTCTTCCCGCCCTGTAAAATCTTCCGACAACTCCTCGATCAGTTGCGGCATTCCGGTGATGGCATCTTCCGACAAACTATCCTTTAAATGAGAAAAACCTCTTTGCAGCGAAAGCGTGAATATCGTCCCCTGCCCCGGAATGCTTTTATATGCGAGAAGCCCCTTGTGCGCCTGCGTGAATTTCCGGGCAAGATAGAGCCCGATCCCAAACCCGCTCTTCGCCTGCCTGTTATTCGCGCGGTAAAACTTCCTGAACACCTCCTGCCCCTGATCAATCCCGCACCCGCTGTCTTCAATAGAAACCTCCGCCTCAAACCGGCTCTCCCCTACCGTTACCGATACCGTTCCCCCCTCCGGAGTAAACTTCAGCGCATTGGAGATCAGGTTGAATAACACGATCTCCAGCTTTTCATAATCTCCATAAACTTCCAGTTCCCTGTTCTGACAGATCAGGTCGTACCGGATATTCTCAACCCGCGCCTGTTGTCGGAAACAGGAATATACTTCGTTGCAAAGCTCAAACAAATTGATCTTTTGCACGATCAGCGAATCTTCATCCACATCTGCCTTCCTGAACAAAAGCAGTTGATTCACGAGGCTCAAAAGCCGCTTCGCATTCCGGTATACCGTATTCAACTCCTTTGATTCCTGCTTATGTTCGAAACGCGCGATCAGTTCCTTCACAGGACCCACGATCATCGTCAGCGGAGAACGGAACTCGTGCGCCACATCCGTAAAGAACGATAGCTTTTTCTCATTCAGCTCCTTTTCCGTTTCGATCTTGCTTTGAGCTAAGGCAACCTCATACTGCAGCTTGATCTGACGCGCCCGGTAATGGAAGAATATATATATGATGCCGGCCGCAGCCACAACATACAGCACATACGCCCACCAGGTTCTGTACCAGGGAGGCAATACCGTTATTTTAAGCAGGGTTTCCGCTTCGCTCCAGTTGTTATAAGCATCGGCGACCTTTACTTTAAACACATAGTTCCCCTCCTCCAGTCTTGTATAAGTTGCCGTCCTGCTCCTGCCCGGATAATTCCAGTCCTTGTCCCAGCCCTGTAAATAATAGGCATAGCTGATCTTATCGGGCGTGGAATACTCGGGGCTGACGAAAGTAAGGGACAACACCGCTTTATCATAGGGCAGACGCATCGCGCTGATACCATCATGATCGGCCGACATGATCAACGGGCTGCTTCTTTCCGCAGGCGTATTATTGATGGAAATATTGGACAGGAGGATGGTATGCCGCTCCTGCAATGTCTGGATCTTGTCCGGAGAAAAGATATTCATACCCTTTATGCCGCCAAACACAAACTCCCCGGTATGCAGCCTCAATGCCGCATGATAACTGAGCTGATTGCTCAGCAGACCGTCAGACTGCGCGATATTATTGAACCTCCCTGTGTTGATCGCAAAAACCGAAATGCCCTTAAATGTGCTCAGCCACAGCTTGCCATTATCACCGGGAACGATCTGCAATACCGCATTGTTCGCAAGGCCGTTATCCTCCGTAAAGGAACTGTACTGCCCCGTTTCTCTGTTGAATAGCAACAGCCCATTCCCCTGCGTGCCGACCCAGAAATTATGCCGGGCGTCTTCATAAATACTGCGAACGGAGAAACCCATGGGATAACGGACATGCTTTTTATTCGTCCGGTCAATCCTGATCAGCGAAGTATAATCGCCCCCCCATAACTGCCCCTCTTCGTCTTCGTATAAAGCCACGATATTGCGGAGCGTCGTATCGAACACTTCAAATCTGCCCGCAGCCTTATTCAGCTTATATAGCGCCCCGTCCACACAGGTGCCTGCCCAAATATCTTTTTCCCTGTCCTGGTAAAGGACAAATATATTCTTATCCTCCTTGCCCGTTCGCGCATTCAGACAGGTATAATGATCGAAATCATTCGTTCTCTTATTGAATAGGTTGATGCCCCCGGTCCAGGTCCCAATCGAAATATTATTCTGATCATCCTTCAGCAGCGATGTAACGAAATTATTGCTTAACGACCGCTTCCGGGCATGGTACCTGTAATTGGAAAATCTGCCGCTAAGCCTGTCGTAATAAGAAAGGCCGCCCCCGTCCGTACCGATCCAGAGGTTCCCGGCCTCGTCCTCAATACAGGACAATACGAAATCATTGACAAGGCTATTGCTGTTCAGCGGGTCATGCACCAGGGCCAAAAACCTGTTTTTCCGGCTGTCTATAATATTGATGCCCCCACGGATCGTGCCGATCCAGGTCCGCTGCTGATTGTCATGATAAATGCTGTAAACGCCAGCGCTCGTTATCTGGGACTTGCCTCCCGCGTTAAAAAGCGCTCTTACGTTCCCGGAATCTATATTTTTAATGAGAACCCCGTCTCCATCGGAAGCGAGCCATAAATTATTATGCTCAAGGGTAAGGTGGACAACCCGGTTATTGCTTCGAAAGACCTGCCTTATTTTATTGTCGGTAAGATTATATTCATATAGCCCGTCGTCGGCCCCGATCCACAAATGCTTTTTATCGTCAGCCTGCAGACAAAGACTGTTTTTAGGCTGGGAACTCACCAGGACCAGCTCCTGCCCGGCGTCACGGTATTGAAAGATCCCCCTGTCCCTTACGGATACAAAAATATTACCGTTGGAAAAGCTGATGGCGGAAGCAAAGTTTTCGACGGGACGGTCATAACCGGGTAATCCGATTTGCCTGGCGATGGAATGGCCCTTTTTGCAAACAAGCAGGCCATGCGTATAGGAGCCAATAAAAACATCTCCGGATGGACTGGTTATGATATCGCTGATGCCCCCGTCTATAAACCGGACTTTCCCCCCGCCCACCGGCTCAAATGGCACCAGGTGAAAATTTGCGTGTACCGGGTCATAAATACTGACCCCATTCGACGTCCCGATCCATAACCTGTATACGCTGTCTTCACTAATGACGGCGATCCAGTTGTTGACAATCGAGGTCGAGTCCCCATGCTTATTCCGGAAAATTTTGAAATCATAACCATCATATCTATTCAGCCCATCATAGATCCCGAACGACATCAGTCCGCTATGGCCCTTAAAGATACTGCTGACCGAATTATTGGACAGGTCCTGATCAATCCCCAGGCAGCTGATAGCCGGAAATGACTGGGCCGGCAAAAATTTCCAGGGGCCCGAAAGAAAAATTAATAATAATATATTTCGCAATCGCCAGGTCAACCCCAAACGGTTTAATGGTGAACAATTAGTTTTGGTTGTATTCCCGGTCAAATTACGATTTTACCCCCTATTATTTGCGATTTACCCCCTCCATGACCATTAAATCTCCCCAATATTTGTAGTCCTGATAGGAATCACGGTATTGTGCATTAAATGCCCTGATCTTATTGGATTACCAAAACCAAATTAATTGTTTGCCATGAGAAAAAAACGCAATGCCCAGGTTCGTCTCAAACAGTATTTTAGCTTAAAACGCTGCTGTTTGTTACTTTTTTTGATGACAGGCTTCACCTATTCTTCATTTTCCCAGCAGCTTATATCGGGGAAAGTATCCGCAGGAGACTCAGCCCTCGGCGGCGTCTCTATCACGGTAAAAAGCTCCAAATCGGGTACTCAGACCGATAACCAGGGCAATTTCAACATCAGTGCCCCCGCCAGTGCAACGTTAATTTTCAGTCTTGTAGGCTACGCTACTCAGGAAATTAAGATCGGCAGCGAACATCAGATAAACGTTCAACTGGTCGCTTCAGCCCAGAATCTGAGCGACGTAGTCATCGTGGGTTATGGCACCCAGAAAAAGACATCCCTCACAGCAGCCATATCGTCAATCAAAGGATCCGATATCCAGCGCCAGCCCGTGAGTGATATCTCAAACGCCCTGGGTGGCCGGGCGGCCGGTGTCCTGTTCTCACAACCCAGCGGTCAGGCCGGCAATGATGCCGCGACCATCATGATCCGGGGTATTGGCACCAATGGCAATTCCTCCCCCCTCCTCATCGTGGACGGTGTTCAGAGAAACTACAGCCAGCTCAACCCCGACGACGTGGAAAGTATCTCCATCTTAAAAGATGCCGCAGCCGTCGCTCCTTATGGGATGGGCGGCGCCAACGGCGTTATTCTCGTTACGACCAAAAGAGGGAAGCTCGGCAAACCCGTCCTTTCCTACGATGGATACGTAGGGTTTCAAAACCCCACCGTCGTTAGCCATTTCATCAACTCTTACCAGTACGCCACGCTGAAAAATGTAGGCGCAGCCAATGCCGGCGCAACGGTAATGCCCTATTCCGACGCGGATATCCAGAAATATAAGGACGGCTCCGACCCCGACGGCCATCCCAACTTTGACCCCATTGCCGACATGAGACAAAAAAATTACTTGCAGACGGGTCAGAACCTCTCCATCAACGGGGGCACGGAAACTGTAAAATATAATGCGGCGCTGGGCTACTTCTCCCAGGACGGCATGTTCCCCGGGATAAAATACAAACGGTACAACCTCTCCGGTAACATGGACATCCAGGCAACCAAAAGCACAACCGTCTCCCTCTCACTAAATGGCCGCGTAGAGCAAAGAAACCTCAGCGGCGCCGGATACAGCACCCAGGGCCTCTTCGAAAACCTCATCAACACAACCAGTATCTCCACGCCGAAGATTTACAGCAATGGAGACCACCCTTATCTCTATGCAAGCTTCTATGATAACCCCAGCTACCAGGATATTACCGGCAATACCATGCTGACCCAGTTCGCCATTGACCAAAAGCTTCCCGTAAAAGGCCTGAGCGTAAAAGCGGTCGTATCCTACGACTACAACCCGGTGGATCCCTACAACACGACCAACGCGGGTATCGCCAGCCTGACGCGTTCCTGGTATGCACCCTTCAGCTACTATTCATATGATACCCTGAACAAATCTTACGATCTCTACCCGCCAACCACTTCGCCCTCTTTCTACGAAGAGTATCACCAAACTCAGGCGTTTAACTACCAGGGCTATATCAATTACTCCGGAAACTTCGGCAAAAGCGCCATCACCGGCCTCGTAGTCGGTGAGATCAGGACCACAAAATCCCTCATGTTCAATGCCGGAAGGATCAACTATAACCTGTCCATACCCGAACTTTTTGCCGGCGGCACCGGATCTACCGACCTCTCCAATACAGGCGGATCTACGGGTTCAAAACAAAGATCCCTGGTGTACAGGGTCACTTATGCCTTCGACAACAAATACATGCTGGAGGCAACGGGCCGGTATGATGGAAACTATTACTTCGCCCCCGGCTATCGCTTCGGCTTCTTCCCCGCATTCTCCGCTGCCTGGAGAATCTCGCAGGAGAACTTCATGTCGAATGTCAAATGGATCAATGAGCTCAAGCTCAGGGGTTCATGGGGTCAGTCCGGAAACCTCGCCGGCCTTCCTTTCCAGTACCAGTCGGGCTTTACCCTTTACGGTAACTCTGCCATCATGAATGGCGCGCAGACACAGGGCCTCGACGAAAACACCGAACCCAATCCCTTCATCACCTGGGAAAGAGCGACAAAAACGGATGTGGGTATCGAAGCCCGGATCCTGAACAACCTCGTAACCATCGAAGCCGACTATTTCCACGAAAACCGCAGCAACATGCTCCTGTATCCGAACATCACCGTTCCTGCTGAATACGGCATCGGCCTCGCTCAGCAAAATGCAGGTATCATGGTCAATAACGGTATCGAACTCGCCATCAGCAGCTTCTATCCTGTATCCAAAGACCTCCGGGTCACGCTGTCCGCCAACTTCAGCTATGCCAAAAACAAGCTGGTCCAGATCTTTGAGAACAAAGCGACCTACGATTATCCGAACCTGAGACAGACAGGCCGCCCGCTGAATACGCAGTTTGGCTATCAGGCGCTGGGCTACTTCACAGACAACGATTTTGCAAGCCCCGGCGTCCTGAAACCGGGTTTGCCTGCCCAAACCTGGTCTCCCCTGGCGCCCGGCGATATCCGCTATGCTGACATCAACGGCCCGAATGGAAAACCCGACGGCAATATTGACTCCTACGATATGGTTCCCCTCGGTCCGCCCACGAGCCCTCAGATCATCTATGGCATCGCTCCCGGCGTAACCTATAAGGGCTTTGAACTGTCCCTGCTGTTCCAGGGGGCCGGTGAACGCTCCCTCCAGATCGCCAACTCAGCCGCATGGGCATTCGATAATAACAAAAATGCTCCCGTCACCGTGCTCGACTACTGGACCGAAACCAATCAGCACGCAGCCTATCCCAGGATGACGACGTCGCCGACCGCTAACAATACCCAGACTTCGTCCTTCTGGCAGAAAAGTGTTTCCTATTTGCGCTTGCGAACAGGCGTGTTAGGATATACGCTCCCCCACTCGCTCACCAGCAGGGTCGGCATGAGCTATGTAAACGTCTATGTGTCGGGACAAAACCTCCTGACCTGGACGCCGATCAAGAATTTCGACCCCGAAGTCAGCAACAACCGGGGCTGGTATTTCCCCACCCAGAAAGTGGTTACGTTCGGGCTTAAAATTCAATTCTAAAATCATTAAGAAACTAACGATGAAAACTTTATATAACATGAAACCCAAGGCCCTGGCAAAACTGGCCATTGCCGTTTGCCTGATGCTTTCCGCATGCAAAAAGGATAGCTCTTTAAACGTGAGCAACCTGAGTGCCGTTGATGCCTCCACGGCCTTCGCAACCACCAATGCCGCAGACCTCGTGCTCAACGATATTTACAATAGCCTGCCCGACGAATATAACAGTGTATTCGACGCATTCGACAACTGGTCCGACAATGCCATGACCGGTTTCAACTGGTCCGTCAGCTGCAACGTGGCCAGGACAAAATCCAATATCAATTCAAACACGGGATTCTCCTACGATTGGGGTGGAGGACCGCAGGTTGGAGGAACACAAAAATCAACTTCCTGGCTTAAATGGGACTATAACTATACCTATATCCGTAAATGCAATGTCTTTATCAGCAACCTGCAATCGTCCCAGCTGCCGGAAGATTACAAAAACCAGCGGCTGGGCGAAGTGAAAGTTTTAAGGGCCTATTTCTATCATATCATCTGGATGTTATATGGTGGCGGCCCTATCATCACCAAGCCCGACAACCGCGCCACCGGTGGAGACTCCATCTACCACAAGCGGGCTTCTTTCGATGAGAACTTCAGTTTCCTGGAAACCGAGTTGACAGACGCAGCTGCCCTGCTGCCTGCCAACAATGGCAATGACGGCGCCGGCCGGGTCACCCAGGGTGCTGCCCTGACATTGAAAGGATGGGTCGAGCTCTTCTACGCCAGCCCGCTGTACAATACATCCAACGATGCCGCCAGATGGGCAGCAGCAGCAGCTACCAACAAGCAGGTGATGCAGCTCAACTACAGCCTCTATCCTAAATATGACGAACTCTTCCTTGGCACCGGCAACGGCAACAACGAAGGCATATTATACCGCCAGTACCTGGGTTTGAAAGCAGGCAGCAACATCGCCGGTTACCAGGGGCCCGGTTATGTCGGAACGCAATGGCTCAGTTGGGGCGGATCCACCCCCACGCAGGAACTGGTGGATGACTACGTCATGGCTAACGGAAAGGGGATCAACGATGCAGGATCAGGCTATGACCCCCAAAACCCCTATGCCAACCGTGAACCCCGCTTTACACAATCCATATTGTACAACGGAAATACATTTAACGGCATTCAGTATTTTTCTGCCGTCGGATCGGGATTGAATGCCATAGATCTGGCTGATGCCGCCGACAACACCAACACGGGCTATGCCATGAAAAAAGCCATAGATACCACCGTTAACCCCTGGCAGGGGGGCGCCAGCAGCGAGACCTATTACTACTTCAGGTATGCAGAGGTCCTGCTGAACTATGCGGAAGCCCAGAACGAAGCCGTTGGACCCGACCCGAGCGTATATGCTGCACTGGACCAGGTCAGGACAAGGGCCGGCATTCCTACCTTCACCGAGGTTTATCCCGGCGTGTCACAATCCCAGATGCGCGACCTGATCCGCCGCGAAAGAAGGGTGGAACTGGCCTTTGAAGGCAAAAGGTATATTGACCTGCTGCGCTGGAAGATCGCCGAGGTCAACCTCAATCATGTCATGCACGGCATGATGATCACTCCAAAAGCCGGTGGCGGTTATACCTACACGGTGATCAATGCCATCCCGCCCGGTTCTCCGCAGTGGTCTTCGATCCCTCCAAGAACTACCTGCTGCCTATCCCGCTGTCTATTCTCAGCCAGAATCCACAGCAACTGACACAAAATCCGAACTACTGATAGTTCAGGAATATCTATAGAACAGGAAGATACCCTGATTCATATGAATCAGGGTATCTTCCTGTTCTAAAAACCAGATTAAACATGAAGAACCGGTTATCCCGTATCGCAGGCATGCTCATTTTGATGCTGGCCTGTCAGACGCTGTTGCAAGCCCAGACCACTGCCCCCGCTTCTTTTCAACCAGGCGCTGTCTGGCGCGACAACGGGGGCAATCCCATTGATGCCCACGGCGGCGGTCTCCTCCGCTGCAACGGCATTTATTACTGGTATGGGGAAATAAAAAAAGGAAAGACCAGCAAAGTTTCCGACTCCACCTGGGAAAACTACCGCGTGACTGCGGGTGGCGTCTCCTGCTATTCGTCCAGGGACCTCCTGCATTGGAAATATGAAGGCGTCGCACTGTCCTCCGACAAAAAAGATACGACCAGCGACATATATGAAGGCAATGTGATCGAAAGGCCCAAAGTCATCTACAACGCAACTACGAAAAAATTTGTGCTGTGGATGCATATAGACTCGAAAGACTATGCAGCCGCCAGGTCCGGGGTTGCCGTCAGCGATAATCCCACAGGGCCCTTTAAATACCTGCGCAGCGAAAGACCCAACGGCAATATGGCCAGGGACATGACCATCTACCAGGACAGCGATGGTAAAGCCTGGCATTTCTATTCCTCGGAAGAAAATGCGACCATGCATATATGCCAGCTGAGTGATGATTACCTCTCCCATACCTCCAACGAAAAGCGTATACTCATTGGCCAGTCGAGAGAAGCGCCGGCCGTATTCAAATACAAAAATAAATATTACCTGATCTCGTCCGCGTGTACGGGATGGGCTCCCAACGAAGCATCCTATGCCGTATCCGATTCCATCATGGGCGACTGGAAACAATATGGCAACCCCTGTAAAGGACCCGATGCCAGCAAAACCTTCTATGCGCAAAGCACCTATGTGCTGCCCGTGGATACGGCCAATGGCAAATTCATCTTCCTGGCCGACAGATGGAATAAAACCAATCTCGAAGAATCCAGGTATGTCTGGCTGCCGCTGACCATAAAGGAAGGCGTCCCCGAAATACAATGGCAGGACGACTGGACCATGACCTCCGCCGGGCTTGCCACAGATAGCTCCACACAAAATCAAAACGATTTCAAACTCGTATGGGCCGACGAATTCAATAAGGACGGCGCCCCTGACCCGGCCAACTGGAGTTTCGAAGAAGGTTTTGTACGCAATCACGAGACGCAATGGTACCAGTCCGAAAATGCATACTGCAAAAACGGCAATCTGGTCATCGAGGCAAAACGCGAACAGAAACCCAATCCCAACTATGTCAGGAATAGCAATGACTGGCGGAAGAATCGCAAGACCATCAACTATACCTCCGCCTGCATGGTCACCAGAAACAAACAGCAGTGGCTTTACGGTCGCTGGGAAATGCGAGCCCGGATTGACGTCAGCCCCGGCTGCTGGCCCGCCTGGTGGGCCCTCGGCGTATCAAAGCCATGGCCCTCCAACGGCGAAATAGACATGATGGAATTTTATAGGGACAGTCTGCTCGCAAATATCGCTATAGGCACCAGCACGCCTCTTAAAGCCTATTGGTACAGCAGGAAGAAACCCGTAGATGCCAAATGGGCATCGGAATTCCATATCTGGCGGATGGATTGGGATTCGACCGGCATCGCCTTATTCGTTGACGGCCTTCCCCTGAATCATGTTCCTATGGAATCCCTGGTTAACAAAGACGGAACCGGCTTCAACCCCTTCAAACAGCCGCAATATATGCTGCTGAACTTTGCCATTGGCGGCGACAATGGCGGCGACCCGGCGAGCACCCGGTTCCCCCGTAAATTTGAGGTTGACTACGTACGGATTTATCAGCACAAATGATTTCTTTGCCCTGTAAATCACCAAACGTCTGCAACAGCAGATTCAAAAAGAAAAGCATCAAGTCATTTTCGGCGGGCAGCTTTCGCTTCCTGCTTATTGACCCGATGCTTCCTCGATTTGCTTTCATCCCTTGTGAGGATTTCTGCGCCTCAATTGAGTTCCTTCCATCTTTTTAGGGATTTCCGTTTCTCAATTACGACTTTAAGGTACGTTACGGGACAGGGCGTTTCCAAAGATTTACCTCCGGTTTTTATCACCGGTTATGCACAAAGTAATGCACATGCAGGACTGCGCTTTATCAGTATTGCCTGAGCGGTATCAAAGCGGTATCAAAGCGGTATCAGCAATACCCAATCCTGGCCATCAAAACGGCCATTCCCGGGTTGGGGATTGCACCTGGAACAGAAAGAACCTGCCCGCCTCCTATCCCTCCCGCTCCGGCATCAATATCGCGCTTTGCGGAACGATGAAATACTCTTCATTTTCGTACATCACTTCGGTGACTCAGAAAAAAAAGGCCAGGCTTTTCACCGCTTTTGCTTTAACCATTGAGGGTGCTTATCTCCCCGAAGTTAGCGATGAATAGAGGCCTGACCTTGTATTCAAATATAGCTACCTGCCAACAATAAATTGCTTATTAAATTTTTTCAGAAACACATTATTGTATTTTTTCGATTCTGAAATTGTCGAAAGCAATATCAATCGCCGGAGTTGCTGTTGCGCCATTGTTTACCAGCATCACACTCAGCGAACCGCTTCCGTTGCCAACGAGTTTTGCCAGGTTTATCGCCGGACTCCCCGTACCGTCTACCCCGTTCGCCTTTGTTTTGAACTGGGTTAAGGGAATCGTCACGGTTACCCATCCGTTGGTGGTTACGGGAGCCCCTCCATTGCTGGTCCATGGCTCAAACCGGGCGAGATAGGTCCAGTCATAATCCTTTACAATATAAAAGGATCCGGCGCTCCAGGGCTGCCTCAGGCTCATTTCAAATTTTAAGGCATAGCTTGAAAGCGGATCGCTCAGGTGATCGGCCGCTATCCAGGTTACGCCGTTCGTATTAACCGATCTTACACCGTCGTACCAGGCAAAATCGCCGGCGCCCACCCCGCCAGGAACAGCTATTTCTGCATACTTGCCGGTATTCCCCGGGAAAGCGGTGGCATCGTCTGTGATTTTAAAAGCGCCCCAACTATAATTCCCATCATCGAAGGTTGTAAGCATGCCGGTGGTATAATCATTAAAAAGCAATATGGACACCCCGGTCCCATAAGTGCCCACCACCTGAATCGGGCCGCTCTGCGTGATACCCGCAGGCACGGTTAAGGTAATCTGCGTGATCCCCGTTACCATGGGATTATCCACTTCAACGCCGCCTGGAAAAATCACTTTGGTAATCCCGTAAAAATTATTCCCGTTAATGACCAGCGTGGATCCGGCCAGGGCCATCTCATTCGACAGGGAATTGATGCCGGGCAGCGGCGCAATAATATTAAAACTGTAATTCGCCGTTCCCTGCGCGGTAACCACTTCCACCGTATTCAGCTTCCCGTCCGGAATACTGTCCCAGGCAATGGCCGGAACGGTCACCACCAGGTTATGATCCGAAAACAGCGCCGAATTGATAGCGGCCGGAAAGCCGTTGAATAAAACCCGGGAAGTGCCGGTGAAATTGCTACCCTGCAGCACCACAATCTGCCCGGGAAGGGCGCCCGTGAGCACACTGTCGTCCGGCGAAGGACTGATCGCCCTCACCCTTTCAATATGCGGCGTTTTACCACTGTTCTCTTTTTTACAGGCATACTGCATCAGCAGCATGGATGCGGCGAGCAAGAGAATAAAATATTTTGGTATCCGATATGATAACATGTTGTTGATTTTATATTATTTTATTGAGGCAGTTTGCTAAAATCAAAGGGAACCGGCGCACCGGCCAGGCTGGGCGCGGCAATCAATTCTGATTCCGGTAAAGGCAGGTAAACGGACTGCGCGGTCAGCGGATAATATGCCGGCGTATTTACCACCGTCCAGGTGCGGGGATTTGACAGGTCATTATAGGTTATCGTATAATTTCCCTTGTCCTGCGCCGCGGTATAGGCAATGGCTTTAGCCGGATCGAAATAATACAAACGCATAATTTCATACCAGGCGCCTCCCTCCAGCGCGGTTTCAACTCTTTTCTCCTGGAAAATATCATCAAAGCTGATGGATGTTTTATCGTCCAAACCCGCTCTCTCCCGAACAGCATTGAAATATTTCAATGCTTCCGGATCGGATGTAGAAGCATTATTTCCCATAATGGCTTCCGAATAAATCAGATAAACTTCTGCCAGCCGCAGCATATAACTGTTTATATATGCCGCCATAAATCCGCCTTTATTCCCGTTATCGGCCGGCGAACCGATGATATATTTTTTAATGTTGGCAATACTGGTGGTCGTGACATGAATTCCTCCGTCCTTCTGATCCAGCTCGGGATAATAATCGCCGTTAAACATGAGCGTGGCTTTCCGCCGGATGGAATCTTCCGGATGATCCACAAAATATTTTACCAGATCGGCAGAACCACCCTGCGCTGCCCCCCAGCCATCGCCGGTCTGCGTTACTTTGGGATCGAATGCCAGATAGGCCTGGAATGAATTATTAATACCCCAGGGACTGCTGGCCGGCATCCACTGCAGGGCAAAAAGACTTTCGGAATTGTTGTTGGAACTGTTATTGCTTGCGCTCGTAAACAGATCATTGTAATCCGGATCAAGCCGGTATGAACCGCTGTGGATGACATCGCCTGCATAATACTTGGCGCTGTCCAGGTCGGATTGCGTGCGGTTGCCTTCGGTCTGATTTAAACCCGCCCGCGTCAGGTACATTTTCGCCAGCATCCCTTCGGCGGAATATTTGGTTAAACGCCCCTGTTGATAGGGCTGGGCCGGTAAATTGTCTGCCGCAAAACGGAGATCGGCGAGAATGAACTGCCAGATACTCTCAATGGTATTGCGCGGAACATCATTACTGAGCTGCGCAACATTGTCGTAGATGATCGGCACGGGGCCCCAGTTGCTCACGAGATAATAGTATGCCATGGCCCGCATAAAATGACATTCGGCCAGCCCCATGTTTTTGATCTTTTCCGATGCGGTGCTGCCCACGGCATTTTTGATATTCTGCATGGTGAGATTGCTCTGCGCCGCAATCTTGTAAAAGGATTTATACCCGGGCAGCAGCGTGCTCTGATCCGTGGCGGAAGGCGCAAACTGGATAAACGGCGTTCTGTCGTTCGAATTCAGGTTCCCGCCGCGGGCTTCGCCAAAAGCAAGAAGGGCCTTATCGTTATAATCAAACCATACGATATTGTATAATGGCGATGTTCCGGCCAGAATTTCATCGTCGGTTTTATAGAAATTGCCTGAAGTGATCTGGTCAATCGGCGGCCGGTCCAGGAAATCCTTTTTGCAGCTTTGCGAAAAAATCAGAATAGCGATAATGATGGAATATTTTATGATCGCTTTCATAAAAAATAATTTTGTTAGATTAAAAATCTGCCACCACATTAAATGAATACATCCGGCTGTTCGGATACCGGCCTGTGTCAATCCCGGCCATGATGGTGCCGCCGTAATTCACCAGCCCGATTTCCGGATCATATCCTTTGTAGTGGGTGAGGGTTAGTACATTCTGCACGTTTACGGCTATGCGCAATCCCTTCATAGCAATTTTTGATACAAACTGCCGCGGCAGGTTATAGCCGACCGAAATATTCTTCACCCGTACATAAGAGCCATCCTCAACATCCCACTGACTGATCCGGTTATTACCGTTCGGATCGCCGGGCGATATGCGGGGAATCTGGTGGCCCGGATTGGTGAGCGTTACCGTGGAAGCGTCTGCCAGCGCATAACTGCTGGGCCTTGCAAAATTGGTTACCGATGCGAGGTAATTGCCATAGGTTCCGGAGCCCAACTCATTCTGGTAACGGGAATAATTCAATATGTCGTTGCCAACAGATCCGATGATGAAAATATTCAGGTCAAATCTTTTGTAGGTGAAACTGTTGTTGAACCCGAACGTGTATTTTGGCCAGGGGTTACCAATGATCACGCGGTCGTTGTGATCAATAATATTATCCGTCTTGCCATCGGGGCCGCTGATGTCCTTGAATTTGATGTCGCCGGGCCATGAACCCTGCGGACTCACCGTGACCAGGCCGTTGGACGTCTGTGCCGCATGATCCGTAATATCCTGGTTGTTCTGAAACAGGCCTTCTGCAATATAACCGGTGATCATGCTGGCCGGCTGCCCCACTTCGGTCAGGAATTCCGCCTGCGAACCGCTGAACGCATAGTTGATCGGCGTGATCAGTTTGGTTATTTTGTTTCTGTCAAGGGAGAAGTTGATCCTGGTTTTCCAGGTAAAATCTTTCCCCGCAATATTTACGGTGTTCACGGTTATGCCGAATCCCTTATTTTGCATGGAACCCACATTGGTGGTTGGCCAGGATATATATCCCGGGGAATAGGCAATATCGCCACCATTATAAAATGCATAAGGATTAGTGGTTAAAAGCTCGTCAATATTCTTCTGGTAAAAATCCGCGACCACCTGCAGCCGGTTATTGAACATGCTGAGGTCAAATCCCACATTATAGGTTTTATCTGATTCCCATTGCATATCAAGGTTGGAAAAATTCTGGGAGAGAAATCCGGTTCCCCAGGCCGTGGGAACGGTTTGGAGTTTGGAATAATATCCCTGCTGCATTCGCATTCCCGGATATTCCATATTCCACACGCAGCTTCAGCTCATTCACTAGCCGTGAATGTTTTCATGAAATTTTCCTGTGATATTCTCCAGGCTGCCGATACCGAAGGAAAGCCGCCCCAGCGTTTGTTCGGGCCAAATGCAGAAGAACCATCGTAACGGTAAGTACCCTGAAGAAAATACCGGTCGTTATAAGAATAGTTGATCCTGCCGAAATAAGACTCCTTTGCTCCGTCCGATTTGGAGCTGTTATTGCTCAGGTTGGAAATACTGCTGGCATCGCCACCCGACAATTCCTGGTTGTCGTAAACAACATATCCTGTGCGTGAACCTGACAGACCCTCATTCTCCCAGGCCTGCGACTCATGAGCAATCATGGCGGTTATCCCGTGCTTCCCGATTTTGGTATCATACTGCAGGCGGGAATTGAAATTCCACCAGTAATTATTGCTGGCCGCGCGGGTGGATGTAGCGCTGGTACTGGGAACAATATATCCGTTGAAATTATATCCGGGATGAAATTGATAATTATTGTAATACTGGAAACTGCCGTTCACTTCATTATGAAATACCAGCCCTTTCATGAAAGTAATGTCGGCATTCATCCCACCGATAAAGGCCATAGATTTGTTATAGTCGTTATTGATATTGGCCAGCGCAATCGGATTGGAAAACTGGAACTGCGTGTTGGCCGGGCCGCCCCAGCTCCCATCTGCATTCTTTACCGGAACGGAAGGATTCTGTGCAATGGCCAGCTGGATGATGCCGGCATTGGTGGTATTTACTTTTTCCTGCGTCTGGTTCACGCTGAGCTGGGTTCCGATCTTCAGCCAGCTGCGGGTTTGATTGTCGAGGTTCATGCGTAAAGAACCTCTTGAGAAACCTGATCCCGGCGCAATGCCCTGCTGATTAAAATATTCTCCGGAAACATAAAAAGTAGTTTTATCGTTTCCGCCGCTAAAGGACATCTGATGTTTCTGCAGGAGGGTCCTGCTGAATAATGCATCCTGCCAGTTGGTTCCGTTTCCCAGATACGGAAGGATCTGCAAACGAGGATCTGTTGCCGTGCCACCGGCTTTCTCCACTTCATTGCGGTAAGCAGCATACTGGGGTAAATTCATGACCGGTATATATGCCGGCCGATCCTGCATCGTCCACAGGGTGCTTACATTTATTTTCGTTTCACCGATCTTTCCGCGCTTGGTGCTGATCAGGATCACCCCGTTCGCACCGGCAGATCCGTAAATAGCCGTGGCAGAAGGACCTGGAGGATATTGATGGTTGCAATATCATCCGGATTAATCCCGGAAAGGATATTCGCATATCCCGAAGGATGATTATACGGATCGTCCGCCGAAGGGTTATCCGGTTTGATCTGCACCCCGTCAATCACATACAGGGGCTGGGTTGAACCGGTGAGCGAGCTCAGGCCCCGGATGACGACAGACGGCGCCGCCCCGGCTGTCCGCTGGGGGAAGAAACATATACATTGGCCGCACGGCCCTGCAATGCCTGATCGAATGTCGTATTTACCGTTTTCTCAATATCCTCTGCGGTAACGGTAACCTGGGAACTGCTCATGTCCGTTTTCTTCATCGTACCATATCCTACCACCACCACATCCTGCAGGTTACTGTAATCATCCGAAAGCGCAACATGCAGATTATTTGTATTGTTGCCGATCCGTATTTCCTGCTGTGTAAATCCGATCGAGGAGACAACCAGGATTTCTCCGTTTCCGGTCAGTATGGAGAATTCCCCGCTTCCGTTAGTCGTAACGGTATTCCTTGTTCCTTTTACCGTAATGGAGGCGCCGGAAATCGCTTCTCCGCTTTTTGAAACAATTTTACCTGTTATATTCCGCGCAGCTCCACTGGTATTTTGTGCAACCCCGCTGTTGCTGATCAATAACCCAAGTAGGAGAACGCCAAAATAAACAGTCAGCTTCCTGATGGTTTTGGTTCTTTTCATATAAAAACAATTAGTGGTTTAAAGAATTCAAAGTTTTATTTCAGTTTAATTATTTTCTGACTGCCATCGTATTGAACCGTCACCGCCCCGGGCAGATCAAAATTCAATGGCGCGGGTTTATTCTTTGTGATCAGGATAATGCGGAACGTTCTTTCTTTCAGCATACCCGGAAATGATCCTTCCCTTTTGCCGATGGTTATCGTTTTTGCAGATTCATTATAACGGATGGGTATATTCGAAAACGAACCGTTTTCATAATTGTAGTTGCTGTCTTCATCTTCATACAGGGTGAAGGCTGCATCCCTGCCCGCATACACAAATAAGCTGACGGGATCTGCCGGCTTTTCGGCTGTGTACTGCAGATCCGGGCCGAAGGGAAGGATGGAACCCTCTTTTACAAATACCGGCATCCTGTCATACGGGGCGTCTGCCGTAATTTTTTGTGCGCCGGAAAAATATTTCCCCGAATAGAATTCATACCAGCCCTGTCCTGCCGGCAGGTAAACTTCGCGGTTGCGCGCACGGAATGTGTACACGGGATTGATGAGTAAAGAAGGTCCCAGCATGTACTGATCGCTGATATGCTCGACCGCCGTATCATTTTGAAAATCCATTACCAGTCCCCGCATGATGGTATAATCATCATGATAGGTCATCCCCGCAAGCGTATAGAGATAGGGCATCAGGCGATAGCGGAGCTGATCATAATACAGCATGCTCTGATAGGCCGCATGATGCTCCGGCGCCACATGGTAAATTTCACGATAAGGAAACTGTCCGTGCACCCGGAACAAAGGACAGAATGCGCCAAACTGATACCATCGCGTCATCTGTTCGCGCCACTCTTCGAGATCCTTTCCCTGGGCGTGCTCATAACGGTGCTCCACCGCAAAGCCCCCGATGTCCATAGTCCAGTACGGGAGGCCGGACAGCGAAAAATTGATCCCTGCCGTGATCTGGGCCTTCATATCCGACCAGCGCGCGGCAATATCGCCGCTCCATACCGCGGCGCCATAACGCTGCGAACCGGCAAAGGCCGACCGGGTTAATATAAAAACTCTTTTGTCCGGCGTGGCGGCCCGCTGCCCCTCATAAATTCCCCTTGCATTTTCCAGGGGATACGCGTTCAGCCAGGCGGCGGCGGGGCCTGCGGCCGTGGGATTCATCTCTTCTTTTCTTTTTTCCGGGCTTACGTTGGATAATATATCCGGCTCGCTGGCATCCATCCAGAAGGCGTCTACTCCTTTCCGGTATAATTTCTCATTGATCAGATCCCAAAAGCCCTGGCGGGCGTCTTTATTGAACGCATCATAAAAGGTGGAAACATATCCTTTCCAATCCTGCTGCCGGTCCGCCACGTTGCGTTTGTATAACCAGCCCTTATCATCGAATCTCTGATAGGCCGGAATGCCCTCATAGAACTTCGGCCATACGGAAATCATAAAATGACAATGATCCCGGTGAACCTGGCTGATCATGCTGTCGGGCGAAGGGAAAAAGGCCGGATCAAATTCCTGGCTTCCCCAGGCATCCGGCTTCCAGTAGCTCCAGTCCAGTACAATATTATCCAGCGGAATTTTCCGCTTCCGGAATTCGCTGACCGTATTCAGCAGTTCCACTTCACTCTTATATCTTTCCCGGCTCTGCCACAAACCGAGGGCCCAGCGCGGAACCAGGGTGGCTTTCCCGGTAATGCGGCGATAGCCTCCGATGACAGCATCCATATTTTTACCATAAACAAAATAGTAGTCGAGTTGCCTGCCGGCTTCCGAGGAGAAGCTGTACTCATTTCGTTTCCCGGGCGGTGCGGGATCCAGCCATTTGATGGAGAGATAAGATTCCTCTCCGTCGGGTTTCCACTCCATCCGGAAATGATATTTCCTGTCTTTTTTCAATGAAATTTCAAGCAGGGCGGACCCGGGATTCCAGGCCTGACGCCAGCGCTCGAGCTTCTCCTGACCGTCAATCCATACTTTTACATAGCCGCCATAGTTGATTTTAAACTGATGAATCCCTTCAAAAGAAGAAGCGAAGAAGCCTTCCAGGATCATTCTTCCTTTAACCGGGTTAAATCCTTTTGGAAAGAATTGCTTTGAATCGTTCAGGTGGGCAATTTCGATGGATGTCTCGGGCCGGCTGAGCAGCAGCTTATCCCGGCCCTGCTGATTGTTGATAAAGGTTCCGGTGAGAAAACCCTCCACGCCTTCGGGCGAAAAAAGCCTTAACCGCGACAGCTGCATAAAATTGCGGAGGTCGCCCAGCCGCGTCAAGGCATAATTGTCGAATAAAATGCCGTAATGCCGGTTGGAGACCAGAAAAGGAATGGCTACTTCGCTGTTATTCTGGAACAGGTTCACCTGCCGGTGATTATGATCCAGCACATCATCCTGATGCTGGCCCAGCCCGTATATCGCCTCATCCGGCCGGGTAAGAAAGGTTTGGCGGATGTGATAAAATAACTCTCCGCCAAATACAGCGGGTTCAAATAAGCGGCCATCCCGGGGCCTCTCCTGCAGCAGCGGATTACCAAGAAAATCCTGGAAAGAAACAGCGCCCGTTTCGGTGGAAACCCGGGCCGTTATGGAATCGGTTTTCAGCAGGATCGCTTTCTCTTCTTCCTGAACCGACCATTTCAAAGGCCCCAGGCCATTATACGCGGTAATCAGGCTCGGGCTTGCGGGCAGTTCATCTGCCGGACGGGCAACCACCCGGATAATGCTCGCGGATATCACCTGTAACCTGACGGATTTCGCATTCCCCGATTGGGTGGTATCCGGATATACGATAATGCCGTCCGGCGTTTTAAGAAAGCCGTTTGGCGGGCGGGAAACAGCGGTAAACGAACTGGCTGCGGCAAAAAGAAAAACAGGCAGCAGCCGGACAACACCGGATCTTGGCAAGGCAGCAGCAATCATGATTTCACAACTTTAGTCAGGCTTGGTAACCGCGTAAAAGTAGTGGAGCTCCTGATAGCGCAGGGGCATGCTTTGTTTCCAATTAGGTAGTAAAATGTTAACCCGGAAGACTTAAACCGGCCCGCTTTCTTTTTTCTTTGCGGCTATATAGGCCGAGGGAAGCATGTTAAAGGCAGCTTTAAAATATTTCGCAAAGTACTTGGGATTATTGAACCCGACTTCGTAAGCCACTTCCGCCACGGTAAGCTGGCTTTTTTCCATCAGGCGGGCGGCATGATCCAGACGGATGGACCGGATGAATTCAATCGGCGTTTTCCCCGTCAGGGAAAGCAGTTTCTTGTAAACGGAAATACGGCTCATATATAAAGCATGGCTGAGGTCCTCCACCGAGAAAGCGGGATCAGACAGATTCTTTTCCACAATCCCGAGCGCCTGCTTTACAAACCGGTCATCCGTGGATTCAATCACCGCCTCTGTTGGTTTGGCTTCCACTTTGCGGGTAAATGTTTTTTTCAGGGCCGCCTGCTGCGCCAGGATATTCTTTATCCGGGAAACCATCACTTCAAAGTTGAAGGGCTTGGTAATATAATCAGACGCGCCGGTTTCAAGACCACGCAATTGTTCTTCTTCGCCCGTCAGCGCAGTTAACAGGATCACCGGGATCTGACCCGTGCGGATGTCAGCTTTTATTTTCCGGCACAAATCAATGCCATTCATCACGGGCATACTGATATCGGTTACCACCAGATCGGGTTGCACGGATAGCGCTTTCTGCCAGCCCTCCTTTCCGTTAACTGCTTCCACCAGCGTAAATTCCGTCCGCAGGTTGTCCTTGAGGTAAAAACGGAAATCCTCATTGTCTTCCACCAGCAAAATAACCGGAAGTTTCATTTCCGGGCCGGGTTTTCCGTTCCTGGTTTTATTTTTTCCGGGCATTTCTTCCGCTGACGGGGCTTCCGGTTCACGGCTGATCTGGAGCGGCTCGGCGGTAAGAATGGTTTCAAATTCGCTGAAAGGAAGCTGAACGATAAAGCAGCTGCCCTTTTCCGGCTGGCTCTCCGCCCGGATGGTTCCGTTATGGAGTTTTACAAATTCGCGGGTAATGGAGAGGCCGATACCGCTTCCCTGATTTACCAGGGAACCCGGCACATCATGCTGAAAGAACCGCTCAAAGATCCTTTCGAGTTTTTCAGCCGGTATCCCGATGCCGGAATCCTTCACCCGGATGTCGAGCAGCATCAGCTTTTCTTTTCTTTCAGCCTGCAATTCCACGCTCACCGTTCCGTTTTCAAGCGTAAACTTAAAGGCGTTCGAAAGCAGGTTAAATAAAATACGCTCTATCTTATCCTGATCGAAAGCCGTGTACAGCTGATCAATATTGGTTTGAAAAGAAAACTGAATATTCTTCTGCTCCGCCAGATCCGTAAACGAATAAGAAATTTCCCGAACGAATTTAATAATATCTCCCTTCGCCGGATTGAGCTTCAGTTCCTGCACCTCCATTTTTCTGAAATCCATCAGCTGATTGACGAGATTCAGCAGCCGCCGGGCGTTCCGGCGAATCAGGTTGAACTGCTTTTTCTGCACGGCATCGGGCTCATCCCGTATAATCTTATCGAGCGGAGTGAGTATTAAGGAGAGCGGGGTTCTGAATTCATGGCTGACATTCGTGAAGAATTTGATTTTCATCATATCCAACTCGTGCATCCGCTGCGCCTCCTGCCTTTCGTTTTCCAGCGCAAACCGCATGCGTGCGCGCTGGATGATCATGCGCCGGGCCAGCACCAGGATGGCAGCAAGCAGCACGAGGTAACAGATATAAGCCAGCGGGGTTTTCCAGAACGGCGGCAGCACAATGATGCGCAGGGATTTTCCCGTTTCATTCCAGACCCCCTCTTCGTTCGACGCTTTCACCCTGAAAATATAAGTCCCGGGATCCAGGTTGGTATATGTGGCTTTACGCGCTTTGCCATCGGTAATCAGCCAGTCCTTGTCGAACCCTTCCAGTTTATATGCATAGCGGTACTTGGCCGTATTATTAAAGCTCAATGAAGCGAATTCAAGAGAAAAAACATTTTGATTGTATTTCAGGGAAACCTGACCCGTTTCGTTGATGGCTTTGTCCAGTATTTTTTTCCCGTTTACTTTTTCTCCGGGATAAATGGACTTATTGAAAATCTGAAAATCGGTCAGTACTACGGAAGCGCCGTTCATACCGGCCCGGATATGCAGGGGGTTAAAAATATTGAACCCGTTAACGCCCCCGACAACCACTTCACCCGTACTTAGTTTCAACGCCGAATTGGAATTGAATTCATGCCCCTGCAAGCCATCTTTCTCGTCGTAATTCCTGCAATGGATTTTAAAGCCCGCTGCCGGATTCCCCTGAACCGATATCCGGGAAATGCCGTTCGGGGTGGTTACCCACAAACGATTTTCATCGTCTTCCGTGATCGTCATGATGGCGTTGTCGGGCAAGCCATCCTCCATTCTGAACGACTGGAATTCCTGCTTTTCAGCATTGAACACATTCAGTCCTTCCCGGGTACCGATCCACATATTGGATTTGGAATCCCTGAAAACGACAATCACATTGTCATTGCTTAATTTATTTTTCTCTGCCGAGTAATGAATGATCCGGTTGTCCGTTTTCCATACATCAATTCCGACCGACGTGCCGATCCACAAATTATTCCGGCTGTCTTCCGTGAGCGCAGAGATATAATCCGAATAAATTGAATGGGGAGCGCCCGCTTTGTAATGCGTGAAAATTTTCTGATCGCGGTCAAACTTATCCAAACCACCCCCCAAAGTGCCCACCCACAGATTCCTTTTCGAGTCCTCATAAATTCCCCAGACTTTATCATCCGCGAGACTGCCGGGAATCGCATCGCTGTGCCGGTAATGGATGAACTGTTTCCCGTCGTAACGATCCAGACCGCCGAAATAGGTTCCGATCCACAATATATTTTTATGATCCAGCCACATGCTGACCACCACATTATTTGCGAGACTGTTCGGATCGGAAGGATTATGTAGGAACTGACGGAAATTGTTTTTCTTCCGGTCAAAATAAATCAGTCCGCCGCCATTGGTGCCAATCCAGAGATTTCCCGTTTCGTCTTCGATAAAGCGGTTTACATCATCAAAAGGCAAACTGCCGGGAACAGAAGGCTGGTGGCGGTACCAGGGAAACCGGTCCAGTCCTTCATGGTAATAACTGATTCCGCCTTTATAGGTTCCCACCCAGATACCCCCCTGCTGATCCTTGTAGAGGGTGGTAACACAGTTCTGCGAAAGGCTTTTATTATCGTCGGCGCGGTTGGTCACAAAACGGACAGACCCTTCATTTTTGTTAAAGATATTTACGCCCCCGTGATCCGTACCGATCCAGATAAGGCCTTTGTCATCCTCCACAATTCCGTTTACCAGATCGTTATTCAGTCCGCCGGACGAGCCTGTTTTTGATAAATGGACAAGGCGGTCATTTGCCGGCTGATAATAAAATGCACCCTCCAGGCTTCCCACCGAGTAAAACCAGATATCATCCTGCCGGTCTATAAAAAGATGGTATAAAATAGCGCGGCCCGCATTTCTGTTTTTCAGCACGTCCGTTCTGAAAACAACCTGGAAATTGCGGCTATCCAGTTTCTCCAGCAGTCCGTTCTGGTGGATCATCCAGATAAACCCTTTGGAATCTTCCTGGATATCCGCCACCGGATCGGGGGAAATGGATCTTGCATCCCCGGGAACCGGATGAAGAAAAGCGGGCTTTTTATCCGGCCCGATATGATAAACGCCGGCGCCAGGATAAAGAAGCCAGAAGCCGTTTTGGGTTTGGATCACATTGGAGAAACCATTGGCTGGCAGGGACAGGGCACTTAGATAGGCCGAAATGTTCCGGCTGAATTTTTCGGTTTCCGGATCATAAATATTATATCCGTTCCGGGTTCCGATCCATAATTTCTCATTTGGATCTTCGGCAATCCCGGATATGAAATCATCGCTGATGGAAAGAGAATCTGAAATATTATGCCGGAATATTTTAAACTGATAGCCATCGTAACGGTTGAGACCCGACATGGTTCCCAGCCACATGAAGCCCCGGCTGTCCTTGCGGATCACGTTGACCTGGTTGTTTGATAAACCCTGGGTGAAATCTATATGGGAAAATTGATATCCGGTCTGGGCCAGGGAGCCCGCATACAACAGACAGCCAACCGTTACGGTCAACAAAAACCGGGAGCCGCTGTTTAATACCCGAAGTTTCATAAGCAATCATTTCGCAGGCTGACAGCCTGCGGCAGTCAGTGCGCGAAAGTTACAAAAATCCGCCGGTTTGACCATTTCGCTCCGTTTTCCATCAACTGGCACAGTTTTTTCTCAAACAGGGAAAACCTAAGTAAAAACATGAAATATCGCGTATCTCTTTTAGTTCTGCTCGTCTCTTTAACGATTACTTCCTGCCATACAAATTCCATCATCGGCCGGAGCCAGCTCGATCTGGTGCCTGAGAGCGATGTTCAGGCCATGGCGCTGACCCAATACAAGGAATTCTTATCCACCAACAAGGTTGTTCCGTCGGGCAATCAGAATCAGGAAATGGTAAAGCGTGTGGGCAACCGCATTGCAGCGGCCATCACAAAATATTACCAGGAACACGGCGCCGGAAATGAACTGGACGGATATAAATGGGAATTCAACCTGGTGGACAGCAAGGAAGTGAATGCCTGGTGCATGCCGGGTGGTAAAGTAGTCGTTTATACCGGCTTGCTTCCCGTAACACAGAATGAAACCGCGCTGGCCATTGTGCTGGGGCATGAGATCACGCATGCCGTTGCAGGCCATGGACGGGAAAGAATGAGTCAGCAACTGCTGGCGGAAGGCATACAGACCGCCGGAAATGTCGCCCTCGGAACCAATGCGAAGGCGGTGAATATTTTCAACCAGGTGTATGCGCCGACTGCCCAACTGGGCGTATTACTGCCTTTTTCCCGGAGGCAGGAAACAGAAGCCGATCATTTCGGGCTGATCTTCGCCGCCATGGCGGGTTATGATCCACAGGAAGCGATTCCCTTCTGGACGCGCATGGCATCGTTGGGTGGCAATAAACCGCCGGTTTTTTTAAGTGATCACCCGGCCGACCAGGACCGGATTGATAAATTAAAAGCGCTGATGCCGGAAGCGATGAATTATTATAAGGATTCGAAACATTAGCATAAATATCATTCATCAAAAAAGCAATTCGTCTCATTTCAATAGTAAGGATCGCCCGGTAAAATCCGCGCGCCCGGATAAAAACAAATACTTTATCATTCCGCTCAGATACTTTTTTAACAAACCGGACGCATCCTTTTTTATGGCCCGGTTTTGCATTGCTGTTTCATTTGAAAGGTTTAATTTGAGAGCGACCCGCATTCAATTACCTAAAAAATGATCAGATGAAAACCCGTCGCGACTTTCTGCAAAAAATGACTGTTTCGGCGCTGGGACTTTCCCTGCTGCCCCGGATCGCCCCGGCCAATATTCCCTATTTATCTGAGCCCGCTTATGAAGGCCCGATGCTGCGGGTAGCCATCATGGGTCTGGGCAGTTACGGAACCCGCGTGGCGGAAGCGATGCAAACCTGTAAGAAAGCAAAATTAGTGGGTGTGATCAGCGGCACGCCGTCGAAAATAAAAAACTGGCAATCGAAATATCATATCCCGGAAAAGAACTGCTACAATTATGAGAACTACGACAACATCAAAGACAATCCGGATATTGATGCGGTATATGTGATCACGCCCAATGCGCTGCACCATGACGCGGTGATTCGCGTAGCGAAAGCCGGCAAACAGGTGATTTGCGAAAAGCCCATGTCCGTCAATGCAAAAGATGGCCAGGAAATGGTGGATGCCTGCAAAAAAGCAAATGTTCATTTACTTGTCGGATATCGCATGCATTTTGAACCGCATACGCTGGAAATTATCCGCATGCGGAATGCAGGAGATTTCGGAAAGATCATGTTCTTCCAGGGGCTGAGCGGATTTACGATCGGCGATCCCACCCAATGGCGATTAAATAAAGAATTGTCCGGCGGCGGCTCGATGATGGATATCGGCATTTACTCCATCAATGGCGCCCGGTATATGATTGGGGAAGAACCGGTGTGGGTTACTGCGGAGGAAACAAAAACCGATCCCGTAAAATTTAAGGAAGGGGTTGATGAGACCATACAATTCCAGCTCGGTTTTCCCGGGGGCGCGGTGGCCTCCTGCCTTTCCAGTTATAATATCAACTGGCTGGATCGCTTTTTCCTAAGCGGCAAAAGCGGATTTGCGGAATTGGATCCGGCAACGGGATATGGTCCGATTCAGGGTCGCACGAACCGCGGCGAGATCAATCAGCCGGTGGTAACGCATCAGACAGTGCAAATGGATGCGATGTCGGATATTATTTTTAATAACACGCAGCCCGTTGTTCCGGTGGACGGGAATGAAGCCGTAAAAGATTTGAAGATCATTGATGCGATTTATGAGGCGGTGCGGACGGGGAAGAAGGTGGGGTTGTAGGGATTAGCCCCGCCAAGTCAAGGATTGAAAGGCCTATTCCAATTAATGGATTTATTACCGCCATTCCTGAAAGAATGGTTAAACTCAAATTTCCCATCACTTTAAAGCCATTGATATCTTTATAAGGATAAAGTTCTTTGCTCTAAAACGAATCAAATCATACCAAATTGGATGAGGGTAGGGATTCGGGTAGGTATGGATGGATTATTTTTAAATGCATGCCCAGTGCGGATTTCGGAAGATCTTTGTAGTCCCAGCGGGATCCCCGTGTTGCGAAGGGAGGGTTCGAACCTCCGGCAGCCCGGTCTGTGCGGGGAGTTATTGGTTGTATAGCGTAAGCTGCAGTTCGGCTACCTTGCTGAAGTCTCTGTCTGCAGTCATAAAGGGAAGGTCCAAATAAATAGCGGTTGCAGCTGCTGTGGCATCACCCAGTTTCAGGCGGTATTGTTTGCGTAGATGAACGTAAATGCTCTTGATCTCATCATTGATCTCGACGAGGGTGCAATCGTCTAAAAAATTTTTTATCCGCTGGGATTCCCTGATTGTTATATCCGGATAACCGATTAATTCCAACTCTGTGATTACAGATACATATCCCTGCTTATCCTGTAAAAAGTCTGCCAGCGTTTTATCGCCTGACAGTAGATACAAAACAATGTCTGTATCCAGGACGAGTCTACTCCCATTCATCTCTTAATCTCTTTTGGATAACCAAAGGGTCTTCCTTCAGCTTAATCACGCCGCAATATTTTCTTGCATCCAGCTTTTTTCGGGAAGGCATCTGCCTGAGCTTCTTATTGATCTGCTCTATTTCTTTTTTGCTGGCGCCCTTTTTTAACACCAATACCATGTTATTCATTTTCTACAAATTTACTTTTAAAATCCCATGTTTAAAATACCCCTTTATTTCATGGGATTATGCTGCCGGAGCTCGTTTTGCAGGTCGTCCACATTGTTTACCTGGTAGCGCCGCGCGGAGCAGGACAATATTGCCGACCATTTCAGAACCATTCTAAAGCTTGATCCGCTGCTTTACGCGGGAAACCGCGAAGGAAACCGGTTCATTTAAGAATCATTAACTTAACAATCCCTAAAACATCTCCATGACCCCAAAATCCTTATTTAATATCGTCCTTAAAATACTGGGAATTAATTTGTAACGGGATTTTGCCCGGTTTCTGATGCCGGGATGGAATTAATGGACCCAGTCCTGGCTATTTAGGAACATTATGCTTCCCATGTCGAAATAGATTTGGCTGATAAAACCGTACTTTTCTGCTTTCAAAATAAAACAGCATTCGTATGCAAGCGCAAAATTTCAAAAACCATACACGACTCGTGCCCTCATATCATTTCGTTCTTTGGAGCGTTGTGCTGGCCCTGGATGTACTGGCCATCCTGCAACTGATAATCGCCCTGAAAGAGGGTCAGGGCGTCCTGCCGTCCACAATATTTGTCCTGATCGCGATCGCGCTCTCGATCAGCGCCATCCAGATCCGAAGGTTCCCGCTGATTGCGCAGGACAGGGCCATCCGGGCTGAGGAAAATCTCCGGCATTTTGCGTTGACGGGAAAATTGCTGGACAGCCGGCTGACCATTACGCAAATCATTGCCCTGCGATTTGCTCCTGACGAGGAGTTGGCGGATTTGACTGAACGGGCTGCAACGGAAAATCTAAGTAGCGGCGATATTAAAAAAGCCATTCAGCAGTGGAAGGCCGACTATCACAGGGTTTAAAATCAAATCGAGATTTTTATGGCGGCCTCATGGGTACCTTTTTTTCCAGTGGCAAACACTTTTCCACGCTTTGCAGAAGCCAGGATTCGAGGACTACTAACTTCACAAATCAATCTCTGAAATTTTGTGAAATAATTTGACCTCCGGACTAATAGATAAATGCTACAACCCTGAACCTTTTATCCACTTCTACTCCTAACAGGTTTGCCAGAGTATTTTTTATATTATTCATCATCGGCATGTAATAATAACTTCCTCTTTGTCTTTAAAAATTATTTTAAAATATCTGTATTCTCCAAAAGAATATACACCGGTGCCTCCTCCAAATGAGGCAAAATGCTGAACTGTATATATATCATCGAAAGAATATTTTAATCCTCGCAATGGTGAATTATATGTCAATATTCTTGCTTCGTTATCAATAACTAAGATAACGCTACGGTTTTTTAGCAAATATTGAATGTGCAATAAAATAGTGGGTAAAATATCAAATAGAATAATGAAAACCAGGATATAGGTAAAAAACGAAGACGAAAATTCAAATCCAAAGAAATAAAAATAAATTCCAAATAAAATCCCGTTCTTAATGATTAATGGCAATATCAATAATAATTGCTGCTTTAGCGTAATTTTTAATTTCATGGGCAATAAATCTCGTTTGCATAAACCGCCTTCATTTCAAATTTAATATGTCGCATAGTCGATACGTTTAATCTCCAAATGATTTACTCGTCGCCTCACAAATCGAGCCTGTCGCACCTCATAGGTCAAAGATTGAATGCCCTATTCCGATCAACGGATTTATTAGTGCCATTCCAGAAAGGATGGTTAACCTCAAATTTCCTATCACTTTAAGGCCATTGCTTCCTTTTTCCAGGTGTTGATTTGCGTGGGATGAAGCTCATGCCTGCGGGCCAGCTCTTCAATCCTAGAGCGTTCCATTAACCCTTCCAGAACAACTTTCGCTTTGAATTATGCACCAAATTTGCGCCTGCTTCTCTTTGCCATAGTATGGTAATTTAAGATGAAAAAATCATTCTTAAATACCTGTCTTAATTTTGGGGATGGGATAAAAAATACCGATCTCCCAAATTGCAACCGAGATAAATTGTTTTATCCCTGAATACGAGGATAACAAACGATGCCGCATTTATTTCATAGCGTCCTTTTTTCCCTCCTGCAATAAATTCACCTTCATATGAGCATGGCAATACCTCATAACTCAGGTCCCACTCTGTACCGGAGATTTGTTTGCAAAATTTAAAAATCTGCAAAATGTCTTTCTTGCTTAGATACCAGTTTTTGCAGGTGGCGCTGTCCAGGCTAAAATGCACCGAGTTTGTGTCAGATTGCTTGGTTGCGGTCAAAATCCGGATTGGCAAATTTTTACTGAATTTAAAATCGCCTATTGAATCAATAGGACTATTTTGTCCACTATTGCCAGAGATATAGCCTTTCCTTGTTGTATATTGTCGAAGAGGGCCATGACGCCGACTTAAGAAACCTTTCCAATATTCAACATCCTCATTTTTGCCCTTCAGCCATTTGTTTCTGTTGGTATAAACAACAGCCAGTAAGATAGCATCTCTTTTATATAGATTATACAAGACAAGATTCGTAGCCCAATCGGAATTTTCGTTTGATAATCGTTGCAGCCAAAAATCCATTTTCAACGTTAACAAGTATTTTCTCAGATGTCTGGGTATTTCTATATCTATATATCTCATCGTTATTTTAGCGGGACTTGACGAATTTATCTTCTCCGCTACCCGAACAACCATATATCTAATCGAATCATTATTAAACAGTGTGCGGTCCAGGGAATCCACCTGTGAAAACGATTGCAAATGATTAAATAACAGCACGATTAAAAAAGCCTTCATAAATATGCGTTCGAATAACCTGATTTTTACAATTGAATTAGGCAACTAACTTCCTTTTCCGGTCTGGCATGGTCGCTCTTAGTATCACTTCCATCCCTTAGTTTTGCCTCAAAAAAGCAAGGATATCCGCCATTTGCTGCTTATCAATCTTTTTCTCCAGTCCGGAAGGCATTGCTGAGATATTGAGTGATTTGATGGACTTAATTTCCTGGCGGTTGATGATCCTGCTCAAACCCTCACTATTTTTAAGCGTAATGGCAGCAGACGTTTCACTGGCAATAATTCCCTGCACAGATTCATTATTTTTTAATTCCACCGCCCATAACTCATAGCCCGCGGATATCGACAGGCTGGGATTGAGTATGTTCGCCATAATATCCTCTTTTTTCCAATTGTGGATAGTACCCAGGTCCGGACCAAAAGGCACTCCCAGTGCTCCCCGCACAGCGTGACATCTGGCACAGTTTTGCAGGTAAACCTGCTTACCGGCAGATGGATCGCCTTTCAAATCCAACGCCGCCTGATAGGTTTTATTAATTTCTTTTGCCTCCTCCTCGTTTTTCGTAAATAAACGCCTGGCGCGATTCCGCAGGCTTTCATCTTTCATCATCATCAGGCTAACGCTCCGGTCAAAACTCACGCTGCTGGTAAGTATTTTACCTTTTTCAAGCGCGTCAATTAAAAGGGCGCTGCGTTCGGGGTTAGCCATCAATACGTCAATGGCCGCTTCTCTTATTTCCGTGGTCAGGACCGGCCATTGCTGGATCAGATAGTCACTTACATTGTTGGAGGGTACCTGATTCAACGTGCGCAAAACAGCCAGCTGAACAGCGGGCTGTTCCTGCGGAACCAGTAATTTCTCCAGCATGGAAACCTGGGCGGAAGGATCACCGAGCGTTAAAAAATCTATTGCCTCGGCTCTTTTTTCCTCCGGCATGGCGCTGTCTTTAATGATCAAAACGGCTTTGGCGACAGATGCAGTCTTCAGGGATTTGTCGGATATTCCATCTATTCTCAACATCTGCAGAGATGCCCGCCGCAAAGGCTCCGAATGACTTTCAAAAAATGTTTTAACGAGCAGGCGCTGATCGGGTTCGGAAAGCGGGAAAGGAGATTTTCTGTTTTCCATGCCCCGGGTCAGCCCTTCTAATACCGGCGCCTGCCAGGCTGCTTCGTTCACATGAAGAGCGGTTGCTTTTTGAATGAGCAGATGAATACTTTCCGGCGCGGAACCCGCTCCGGTCATGGCCGTTAATCGCTCAACCAGGGACGCATACGCAGGATCATTCTCCCGGAATTTATCAAGTACCATTTTGAGCAAAGAGGCTGTTTGTGAAGAAGGGGCAGATAGTGCAGCAATCTGAACCCATTTGTCATGGATATCTGCAAACAGCAGTTCATTTCTCGCCCGAACCGCCTGCGGCGAATTGATATATCCCAGGGTCAGCAACAATTGAAACCTGACCTTTGCATTTGGATCCGATTGCAGGGCAAGTATTTCTTTTGCCAGATCAGGCGAAGATGATAAGTGAAGTTCAGCCAGCCGGATGGCGTTTTCCCTGATTCCCGCAACACTGTCTTTCAATGCTGCTTTAATAGTTCCGGGTGCAAGTTCTCCCATCCCTTCCAGTGTCCAAAGCGCATGCAACCTGCCCATTGGTGAAACGGGATTTCCGGCCATGCGGATCAAAGCCGGGATCGCTGATTTATCCGCACGGTCCACCAGCAAACGCTGGGCGTTCATCCTCCACCATATATTTGGACTGGCAAGATTTTTTACTAATTCTTCCGCTCCTTCACTTCCTAAGGAAAGGCCTTTTGTCCATGTCGCCTTTTCTGCGTTTACCGGGGTGATCCGGTAAATCCTTCCTCTGTCCGAACCATCGTAAAGGCCGCCCGCTGCAATAGCCTGCGCCGACATCCATTCGGGAGATTCAATTACCCGCCGGTAATAATCCAGCACATAAAGCGCGCCATCCGGTCCGATATACATATTTACCGGACGGGACCACGCATCCGTGGAAGTCAGGAATTCCCTGTCGGGAAAAATGCGGCTGGCCACGAAACTGGCTCCGCTATCTTTCAGTACGTCCGCATGAACAAGATTGCTTACGCATTCCGTAATAAAAGTGATTTTCTTATCAAAGGGCGGTGGAAATATGCCACCCAGATAGGCCGTCAGTCCGCCGCCTGAAGTCATTACCCCGACATTCGTGAGCAGTTGACGATCGGGATTTGTTGTGGTGGGAAATACCTCCGGAGCATCCAGATGATCCGACATAGATTGATCGGCATCTGAAATCAGCAGGTCCGGATTACGCTCGAAATAGCGGTTGGCGATTACCTCCTGGTAACCCTGATTGGAATTATTACAACCAAACCAATGTCCCCACTCATCAAAGGTCTGCCCGAACTGGCTATTGCTTGAAGTCATTTCAAGCAGGTAGTTTTCAGGTCGAAAACGGACAACGTGGCCATTTGCATTTTTTGGCAAACGGATAGCGTTGGGTTTTTCCGGAAAATAGATTTCTGTGCCGCCGTCACCAAATTCCTTTTCATAAGTGGTGGTCTTCACCGCGCCCTGGTGTGCAACATAAATCCAGTTGTCCAGCCCATACCGGGGGTTGTTTACATTATGCTGGGGGTTGGTTAGTGAAAAACCGGTAATGAGGGTATCCCTGATATCCGCCCGGCCATCTCCTGTTGTATCTGCCAGATACAAAACATTTGGAGCATCTGTTACCAGGACGCCCTTTTTCCACCGCATGATACCATCCGGCAAAACCAGTCCGTCGGCAAAGACAATACTTTTATCCATCTTTCCGTCGCCATCCGTATCCGAAAGCAGCATGATCCGGCCGCTGCCGCTTTTGTCAAGCGGATATCCGGGCATGGATACTACATACATGAGTCCATTTTCATCTATCGTCATGTCCACAGGAGAAGTGATCAGGGGCTCGGATGCGATCATTTCAATTTTGAATCCCGGCGCCACTTCGAAGGTGGAAATTGCCTCTTCCGCCGATTTGCCGGAAGAGGAGACTTTTTTATTATTGCATGCCCCGGTTATCATAACCATGAAAAGCATCAAAGAAAAATTGAAAAACTGAAAATGCCCCTGATATTTGTTCTTCATTCTCCCGGTTTAGGTTCGGTCTTTTGAATCATCCATCTTTTTACGATAGCAATGTTACTTTATTCTTCCCATTTATCCCCATCTGATGCCTGCTTACTCCGCCCAGGTCCGGTGCGTTGTACAGCAGCCAACAAACCAAAAATCAACCAACAATCTCCCCCACATAAAAAACCCATCTCCATACGCAGAGACGGGTTCTTTATAAAAACCAAAGCACGGATCAATAAGGCATAATCACGGTATAAGTTTTCCCATTCACGCCCGTCCAAACCAGTTTCAGATAATAGGTTCCGGTGCCCGGACATCCGGTAGGATTTCCATCGGCATCCAGGCCGTAGGTTATCACGGAAGTTCCGAGGCTGTTCTTCACAATATTTTGTCCGGCCGTTAACCTGAAATCACAATCCTGCCGGAATATTTTGGGTTCGGAAATCAGGCTTTTAAATGTATCTCCAAAACGATTGGTACCCCATTCCGCAATATTATCGTCTGTTCCGTCAGAATAAGTTCCTGTGGTGGTTAACACAACCCCATTATCATACGTGAACACCCGCTGTTTGGAAATATGCCAGGTTCTTTGTTTCCCGTTATCAAAAGTTATGGTTATGCCGTCACTCTTCACCGTATGCGTGATGGTTCCAAGCGTCGCGAGGTCTTTTAATAATCCGCCACTCACATTTGTAAAAGTTTTCGTGCCATCAATCGTAATACTCTTCCCATCCCGTACACGCGTGATTTTTAGCTGCTGTATATTGATGCTTGCTGTCGCGCCGGGATCCTTCCAGTATTTACCAGCCGGCAACGTAATGACCACGGTGCCTGTCCTCGTCCGGTTACCCTTGCAATTAGCGCCATCATACACGATAGTAATAATCCGCTGCCCATTCGCGGTGTCATACGTAACGGAAGCATCGCAAATCAAACCCGGAATTGAAAAACGGCCATTGCCTGCCTGATTCGTTTCAACACCGTTAACGGCCGTATTTCCGCTAAGGGATGCATTGCTGTTATCCACTCCGGAAAAATCCGTCTGGGCGTTAAGCGCCATATTTGCGTCGTCCGTAATGGCGTCCGATTCATCTGAGACCTGCGCCTGATCATCCCCGGCGGTGGAAATATTTCCGGTGGAACCGGGCGCATTTGCGGCTGTACTATCCTTTTTACAGGAAGAAAGACTGAATCCGGCAACCATACAGATCACGATGGCCAGCCGGCCGGCAAGACTTGTTTTCATAACGACAAATTTTTTATATCAGATCCGTTTTGTTAAAAAAGGTTTAACGGGGGAGTAAATTTTTTATCAACCCGTGGGACTTGGCTGGCGGTTGACCGTTGACTAAACCGTCCACTACACCGTTTTGGCGGAAAGCAAAATCGAAATCTTACTATGCAGATCTTCCGGGCGGAACGGTTTCGGAACAAATTCCATAAACCCTTTCGCATAAATCAGCGCGCATATCGTCGTATACAGCTGCGGTAAAAGCAATGGCCGGGACAGCCGGATTAATTTTTCTGATTTCACCCAGAGCCGTAACACCATCCATCTCCGGCATTTCCAGATCGATCAGAATGAGATCAAATTTATGCTGAGAAAACAAGTCAACAGCCTGTTTTCCATTATATGCTTCCTTTACTTCAATGCCCCATTTGGTGAGGAATCGCCTGGCAATGGACATATTAATGGCATTGTCTTCCGCAACCAACACTTTCACACCCGGGAACATGCATAGCTGTTTTACCTTGTCCTCATTAATATACTGCTTGCTGTTTTCGTTGATGGTCATTTTGATGGTGAAATGAAAAGTGCTCCCCCTGCCTTCTTCGCTTTCCAGTTGCAATTCTCCATGAAAAAGACTCACCAGTTTTTTTGTGATCGCCAGACCCGAGCCCCGTGCCCCCGTATTTGCGGGTGGTATTGACATCCGCCTGGGTAAAACTTTCAAAAATCTCCTGTTGCTTATTGGCAGGGAATGCCGATGCCGCTATCCTTCACCATAAACTGAATGGTCGCTTTCTGACTGGTAGAATAATATTTTTCTGGCCACCACCATAATTTCACCGTAATGCGTGAATTTAATGGCGTTGGATAAAAGATTACTGAATACCTGATTCAACCTCGTTTCATCGGTCATCACTTCTATATCCAGGCTCTCATCAATATCCATTTTAAAACCGATATTCTTTGCCTGCGCCTGCGCCGCAAACTGAAGGGTGATCTTTTCCAGAAACTTTTTCAGATCAACCGGCTCCTGGCCCAGTTGCAACTTGCCCACTTCAATCTTATTGAAATCAAGGATTTCATTAATGAGCATCATCATGTGCTCCGATGAATACTTCAGAATATCGAGATGCGATTTCTGATCCGGCAGATAATTTTCCTGCAATAACAAGTTGGAAGTGCCAATGATTCCATTCAGTGGAGTGCGTAATTCATGACTCATATTAGACAGGAACCTGGATTTGGCCTGCGACGCTACTTCCGCTTTTTGCTTGGCCTTCATCAATTCAAACTGGGCCGTTTTGATTTCCGAAATATCCAGGATGCTGATTTTCAGAAAAACGGTTATTAGATCCAGAAAGGGCACAATATTAACGAAAGCAAAAAAAGTTTTTTCACGGGAGTGATCGCAAGTTCCCCCTGCCAGTCGCGCGCCTGGTTGCCGGCCAGCTTCACCTCGATGCTTTTAAAGAGTTTGATATGCTCGCTGGTAAACCAATGTTCGATCGCAGTGCCTTCTATCTCTTTTTTATTCGCTATATGAAGCAGTTCGCAGGTCCGGTTATTACATCCGATAATGGTCCGGTTTTCTGCATCCATGATCAATACTCCATCCAGCGACGTATTATAAATAGTATCCACAAAATGTTTTTCCTTCAGGATCGCCTCTTCGTTATCCCGGTTCACCCGGAAAATAAAATACGAGAAGAAAGTAGTGAGGGTAAGCGAAATGGCCAGGTTACTGTGTATAGCCGGGCAAACATACCGGCAATGCGTACCTGATAATAATTTTCAAAAGGGGTTAAATTAAAACAAATCAATACGGAAACAATGGTGATTAGATACACAAATTTCAACTCGGTGAAATTCCGCTTGACATCAATCACCAGGGTCATCACCAGAAAATAGGGAAAGTACAGCAGGTATTCACCCGCGCGCAACCCTTCCATATAGTTCATCACAACCAGGTAAAGATTCAGATTCACAATAGCGATAATGCGCGCCATTTCAAAACTTTTCCTTGCATTGAGATGAAAAGCCAGAATAAAAATATACCCGGCAGACAGATTGATCAGGGCGCTGATATAAAGACTTAACGTAAAATAACTGACAACGGACAAAAGGTTGCCGCAAAGCGTAAGAAATATGAACTGATTGAACCGGACAATCTTCTTGCGTTTTGGGAAGTATTGGATTCGATCCAGACCCGGAATATACAATATCCTGATAGACAGACCATAACAATGGCGAGATTCTGGATTTGAGGGAAGGGTAACAGATTAATTATTTATGAATATTAAAACGCCTGCAGCATAATAATTATTATTTAAAGCGTTAATATAAATGAATCCATGATCATGAATAACCACAACAGCTATTAATGCATTCATTTTCAATGCTGAAATAGATGCCGATTACCTGCATAGCCTGTATGGGGACGATTACGTTTATCTCCAGGAAATATTTACGACCGTTTTAAACGATTATAGTTCCCTGGCGGACAATATTGAATACAGTTATTCTTCCGGAAATCTCGCTGCCTAAGGCGGCTGTTCATAAAATAAAACCCGTTTTTGGTTTTGTGGGACTGACCGCCGTGCAACAGCAATGCCAGCAATTTGAACAACATCTGTGGTACCGTTACTTCTCCTGAACATGCTTACCCGCGAATTTGAAACGTTGAAAAATAAAATATTCTCAAAGCAGACAGCTAATAGAAGAAGAAAAGAAAAAATTGGAAATTTTTAATAGTCAAAGCTCATGATTCTCAGTTGTATTATTGTAGAAGATTTACAGGTTGCTGCCAATTACCTGACCAATTGTTGTGAAAAAAGCGGACAGGTGGAAGTAAAAGGTCATTTCAGCAATGTTCCGGATGCGCTTTCCTTTCTCAACAACAATACCGGTGGATCTGATTTTCCTGGATGTGGAAATGCCCGGCGCCAATGGTTTTGAATTGCTGGATCAGATTGCCTTTTCTCCCAAGGTGATCCTGACGACCGTCAAAAACGGAATATGCTTACAATGCTTTTCAGTATAATGTTTCCGATTACCTGATGAAGCCTTTTACTTATCAGCGTTTTCTGGAGGCCCTGCAGAAAATACAACCTTCCAAAGAAACAATTTCCACCAACAGCGCAACCGATCATATGTATATCAAGACGGACGGAAAACTGATCCGGCTGAACAACGATTCCATTCTGTATATTGAAAGCATGGGTGACTATGTGAAGTTTGTAACCATCGACAACAAGAAATACATTACCCACAATACCATCAAGAACCTGGAGGAGAAAGTCAGCAAACAGCATTTCCTGAAAGTTCACCGCTCCTATATCGTCAACCTGCATAAAATCGACGATATGCGCGAAAATCTGCTCTTCATTAAGGGAAATGAAATCCCGGTCAGCAAAGCCAATAAGGCCGATGTTTTCAGAAGACTGAACATCGTTTAATGTCGAATCCGGCGGCAAAAGGGATCCGCCGCCCTCTTTTACCTGCGTTTTCCGGACCCCTGTAGGGGTAACCACTTATCGCCCGATACGCCCTGGATAAGGGTTTCAGCGTTCAGCAAACCGTTTATCGGATGTTTTACCTCAAAAATCGAAGGTTTCTTCTACTCTGTCGAATAAGTTATTAAAGCCCTGAAATCCGGGCCATCTTTGTATTGTTGAAGCGAAAGAGATCCTAAGAAAACCAGACAAAAGTTCAAGATATTTAACCTATGAAAACGAATGAATCCAATACCTTGAAAAAATGTTGATCTCTAAACCCTGAACCCTTATCCTTTAGAAAACAACCAAAATCCAGTAACCAAAAAACCTCTGAAATCTGTACCTTTTCTTGACGGAAAACTAAATTTTGATGACCCTAATTAGCAGATTTGGCAGCCACCTGAAAGTGGCTGTTTTTTTTATTTGTCCACCTCCACCAGGCAGGTAACCATCCGCTCCCGCTGGCCATCAGCCGTAAAGTGAATATTCCCTTTGGATGTTATATTCGCCTGTACCGGCTGGTTTCCCGATGATGCCAGGGCTGATCTCAGCCTCCCCGCATAATCCGTTCCCGGATTCTGACTGATCTTTTTATTGATATCGTACCAGTTCAGACTGTCCTTGCTGACTACAATCGCCATGATATCCTTTGTTCCGATACTGTCGGGCTGTCATGCTTTTATCTTTCGGAAATAACCGGTAACCCGCAATGCCGCAGAAGGGGGAATATTTGGTTTTGGAAGGATCGTCGGTTCGCGGATAGGGAAACAGGGTATAACTGCTTCCATCGGTTTCCTTCCCGAAAACATATATATAACATTCCGAAATATTCCGGATTTCCATTTTGAACCGGGTGCCCGTTTTCACCGGCGTCACGGTTTCAAAAACATTTCCCGACGCCTTTTTTAATGGAATATAATCTCCGGCAACGGTTTTCTTTCCGTCATATTTCACTTCCACCAATCCGACTTCGCATTCGAACGGTTTATTGGCCGCCGCGCCGACAGCCGGCATCGGCTCCAGCCCGTAGGCTTCCCGGACAAAATATTTAAAATGCTTATAGCGCACCCAGGCAAATCCGTTATTGCCCCATTGCGGACCCCAGCTGTTCATGATCAGAAAAGCGCCGCCGTATTTCGCATCATCATATCCCACCACACATTGTGCATGCCCGCCAAAACCCATCATACTGGCATCGTCCGGGGTAGGGTTCCAGACATCCTGGCCCATCATCGGTTGCATATAACTTCCGCCGACCATCATGCCGATCACGACCGGGGCGCCCTGGGAAAGATTTTCTTTGATAGCCCGCAAATCAATCTGATCCGTTTTTTCGCCGACCGTGAGGCGGTTCGCACCACGCATTCTGAATTGCTGCGCCTCATTAAGCAATTGCTGATCGGGCTGCCGCTTGCAATCCTGATCGTTGTATGGGAAATCCTCGTATGGAACCGATCCGCGCTGGGTCATGAAATCCATCGCCCGGTTGATATAAGACCCTTCGCAACCGTCCAGTCCGATCTGATTGTATAAAAAAGAAGGACTGAATTTTAATGCATCTGGCGTTTTCCCGGTGCGTGCCGCTTCCAGGATCGTCCGGGCGCCATATGCACTGCTCCAGGCAACACAACTTCCCTGTTTTCCCTGATCTCCTACCGGCGGCGCATATTTTTGCAGGTTGGCCGATTCGGGAAGCGGGTTCTTGCTATCGTCATCAGAAAGGGATTCATAAACTTTTGATTTGTCAAATACGCGGGGATCAAGGATACCTCCCGTAGCAAGCTGTTGTACCGCCTGCTGAACGATGGCGGAATTACAGCCTCCGCGACCCAGCAGAAAATAGGCGCCGGCCCTAAGACCAATATCAGGAGTAAACTTTTGGGCCCGCGGATCAGGGAGAACAACAGGGGAAGCAGACTGAAGAGCCCGCCACCGCCGCCGCTTCCGCCGGAAGAACTGCCTCCTTCAAAACCGCCACCGCTTTCATCGGCTTGTTCAGGATCATCTGTCATGCGAATAGGCATATCCAAAAATTTAAGGTTTAATAAAGAGGATCTTCTTTCTCCCGGAGATAAAGAAGGCAGTCTGAAAATAAAGAAAGCAGCGAAAATAAAAAATCTAAATCACATCCAGCTGGTTGCGGAGCAGGTCTCAAATTGATCGCGTCTGCGGATTAAGTGCGACTTGCCGTCAACCACCATCACTTCTGCCGGTTTAAACCGGGAATTAAAATTGGAAGACATTTCAAAACCATAAGCACCGGCATTCCGGAAAACCAGATAGTCTCCTTCACGCACCTCGTTCAGCGGACGGTCCCAGGCAAACGTGTCTGTTTCGCAGATATTCCCGACAACAGAATAATTTTTATCGGCCCCTCCGGATTGCTGATGTTTTCGATAGGATGATAGGCATCATAAAACATGGGCCGGATGAGATGATTGAATCCGCTGTTTACACTGACGAAAGTCGCCGCGCTGGTTTCTTTCATCACATTTACTCGGGTGATAAAATATCCGGATTCACTGACCAGAAATTTTCCGGGTTCAAACCAGACCTGCAAAGGTTTTCCGTTTTTATAGGGATGATTGGCAAAAGCAGCGCCCACTTTTTCCGCCAGCAGCGAATATCGGTCTCCTGATCCCCGGTCTGCTGGTCACTTTAAATCCGCCGCCCAGATCAATGAATTCCAGGTCGTTGAAATGATGGGTGATATCGAATAAGACTTCAATACCCTTCACAAAAACATCCACATCTTTGATTTCACTGCCGGTATGAATATGCAGATCCCTGATGAACATGTTGTTTTTCTTAACAACTTCCAGAATCTGATGGATCTGGTCTACCGGAATACCAAATTTGCTTTTATCATGACCGGTGGAAATTTTCAGATTTCCTCCGGCCAGAATATTCGGGCGGAAGCGGATACCTACCGGGTAAGTATGACCGAACTTCTTTCCGAATTTTTCGAGATTGGAAAGGCTGTCGATATTGATGATCACGCCCAGGCTTTGCGCCTCCTCGATTTCGCTGAAATCAATCCCATTGGAAGTATACAGAATCCGGGATGCGGGAAAACCGGCATGCATGGCCAGTTTCACTTCATTGATGGAACTGCAGTCCACATTGGCCCCGATATTCTTTATATAACGCAGAATGTTGATATTGGTCAGCGCCTTGCAGGCATAAAAAAAAACCGTATCGGTAGTCCGAAAAGCGTCTCGCAGCTTCCCGAATTGATCTTTTATTTTTTCGGCATGATAAACATACAGCGGGGTTCCGTATTGTTCTGCAAGTTGAATGAGGTCTTCCGGGCGAAGGGGCTTAGTCATGAATGCGAATATACTTCATACTCGTTATTCTTCGGGAGTTCCCGCATCCTCCGGGAAAGGATTTTCTTCATCCTGGACTTGCTTTTTTCCAGCAGTTCTCCTTCTTCACTCACCACCAGCGCCGGATTGATTTCAGGCGTAGCCGGCGTATAATTGATCAGAGATGGTTCCACCAGGCTTTCTCCCAATACTTCTTTCAGCTGGGAAGATCGGCAGACTGATTGATTCCGAAATAATCCATGAAGGTTCTGGAAGTGGAATAGATCAGGGTTTACCCGGCATCTCTTCATTACGTCCGATAATGATGATCAGTTCTTTTTCCAGTAATTTCTGAATGGAATAATCGCTGTTCACTCCGCGGATGGATTCTATTTCGCCTTTGGTGATGGGTTGTTTATAGGCAATGATGGCAAGTGTTTCCATGCGGCAGTGGAAAAACGTTTCAGGAATTTTTCCCCATTGAGCTGGGCAATGGTTTTATGAAATTCTTTTTTGGAAAGAAACTGCCAGCCTCCGCCGCTCTCCCTCACTTCAAAAGGATAAAATTCCGCCTTGTATTTCGAGACGATTCCTTCAATACCGGTCTGAATCTGCTCCAGGGTGAGTTTATCTTCCATAAACCCAAAGGCATTATTGAGCAGTTCGGTCATTTCCATCGCAGTAAACGGTTTATCGCTCGCAAAAATCAATGCTTCGATATGGGGAATGAAGTTGGAGATTTCCATGAGCTGCATTTGAAAATTTGAAAATTCGATTTCATATCCCTGCAATGCGGCAGCTCCTCTTACGATTTCAGTCAATTCGGTGGTGATGGCTGCCTGACGGGCCCGGTTATAAGAAATACGCAGCGTCTCAGAATTTCATTGGCATTTTCAGTTGCCTTATCCATGGCCGTCATACGCGCGCCGTGTTCAGAAGCATTGGCATCCAAAACAGCCTTAAATAATTGGGTATTGAGAATTTTCGGCATCAGTTCCCTGACCAGTTCTTCTTTCGACGGTTCAAAAATAAAATCATTGGTTCTGGCGCCCGGCGCATTTTCCGCTTTCGGAATCGGCAGAAAGGGTTCTACCACAAAATTCTGGGAAGCATGCATTTTTGAATTCACTGTAAATAATATCCACCGCATCAAATTCCCGGTTTTCAAAAGCTTTTACCGCAGCCTGGGCGCAAAGCTGTACATATTCAAACTGCAGATGTTGAAATATATCCCGGAATTCTCCGTTTACTTTATAGTTGTTCTTCAGGAAATGTTCATATCCTTTTTTACCGATACTCCAGATCATCGATATTGCCTTTGGCCGTTTGTGCAGGATATTTTTCCCGCATGGTGGCCTTTGCCAGTTTAATCAGGTTGGAATTATAGGCGCCACAGGAAGACCGGTCGCTGGTGATCAGGATCAGCAATACTTTTTCAACCGGTCTGGCCGTGGATAAGGCTGAACCCCGCGCCATCGGAGTTGCTGACGATATTGCCGAGCACCTGCTGAAGTTTTTTGGAATAAGGCCGCATCTGCTGAATGGCTTCCTGGGCTTTGCGCAGTTTGGTGGCGCTGATCATCTTCATCGCCTTGGTGATCTGCTGGGTGCTTTGGATGGATTTGATCCGGTTACGAACTTCCTTCAGTTGTCCTGCCATATGGGTGATTTTAAGCCGGCTGCAAAGGTAGCGGAACCGCCCCAAAAAGCAAGTCAGATTTTTGAAAAAAAACGGCCTTCCGGCCTGAATTCAGGGAGCCCGGCGGGATAAAAAAATAGTACTTTTGCAACCCCTTTATAACTATGCCAAAATCAAAGAGAAAGCGATTTGCCTGTCATCCTGATTACCAACGATGATGGGGTATATGGCTCCCGGAATCCTGAACCTGGTGGAAGCCGTAAAAGATCTTGGAAAAGTAGTGGTTGTTGCGCCCGATAAACCCCAGTCCGGCATGGGTCATGCCATTACATCGGCCTGCCCCTGCGGCTGCATCCCGTGAATATTTTTGAAGGCGTGGAAGCCTGGCAATGTTCGGGCACGCCGGTGGATTGTGTAAAGCTGGCTGTGGATAAAGTGCTTCACCGCAAACCCGATATCTGCCTGAGCGGCATCAACCACGGTGCCAATCATTCCATCAATGTTATTTATTCCGGCACCATGTCCGCCGCCGTGGAAGCTGCCATCGAAAGCATTCCTTCTGCCGGATTTTCACTGCTGGATCACAGCGTGGAAGCCGATTTTACCGGCGCCCGGAAATATGCCCGCATGGTGGTTGCAGCAAATGCTGAGAACCAAACTGGATAAACATACCGTGCTGAATGTAAATATTCCCGGCAGTACCTGCCGAACTGATAAAAGGGGTAAAAATCTGTAAACAGGCTTATGCCAAATATGAAGAAGATTTTATGGAAAGAAGTGACCCGAATGGAAAAAAATACTTCTGGCTTACCGGTGAATTTGTAAATTTTGACAAAGGAAGAGATTCGGATGTATGGGCGCTGGAGCATAATTATGTGAGCGTGGTGCCCGTACAATTTGACCTGACGAATTATGTGTTGAAAACCAAACTCGAAAAATCCTGGAAGTTTTGATATTCAAAAAAGACAACCTGAAATTCGGCATTCTGCTCGGCATCCTGGCCCCTTTACTGGCCATGCTCATTTATTATTTCTGGGTCTTCAGCCGGACCATTCAGCATTTCGGAATATTTTTATCTTTTGAGAACCAATAAACCACTGCTGACAGCCATCAGCAGTATTTCCTTGCTGGCCAATGCCATTCTTTTTACATTTATATCAATACCCATCGCGATAAAACGGCCAAAGGGCATTTTTGTCGCCACCCTTATTTATGGTATTTTCGTACTGGTTTACAAGCTGGTCAGTTAATCGCCTGATGCTTTATTGATTCTTCCATCTCAATCATTCTTCTATAATAACATCTTACGTCCGGTATGCAGAAACATGTAAATCTTTTTCTGATCCAATCCTTCTTTATCTTTTAAAAGACAATCTTAACCATGAAATATTATATCATTGCCGGAGAAGCATCCGGAGATCTGCATGGCAGCAACCTGATCCGGGAAATAAAAAAGAGAGATCCCGGTGCGCAGATCCGCGGATGGGGTGGCGATCTCATGCAGGAGGCCGGCGCCGATATTGTAAAGCATTACCGTGATCTGGCATTTATGGGATTTACAGAAGTGATCCGGAACCTGCCCACCATATTCCGGAATATCCAATTTTGCAAAGCAGATATCACGCAATTTCAACCGGATGCGCTCATCTTTATTGATTATCCCGGGTTTTAACCTGCGCATTGCAGGATGGGCCAGAAAATCCGGATTTAAAACCATTTATTATATTTCTCCGCAGGTATGGGCCTGGAAAGAAAGCCGGGTAAAAAGCATTCGTGGAATGCATTGATAAAATGCTGGTGATCCTTCCCTTCGAAAAAGATTTCTTTCACAAATGGAATTATGAAGTGGAATATGTGGGTCATCCGCTGGTGGAAGTGATTGAGCAGTATAAAAATTCAATGGCTTCCCGATCCTTACCCGATATCATTATGTCCGCGCAGCATAAAAAGCCCATTCACCCCTTCCGCTGATTGCCTTGTTACCCGGAAGCCGCAAACAGGAGATCCTGAAAAAACTCCCCGTGATGCTGGAAGCCAGCCTTTCATTTCCGGATTATCAGTTCGTAGTAGCCGAAGCCCCGGACAGGAAGATTCTTTTTACGATGAAATACTGAAAAATTACCCGATGCAGGCACGGGTCCGAAATCAGACCTATTCCTTGCTGATGCATGCCAGGGCAGCCTGTGTCACATCCGGACGGCCACACTGGAAACCGCCTTATTTGGTGTTCCCGAAGTGATTTGCTATAAAGGCAGTATATATCCTATCAGATCGCCAAACGACTGATCAAAGTAAAATATATTTCCCTGGTGAATCTGATCATGGATAAACCGGTGGTAAAGGAATTGATCCAGGATGAAATGACGGCCGCAAATATCTCAACCGAACTGAAAAAATTGCTCGCAGATCCCGAAACAATCAGCCTCATCCGGAAAGATTATGCTGACCTGAAAGACCTGTTATCCCAGGGAGGAAATGCATCGGAAAAAGCAGCGGAAATCATTGTTAGATATTTGGAGGATTCTAAACCACGGCATTAGATCCTGATCCTGTTGCCAAAACTTCCGCGGCCCAAAAACTTCGTCCGCACGGGCAAACATTTGGTAAGGGTAAATTTCCTGATCAGTGTTTTTTGAAGAAAAGCCGGAAAATAATAATGAGGATGCCGATCAGAAACATGAAAATGGAAATCCGGTTGATCCCATGCATGGAGCGTATATATCCATTGGTCGGCGCATTCGGATCCCTCTTTTTAATATAAAGATATTCAGCTATTTGCCGTAGCATTCCCATACCGAAGTTTATTGACAAAGATAATTAACAAACCCCCATTCCGGTTTGTTCGGAATGTATATATTTGCAGCTCATTTTGGGGGATTAGCTCATCTGGTAGAGCGCTAGCATGGCATGTTAGAGGTGACCGGTTCGATCCCGGTATCCTCCACGGAAAAAGGTGGATGGTTAATGGTAGATAGTGGATGGACAGCTTAAGGGGCAAATTATTTCCCTTTACAGAAACACAGGTTCCCCGATCGTTTAGATCGTCCATCCACCATTAACTATTAACCATTAACCTTCTCCTCCCATCCCGTTTCCTTCAACGCAGGATCATTTTCTTTCTTCAGAAAATCCGCATCGGATAAAGATTCCGGTTTCCAATTCAGCAGGGCTTCGTCGGGAACGACTTCCACCGGTGTTTTATAGGAAACCGACGTTTCGTTATATGCCGGATTGGATTGCAGGTTATAGCAGGAAATAACGGACCAGCGCGGGTAATCGGATAAATTGGCTTCCGAGCGATGAAAGAGATTGGGATGAAAAAACAGGGCGTCTCCCGGCTGAAGTTCAACGTAAATCAGCTCCATGGTCTTCAATGCATTTTCCACCATGACCATATCCGCTCCTACCTGTTCTCCGGCGAATCCATGATTCACCCTCCCCATTTTATGCGAACCTTTGATCACCTGGAGGCAGCCATTGGCCTTGTTGGCAACCGTTAAGGCAAGCATAACACTGATCAGTTCGTCCGGAAACATAAACTGGTTTTTATACCAGTAGCCATAGTCCTGGTGCCATTCCCAGGCGCCGCCCACTTTGGGTTGCTTTTGCATCAGCTTGGAATGAAAATGGCAAACCGGCAGTTTCCCCATCCAGCAATTGCTTTACAGCGCCCAGCATTTTTTCGCTTCGCGTCAGGTATCCGAAAACATCATTCCCGGGCGTGAACCATAAAGACAGTTTTGTTTTCTTTCCGCTCTGGTCGTTCAGATCAACCGCATGATTGGCCATGGCCTGATCTTCCAGCGCAGTATGATAAAGCTTATCCGTTTCCGCTTTACTGCAAAAGCTTTTAACAATCAGGTATCCGTCTCGCTGATATGCGGCCAGCTGACCGGCATTTAATTTAGAATAGGGCATGTAGTGATATTTTGATTTGGAAAATGTGCTTTGCTATAATCGCTAATTTAGTGAAATAATGGCAATTGGCCTTTTTTAAGCATACCGTGATAACAACGCAAGAATCGGGTTTTATTACGGTTTCATCCAACCTACTTTTGTATTATACAAAGGCATACAATGGAAACACAACAGAAAATCAATTATAACCGGATTGCGGAAGCGATCGCTTTTTACAGGCTGAATTTCAAAAGGCATCCGGGTTTGGAAGAAGCCGCAGAACATATACATGTCAGTCCCTTTCATTTCCAAAGAATGTTTAAGGAATGGGCCGGGGTCACGCCAAAACAATTTCAGCAATACCTGAGCGTCGCGCACGCGAAGAATATGCTAAAAGACACACAGGCCAGCTTGTTCGACACGGCGTTGGAAACCGGCCTTTCCGGCACCGGCCGTCTCCACGATCTTTTTATCAAGGTTGAAGGCATGACGCCGGGGGAATATAAAAACGGCGGCGAACAACTCCATATCCATTATAGTTTCGCTGAAAGTCCTTTCGGCACCCTCATCGTGGCATCCACCGGCAAGGGAATCTGTTATATGGCTTTTGCCGACCAGGGGCAGAAAGCAGCATTAGCAGAATTGCAGAAAAGTTTTCCCAGGGCCGCTTATCAGCAACTGACCGATCAGATTCAGCAAAATGCCCTCTTTATTTTTAACCAGGACTGGAGCAGACTGGGCGAAATAAAATTACATCTCAAGGGAACCCCGTTCCAACTGAAGGTATGGGAAACCCTGCTGAAGATTCCGATGGGCGACACAACTTCATATTCAGAGATCGCAGAAAAGCTGGACAATCCAAAAGCTTCCCGTGCAGTTGGCTCCGCCATCGCAGATAATCCCGTGGCCTTTTTAATCCCCTGTCACCGGGTGATCCGGGCAACCGGAGAATTCGGTCAATACCATTGGGGAAGCACGAGAAAGAGTGCGATGATTGGCTGGGAAGCCGCAAAAGCGCATTCTATAATGAATCCCTGACAGTGCATTGAATCAACAGGAAATTATATCGCTGATCAAATCCGGTAAGATCAAACTGGCCGGTTATAAAAAAGCCCGGATCTATGGAACACTTCATTGCCGATCGGGGAAGAGAATGAAAGCGGGGAACCGGGTATTTTTCAGCAGCGAGGAAGAAGCAATAGACAGCGGTTACCGCCCCTGCGGACATTGCCTGCCGGAAAAATACAAACGCTGGAAGGCAAATATTGATTTGCTGAAAAAGAGAAACTAACTGCCGGTTATTGACAACCGAAATTTTTCATCATAAAAAAGCATCAACCCGATATCCGGTCTAATCCAGGGGATAAGACCGAACCTCAATGAACAACAATAAATGGATTATCATGAAAAATATACTCGAACGACTGGAGAGAATAAACTGGGAAGAGGCTGCAGAAGACATGCATAACCGGGGCTATGCGCAAATCAAAAAAATACTGACGAAAAAGGAATGCGATCAATTTATCAATTCCTATTCCGCTTCCGACGCTTACCGGAAAACCATTTCAATGGAACGTTACCGCTTCGGACTCGGGGAATATAAATACTTCCGGTATCCGCTGCCCCGCCTGATTACGGAAATCCGGGAAACCGTATACAGCCATATTGCGCCCATTGCCAATCAGTGGATGCGGGTATTGAATACGGGTGAATCTTTCCCTGCCACGCATCCTGCTTTAAAAAAACTTTGCGCGGATCATGGCCAGGCCAATCCCACGGTGCTGATCTTAAAATATGGGCAGGACGGATTCAATACCCTGCACCAGGATTTATATGGGGAAATTTATTTCCCCATGCAACTGGTTTTGTTTCTGAATGAACCCAATGAAGATTACACCGGCGGCGAATTCGTACTAACGGAACAAATTCCGCGGGCGCAATCCAAAGCCAGTGTGATCAGGCCGCGACGCGGCGATATGCTGTTATTTACCACTAATTTTCGCCCGGTCAAAGGAAAAAAGGGATACTACCGGGTGAATATGAAGCATGGTGTGAGTCCGTTGCTCAGCGGACAGCGCCATACCCTGGGAATTATTTTTCATGATGCACTGAGCTAAAGCAAATGAACCGTATTAAAAATATTTTAGACAGGGGCGGACAGGTTAGCGATTATCCGGATTTTTTTTACGCCGGAGGAAAGTGATCACTATTTTGAAACCCTGCTCAAAGAAACAGAATGGAAGCAGGAGCCCATATTAATTACGGGAAGTGTTCTCCTCAATCAATACCGCGATCAGAACATTTAATAATCTCATAACAATTCCGAAACCTGCGCATCACGCATTTTTGGTTATTTTAATCATGAAAAAAATCGGCTATTTTTTTACGAAGCTGAGCGTCAGGCTTTTTCTGACCCGCCTGTCGGCTTTCTATCCGGCGCTGAAAGGTTATAAAATCCATTGATGGATCCATCTCCGGCAAACACCCGTCTGAAGATCCTCTACGCCATACAGGGCACCGGTAACGGGCATCTGAGCCGCGCCCGGGACATCATCCCCCTCCTGCAGAAAAAGGCCGATCTCGACATCCTGGTCAGCGGTATTCAGGCCGATGTGGAGCTGCCCTATCCGGTAAAATATAAACTCAGGGGCTTAAGCTTCATCTTCGGGAAAAAAGGCGGCGTGGATCTGATGAAAACCTACCGGAAAAGCAACCTGAAACGCCTGTACCGGGAAATAAAACAATTGCCGGTGGAAGCCTACGACCTCGTGATCAATGACTTTGAACCCGTAAGCGCCTGGGCCTGCCGGATGAAGCACAAAGCCTGTATCGGCCTGAGCCATCAGGCGGCCGTAATAAATAAAAAATCGCCAAAACCAAAAAAGAAGGATCCCATCGGAAAATCCATCCTGCTGAATTACGCACCGGTTACCGCTGCTTACGGATTCCATTTCGAATCCTATGATCCTTCCATTTTCACGCCGGTCATCCGCAGCCAGATCCGGAACGCAAGACCGGAAAACGGCAATCATTTTACTGTTTACCTTCCCGCTTACAGCGATAAAAGGATCATCCGGATCCTCAGCGAAATAAAAGATGTCCAATGGGAGGTATTCAGCAAACATTCCACCCGAACGTTCAGCGAAAAGAATATACATATCCGGCCCATCAGCAATGACTCCTTTGTGGAAAGCCTCGTGCATTGCACCGGTATACTGTGTGGGGCCGGTTTCGAAACACCGGCGGAAGCTTTGTTCCTGCAAAAGAAACTGCTGGTCATCCCGATGAAGGGTCAGTATGAACAGCAATGCAACGCGGCAGCAGCCCGCCGAATGGGCGTTCCGGTGTTGAACAGCTTAAAAAGAAAGCACCTCGACGTTATTAAACATTGGACCTCGTCCACACAGGACATGATTATTGTGCAGTACCCCGACATGACTGAAAATATTCTGGACATGATTATACGCCATCACAGCAGGGAAAAAGAAACCGGCCCGGTAGTGCCGGGCAAGGCGATTCTCTCCGCAAAAAAACTCCGGGAAAAAAGCCTGGGAAAATCCTGAACCAACTTACGCATTAAATCTATGGAGTTTATCCGCGCGGATTTCGGTCCGGATTTTCATTGGGGCGTTTCCACAGCAGCCTATCAGATCGAAGGCGCACACCGTGCAGACGGCAAGGGGCTTTCGATCTGGGACGTCTTCTCGCAGAAAAAAAGAAGCATAGCCGGCAATCATCATGGGAATATCGCCTGCGATTTTTACAACCGTTATCCGGAAGACATCCGGCTGATGTCTCAAATGAATATTCCCAATTACCGGTTTTCCATTGCCTGGAGCAGGATATTTCCGGAAGGCATAGGATATATCAATCAAAAAGGAATTGATTATTATAACCGGCTGATTGACCGCTGCCTGGAATCGGGTATCCGGCCCTGGATCACGCTTTATCACTGGGATCTGCCGGATGCACTGCAAAAAAAAGGAGGATGGACGAACCGGGATATGATCCACTGGTTCAGCGCGTTTGCAGCCTGCTGCATTCAGCATTTCGGCGACCGGGTAAAGCATTGGATGGTGCTCAATGAACCCATGGTATTTACCGGGGCCGGATATTTTTTCGGCGTTCACGCGCCCGGGAAAAAAGGCCTGGCCAACTTTCTCTCCGCCGCACATCATGCCGCGCTTTGTCAGGCGGAAGGTGGAAGACTGATTAAATCCATGCGCAGCGATTGCAAAGCCGGAACAACCTTTTCCTATTCGCATATAGAGCCTTTCCGCAATACAGAAAAAGATTATATCGCCGCTGTAAAAACGGATGCCCTGCTGAACCGTCTGTTTATTGAACCCCTGCTCGGCCTGGGATACCCGGTAAAAGAATTGAAGATTCTCCAGCGGATCGAAAACTATTATAAACCCGGCGACTCCGCCAGGCTGGCTTTCGATATGGATTTTATCGGCCTGCAAAATTATACCCGCGAACTGGTGCGGCATGCGCCCTTCATGCCATTTATAAAAGCAAAAATTATCAAAGCCGGTAAAAGAAACGCGGTGCGAACGCAGATGGATTGGGAAGTTTATCCGCCGGCCATTTACCATGCGCTGGCCCGGTGGAAAAAATACACGAACATAAAAGAAATCATCGTTACCGAAAACGGAGCCGCATTTCCGGACCACTGCATAGATGGCGCGGTAAATGATCATCAGCGTATTCAATTCTTACAGGATCATATCGCCCAGGTGCTCCTGGCAAAAAATGAAGGCGTCCGCGTAAACGGATATTTCGTATGGACCCTCATGGATAATTTCGAATGGGCCGAAGGATTTCATCCCCGATTCGGGCTGGTACATGTAAATTTTGAAACGCAGGAAAGAATTATTAAGAACTCCGGGAAATGGTATGGCCGGTTCTTAAGCAGGGAGAATGAGCCCGTACGATCAGCTCAATTAGTTAACGGATATCCCGCAATCCCACCATCTCATGCTTTTCCTGATCCCAGATCTTTAGCCGCAGGCAGGCAATAATAGCTCTCGGGCTCAGCGAAGTCCGTTTGCAATTCTGCAGTTCCTTAAAATCCCCCATCACTTCAGGCAAACGGTAAAACGGAATCTTGGAATTGAGGTGATGAATATGATGATAACCGATATTGCCCGTAAGCCAGGCCATCACCGGATTCATCACCATATAACTGGAGGATTCCATGGCGGCTTTTTCATAAGCCCATTCATTATTTTCGGCAAAAGTGACGCCCGGGAAATTATGCTGTGCATAAAACAGATAGGCGCCCAATCCGAACGCAACAACAAAAGGCAGAAAGAAAAGACAAAACCAGATCTGCCAGCCAAAGAAAATAAAGATGAGGACGGAGGCCGTGATATGCAGAACCAGCGCAATCAGGGAATCAAAATGTTTCCGTGGATTGCTCACAAAAGAGGCAATGCACATCCCGAAAATAAACATGGAAAAATATCCAAGCCCAATGGTGAGCGGATGGCGGATAGCGAGGTATCCAAATTTTTCGCGGAAGGGCATTTCCTGGAATTTTTTCCGGGTAGCGATCGGATAGGATCCGATGCTGGCGCTGAATAATTTGGAATTGTGTATTATGGTGATGATCGTGCGAGCGTTTCCAGATACTGGTTGGGCGAAAGAATAAAAAACCCGAACAACGTCATGATAAAATTCGCCAGCTTGGAATTGATCAGAATGGAGTGATGCTGGTGGTCATGATAGATAATAAACATTCTCACCAATAACAAACCCGCGACAATACTGAATAAAATCTTTACAGCCAGGTAAGGAATAAAGACTGTTCCTGCAAAGGCAAGCGCAAGAAAAAAGATCGTAGACAAAGTGTACAACCAGCTTTTACTTCTGATTTCCTTTGCGAAAGGTCTCGTGGCTAATATCAGTTCTTTACCGTGAAGCATGTATTCTACTATTAATGGGTTTTGCGGGTATGTTTCCACCGCCGGTGAGTCCAAAGCCAGTTTTCGGGCTGATTTCTGATATCCGCTTCGAGTTTTTTGGTGTGCAATTCGGTTATTTCTCCCGGATGGCTGTCAACCGAAGGTAGTTCAATTCTTTCGGCAAGGAGTTGATAATATCCTCTTTTAACTCTTTTGATGGACACATAAACAATCGGATAACGAATCTTTAACGCAATTTTCTCAATCCCAAGAAATACGGGCGTGTCCTGGTTCAGAAAGTTCATCCAGTAAGCCCTGTCCGGCAAGCGGCGACTGATCCGCAATAAATGCGGTGGCGCTCAATTCATTCCGTCTGCTGAGCATTTCCCGTAACGTATCCTTCATCGGGATCAGTCTGGTTCCGAACCGGGTGCGCATTCTATAAATCAGCCCGTTAAAATATTTATTGCTGAGCGGATGATAGATCACATACAACTGATGCTTACAGCAAATACTGAAAGTATTACCCGCCCATTCCCAGTTTCCCAGATGCCCCATCACCACCATAATGCTTTGATGGTCGCCGGCCAGCTGATCAAAAAGTTTCTGCGAATCTTCTTCCAGCCGGCAGTGTTTCAGCATCGCCTGATGAGAAATAGTGAGTGTTTTGAAAGTCTCCAGGAAAAGGTCACAGAAATAACGGTAAAAGCCGCGGCTTATGCTGCGAATCTCTTTTTCTGTTTTTTCCGGAAAGGAATTCCTCAGGTTTTTCTGCACCACCTCCTTCCGGTAACCCACCACATAGTATAACAAATAGTAAACGATATTGGATAGCCCGTACAGAAGTGGAAACGGCAGTATGGAAAGCAGGTAAATGAAAGGAAGGGTCAGGTAATAGAGGATGGCAGACAATGGCTAACAATTCGGTTCTGCCAAAGATAAGGCTAATTGATACCCGGGGAATTGGTATTAACAGATAAATACGCTTCCGGCAAGCAATAAATGCGGCCCGGATCCGTTATCTTTTGTTATTATTTTCCCAGATGAAACCAAAACCCGGACATGCTTCGCTGATTTTTTTCGCTGTTATGATTTTTTCCGGTTGCAAGAAACAAAATCCGCTGATAACGGATACCCCGGCTGATTATTACCCGCTTCAAATCGGCAAGTATATCACCTACCGGATGGATTCCGTCAAATTCATAAATGTCGGATCGCAGGATACCGTGATCAGCTATCTGGCCAAAGACGTGGTGGAAGACAGCATTACCGATAACCTCGGGCGACCAAGCTACCGGGTGATCCGCTATTTAAGCGACACCACAGGCACCACACCCTGGATGCCAACTATTGCTTATCTCGTAACCCCCACCGGCCATTCCATAGAAGTGGTGGAAAATAATCTCCGGTTCATAAAGCTCGTAACCCCGGTGCAGGACTATGTGAGCTGGAAGGGGAATGTTTATATTGACACAGATCCGGACGATTCTTCCCAGGTTCCATATCTTGACGACTGGAATTACAGCTATGCAAATACCGGTCTCCCTTACGATGTGCTGCAGGGAACGATTCCTGTTACCGCAACGGTAAATGAAGCCAATGAAACCAGCGGAAACGTGAATTCAATCCTGGTGACGACATTCAGCACGGCGGTTTACGGCAAAGGACTGGGACTCATCTACAAAAAATTCCTGTATTCCGAATACCAGCCGCCCAGCGCAGATTTTCCTGCCGGCGCAACAATCGGATACGGATTGACCTTAAACATGGTTGATCACAATTAAGGCCTTCTAAAGCAGGAAGCAAACAGGCAATCCGCCCGGTCTGCATACCCCGGGATCATGTTTTGTTTAATCATTTGAAAACCCCGGCCGGCGAGGGATTCCGATACCTGCTCATTCTCTGCGGCAAAAACGGAACAGGTGATATAAACGATCATGCCTCCGGGCTTTAAGCTGCAAAGCACGTTTGAAAGAATCCTGTCCTGCCTTTTCCGGTACTGCGCAATGCTGTCCGGATTAAAAAAATAGAGCGCTTCCGGCGTCCGGCTCCAGGTGCCGCTTCCCGTACAGGGCAGGTCTGCGATGATCAGGTTAAATAACTGCCGGGGAACTTCTTTCTCCACGGTAAGGTCTCCTTCAAAAGCCTGATACCGGATGATCCCTGCTTCTGCAAATCGTTTCCTCAGGTTTTCAAGAATGAATTTCCGGATATCCGATACCGTTAGATCCAACGTGGGATACAGATCGGCCAGCAGAATGGATTTCCCGCCGCTCGCCGCGCAGCAATCCCAGGCATGGATGATCTTTTCGGGATCCGCATCCGGCATTTTCATAAAACTTCCGGTTTTCTGGGAGCTCAAATCCTGCACAACCGCTTCCCGGTTAAGATCCAGCACCTCATCCAGGCGGGTGCCATTGGGAAAGGACAGCGCTTTAAAAAATAACTGGTCGTCCGGTATATGTTCAGCGAAGACAATTTTTTTTTCAAGCAGCTTTGAAAGCACCGCTTCTTCCTTCCCCTTTCTTATCCGGATGAACAACTCCGGCTTTTTCAAAAAGGACAGGCACCAGGCGGAATGATCCATCCCCTTACTCAATAAATCCTCAAAAGGAAAGATCTGTTCAATGGAAAAATCCGGAAATGTTTTCCTCAGTATTTCGATTTTCTCTTCAACCGGCTTTCCGATGGCCTCATGCCATTCGGGCTTCAGGTACTCCAATGCCGGCAGCGGCAATTCGTTGCATAAAAACAGGCCGGCAAGAATACGCCCGCCCGTTTCAGCGCGATTCAGGGAATGCCCCAGGCGGTAAAAGCAGTAGGCCATTTCGCTCACCAGCTTCCTGTCCCGCGAACCCATTTGCGGATTCGCGCGGAAAAAATCTTTCAGCCAGATATGCAGGGGCTTCTCCCCATTATAGGCATCCACCACACGAACCGCATACCGCAGCAGGTTGTCGTATTTCATGGGTGCAAATTAATTCCATCTTCATCATTAATAACAAATTATAGATTTCCGGTATAAAGTAAAATCATTCCGGAATCCGGATATTCGTATCCTTCGACCGGTTTGAATCCCATCTCCTGCAGATCTTCCACGAAAAAACCTGGATAACGGGGCGCCGGAATAAAAACATTTCCTGCGTCCCGAAGCGAAAAAAACAGATCCAGCAAAAGCCTTAATCCGGCGATCCATATTTTATTTTGCAGACTTCCATCAGGGATCAGGCAATACAGCACACTGTCATTGGCACGGGTCGGCAATACCCTGTACAGCGCACTGTCTTCCACGTGCTGCAGATCGAACTGACATACGGGTTTATTATCGGCGAGTAAAATCAAAGACTGCCCACTGGCAGAATCCAGTATATTTTTATAATGTGCGAGCAGCCGGACAATGGCAGCCGGAGGAAGCGTATTGATATTTCCCGTTTTTGCATGTATCCACGGCTGGAGCGGCATCAGGTCGTCCGGAATATAAACCGGGCGCAGGGCAAGGATCTTATTCCACACAGCAGACTTTTTCACCGCCCAGGCGGGTTGCAGGGAAAAAGGATCAACGGGTCTGAAAAAATCTTGCATGGACTGCATACGAAAATAAATTGCCGCAAGTCTTTGCCGGTTGTTTTAAATTTTTATCTTACAATTTGCGAATAACTGTTCAGCACAATTTATCTTTTCAACAGAATAAACTTTGATTTTTGATTCACGCTGACATTCATCTCTTCCCGCAACAGCTACCGGCTAATGGTATTCCCTTAGTGGAACTCCGAAGCGCCGGCGGCAGCGGCTCCCTTCAACACAGGCAAAAACTATTCTGCTGTTTTATCGTGGTCTGCGGCGATTTTCGGGTGGGCAATAAAAAAATTCCTGAAAATCATTTTTATCAAAACTTTTTTGATCCGGGCATCCGGACGATCCGGTATTTGAAATCCCCTTCCCGGTTCCCGCCCGAGATCTGGATACTCGTTCGGGAACCGGAAGAACTGCCAGGTGAAATAATCGCTAATCCGGAATATTTTTCCACTTTAGACATCCGGTTGCTGAAACTGCTGGCAGGATTAGCCGGAGAGGATCACCAGTCTTCCCTCGGTCTGCTGCTCAAAAATTTAATGACCGACTCTTTTCTCCTGAACAGCAGACGCAATCCGGAAAGAAAAATCATGCTGCGCCATTCGCTGGCGCAAATTATTAAGATCCGCCAATGGCTGCCCAGTGAAAACACCCTAAATAATCCATTTTTAACCCTTTCCGCCGCCCGCATAAACCGGCTTTGCCTTTTGCTTTATGGCCGGTCAAAAAGAAAAATCAGCCAGGGGCTTTCCATGCAGCAATCTGTGGAACAACTGTTACACAGCGCGAAAACGCTATCGGAAATTGCAGAAGCCGCCGGTTACGGTTCCCGCGAATTGTTTATCACGGCATTTAAACAATATTTCGGCATTCCGCCAGGGAAATTACGCGCCTGCTTTCGTCAATCCGTTTCGGAGCCTGCTTCCCAGCCTCCGGGGGCTCGTCCCCATTTTCTTTTTAAAGGCCGCAGAAAAACTTGACGTGCCCGCATAGCCCAGTTCGCCAGCTATATCGCGAATGGAAAGCCGGCCCTCTACCAGGAGCCGGGTAGCTCTATCCATGCGGATCTTTGAGAGAAACTGACGAATATTCGCGCCGAACTGTTGCCTGAATAAAACTTTAAACCGGCTGGGGCTAAGCTGGTATTTGCGGGCAAGCTCCCGAATCGGAATCCGAAAACCCGGTGCGGTGATCATTTCTTCCGCCGCCCGTTCCAGGTTTTCCTGATCATATTGAGGTAAGGACTCATGAAGCGCGTCCGAACGTTTTGAAATCTGCTTTTCTACAGCCAGCAACAGGGTCAGCAGGCATTGATTGTCTACAAAACTTTTTACGGCCGGCTCACCTGCTCTTATTTGAAATAAATCTTCCAGCCGGGAACATGCTTCCGGATCCATCGGCAGGGGTAATGACGTTAGTCGGGCTGTCTGCCGGATCTTCATTTGTTCGGCAAGCCATTGCAATGAACCGTTCAAAGACCGCAGGGGTTCGAGGACGGATAAAGGAATCTGAATCCAGTGAAACGAATAATGCCCCGGTTGTCCGAATTCGAAACTGAGCCATTCCGCCGGATCATAAAAAATATCGGAAAACGTCTTAACCAGCAGGCGCGGCATCCCATGGCTATAATAAGTAAAAGCGCCGTGATCGCCCAGCAGCAAATTCAAATGCTCCGGCATCAGGCTGATATTGATTTTTGCCGGGCCCTCTGTTTGAACGGAATAAAAAGAATAGTGTGATGAATGGCCTTGCAAGAATTTTATGCGAATCTTTCCAAAGAAGGCCAGACCCTGCTTGTCGAAACCCGTATCCGGACGGTCGTCCATCTGCGGGGAAATCCATTGGTTCCCCTGTTCGTATACAATTTGTTCTGTAAGCATGGATAAGGTTCGGAATTAAGGTAAGAAAAAATTTACATCCTGAAATGATTATCTGGCCTGCCTGCAAATCCTTTTCCCCCTGTTTTTAATAAAAATCAAATGTTTTTATGCGTTTTTCAAAAATTGCCGCGGGTTTTTCAAAATAACTTGGAAACAAAAATTTTTGGAACCACGGATCAGCGGAAAGTTATCAGGCAACTGGCCTCTTGTGCCGGTGGAAACGCCTTCGCCCTTTGCCGGTAAATGCTGGACCGCCCGGCGGGCAGAAGAACCAACCGGCATCCTGGAATATGAATTCCGGGAAACGGCGCGGGTCAGCATTCGGATCTTTCAGTTGAGGTTAAAAACCAAGGATCCTCTTCAGATTTCGCTGGACACAGCTGATTACACGCTGGTTTTCCAGTTGCTGGGCGCCGGCGCATACCAGACCCCGGGCGGATTCCAAAGAAGATTTCATGAAAGAAGCTGCAACCTCCTTATCCAGCCGCAAAAAGCAGATTTCCAATACGTATTTTCTGATCAGGAAACCAGTTTGCTTTTGCTTATCAGGTTTCAGGAGGAATATTTACAATCTATGGATATTGAAATTCCGGCTGTAAACCCCTTCAATCCGGATTTCCTTATCCTGCAAAATCTGGTCACCGACCAGCTTTTACTCAACCGCTTATCCGAAATCCTGTTTCATGAAATTATGCCGGACTGGGAGGATTTTGTATTGGAGGAGTTAACACGAAATCTGATACTCCGGGTTTTGGAAAAAAGGAATTCAGGGCCTTTTCAACCTTCACGAATCAGTCTTCCGGACGAAGCATGGTTTCGGCAAATGAAACAAAAGCTCCTCGCAACCAAAAACCAATCGCTTCCTTTTCAGGCACTACTTCACCAGGCAAGAATTAGCCAGATCAAGCGCTTCCGAAGACTGCTTAAGTCCTATTACGGAATCTCAATTCAGGAACTGCTGACAGAAGCACGGATCACGGAAGCTCAAACCCTGCTTAGGACAATGGACATGCCGGTTAAACAGGTTGCCGCCCAAACGGGGTTTAAAAACATTTATTATTTCACGAAGATCTTCAGGGCGTTCACGGGTATACCTCCCGGGCAATATCAGAAAACGTACAACAAATAAAAAGATCTCAAACTCGATATAAATAACCAGTCATGACGTATAAAAACCGAAAGGCCCAAAATTAGGAAAGCCCTGTTTAAGAGATACATCTTTGTATTCCCAAACATTCCCCATGAAAGAAAAAACAAAATTGATCATCCTTGACACGATTTGCGTGCTTTTTATTTTCCTTTTTATTTACGCAGCTGTCAGCAAATGGATCGATTTCCAACGGTTTAAAGTGCAGATCGGGCAATCACCAATCCTAACTGATTTTTCAAAATGGATTCCTTGGTTCGTTCCGATGCTGGAAATGGGGATTTCATTTTTACTTTTTCTACCTGCGGGAAGACGCATCGGGCTTTATGCTGCATTCAGCCTGATGGCAATCTTTTCTGGCTATATCATTCTAATAAAATGGTTCAGTCCGTTCACGCCCTGTTCTTGTGGCGGTATCCTGCAGAACATGAATTGGAATCAGCACCTAGTCTTCAACCTTATTTTTATCGGCATTGCTGTTACAGGTGTTATACTCGAATCAAGATTATCGTTCAAATCAAAATATTTATTGCAATAAATCAGGCCTCGCTGAACACCTGTATAAAAAAGTAAGCCTCAATCTTCATTCAAAAAGTTTTTCCCGTTTTTTAATATTATAAAAACAGGATTTATTATGAAAAGAACTATTATTTTAGGAACGGCCGCTTTTGTTTTTGCCGTGGGAAGTGCTTTTGTTAGCAAAGGAAGAGTAAATGGTATGTCTAACGATTTGTTTATGCAATCAACAGTTACTCCTAATGAATGTATCATCTCAACGTGCAATCTCACTTCACTACAACCTTGTGACATTCAGTCTTATCTGCACAACCCAGGCACAGGCACCTGTACCTCTCCCGTCGCTTCTTTCAAAGACTGATAATAAGGAACTGGCTTTGAGGCCAGTTCCTTCCATTAATTCCATTTCTATGCGTATGAAACTAAATCAATATCGCGGTCTGCTTTTCGCCCTTTTGGGAAGCATATTATTGCTTTGCTATCTCTATGGACATACTCATTGGGCGAATCAAAACAAAAATGGATTCAAGCGTTTATATATTCCACATCCCATTTCAAAGACCAAAACAATCGATTTGGGATTTAATTCATTTTACCTTGCAGGACTTGACAGTCAACATGTTTATCTGGGAAACCGCACAGCTCCCACTTATTTTTTAATAAGCAACCGTTCCTTGCAACATCAAGATACTATGTTTTTAAAAATTCCGGATAATAACAAAAAACTTTCCTTCAAATGTAGTGTCCTTGACCAGCAGGTTTATCTAAGTGATGGCAATAATGGTAAGATTTACCGTTCAACACTACCCGATAGCACAATGTATCCTTTCACCTCGGGAAACATTCCCTTTTTTACTTCGGCTCTGGCAATTTCCACAAAATCCATAGTTTTAAAAACTTATTATGAGCGCTTGAAACAAAGCACACTTTCAAAATTATCGTTGGAAAAACCTTTTTTTTGGGAGGACTCTACTCTATTGGAACCATCTGTAGACGGATTTTATTCCTGCGATGGCAGCATGTGTCTAGATCAAACGACTGGCAGGATATTTTATGTATACCGTTATAGAAATTTATTTCTGCAACTGGACAGCAATTTGGATTTAGTATCAAGGGGTAAGACAATTGACACAATCTCCAGACCGCATCTTAAAATTGGTAGCTACCCAACCAATGAAGGAACGACCACCACATTTCAGTCACCATCTTTTGATGTAAATAAGAATGCTTGTTGTAGCGATGGTTTGCTCTACATATACTCAAGCCTCCGAGCAGACAACGAAAACATGGAAGACTTTAATCGGTATGCAGTGCTGGACGTATATCGCGTCTCTGATAGCCGGTATCAATTCAGCTTTTATGTTCCAAAACAAAAGAAACAACCTATCAGCAGCATTGGGATTTATCATAAGACGCTTTATACAATTAGTGATCAATATCTTAGCTTGTATCAACTCGGTTTCTAATTCAGACTTGGGGGTTCCGAATCTCAATAACTTTCAATTTACGGGTTGTTTTAAATAATATAAGGCCCACATCCTTTAAGGCTATAGCTATTTTATCCAAATTATCATCTGGAAAAACCTTAAGATGAAGATCAATATTATAAGAAATGCCGGTTTCATCAATAAAAGGCCCATCATAATAATGAGATATATAGAGTTGAATGGCCAAGGCCTTCATGGGCGCATTTACAAATTTTATCTCCGTTCTATCGTGATCCAGAAAATGCGGCGAACCGCCTTTCGTCTCCAGCTTTATTTCTGCAGAAGAATCAGCACGAATCACCCAACATATTGCAGGTTTCTCCACAACACGAACCTGATATCCAAAATAATTCTCTAAGTCTCTTTGCATCATCAACTGCATATCCTTGGTGGTGGATTTCCATGGTGGCAAGCACATACCGTAACAATAAAGCCCCTTACCAGTTTTAAAATCGGGTTGAAATGCAGAAGTATCCTGCACCAAAAGTTCAGGTCGGTTTGCATATTTCCCATAAGAATTCGAGAGATCCAAACTCGGTGTTTGCCACAAAGTATCACCGTATGCAAGTTGGTATAGGTGAGTCAGCCAAATGCCAGTCGCCTGAAATCTATTATGGGTCATATATCCATAGGTCGTGTAAGCCGTATTACTGACAAAAGCCGGTATAATTTGCGGAAGTCCAGGATTCCATGCGCTAAGCACGGAACGGGAAAGAAAAGTCGTATCATTTCCCCCGTTATCATGAATTAAAAGCGGTTTTCTCCAGTCATAGGCCAAATCCCTGGCTATTCCGGCACGATGACTCCGGTCAACAAAATCAAATGGCTCATCTTTCAAAAATCGGCGAATATTTTCGGAATTCAAATCTGTGCAGCTGCTAATCGCTTTAATTATCCCATTCTTATTAACCCAAAGTACATAGGGTACTTGGACAATACCAAGTCGCCCGAAAATACTTGCGGTATAACAAACAGGCAAATTCAGATTATACCGACTTTTAAATTTATCGAACTGAGTTCTGATGCCCTTATCCTCCTTTCCCACCAAAATAATGTCCAATGAATCGCCCAATATTTTTTTCAGCCCATCAATTTTCGGAAAACTTTCAAAGCAGGAAGTACACCCAAAAGTAAAAAAATCCAAAATAAACGGCTTTCCTTTGAAGGCCTTAACAGATATCTTTTTTACCGGATAGTTTTGGATGTCTGATAATATAAACTCAGGACAGGATTTTCCTATATCGGGATAGTTCGGTTGCGCAGCCGGAGTCTCTAATAATACAAAGAAATCAATGAAGAAATAGCCGCAAATAAATATATAATGCTTTAGAATACCGTAAAACATGATTCATGATTTTAAAATATTAGAATATAACCCAATAGATTATTGGCTCAGACCGATAGTGACCAAATTCCCGAACAGGCTCGGTCTGCCGATTGATCCCTTCAGCCATTAGATTGTTTTCATATCGTTTGCCAGAGATTCTTACATTTCCTTCTCAAACAAATCGCGGACTTAACGATATGATGAACCTCTTTCATTAAGATGGCTCCGCGTCTCTCAAAGAATCAATTTAAAATCACCCCCTGTTCGTGACACTCAATAGCCCGGATTTTGAGTGAGGTTAGCATCATTTTGAATCTCGATTTGAGGAATTGGGAACAGAGAATCGGTAGGTTCCCAGGAGCTTTTCCTTTCGGATAGTATCGCATCTATTCGCCCAGTTCTTTTCAAATCCAGCCAACGATGCCCCCATTCACAAAAAAGCTCATGGCGCCGCTCAGACTCAATAGCGAGCTTCATGCTTTCATAATCATTTGCTTCTGTGATATCCAGTCCTGCTCTTTGACGGATCTTATTCAAATCATCAGCAGCTCCGGAAACGTTATCTTCTTCATTACGAGCCTCCGATCGAATCAGGTACTGTTCAGCAAGCCTCAGTACGTTATTGTATTCCCTAAGCGAGGTCGACACCTTGACTTTATACTTTGCCGGATAATACACGCTATCTCCCGCATTTACATAACAGCCAATCCAATTCTTCGCCCGCTGATCTTCAGGTTGAAACCCTTTTCTTAATCCGCTGTCCAGAGATGCATACACCGGAATCGCTGAAGTAAGAACAAACATATATCCTTCGGCAGCATTTTGATTTGGAACGACCGGCATTAATTGCCAGATTGCCTCATCACTTCCTGCAAGGAACACCTGATTCAAATCTGAATCTAAGGAATATCGATCCGTTTGAGATATCAATAATCCTGCAGTAGCCTCAGCGTCTTTCCAATCTTTCATATACAGATAAACACGCGCCATCAGCGCATTTGCAGCGCCCTTATTTGGCCTGACCTTTTCGGTCGTCGTCATCTGATTATTTTTATCGACATAGTTGTCTGGAAGTAACTTTACTGCATCCTGAAGATCTTTTAGTATCTGACTATAAACTTTGTCTATCGGCATACGAAAGGCTACTCTATTCAGTGTATAGTCCGGCTGGGTAACCAATGGTATATCTCCAAAAAGATTCACCAGATAAAACTGATAAAACGCACGCATAAAAGTCACCTCTCCCATAAGTTGATTTTTTACTGAAACTGAAATCGGTGAATTGGAAACGCCAGTTAATACAGAATTGCACTGATACAGAGTTTGATAAGCGCTACCCCAGAGTGCGGTCTTCAGCGAAGTATTTGCCGGACTAATTTGATTGTAATAAAATTCATTATAAACTGAATTCGTCGGAGTTGGCACCAGTTCATCAGCCGCCAATCCGGTATAAAAAGTCACGCCGCCGTTGGAGAAATAGGCTATGCTCTCCATCATTTTCTCGTAAATCCCCAAAACAGTAGCAGTTGCGGTGGCATCATCCTGGAATACAGAAGTATTTACGAGCTTATCTTCCGGAGCTGGAATCGAAACGAATTTCTTACATCCCGATAAAGCCACACAAAAGATCACAAAAGGCAACAAATAAAATAGACCAACTATCTTTTTCATAAAGTTTCATTTCAAAATATGCATTGAATATCGATTGTCCAAACGCGAAGAGGTGGCAGCCGGAGAATACTCTGACTTTCCGGATCGAGACCCCTATATCCTGTTATAGTAAATAAATTCTGCCCTCGGAATGATAATTTGCAATCAGTTACTCGAAGTGCTTTTTTCCAGGCAGTAGGAATGTTATAACTCATGGAAAGGTTTGTCATTCGGAGAAAAGACGCGTCAGTTACAGACCAGTCGCTACTTCCCAACTTACTAAAGACCTTATATGCATCGCCAGCGTAGTTTTGCGAAAATCGTTGCACTCCTGTCTGGTCCCCAGGTTGCTGCCAGCGATCAAGGACATATATGGGCTGGTTGCCTCGAGTCCCTGGCATCGTGAAATTCCCGGAATGATAATTTCTTCCATTTTGTTGTACAAATTGAATAAAAATATCCAATTGAAATTCCCGAAACTGAAGAGTATTTAGCAGTCCTCCGTAAAAGCGCTGTGATAAAGCCAGATTGGACCGCAGGTCGGATGGGTATGCAGGGCTGCTTGTGTCGCCTGCATGACTTTGAGAAACAAATTGGTAGGTTCCGGTTTGTGGATTCACACCATCGAACTGATAGGCTTTAACGACGGAAAGCGGTTTTCCTAAACTATAAATATTCGCGTATGCCGAGGTTTCGAGCCCTGGAAACGCAACTAGTTTATTCTCTGGAAAAGTCAGGTTGAGTGATGTTTTCCATAAAAATGAAGACGATTTGATATTCGTTGAATTGATCTCCAATTCAAAACCCCGGTTCTGAACTGTTGCTGGAAGATTAGATTGTATCGAACTAAACCCCGTGATCAACGGCAAGGATAGGCCAACCAATAAATTGGAACACCGGTTACGGTAAAAAGCCGCGCTAATTAGTATTTTTTCCTGAAAAAGCCCCAGATCAAGTCCAAGCTCCATTTTTAGATTTTTCTCCCAACTATATTCCGAATTAAAGAGGTTTGCCGGATAGAGTCCGTTGACGCCCTGATACGCATAATTTGTTGGAGAATAAACACTCAGATACCCATAATCTCCGATCTGATCATTCCCTGCACTTCCATAACTTGCCCTCAGTTTCCCAAATCCTAATGCTGGGAAATGATCTTTCATAAATTTCTCTCTGGTAAATATCCATCCTACTCCAACAGATCCGAAGTTGGCAAATTGTCTGCCTGGACCAAACCGACTGGAGCCATCCCTTCGACCAGACAAATTGATTAGATATTTGTCATTCCACCGTGCATTTATTCTTGCAAAAACCGCCTGGTACCGGTAAATGATATTCGAAGCATCCAATAAATCAATTTCACTGGCGCCCGCAAGACTTTTGAGCAATAAATCATTTACGTACCCAGAAGCTCCGAGACTCTGACTCTCATTTTTATTCTCCTGGAAACTGGTTCCCGCCAGCGCATTTAATCGAAAACCACCCCACTGCTTATCATATGCCAATTGCGGTTCTAAGATCCATGAAGAAAGAGAACTCCGCGCAAAAGTTGCGAAGCCGCTTGTCAAGCCAGAGGAAGGGTTAAAGGAACTTACAGGAGTGGTTGCAGTTTCCTTTGATTGAAGAATATTATACCCCCCGCTAAGGTGGAGTCGTAATCCAGTTACCAACTGATAGCTCATCTGAAGATGACTGATTAGATTATCCATTCGGCTGAAGTATTCATTCATTAAGTGTCCATAGGGATTATCGAAATATCCATTCCAATTCAATTTCCCTAAAGAGTCATAGATTGAGGGCGCGTCAGGTATGGCGTTCAGCGCGATGCTGGTCATATCGTAATTGGACAGTTGATTGTTATCAGACAAGAACTCGGCAGTCAACCCGAAATGAAGTTTTTGATTTTCCGAAACGTTGTTAAGCGCCAGGTGAAAGGAACCTTTCTGATCACTCTGATCGCCCGGGAAAACGGTTCCCTGATAATTATACGATCCGCTGAGAAGATATTGCGTATTTTTCGATCCGCCGGAAATCGATGCTTGGAAATTCGAAATTCCGGCAGTTCCGCCAATCAGTGCTTTTTGCCAATCTGTGTATCTAGTAGTATCCCAGCCATTCACATCAAAATCATAAGGCCCTGGAAGAGTTCCATCATTTTTAAAAGCCTCATGGCGCATGTCCAGGTATTGACGTGTATTCATTAGCGGCATCATGTGCCCAACGCGCGCAATACCAGTGGAAGCATTCAGGATAAATCTCATTTTACCGAGACTTCCTTTTTTTGTGGTAATCAATACTACGCCATTTGATCCCCTGGAACCATAAATGGCCGTTGCATCCGCATCTTTCAATATTTCAATCCGTTCGATATCTGACGGGTTGATTTCATTCAACGGGTTCCCACCCACTGTGCTGTTCGAGGTATAGATCGAGGAAATCGAAGTCGATGTATACGGAACCCCGTCAATTACATAAAAAGGATTATTTCCTCCCACTCGCAAGCTGTTCTGACCCCGGATCTGTATATTAACCGCACCGCCCGGCATGCCGGTTTGCTGGGTGATAAAAACTCCCGAAACTCTCCCCTCAAGGGCCAGGAGTGGATTGGGAACTGGTTGCGATTCGATTGTCTCCTGCGCAACTGTACTCACCGAACCTGTATTGAATCTTCTTGTCGTGGTCCCATAAGCAATCACCTGCACCTCATCCAACTTGCTAACGGATCGTTTTAGAATCACTGTCAGGTATTGATTTTTATTTAAAGTGACGGATCGCGCCTCATACCCCACATGACTAAAATTCAAAACCGCATTTTCATTCACTTTATCCAGACTGAATTCCCCTCCACTGCCCGTGGAAACCACCTTATGCGTTCCCGCAAGTTCCACGCTCACATCTTCCAGTGGCTCCCCCTGCTCCGTTTGCACTTTGCCCTTAAGGTCAATAAGGGAGGCCGGCACAAAAGGCTTTTTCTGCACGACGATCGTTTTGTTGTCGATCCGGTATATCAGCGGCTGGCCGGAAAAACAGATTCCGAGAACCTCTTCCAGCGGAGCCTTGCTCACATGGATCGTAACCGGCTTCGCTTCGTCGAGGTCGTTGTTGGCATAATAAAAGAAGTATCCGGTCTGCTGATGGATTTCAAGGAACAGCTCCTGCAACAAAGCCTGATCCCGGTTCAGCGTAACCTGCTGGCTGCGGGCAGTCCGGAAACTGAACAAGCCGCAAAGCAGGAAAAGGATGAGCGATGGTTTACACATAACAGATAGTTTGGTTTGGGCATGACAATCCCGATCGGGATCATGCCGTAATTTTTTTTTACACTAAAATTGGACTAGCAAGAGGAACTAAGAACTCTCTGTTCCGGTTTTCCGGGGTATGACGTCAACTTCATTTCCGCTGACGCGGAAGTTTACATAGCCGGCAAGCTCCAGGGTTTTCAGCACTTCAATCAACGAGCGGCCTCGGGGCAGGATGCCGGAAAATTTTTCGGAAATCTTCCCCTGGTAATGAACACGGATCGGGTACCAGCGGCCAAGTTCCGTCATGATCCCTTCAAAGGTCTCCGCCTGAAACCAAAACAGGTTGTCGCGCCAGGCAACGGCCTGTTGTACATTCACCGAATCCACCGAAATAATTCCGTTCTGCCGCAGGCTGGCCTGCCGTCCCGGACGCAGCACGGCGCTGTCTCTCCCGGCCCGGAAAATGACAAGGCCTTCCAGCAGGGTGGTTTTTGTGGTGGGTTCAGTGGCATAGCTCCGGACATTAAAATGCGTGCCGAGTACCCGCGTGCTGCTGTTGCCCGTTTCTACATAAAACGGTTTGGCTGCATTTTTCGCCACTTCAAAATAAGCCTCTCCGGTTAAGATCACTTTCCGGTAGGCGCCTGTAAAGGTCGAGGGGAACTGAAGTCCTGAACCGGCATTAAGCCATACCCGGCTGCCGTCGGACAGGGTTAGCCGGTACTGCGTTCCGATGGGCGTGCTCAGCGTATTCAATCTTTCTTCCCTTCCATTCGCGGTTTCTTTGATGACCAGGCTATTGCTATCGGTTTTCCAAATATTATTTTCGTTGTTATCGTTTTGCTGAACGGCCAGCCTCCCAGGGCTCGCCGTGTCGAGCCGGATCTGCGTTCCGTTGGCGAGCGTCAGCATCGGCTGCGGCTTCGCTTCCGGAATATCGTTCCTAAACCGCTCTGCCTGCGTTTCGTTTCTTTCCGGAAAGATGCTGTTATGATGACCGATCAAAAAATAAGTGCCCGCCACCGCTACGATAAAAATGGCTGCAATGGCCGCCCATCTTTTGAAAGGAAATATATAATGAACCGGCGCCGGTTTTTCCTGCATGGCTTCAATCCTCTCCTGGATCCGGCTCCAGGTGGCGGAATCGTCCTTTGCCTGCAAGTCAGCAATTTCCCGGTTCCAGCCTTCTTCATTGCTGAGATCGTTAAACAGATCCTGGTTGGCTTCAGACGCCCGCAACCAGTTTTCCAGGATCCTTTTTTCGGATTCCGAAAGCGGTTCCTGCCGCTGGTAGCGGGTAAGAATGGAAACGATGACAGGAATCTCGATCATGAATTTGTGGTTATCAGCCTTTGCTCGGGTATATAACTACCGGATGGCCGGATCAGGCTAAATTTTAAACAAAAAAAGTTTTCTCTCTTTTAAAGTTAGTACAAACAAAAGGGAATTATTGAGGCAGTAGCTCAAAAAAGGAGCCATAAGGGGAACCCCTTACCCGCCAGTTTTTTGCGGAGTATGCTGATGGCGTTTTTCTTATGCGCGATAATGGTAAAAACGGAGAGGCCGAGTTCGCGGGCGGCGTTCTCCACGCTCATGCCTTCTTTATACAGCAGGTCAAACACCTTTTTCATTTTCGGAGAGAAGGATTCCGCTTCCAGCAGCACCTGCCGCATCATTTCCGCACGAACCAGTTCGGCCTGCATCTCCTGATCCGTTTCCGCACTGAGGTATCGGATTTCTTTTAATGAGGCCTGCTTTCTTTTTAAAGCCTTGAGGTGGGTGAAGCAGGCATTGCGGGTAACCAAAAACAGAAAACTTGAAATCCTTTTCAGATTGTCAAACTTCTCCCGCCGCTCCCATAGCTTAACAAAGGTTTCAGTAACGATGTCTTCCGCCTGTTCCGCATCCCTTAAAATGCGGTTGGCAAAATACCAAACGGATTTATAATGCAACTGGTAAAGCGTTTTCATTGCGCCTAAATCGCCGGATCGAAAACTTTCAATCAGACGCTGCGGAGACTCAAACTGAAATTGTGGATTCATAGACTTGCAAATAAAAAGAAGCGCATCCCGAAACAGACCTTCATCTAACGATGTGTGTTCGCAACGCCGGGAAGTTTTTTGAAGAGATTAGGCGACCAGCCGCAAATCAGACTGCCGGGCAAGGTAGCCGCGGAGAATAACCAAAGCAAGATTTTAACTTCCGTGTCAGGAAGTTTTACTTCTTTTTAGGAAGTTTTAGTATTTTTATAATAAAACATATGAAAATCGGGCAAAACATCAGGGAGATAAGACAGGCTAAAGAACTCTCTCCCGAATATATGTCAAAGAAACTCGGAATCTCCGTGGGGTTGTATGAGAAAATAGAAACGAACCAGACTGATATTACACTTTCAAAACTTGAGGAAATTGCGCAGAGCCTTTCCTGCAGTCCTGTTTATATCATCCGTTATAAAGAATCTTCTGGTAGTATTTATAATCATTTCGAGAATAAGGAGGGAAACCAGGGAGTAAATATTAACTTCCAGGGATTTGACCCTGATCAGATCCGGAAGATTTATCAGGAGGAATTAAGCCGGATACCCAAACTGGAAAAATTGCTGCGAACACATAAAATCGAATTTGATTTTTAATCCGTCGCGAACCATATAATTTTTTTTATGAAGCTTGGAGAAAATATTCGGGAGATACGCGTTACCGAAAAAAATTTCAAAAGAAGCTATATAGCCAGAGAACTTAAAATTTCAACCCGGGCTTATTGCAATATAGAAAATAATATAACTGAACTGACAATCAGCAGGCTGGAACAAATTTCCCGGATATTGAATTGCAGCCTTTCGTACATCATCAACTACAAACAGGCAAAAGGCGATTTCTATAACTATTTCCATAACCACAATGGGAACAGCGGCATCAATATTATGAACCAGGGATTTCCGGATCCACAAATAAACGAGGTGTTGAAATTGCAGGAAGAATTACTGGCAAGCGAGAGAAGCCGCATTGCCCTGCTGGAGGCCCTGCTGCGGGAAAATAATATCGCTTTTTAGTGTATATTTAATCGGAATTTCACTTTTAATAAAAATAGGCGGTTATGAAAGTCGGTGAAAATATCAGGGAGATCCGGGAAAAGGAAAAGAAAATTAAGAAGGAAGAAATCGCAAAGGCGCTGGGCATCTCAACCAAAGCGTATAGTAATATCGAAAATAATATAGCGGAGATTACGCTGACCCGGCTGGAAGAAATTGCCGAAATCCTGGGGTGCACTCCGGAATATATATTGAACTACAAGGAGAAGGGAGTGTACACCAATAATTTCAATAATTACGAGGGCAACCACGGCGTCAATATTATGTACCAGGGCGCTAACGCGGAACAAATTCAAAGATTGCAGACGCAATTACTCACAAGCGAAAAGCAATTGATGGAATTGCAGGGTTTGCTGACACACAGAAAGAATTAACTCGTGTCAGCGTCTTTCCCAAGACTTAAAAAATATGATTTTCAATGGCCTCCTGCATTTAGCGCGTAAGGAAGCAGCGCATGGGATCACAGCTCCAGCAGCGCCTTCACCGGATCCTTTCCAAACAATAACTGATCGGGATTTTCCAGCAGTTCTTTTACCCTCACCAGGAAACTGACGGATTCACGGCCATCAATGATGCGGTGATCATAACTTACTGCCAGGTACATCATGGGTCGGATCACGACCTGGCCATTTACCGCCACGGGCCTTTCCTCTATTTTATGCATGCCGAGAATGGCTGACTGCGGAATATTAATGATCGGCGTGCACATCAGGGAACCAAATACACCGCCATTGGTAATGGTGAATGTTCCGCCCTGCATTTCTTCCATGCTCAGTTTATTTCGCTGGCTTTCCGGCCAGTTCCACCACTTTCTTTTCAATCTCCGCCATACTCAGACTTTCTGCATTCCGGATCACCGGAACCACCAATCCTTTCGGTGCGGAAACCGCAATGGAAATATCGCAGTAATCATGATAGATCAGTTCGTCGCCATCAATATAAGCATTCACCGCAGGCCATTCCTGCAGTGCAAAGCAACATGCCTTGGTAAAAAAACTCATAAAGCCCAGGTTCACCCCATGCTTCTCCTTGAACTTATCTTTGTATTTACTGCGCAGCTCCATGACGTTGGCTCATATCCACTTCATTAAAAGTAGTGAGCATGGCCGTGGTGTTTTTTGCTTCCACCAGTCTGCGGGAAACGGTTTTCCGCAGATTGCTCATTTTTTCCCTGTTCATCGTCCCGGCTAAATAATGGTCTTGCCCGGCAGGCGACCGGGATTGCTCAAGCGCTTCCAGCACATCATGTTTCACAATTTTTCCATTGGCACCGGAAGGAATGATCGAACCCTTATCCACTTTTTTATCCGCGATGATCGCGGCGGCAACGGGAGTTGCTTTTATATCGGCAGCTGCATGGCTTGCCGGCTTCTGCAGCTACCGGATGCTTTGTTATTATTTCGGAGCTGCTTCTTGTTTCGGGCTCCGGTTGCCTCATTGGAAGCAGGCGCTGTTTCCGCTTTTTCCGCAGCTGCTTTGCTGCCGGTTTGGCGGCAGTTTCATCAATCTGCGCAACAACATCTCCAATTTTCAACGTATCACCTTCCTTGCCCGATGGTTTTAAAACACCTGCTTTTTCGGCATTTACTTCAAAAGTTGCTTTTTCACTTTCCAGTTCGGCAATCACTTCATCCCTTTCTACATATTCGCCATCTTTTTTAATCCATTTCAATAGGGTTACTTCACTGATGGATTCGCCTACTGTCGGAACTTTAATTTCAATCATCTGTTATAAAATTTACGTGCACGAAGATAATTTATTTAACATGGTAAGCACGATGAATTTTCGATTAATCAAATGCTGAATGCGGTTTCAATGATTTCCGTCTGTTCCTGCGCATGCACTTTAGCATAACCGGTAGCAGTTGAAGCACTTGGCTGCCTGCTGATAACTCCATAATTAATATTTTTAAGATTCATCTGCAGGAAAGAGCTGCGCCCATATTCAATGGTTCTTCCTGCACCCAGAACCAGGTGGCTTTATTATATTTTTTATACAATTCATCCAGTTGTTTAGCCGGCAAAGGATATAATTGTTCCAGCCGAATGATCGCAATATCTTTCCTGTTATCTTTTTGCTGTCTTTCTGCCAGTTCAAAATAAATTTTACCGCTGCAGAACAAACTTTTTTTACCTGTGCGGCATCATCTGCAAACTCATCATCAATCACTTCCTTAAATCCGCCGTTGGTAAATTCATGCAATTGCTGAATAACTACCCGGGATGACGAAGATTTGCTTTCGGTGAAAAATTGATCAGTGGTTTCCGGAAAGGCCATGTCAATTGCCGTCGCAAAGCATGGAAAGAAGTTTGCGGAAGTGGTAATATTGGTAACCACCATATTCAATTCTGCACACATTTGTAAAAAACGTTCCATGCTTGCACTGCTATGTTCAGGTCCCTGTCCTTCATAGCCATGTGGCAACAACAACACCAATCCATTCATCCGTTCCATTTTTGTTCTCCGGCAGCAATAAACTGGTCAATCATTGTTTGCGCACCGTTGCAAAAATCACCAAACTGTGCTTCCCATAAAACCAATGCATTTGGATTGGCCATTGCATATCCATATTCAAAACCCAGCACACCATATTCACTTAGCAAAGAATTATAAATTCTGAACTTCCCTTTCGCTTCCGGGATATGGCTAAGCCGGTTATAGCTTCATCGGTATTTTCATCCCGTAAAACAGCATGGCGGTGAGAGAAAGTTCCCCGCTGTACATCCTGTCCGCTCATCCGCACATCTTTCCGTCCAGCAATAAACTTCCATAGGCCATAATTCACCGGTTGCCCAATCACTTTTGTTCTTCGTTAAATAATTTTATTTTATCCTGTAATAGTTTTTCCACTTTTCTCAGTGGCTGTAAAATCTTCCGGCCATTTCATCATGGCATTGAAAATTTTTTGAAATCCGTCTTCTGAATGGCTGTAACGGGAGATGTATCAAAATCTTCCGCAGTTGCTTTACGCAGACTTTTCCACCACAATTCCGGTTGCTGGTAATTATAAGGCAAGAGGATTTTGTTTTACTTCATCCAGTCTTTCCTGCAGATCGTTCCAGAATTTCTTCTCCATTTCCTTGGCCAGTTCCTGTGCATCGGCTTCCCCATTTTCCAATAAGGATATTGTGTATAAACTTCTCGTGGATTCGGATGTTTATCGATCAGCGCATACAAATGTGGTTGCGTGAATTTAGGATCATCGCCTTCATTATGACCATGACGGCGATAACAAACCATATCAATAAAAATATCTGAATTGAATTCCTGGCGGTAGCGGGTTGCTATTTCAGCGCATTTCACCACGGCTTCCGGATCATCTCCATTTACATGAATACCGGTGCCTGTACCATAGCTGCCAGTGAAGTGCAATAATCGGAACTTCTTGCATCATCAAAATCTGTGGTAAAACCGATCTGGTTATTGATCACAAAATGAATGGTTCCTCCGGTATAATATCCTTCAGGTCCGCACATCTGCAAAACTTCATAAACAATTCCCTGTCCGGCAACGGAAGCATCTCCATGAATAAGTATCGGAAGAATTTTATCATAATCACTTTTATACAATACATCTGCTTTTGCTCTTGCAAAACCAACCACACCGGATCCACTGCTTCCAGATGAGAAGGATTGGGCATAATTTAAGATGAATGGTTTTATCGATCGCGTTTCACTTCACTGCCAAAACCCATATGATATTTTACATCGCCACTTCCCATGGTCTGATCCAGTTTTGCAGTTCCTTCAAATTCACTGAATATCTGTTCATAGGTTTTACCCATAATATTGGCAAGAATATTCAAACTTCCACGATGCGCCATACCAATCACCACTTCCTGTACATCATGTTCAGCAGCAGTATTAATGATAGCATCCAGTGCCGGCAATAGTTGTTTCGCCCCT
>CAWDEH010000007.1:0-832205 GCA_963801295.1 uncultured Chitinophagaceae bacterium
CGCGTGTTGTACAGCGCCTGCTCCTGGAAGACCGTCGTTTCCCGCAGCCGATCGTAGTAGTCGGGCACGCCGGTCGATCCGCCGACCACACCCGCTCCAGGATAGGCGTTGTACATGTGGACGAGCTGTTCGGAGTGGGCACCGGCAGCGGCCGCAGGAGCACGGAATTGACCACCGCGAAGATCGCGGCGTTGGCCCCGATACAGAGGGCCAGCGTGAGGATGGAGGTGGCGGCGAAGCCGCGATCCTTCCACAGCAGCCGGAGCCCGAACCGTATGTCTTGCAGCATTTACTGCTATACGCACACCCCCGGAGGGGAGTTCAGCGGACCGGCACGCCGATGTTGGCGATGGTGTCTCCCTTGACCATCGACGGGACCGCCCTGATGAAGAGCACCACGCCGCTCTCCGGCGCCATCGCCTCGAAGATGGTTTTTCCGAGGTAATCGGTGATGTGGCCGACCTTCATCCCCTTCTGCACGTAGGTCCCGCGCTTGACCGCCGGATAAAAAATGCCGTTGAGGTCGCTGGTGATGCCGGCGACGCGCTCGATCCAGACCGGCGCCTCCACCATGAGCGGCGCGCCGTCCATCATCTTGAGATACCGCATCACCGAGAGGCTGCCGTCCACGAGCGCCTTCACATCGTCCGGCTCGACGGTGCCGGCGTGGCCCGCCTCGGCGGTGATCGACGCCTTGCCGCGCAGCGACGCCGTGTTCTCGAGATAGCGCGACGCCGCCGGATCCTTCGGCCGGTCGGCCGAGATGATGATGGTGTCGAGCCCGAAGGCGAGCACCATCTCGCGCGACATCGCGTCCTGCTTCTCGTTGCCGGTCTTCGTCCAGTACGAGTAGGGCCGCAGGCTCTCGTCGAGATCCCCGCCGTGCAGATCGATCAGGTGGTCGCACTTGTCGACCACTTCGCGCGTGATGAGAAAGGATGCGCGATCGGTCTGGGTGCCGTCCATCTTGCCCGGGTACCGAACGGTTCATGCTCTTCGCGTCGGTCGGGTTCACGTGCGCGATCTTCTGCTCGAACGAGGGCACGTTGATGAGCGGCACCAGGATCACGGTCCCGGTGATGGTCTTCGGATCGAGCTGCTGGATCAGCCGCTCCACCGCGATGATCGAGGCGTATCCGTGCCGTGCGCGCCCGACACCACCGCCAGCACCGGTCCGGGCCTGGCGCCGTTGACGATCGCGACGGGGATGGTGAGGGCGGCGTCGGAGCCGGCGGGGACCTCGATCGCCCCGCGGCCGACCTGGCCGCGCGGCGCGACCGCGGTGCCGACGCGAAACGCGCCGTCCTGAGGAGATCCAATCGCCAGGGCGAGGAGCAGGGCTGCAGTCATGCGCCTCTTTTACTCCACCCGGCGTTTTTCCGCCAACCTTTCCGCTTCTGTTGACATCCAACATGAAGCGACGGGTAGCCTCCTGTTGGCAATCAACATGAGGGTTGCGCGCTTGTCCGCCGTAGCCTTGGCGGAGGCGGAAGGCGCGGTCTGACCTATGGCACCAGGTAAAACAGACGTCCTGCAGGGCACGCTCGACCTGATGGTTCTGAAGACGCTGGACTCGATGGGCAGCCAGCACGGCTACGGCATCGCCCAGCGCCTGCAGCAGGTCTCCGAGGATCTGCTGCAGGTGAACCAGGGGACGCTCTATCCGGCGCTGCTGCGGCTCGAGCAGCGCGGGTGGATCTCGTCGAAGTGGGGCACGTCGGAGAACAACCGGCGGGCGCGGTTCTACAGCCTGACCCGCGCCGGGCAAGAAGCAGCTGCAGCGCGAGGCGGACGACTGGCACCGCATGGCCGCGATCATGGCGCGCCTGCTGGGCGGGGCGCCGCCGAACGAGGAACTGCCATGAGACTACGCGAGCTGGTGGCGCGCGCCGCGGGCGCCTTCGGGATCGGACGAGCGCGACGGCCGAGCTGAGCCAGGAGCTGCGCTTCCATCTCGAGATGCTCGAGGAGCGTCACCGATCGCGCGGCCTCGATCCCGCCGCGGCGCGGCGCGCCGCGCGGCTCGAGCTCGGCGGCGACGCGCAGATTGCCGAGGCCTGGCGCGATCAGCGCGGCCTGCCGTTTCTCGAGATGCTGTGGCAGGACCTGCGCTACGGCCTCCGCATGCTGCGGCGCACGCCCGGCTTCACCGCCGCGGCGCTGGTCACGCTGGCGCTCGGCATCGGCGCCAACACCGCCATCTTCACCGTGGTCGACGCCGTCCTCCTGCGCCCGCTGCCGTATCCGGATCCCGAGCGGCTCGTGACCGTCGGCGATCGCAACGCCGAGGGGTTCTCGAGCAACGTCGGCTTCGCGACCGTGCTCGACTGGCGCGAGCGGAGCCGCAGCTTCGAGCAGCTCGCGATGATGCGCTCGTGGATGCCGACGCTGGTCACGAGCGGCGAGGCGGAGCGGGTGCCGGCCGTCCGCGTGAGCTGGAACTACTTCGACATGATGGGCGTCCGTCCGGCGCTCGGACGCGGCTTCACCGCCGAGGACGACCGTCCGGATCACTGGCGGGTGCTGCTCCTCAGCGACAAGCTGTGGCGGCGCCGTTTCGGCGCCGATCCGTCGATCGTCGGGCGCACGCTGGTCATGAGCGATCGCGAGTACCGCGTCGTCGGCGTCATGCCCGCGTCGTTCGAGCCGCTCGATGCCGAGCGGTACTACAACGCGTCGGCCGAGATGTGGGCGCCGATCGGCTACGACCTGAACGGCGATTCGTCGTGCCGGAGCTGCCAGCACCTGCGCGGGTTCGGACGGCTGAAGCGCGGCGTGACGCATCGCCGCCGCCTCCGCCGAGATGAACGCGATCCGCGAGCAGATGCGCCGCGAGCATCCGACCGACTACGACGCGGGATCGCTGGCCGTCATCCCGCTGCGCGGCGCGCTCACCGGGAACGTGCAGGCGGCGCTCTACGTGCTGCTCGGCGCGGTCGGGTTCGTGCTGCTCATCGCCTGCGCCAACGTCGCCAACCTGCTGCTGGCGCGCTCGGTCACGCGGCAGCGCGAGCTGGCGCTGCGCGCCGTGCTCGGCGCCGGCCGCGCGCGGATCATCCGCCAGCTCCTGACCGAGAGCCTGATGCTCAGCGCCGGCGGCGCGCTCGCCGGCGTGCTGCTCGCGATGCTCGCCGTCCAGGGGCTCGCGGCGTTCGCGCCGGTTTCGCTGCCGCGGCTCGAGCACATCGCCGTCGACGGCCGCGTGCTCGCCTTCACCGCCGCGATCGCGATCGTGACCGGCCTCTTCTTCGGCCTGCTGCCGGCGTGGCGCGGCTCGGCCGCGGGCGCGCAGCAGAAGCTGGCGGTCGACTCGCGCGGCAGCGTCGGCGGCCGATCGCGCGCGCGCGCGCTCCTCGTCGTCGCCGACCTGGTGCTGGCGCTCGTCCTGCTCGCCGGCGCCGGCCTGATGCTGCGCACCGTCGTCGCGCTGACCCACGCCGACCCGGGATTCAACCCGTCGCGGATCCTGTCGCTCCAGTTCTCGCTGGTCGGAACGGCCTACGCGGAAGACGCCGACGTGCGGGTCTTCCAGGACCGCGTGGTCGAGCGGCTGCGCGCGCTGCCCGGCGTGACGGGCGCCGCGCTGGCCGGGCAGATTCCGTTCGGCGGCAACTACGACTGCTCGGCCTTGCACGTGAACGGCCGGATGAAGCCGAATCCGGTGGACGATCCGTGCGTCGAGCGCTACGGGATCACGCCGGACTATCTGCGCGTGATGGACATTCCGATGTGTCGGGCCGCGGCTTCACGGCGGCGGACACGCGGCCGCCGCTCCGGTCATGGTGATTTCGCAGTCGGCCGCGAAGGCGGTGTTCGGCACCGACAGCCCGCTCGGCGCGCAGGCGCAGAATCGGTAGCGCCGAGCAGGGACCCTGGCGCACGATCGTCGGCGTCGTCGCCGACGTGCACCACGACGACCTGACCGCGCCGCTGGCGCCGGCGATGTACGTGGCCGCAGGCGCAGTATCACGGATTCGTATCTGGTCGCGGTGGTGAAGGCGGCAGCCGCCGATGCGGCGACGCTGGCGGCGCCGGCGCGCGCCGTGCTGCGCGAGCTCGACGCCTCGGTGCCGGTCTACCAGGTCGCGACGCTGCCGTCGCTCGTCGAAAAGGCGGCGGCGGAGCGGCTGTTCGTGATGCGGCTGCTGGCCGGGTTCGCGCTGGTGGCCGTGCTGCTGGCGGCGGTCGGTCTCTACGGCGTGGTGTCGTACGGCGTCGCGCAGCGCACGCGCGAGGTCGGCGTCCGCGTCGCGCTCGGCGCGCAGCGGCGCGACGTGCTGCGGCTGGTGCTGTCGAGCGGTCTCTCGCTCGTCGGCGTCGGCGTCGCCATCGGCCTGGTGGCGGCGGTCGCGGCCACGCGGTTCCTCGGCGCGCTGGTCTTCGGCGTCAGCCCCATGGATCCGCCGACGTTCGCCGCGGCCGCGGCGCTCGCTGACTCGTGGTCGCGCTCTGCGCGCACTGGGTCCCGGTCCGCCGTGCGCTGCGGATCGATCCGGCCAGTGCCTTGAGAGCCGAGTAGGGCCAGCTTCCGCCTAGAGGCGGAAGCTACAAGTTGATCTCGTAGTTTCCGCCTTTAGGCGGAATTCCCGACGGAGGAAACGGACCAACCGTCATGACCATTGGTGAGTTGATCGCACGCTTGGGAGGTGCGCTGGGTCTCGGCCGCCGGGACGGCGATCTCGCGCGCGAGCTCGCGTTTCATCGCGAGATGCTCGAGGAGCGGTACGCGAACAGGGACTCGATGCCGCGGCGGCGCGGCATGCGGCGCGGCTGGCCCTCGGCGGGGATGCGCAGACCGCGGAGACCTGGCGCGATCAGCGCGGCCTGCCGTGGCTCGACGCGCTCGGCCAGGACGTCCGCTACGGCCTGCGCATGCTGCGGCGCACACCCGGCTTCACCGCCGCGGCCGTCCTCACGCTGACGCTCGGCATCGGCGCGAACTCCGCGATCTTCACCGTCGTGGACGCCGTCCTGCTGCGTCCGCTTCCGTATGCCGATCCGGATCGTCTCGTCGCGGTCGGCGATCGCACGCCCAACGGGCTCCTCGCCGACGCCGGGTTCGCGACCGTCGCCGACTGGCGCGCGAGCAGCACTGCCCGAGTTGACGCGACAGGTCTCCATTCTTGTTTCTAGTGGTCCCGACTGGACTGGCAGGATGAAACGTCTAGCCGCGCTCGCGCCCGGCCTCGATATTTTCCGATCGCGTTTCGTTTTCGTCGATCGCGCAAATTGGCAGATCACCGATGCGGGGCGCGTCTTTTTAGTTTCGCTTGAAACCCCTACTTCCGCCGAAGACTATTCTGCTATCGTAGAGGGGGTTCCAACCGTTGCCCCGCCGCCGGTGTACAACGACGAACCAAAACCCGAAGTTACCGCTCCGCTGCCACCCTCTCGGTTAATGCGCCTGATTAAGAGACGCCGTCCACAGCGCCCCGATCGAATGCGGCGGTCAAGCTAAGTTCGCGGACCGTCGGTTGCCGGCGCATCGCGGAAAACGACGTCTAGAACCCCCTACCCGCGCGAAGCTCCGGCTTGGATCGTCGACGCACGAGCTACCTGGCGAGGTTTAGCAAGGTACAAAGCAAACCCTCTCCTCGCGCGATACCGATTTGCCGCAGCCGAGGTTGCACGGTAACAAGAGACACCGTCCAACTCGCGCGGACCGCGGTATGGCCGAAGCCGTATCAAGCCAAGGTCCGTTCATCGCTCAACTGCGGACATCCCTCGGCTGCGGCAACAGGTCCGTGTCGTGCCAGAACGCGACATCGGCTTGATGGACTAGCGACCCGCGGGCGCCTAACTCAATTAGAACAGCATCCACAAGCCCCCGACAATAGATGCGATGCCTGCAATCCGTGCAATCACACGGCCTGACGGTATGACTTTCTCAAGTAGGACGAGGATAGCGAGCGCGGTGATCCAGAAAAGATTCATCACACCGAGAGCAAAGAGGAGAACCATCAGCGCCCAACAGCATCCGAGACAATAGACCCCATGGCGAAAGCCCAGCATCAAGGAACTGGTCGCAGTCCCTTGGAAGCCGCCGTGCCTCAGGATGAACCCAAGCGGCGCCTGGCATTGCGATAAGCAAACGTCCTTCAGCGGCGTCCATTGATAGAGCCCGGCAAGGATCAACAAGCTACCGCCGAGAATTTTGCTCGCACTGGCCATCATCGGCGTGAGCAAAGCTGCACGCTCAAAGCCCCATTGCGCCGAGGTCGCCGCGAGCGAAAAGACGATCCATGCCAGTAAATAGCCGCCCGCAAACCATGCAGTTGCGCGGAACGGCCGGCTTGCCACTGCGTGGCGTCCCACGCGTGCGTAAACCAGGATGATCGGCGCCGCTGAGGGCGTCATCATGCCGATCATCATCACAACCCACATGGCGAACACATAAGCAAATTCGATCGGCTGCCATGGCGAGCTTGCCGGCATCATCAGAGCCTGGCCTGCGGGAATCATGCGGTAGCCGGTCATCTCCATGCCGTCCATCGCCATATCGTTGGCGAGCCAAACGAGGTCGAACCAGGCGAGCGCGGTGAGTACCCCGAGCGCGGCGATGATGATAGCGCGTTCGCGGCGCAAAGGGCCTTCGAGAGCAGATGCGTTTATCAAGAAGTGCTTGACCACCGGATCGGCGCGTAGTGACCATTCTTGCCGGAGTTATCCCAGCGCATTCCGTGATCATTAAACGTATTTCCGGGTGCCCCTACCGCAAAAGCGAGCTTTTCGGGGCTGACCGGGTGGCCGACGTTTGCCCACATCTCGCCGCTAGGATGTGCTGTCGGCAGCGGATCAACACTCATGTGCAGGATGCCCGGAATTTCCGCGGAGCGTGTTTTGCCTTTGACGCTATAGGTAATTGGAGCCTTCTTCACGCCGAGGTTCTTCGCGATCAGTGGAGCAAAATGCGCCATGGGTCCGCCGGCTGCTCCCGTGAAAATGGCGCCCAAAGCCTCCGTCTGCTTTTCGTTGGCGCGCTCGTCAATGTAGGCGGCTACCGACCAATTTCCGTCCGCCATAGGTCCCGGTGTATGGACTGCGAGCGCCACGTTCAGGTCGTTAAGCGCAGTGCTCTCATAACTTCCCTTGTCGATGTGAAAGAGCAGAGCGACGTCGCATACGCCTTCGGTTGGGCTCGAAGTGAGCGGCGCGGATTTCGATACGAGACAGGGACAGACCACACTGCAGTTGCAGTTCTCGAAATAGTCTCCTGATATCTGCCACGCGGCTGCCATAATTATTCTCCCCTTGAAACTGTTCGGATCAAATGGGTAGTGCAAGCTGACCTATCATGGTCAGAAAACATTATAGCGATCCTGTCCCGGCTGTGAAACGTTCAACCGCGGCGATTCCCTAAAATATGTCAGACCTTGGCTACTCGTCATTACAGTTTCCGATGTAAAGCTATTCTACTGTTGCGATGACAGTGCGAACGGTCACAAAGCCCTGGCATTATTAGACGGGGGCCGCACGCTCCGGCAGCGTCGGCGCGCTGCGGTGGCCGCACGTGCATTGTCCGGGTCGGGGCCGGTCCCCACACTGCTCATTCTCAGTAGCGTCTTATTGTCTGTAACGGCAATATTCGTCGCCATTGTCGTATTCAACGCAGACTTTCACGCGGCGCCGGGGTCGGTCGGCATCGACGTAACCCCTGTTGTCCCTATCCCGGTCCGCACGGTCCCAGTCCCGATCGCCGCGCTCCGGCTCGCGATCACGACTGACATCATCGCCACGATGCCTTCTCCAGTCCTGACCCATTTCGTGGTCATCACGGCCCATACGATCGCCATCGCTGTGACGCATCATCCCGCCGCGCCCCATCTCACGGTCGTCGCGCCCCGTGCGGTCGCCGTCGCCGCGGCGCGTTTTAAAGTCTGGGCCCATCTCGCGGTCTTCGGTCTTCGGTTGGTCGCGTCCGATTCGTTGATCCTGTTGTGGCTGGGAGTTCTGGTCAGTCTGGGCCGGAGTTCCAGCTTGCGGAGCTGCAGCCGGCGCTTTGCCCGGCTCCTCGGCGGATGACCAAAGGCTTGACGAGGCGAGTAACATCGCGGCGAGGACAAATACACGCATGTCTTTCTCCATTGGGGTGTAATCCTAACTGCCCGGTCATCTGTTGGCTTCGCGCCTAAGGTCGAAATTGAACACGCACGCTTTGCGGGGCCTTGGGCTTTGGGGAAGATGCTCTTTTGCCAGTTCTTCCGCCGATAGTATCAAAAGCACCTAGCGCCAAGGGTGATGAAACATTCTGCCACATCCGAACCCGATATGGTGAATAAAATTGCTCCTCGTGTCCGTTTCAAGTTTGGGCGCTCGGCTTTAAGTCGCGCTGGCAAGCGACGCCGCACGCTCGTCACAACGTCCGCCGAGAAAAATGATTGAACGGCTATCTCGTTAGGTTTGCAGGTCCCGAGGCCATCTGATGTCAGCCATTGCAAAACTACTGGCGCAAAAGAGGCAACTTATCGAACGGCTACAGGAAGACCCGAGTCCAGAAGAACGGGAGCAAATCGAACAACTGTTAGCGAAAATAAATAAGGCGATGGACTTGCTGGATGGGGCGGGCGTAAGCGGTAGCGACTAATCGGCCCCACCAGCATGGGCGACCCCACGTACGCGAAAAAATCATCCGCACCATTATCGCTGCTCGCCGCGAGATGGCGCGCGAATCGCGCCATCAATTAAGAGTGAAAAACGGCAAGCCTGGATCGTCGGATAAGCGGAGGTTCAGGCTGCTTCCCTGTTTTGCTCGACGCTCTGGGCTCCCTCGCAGACCGAAAAGTAAGCCTCAAGCTCCGATAGGGCCAAATGCTCCCATCGTTCGGCTTCAGCCAAGAGAGAACGTCTTTGAACTGGACGGAACGCTGCTGTCTGGCGATATAACGAAGCGACCGCGCGATACCGACGGACGTTTTCAAGAACGGCTTTGTCACTCATGAATTATTTCCCCTCTGGCCCCAGGTCGAATTTGTCGGCTACAATTTTCCAAATCGTTAGCGCGATTTATCGAGCATTCGCATGGTTTCCAGACCGTTGAGAAAGCGCCCATCCCGACAATGTGCAACCTCTTGTCTGATTGCGGTTGCTCACACAACCCTGTCAGGCGGGCCTGGAAGCGGACCTTGCGATGGACGGCTGGGGGTGGCGAGCGGACATGAGATCGGCTTCGGAAAGAAATCAGTGTTGGCAACGCGAGTCACAGCCGGCGCAACGGATAGGGAGATCGTGGCGTGAGCGTGCGTGAGCAGATCGACAGATACATCAACGATCAGTCCTGGGCTAAGAGCGAGGATTTGCGAGAACTGGATCGGCGTATCCTGCAGATTTCGCCCGAAGCCCAACTCTGGTTTCTGGACGGCAGAAACAGTGAAGGCAAAGTGGTTTCCAATCCAAACATCGGATATGGGCTCGAAACCCTAAGCTATGCCTCCGGAGAAACTAGAGCGTTTTACAAGATCGGTCTGAGCGCGAACACGTCCGGAATCTCAGTCTACGTCATGGGTCTGAAAGACAAGAAACACCTTTCCAAGACCTACGGGTCGCGGATCGGGAAAGCCAAGATCACCGGCTACTGCATCAGCTTCAAATCCACGAAGGACGTTGATCTCGGCGTGTTCGACGAGGTCGTCTCGGACGCCTTTGGTTCGTGGTCAGCGCGCGCATCCTCGTAGGCTACACTCTTCAAAGGTCCGCAACGGGTCGCGAACAGTCGACGGCCCGGGACCTTACAGCGGATATCGACGGCCGCGCGGCTCGCTCTTGTCTACGAGGTCGGCGCGCTGGCCGCCTTAAGAACGCGGCGTGCGTGGACATGAGCCTATCCTCGTCCTCGTCGTCGAGGCCGCCCAAATATTCAATTGCAAAACCTTTGGTTCGTCGCGAATTGAGAATGTTCAGCAATTCTTCAAGCCCATGAGTATCCGGCTTGTGGACCTCGGGAGCGGTCGTAACCGATCGGCTGACAATACGATTGAGCAGTACAATGCGTTCGTGGGCACTCTCGGACATTTCCCCCGCCTGACTAGTTCTTAAAGGAATTGGGGGCAGTCTGCCAAGGGAACAACCGATAGGCGAGTCATTTGGAGAGCCGCCGCCGTTTTCCCACTAGGACATTGGCGATCTGGGTGCTTTCCAAGCGTCGGTAGCTGGGCGTTTCGCGTAAACTCCGATAGCCTCTGTGCTAACCCGGAAGGATCGTGAAACATCGCAAAAGGCGAAGATCCGATGAAAGAAAGCACCATTGCCAAGATCACAGCAGTCGCGACCGCCGCAAAAAGGACGGCACAAAAGGCGCTAGCTGCCAACCCTAACCCCGAGTGGACTGAGCACGAAATGCAGTCGATTGATGAGTGGATAGCGCATCAGAATATGAAAATTGAGCGCTCCGAGGCCATCCGCCGCCTAGTCGAACTCGGGCTGAAGGCGAAGAGCGCTAGGCCGTAATGACCCGCAAACCAAGACCCGGATGGCCCATGAAGAGTGATCGCGAGTTGATGGTGCTATCGAAGACGCACACGCTGGAAGCCATCGCCGTTAAGCTCCAACGCTCGCCTAAAGCAATTCTCAAAAGGGCGACCAGACTTGGCCTTTCGATCCGGCGAACGAAGAGGAAATGATGCGAAACCGCCGCCTGCTTTTGGGCGTCCGTATCGGTCTTTTCGGGGCCCTGCCGTTCTCACAGCGCGATATGTTACCGTGGTGCTGATGCGCTGAAGGCGAAGAAATGACCAGGCGGCTTCAGAAATTCATTGAAACGGGACGCATGAGGAAGGTCCTGAGCGCGTGGCTTATGTTCTGGATGTGAGCGCTTTGCGCCGGCCGTCTAAGGGTATGGAATGGCGAAAGATCAATTCATTCAGCGCCGCCGAAGAAGTGTTGAACGATCCCGGCTTAAGATCAGTTTTCAAGACGGCGATCGATAAAGGCTGCGCCATCGTTTAAGCGACCTAAATGGACCCTTGCCGACGCGCGGTGGCGGCGGCGCGGCGGGCACATGTGCGCGCGAGCTAACGTCGGCATCTTAACAAGATGTAATCGACAGTCCATCGCCCGTTCATGAGCAGCGCGATAATAGAAATCCCATTATGAAAAAGCGAGTAACAGTAAGCGTGTCTCCACCGGATATTGCCCCCATCCGGACCTTGCATGGCAAAGCCGTCGCGCGATCATATTCCGCTCGGCGGCTTAGTTTTTGAAGAGCAGCCATGTTTGCTAGCAACGATAATCACACCGTAACGGACTCCAAGCCGCAACCCGCTTGGACAGAGGCATGGCATTTGTGGACCGTAGTCGTCCCGCGTCGATCGATCACAGGCCGCCTCGTCTATGGACAAGTCTGGAGGCGTCACGATGGACGTCATTGGACGTATAAAAAGTTCACCGAGTTTATGGCCGAACGAGATCATTGAGCCCCACGCGCCTAAAGTAAACGCTGGTGCGTTATTCGAGGCCGGGCTGCAGAGGTGAGTGTCATCCGACAGACCTGTAACACCCGTCACAGCCGTAACGAACTTCGTGCATTCCCACCGTGGCGCTCTTCGGGTGAAGCGATTTGCGCAGACTGTGTGGACCGTGCCAGGTCCCACCCTCCTGCAGATACGCGGCCAGTATGAAAGCGACGAACGCGCCGGCTAGGACCAGCAATCTTGTAAGTTCCGACAATGACGGCTCCTGAAACGCCGAAAGACTTGTTCACCCGCAAGAAGCTCACCAAGGAACGTACAGCCGCCAAAGAGTGTTTCGAGCGGTACCGGGAGAATCGATATCAGACCAAGGTCGCCACCCCAGCCATGGCAACCGACATAACGCCTCGCCGCCGCCCTGACCTTCCTCAGAAATAGCTTCAGGTGATGGTATACGGCCCACGAATTGCGGTCGGCCTCATGCGATCAAGTTCTGCCGGTGCGACAGTTGTGGTCTGACGCGTCTTGTCCCGTGGAGCGGTCGAAGAGAGACATCCACGATCGGCATTCGTCCAGTCTTGCTTCGAGCATGGAAGCGGCAACGGTTCTGGGATGGGTGCCACCACGGGCTGGCCCCGCAAAGTAGCAACGGGTGCAGGTGGTATTAAAACGCTCGAAGCGAATATTGCGACGATGGCAAACGGGAGCACCAATTTCCGGGGAAACGCCATTCTTACTTACTCATTAATTGATTTGTTTCAGCCCTCGTTGGCGAATCGATACACGGCACCCGTTTCAGGACGGTTCCGTCAGGGACCAAAAACGGTTTCGTTGAGAGCAGAAATAATTCATCACGTAGCGGCTGCGAAAGCCGACCGAGGCTTTAAAAACACCCGTAAGCCTTTCGCGCCCAAAAGGTGGATTTCTAGCGTGGGCAACGCTTCCGGGACACCAATTCAGCGGCTTCCCTTGATGTCCGATCGGCGAAATCATATGCCGGAGCCGGCCGCCAGTTCGTCACGCTTGAGGATGCCGGCAACTACCTCACCAAGCTTCCGAAATCCCAGCATAGCGCGCCGGAGTGGCAAGACGCGATGGAAGCCCTGATGCTGGTCGCGGACGCGGAGCGCGCCCATGACGCCGAAAAGGACTTCAGCACGGCCGCCAACGCGGCCGCGGTGCAGCGGCCGTTCTTATGCGAACGGCTAATTGCGTCCGGCCACGGTCAGCGCGATGACCCTATTACGTAACCAACCGTAACCAGTGCAGCAGACCTCCCCAATGAGAAAACTCATAAACTTACTCTCAGCCGTGTTGCTTGTGGGGACTGGCGCGGCAGCGCAAACACCCCGTTCGGGCTCATTCGTCAATGCGGGCGAGTTCACCGCTCGGGAGGATTGTCTATATCGTGAAGTGGGCCGGTTGATGAATACACGGGGCACGACTATTACCGCTCTCGAAGACATAGCGACGACCACCGCACAACTTTGCAGCCAAACCATCCGAACTCATTTGCTAAGAGCATCCCCGTCGAATGGAGATAAACTGGTACGCTACGATGAGCTACAGGCAGAAATGCGCGCGATGGCAATCGGACTCGAACTGAAAAGCGACCAAAAATGATCTTAAAGCCAAACGGGAGCCAAGGTGGCGGGCTGCGGCGGCCCGACGATGTTCGCCAGGATCGGCGTTATGCGAGCGCTGCACCGGAACGTCGAGCGCGTGTTTAACCGCGGTTCGCAAAGAGACGCACTGGGGAAAGCGGAAGCTGAACCGAGATCAGTAAAAGAGGAAGGAACGCCGCCCGATTTGGGATTTAGTCGAGCGCGGGCAGAGGAACGTTCAGCGGCGGGGGCTCGCAAGCACAACGCCGATCATGAGGGCAATCGCAAGCGCGGCCAACGGCGCCTGGCGTACCGCTTTTGCTAGGACTGGGCTCTCGACCAGCCTCGATAGCATCGCTTACCGCTGGTGGCGGTCTGGATGCCGTCCACGATCTTCGCCGCGGTCCCACGGGTCCACCGTCCGCCTCGCGCCGTGGATATCTTCTGTTCATTCTTGGCCTTCTGCTTTCGGAAGGAATCAATGGCCCTAGCGAGCTTTGGACGGTCCGCGCGTTTCAGATTTTAATTGCAGATTTGAACTTGTCGGATACGCCAGCCGTGGCGCGTCTTGAAGCGATGCGAAACCAGGCGACAATTGACCCTTTCATCATTGTCGCCGCCGAAACTGGCGGGGTAGCCGCCACCGGCGCCAAAACCGCCGCGAGCGGACAACCCGGTTGGCTGAACCAAACCGATAGCCGCTAGTGCGAGCATACCTATAATCGTTTTCCGCATCGCATTTCGTTCCATTCTGTCCCGCCAGAGGAATGCTACACCGTCGCGGCGGGATTGTGCGGCGTCGAACCATCGTTTGCGGTAAACTGACTGTGAGCCAGCAAAGTCGCGATTAGTAAGGCCGCGTCCGTTGGCGGCCTCCAAAAAACGACCCAGGCGCAGAGCGCCAGAGCCGCAAATGTTCCGTTGCTTGGCTGACTTACTTCTTCATCCCGTCCTTCGTCATCGAGTTGTTCTTCTTGTTGTCTTTTGACATGCCTTCCTTCTTCATGCCGTCGTTGCTCATGCCGGTTGTCTTCATCGAACCCTTCTCCATCGAGCCCTTCTCGGTGGAATTGTTCATCCGGCCAGGCTTCGTCATGTTGTCCTGCTGAGCAGCCGGACCTGTACTGCCCTGTGCAAATGCAGAGCCGCACGTGAGGTCAGAGCAGCCGCGGCGATAACAATCTTCTTCATGAATATCTCCGTAGGGTTAAATCCCACTGCGACATCGTCGCGATAGACCAAAACGCGGAAGCCACGCCTGGCAACCGCCAATATTTCCGAAACGCCGAGACCGCCTCCTTTGGCTATCCGCGCGAGCGCTAGTGTGAACAGCGGGCAACAGAGCCTTTGGCTATCCGCGACATGCGCCGTCTCTGACGGCGGGCGACGGTCTCATAAGTTTAACTTGGCGAGGAAAAGATCGTTCCCGTCACTTAGCTTTTCGCTCGGGCAAGCTCTGGATTACGGCGCGAGTCCGCGTCATCGTCTGCAAATAATAATCTTCGCGCTCGGCCTGCATTCTTAATTGGTGAGCCTTAAAGTTGTCGAGCCGTTGCTTGATCTCGTCGCGCTCTGACGGCGGCACCGTCATCGGCGGCAATCTAGCAGGCCAAGTCTTTGGTTCGGGTATAGGGCTGGGCGCTTCGGGTAAGGGGCTGGGCGATGTTGGCTGCTCCGCAAGGACGGCCTCAACGGTTGCCAACACCGGCAGGTCAGCCTGAACGATCTCGTTATTGGTGTCGTCCTTAGAGGCCGTCGCATCCGTGACGAGAGGGTCAACCGGTTCAGGCTGAACCAGCTTCTTCTCATGGACGCTGGCCGCAAAGGCCATCGTTTCCGTCACCAGCGCGTCGAGCTCTTTTTTCCAAGGTGGGACCATGGTGCATTGAAACCGAGTACCGGAATGGCCGTCAAGCTGGCCGAATAAAAAGCCGCTGTCCGAAGGGGAGCTCTCAGTCGCTCTTCGTTCTGCCCTCCTTGAGCCTGTTCAAACTCATCAGTGACCGGATCGCGGCTCAAATCGCACGCCGCAGCCCCAAGGACGCTTCCTTATTCTTTTCCGTGAGAAACGACGCTCCACCACTAGAATATCCGATGGCGGGACCACAAACCCTTCCTACTCAACCGGATGCCCACGGGTCAGGAAGAGAAGCCGGCGCCGTTCGCCAAAAAAGTTTACAAGCGTCGGCGCGCCTTCGTGATCCCTCTGGCGACGGCCGATGTGATCGAGCTCGATCGTTGGGCCGAAACGCCCCTCGAGTTCACCAACACCCGGTGGAAGAAGCCCGTCGAGCGCTTCCGCGAGGATCTGTATCTCTATTCGCCGAAGGCTGGGCCGTACACGCCTGATAGCCTCCGCGCGCGGCTGGGGCGTTGGTACGCCGACACAGAGGAAGGTCGCGTCCTCTGCCGGCGCTGGAAGGAATGGGTCGCCGCCCAGGTCAAGAAATATGAATGGGACATCGACCCCGAAGAAGCCGATCACCCGACTTAGGCCGCAAGCGGCTCCAGATCGTCGGCAAAGGGGACTAGACCATGAACCCACAGGCGGCTATAGCGACGTCGCGAGTGGCTGGTTTTGCTAGATCCTTTCCAAATTCTTGCGAGACCATCGGAAATAGTTAAATGAAATCAAATGCTTCCTTGGGGAATGGTGTAACGGTAGCACAACAGACTCTGACTCTGTTTGTCTAGGTTCGAATCCTAGTTCCCCAGCCACCAGTATTTAGCTGAAATCATTCGTTTTATTGAAACGTCCAGCCGTAGCAGCGCCGACACGACAAATCCGAACAATCAGATCCGTTCCTCACCCGCGTCTAAGCACTCAAGTGCCCCCGCGGGATGATATAAGGGGACATCGGAGCGGCATCATCGCTCGCCCGCGGCCACCTTGGCGGGCGTCGCACTTGCAATCTCTTGCCCTCGACGCATCGTCAGCCCGGCGTAAACACGAGCTTCCACTGGGGCGTCAGATATTTCGCGAACACCGCGGCAGGTACCGTCAGCCGGAAATCGCCCAGCACATGCGGCCACACCTCGCCCGCGCCATACAACAATACGATCCCGTTGGCGCGCGTCTGCCCCTTGGCATAGGTCAGAGCATAGTTCTTGAGCTTCTCGGGGTCGGCGCCGATAGCCTGCCCGGCTATATCCGCATTCGGCCCCGGCTTCTCGCCGCTGCGCTGGATATAGGTCCTGGTCCAGGCTTTGCTGGCGGCATCGGCGATCGCCGTCAGGGCAGCTTTGGCCTGATCCGGCTGGAACAGCGCATCAACGGGCACGGCGCGGTTGGCCTTTTTATCCCAGACGAGGGTCTGGAATGCCTCATTGGGATGAGCACCGCCGGTGTCGGCATTGATCTCGGCCGAAAGGCTCAGCACGGCGTCGTTCTCGAAGGTCACGCGCCAAACCGTATCGACGATATAGGGCCTGAAAGTTTGGATTGCCGTCCTGATCGTCCTTCGCGTCGCTTTTGGCCTCGTCTGCGTCGGCCTTGTACAGCGCCAGGATTTTGTCTTTCAGCGGCATGATCGTCATGGCGGCTTCGGGCACCCGCAGATGCAATTCATAGAGTGGCGACTTTTCCGTCTTGTCGTAATCGGCGCCCAGCGCAGGTGCTGTGGCCAGTCCGAGGCAGACCAAGGCAGCGGCAAACGACTTCATCTTCGAACTCTCCCGGGAAGAAACCCGCTGGAATGATCAGGCGCAGGTCGTGTCCATATTGGTGCAGGCTGCTTTCGTCCAGCCGGTGCCTTTCTTGACATGCACCTTGAGGAACTCGCCCCAGCAGCCCAGCAAGTCCACCTGCTGATCGCCGCGGGCATGAAGATCGATCGGGCTGCTGTTGAGGTCGTGATCGCTGTAGATCGCGCCGCCGTTCTTCATCCCGCTGACACCCAGCACGCTCTTGTGCAGGTAGCCCTTTGCCGTGGAAAATGATCTTTCCGTCCGGTCCCGAGGTCGGCGTTGATCAGATTGGCGCGGTCGATCTCATACCAATCGCCGAACTGGCCGGTGATGTGTATTCCGATCCAGCCTTCGGCGTTGGGATTCTTCAGCGACGCAATAATCGCGCCGCCCGGCGTCGACCGTTACATGGGTGCCTTTGGGATCGGTGTCGGTGATATCGACATCCACATTGCAGGTTTGCTTCTCGACTGGCTTGCGCCAGGCAGGCCGTGGTCGGCGTCAGCGCCAGAAACCGCGACTGCGAAAGCATAAAGAATTTTCAGGAGATTTCCTGATTTGGAAGCGGTCATACTCTCGCCGCGTGCCCGAGCAACGGTCTTCATCACCAACGATCGGCCGCGGACGTCAGCCGGCGGATTTTGCCTTGATCGACATTTGACGGCTCCTGGGGGATTTAGTCATCCGCTGATTGGTCGAAGCCTGTCGGTATCCGGTTCGACCTGCGCCCGAAATCCGAGGACCGCACGGCGCCTCCATCGCTGCGTGGCGCAAGGATTGGGAAACTCTGCGCCTTTAGTTGCACTGCGCCGACCGGCGATGGTATGGGCCCGAAACGGGTTTTTCCGTTTCCGGGTATATCTGGCGCGGAAATATGTTAACTCATCCGCCCGTTAGCAACCGTCCAATTTGGAGATGAAATGACGCCGGGAAGCTTGTCCGAAAGGCTGTTGATTGGCCGGCAGATTGCCGCGGTGGCAACCGCCGCCATGCTTCCCGTGAGCACCAGCGGACAAGCCATCGCGTTGTCGATTTTCGTTGTGCTCGCCGTTTTGACGGTAAAGCGCGAGCAATGGCTCGCGACCTTCGCGACGCCCGCAGCGGCCATTCCGGTCGGCCTTTATGCCTTGATCGTGATCGGCATGTTGTGGTCGCCGACCCCGTTCGCCCCCGGAGGCGGTGTCGGGCATTACGCAAAATTGTTGCTTATTCCGGTTGCGATGGCCTGTGCTTTCACGCCGCGACAGGGGCTTCAGATCGGCTACGGATTTCTGGCGGGATGTCTGGTGGTCCTGGTGCTTTCCTTTCTGTCGTTCTTCGTCCTTCTGCCGCCTCCGTTCCAGCACGCGATGGGCGGCGTGCCGCTGAAAGACAACGCCGTTCAAAGCGGCTGTTTTGCACTGTGCGCCTTCGCGCTGGCTTTGGGAGGCGTCAGCGCGTGGGTTGAGGGCAACCGGCGGCGTGCCGTTGCCATGATTGATCTTGGCCCTGGTGTTCCTTGCGGACATCTTCATGATTTTCATTTCCAAGACCGGCATCCTGATGACGGCGGCCCTTGTCGGGTTATTTGTGGTGCATGCTGAGGGCTGGAAACGGTCACTGCTGATCGCAACGCCGATCGTGCTCATTGCCGCGATTGCGCTATGGACGTCCGCCCCCGGCACAGCGTCGCCTGGCCGAAATCGCGACCGATATTCATGCCGTCGACAGCGGCAAGGGAAGTTCCGAAGCAACCCTTTCGACAGCCAGCCGGCTCGACTTCTGGAGCAAGGCCGTCGAATTCATCGAGCAGGCTCCGTTGTTTGGTCACGGCACCGGCAGCACCAAATCGCTGTACCAATCTCTTGAGGCGACCCGGCCCTCTCCCTATGGCGAGGCGGTGCCGGACCCGCACAACCAGTTTTTTGCGATCGCCATTCAGGTCGGCCTGGTGGGCGGCGCGATACTGCTCGCGATGTGGGCGGTGCATTTTTCGATGTTTGTCGGCGGCGGCTTCGCATGCGCGCATGGGGCAGGCGGTGGTGATACAAAACTTCATCGGGTCGCTTTTCAACAGTCACCTGTCGACCGTCACGCAGGGCATGCTGTATTGCCTGGCGGTCGGGTTGCTTGGCGGCATCGTGCAGCGGGCGCGTGGCCGCAGCGGGATCGCTGAAAATCTGCCGAGCCAGCTTCAACCTGCGAAATGAATGACATGATCGCACGATCGGCTTTCATCGAGAATGCGCATTTTCTAGTTCGATGCCTGCGTTATCGCTTTCGGACAGAAAGGCTGCAAATCAAGACGATGATGCGCCTCCAACTTGAGGGGCGCCACCGTGCTGGATATCGGGGCAAACAAGGGAATTTATTGTTTCTGGATGATGCGCGCGGTTGGACCTTCAGGCCGCGTGATCGCATTCGAACCGCAGCCGGAGATGCGCGACAGCATCGAACGTCAGAAATCTCGATTTAATTGGTCGCAACCTTCGCGTGATGAACGTAGCACTATCGAATTCCGACGGCAGACATGAACCTATCCCGGCAAAGAATCGGCGACGGAAGCGCGACGCTCGAGCTCGCGCGTCGTCGCAGCAGCGGATGCGACACTCGACGTGCAGGTCACTCGGTTCGACACCATGACCGAGGAAACATTTTCGAATTTGAAATTCATCAAATGCGATGTAGAAGGCCACGAACTGAACGTTTTTTTGGGCGGCGAGCAGACCATGCGACGCCACCGGCCGGTCGTGCAATTCGAGAGCACGGTGACCGATCCGCGAACACAGCATATCTTTCAGTTTTTTCGAAGCCTCGGATATTCCGGCGTGCTCTTGTTGGGAAACAGCTATCTGCACTACGCCAATCCCGAAGCCGTTCCGCACTACAAGTTCGGGATGGAAGGCCACCGGGATTTTCTGTTTTTCCCCCGGAAGCGATCGGAACCACGATCCCGCTTGAGCTGTCGCGGCAGTTTCCGCCGACCGCGCTCGATTTTTAAAGTGCAGTCCGGCCGCCGTCTGGCGCCGCGGCCGCCTTCTCCACCCTGCACTCTCAGCCCTTAACCGGCGGTGTCCCATGGGTATGAAACGACTCGATCGTCTTTAGCCCCCACGCCTGGCCCTTCTTGCGCTCCTGCTCGGTCCACACGATCGGCTTCCAGTCCGGCGCCAGAATGAGACGGGCGCCGGCATTGGCGACCTCCACCCGGTTGCCGCCGGGCTCGTAGACGTAGAGGAAAAATGTCTGCTGAATGGCGTGCTTGTGCGGACCGGTTTCGATGTAGACGCCGTTCTCCAGAAAGATGTCGGCCGCCCGCAACACGTCTTCGCGGCTGTCGAGCGCGTAGGTCACGTGATGAAAACGCCCGGGGGTATTGGCGTGATCGTGTGAATAGGCAAAGTCATAGCTCTTGTTCGACATCGTCATCCACATCGCCGCCTCCGTGCCGTCATCGAGCACGATCTGCTCGGTCAGGCGGCAGCCAAGATATTTTTCGAAAAAGATGCGGTTGGCCTTGATGTCGACCGCGAGGCAATTGAGGTGATCGAGCCTTCGCACGTTGATGCCGCGCGCCGGAAACCGCTGCGCCTGATTTTTCAACGCGGGCTTGAGCTCCGGCGGGCGGCTGATACCATTCGGTTTCGTAATAGAGCTCGACCACGTGACCGTCCGGATCGCGGCAGCGAAACGCCGGGCCATGCCCGAGATCGCCATCGGTCCAGCCGATCTCAAATCCGGATCCCTTCAATGCGGCGACGCGACGCTCCAGCGCCTGCGGACTTCGCGCCCGCAACGCCATGTGCTCCATGCCTGAGGTCTTCGATGCCGTCAGCTTCAGCGAATAGCGCTCGTAATCGTCCCAGCCGCGCAGAGTAAACCGAATCGCCCTTGCGGCCGCTGACGGTCATGCCCATCACGTCGACAAAGAACGTCAGGCTCTCATCCGGCTTCGGCGTCAGCAATTCCATGTGGCCAAGATGGGCAAGATCGAAAATCGGCTCCGGTCGCATTCGCATCTCTCCGTGCGGTTCAGCGCAGCGTTCGCGTCAGATCGTCGAACAATTCGTCCGCGGCGATAGGCGCGGGGAATAAGCCCCTGCTGCGCGGCGTATTGGCTGATCATCTCTAGAGAGCGGCTCATCCCGTCGCGCGCTGAACGTCGCGGCGAGGCGTCCCTCGCCGCCTCCGACAACAGCCGATGCACTTCGCGCACGGCTTCCGGATGATCGCGGGACAGCGCCTGGCTGACCACCACCATATGATTGATCGGCAGCACGCTGATGCCTTGCAAACCATGATTTCTCTTCCGTAGCGGCATCGGCAAACAGCGGCTTGAGGCCTGGATGCCCGGCCTTCTCGCCGAGCACCGCGTCGAGTTCGCCGTCGACCAGCATCTGGATGATCTCTTTGCCGGCCGGCGCCCGCTTGGTCGTATCCTTGAACTCGGCGACATGGGCGTCTTCAAACGTCACCCAGTCGATCGAATTAAGATCGACGCCGTAATCGTTGGCGAGCATGCCGCGCAGCCAGGCGCCGGTCGTGGTGGTGAATGAGCGAATCCCGACACGCTTGCCGTTGAGGTCGGCCGGTTTCAGTTCTCCCAGCCCGCCGTTATAAAGTGCATGGGCATGCTGAAACCGGGCCAGCACCACGTTCGGCAGCAGCACCATCGGCTTGCCAAAACTCTTCGCCATCAGATAGGTGACGATCGCCATCTCCGAGACGTCGAAGGCCTGCTCGCGCACCATCGGCTTGAAGCCCTTGTTCGTCGGCGAATAATCGGCGAAATCGAACGCGACAAAATCGGATTTGACCGATCCATCCTTCAGCGCGGCGGTGCAGGGATGGTCGCCAAGCAAGGTGCGCAACCGCATCGTCGCCTCAATCGGATTCAGGCCTGTCGACGTAGACGAGTCCAGCCTTCGCGAGCGGCTCGCGCATATTGTACATGTCGAGCCCGAGCACGCCGGAAGCGAATTGCTTGCGCTTGACGTCCTCTTCCGCCCGGCGCTTCTCGCCCTTGGCGGCGACCTCGGCGGCGTGCTTGTTCCAGATCACCACGACGCCATCGTCGTCGGCGACTACGGCGTCGCCGGGTTCGACATTGATCCCCGCGCATACGACGGGGACATTAACGGCGCCGAGCGTCGCCTTGACCGTCCCCCTCGCCGAGATCGCCTTCGACCACACCGGAAAGCCCATTTCCCGCAGCGCCTTCACATCGCGGCAGCCGGCGTCGATGACGAGACCGGTGACGCCGCGCGCCTTCAGCGAGGTCGCGAGCAGTTCGCCGAACATGCCGTCGCTGTTGTCGGCGGTACAACCGACCACGAGGATGTCGCCCTGCCGGCACTGCTCGACTGCGACATGAATCATCCAGTTGTCGCCCGGCTGTGCCATCACCGTAACCGCGGTGCCGGCCGCTTCGCCGCCCGCCCATACCGGCCGCAGATAGGGTTTCATCAGCCCGATACGCCCGTAGGCTTCGTGCACCGTGGCGACGCCGAGCGTACCGAGCCGCTTGACGACGCCGGCGTCGGTCCGGTTGATGTTGCGAACAACAACTGTCTTCATGCTAATTCCTCCACCGCCATCGGAAACAGCCGCTGATAGGCCTCGCCATAGGTCATGGCCTTGCCGGAGTTGCGGCCGCCCTGCATGCCCCGCTGCAGCGCGACCCTCTCGTAATACGCCCACAGATGCTTCTGCGCTGCGAGAATCTCGAACGTCCGGCGCTTTAGGTCCCAGACTTCGTCGATGTTGAGGATGACCTGCGGCTTGAAATTGCACATCTCCGGCTGATGCGGCTCGAACAGAAAAACCGGCGGCGCGGCGTAGCTGTAATCCGCTTGCGGCTTGTGGCCCATCGCCTGGGCGACGATCCGCGCCTCCTGCGCATAGGCCGCCGCTGCCGGGTGGTCGACGTTATAGGGGTCCTCGAGCGAATGCGTCAGGACAAAGCCCGGGTTGAGTTCGCGGTAGATGTCGATCAGCCGATCCATATGCGCGGGCGTGAGGCGCAGCGGATAATCGCCGGCATCGAAGAATTCGATCTCGGCGCCGAGCGCAGCCGCGGCGCGTTCGGCCTCGTCGCGGCGGCCGGCCTTCACCTTGTCCAGGGTCATGCCCGGTTGCTTCCAGGCAAACTGGGATTCGCCGCGCTCGCCGAATGCCAGGCACACGATCTTGACGCGGTAACCCTTCCTGGCGTGAAGCGCGATCGCACCGCCGGCGCGCCAGACAAAGTCTCCCGGGTGCGCTGAAACCACCAAAGCTGATTTTGACACGGCGTTCCCACTATTGTCGGATTTTGGGTCGAGCCTAAGTTGCCTCGGCGCCAAACGCAAAGCTCAATGCAGCGGAAAAATTTTAAGACCGGCACGCGAGCGAGCCGCGAGGAACAGGAGCGCGGTCTGGACCTGGAAAAATCAGGCGCCTCTTGATGCGCCAGCGCTGCAACGGCGGACGATCAGGCCGCCCGGAGCAAACCATCCGATATTCAGCTCGGCTCGATCAGGCGGCCTTCGCCGTTCGCCCATTGGCTTTTGCCGACGGCTTTTGTGCCGCCTTTCGCCTTCACCAGCGCGGCATGATCGACGATCGGTCTGATCGGCATAGGCCATTGCCAAACGATGCAATCGCGTCATCGAGCGCCTCGCTCTTGCCCATGTAGCCCGCGATCGCCGCCGGCTCTCCGGAGCGGGCATGCGCGCGCGCCAGCGTCCGGCCACATAATTCAGCGTAATCCGACAGCGCCTCACCCTCACTGATTTCGCTCACCCCGCCCAGCCTGCGGTTTTTCAGGGTCCGGACGTAGAACTGGCGACCGGAGGTTTCGTCCTGCGTGGGGGCCAGGAAGATATCGCTCGCGGCCTGCATCATCAGCTGGCCTTCCACGACGCGGCGTCCCTGGTTTCCCTTGTAGGCAAGCCTGCCGCCAAGGCGTTCCAGCACCGAATGCATCGCCTGCTTGATCTGCAGGAACAGACGGTTCGTTGTCGGCGGTCATGAACAAGGCCACGCAGCAGAATGTGCCGACCGACCCCACGCCCACGGCCTTGAAGGCGATATCCTTCAGCGTGAAGCGATCGAGCAGCTGCAGCAAATAAGGATTGAGGCCCTTGCGATAGGTGGCGAATACCCGCTCGACGGCGAGCCGGTGCCGCGCATCGGCCTTCGGATCGAGGTGGAATATGGTGGGCGGCTTGTCGATGATCCTCGGATTATCGCCGCTGGCGAGATGCGGAAAATTATCGTCCTTTGACAGGCCCTCGCCGCGCGCCTTGGCGATCACTCCGGCAAGTTTGCGCCTGAGGTCGGCGTTGCCGATCCGCTTGATCTCCTTCTCGAGATCGATGCGGCTGTGCCAGATTTCCTGCGGCGACAGCCGGGCCAGCTCGCCCATATGCAGCCGGTAAGCTTTGACCGTTGCCGCCGCAACCGCGCGTGACTGCTTCTTGCTGAAGCCTGCGGCCGATGCGGCCACCACGACACTTGCTGCGAGACGCTTCAGGTCGACGGTAAAATCGACGCCCGGCAGCGTCTCGTCGAAATCGTTGACGTCGAACAGGATATTGTCTTCCGGCGTGACGAACGCGCCGAAGTTCATGAGATGGCTGTCGCCGCCGGCCTGCACCGGCAATCCGACCATCGGCTGGCTGGCCAGATCGGTCGCCATCACCGCCGCCGCGCCGCGCAAGAAGGCGAACGGATTGACCATCATTCGCTTGTATCGCTCCGGCACCAGTTCCGGAACGCGCTCCTTATCGCTCTCGGCGAGGATAGCGACGGCACTGCGAGCCATCGATCCCTTCAGATCGGCATGCGCTTCCCGCGGGGTCTTGTGGCGCAGTTCTTTGCCCTGTTTGAAACGTTCCGCGCGCGAACCCGAGGTCACCGCCATCTGCAAGTCCTTCAATGAAAAGGCCACATCACACAATACGTGGTCACTTTATACGATCCTGGCCGCTTGTCACAGGGCGCGGGCGGCCACCGACACCGTTCTGCGCCGGCCGCTCGAGCCGCGGCGGCCTTTGTTCGAGGCGCCGACATCGTGCAGCTCTCCTTCCGCGTTGGTAAACAATGCGTTAAGCCGGACGCAATGTGGCGCCGCCGGGCGGGCGCCAAAACACGGATTTTGCGGCAGAAACCGCCGAAGGCCGGCCAGCACGGTCCAACAGCGCCAAAAACCCGGCCAAGATTATGGACGATTTAACGCACCCGGAATTGTCCGGGCTTAACCGTTTCTCCAGCGACCTTCTGCGATAGTTCTGGGCACTGCAACGCATATGGCGTCAATCCAGATCATGCCAGGTTCAACCACTGTGACATCCTTCGGACGTGTGATTTCGGTGCGCGGATCCCTTGCCCGCGTCGGACTTCTGGCGACGAGCCAGATGGGCGTCTCGGAGGTAAGGGCCACCGTCGGGCGGTTCGTCAGCATCCGCTGCGCAAATTCCACCATCGTCGCCATGATCACCGAAGTATCCTGCGAGAATCTGCCGACGTCGGACGTCTACATCGCCAGCGCCTCGGTCGACCTGCTCGGCGAAATTCTCGGCGGCCCGGAGCGCCCCAAATTCCAGCGCGGCGTCACCAACTATCCGACCATCGGCGATACCGTCGACCTGATCAACAATCAGGAGCTTCGCACGGTTTACGCACCGACAGGATCGGATCAGATCTCTGTCGGCACCCTGCAGCAGGACCGGTCCGTCATCGCCTATGTCGATGTCGAGGAAATGCTCTCCAAGCATTTCGCGGTGCTCGGCAGCACCGGCGTCGGCAAATCGAGCGGCGTCTCGCTGCTGCTCAACGAAATCCTTAAATCGCGGCCGAACCTGCGGATTTTCCTGCTCGACGTTCACAACGAATACGGCCGCTGCTTCGGCGACCGCTCGCTGGTTCTCAATCCGCGTAACCTGAAGCTGCCGTTCTGGCTGTTCAATTTCGAAGAGATCGTCGACGTGCTGTTCGCCGGCCGGCCCGGCGTGCCGGAAGAGCTCGACATTCTCGCCGAAGTCATTCCGATGGCGAAGGGAATCTATACGCAGTACCAGAACGCCGATCGGATCGGACTGAAGCGCATCGATCCCAAGGCGATCGGCTATACCGTCGATACGCCGGTTCCCTATCGGCTGGTCGATCTGATTTCGCTGATCGACGAACGGATGGGCAAGCTCGAGAACCGCTCGTCGCGCATCATCTATCACAAGCTGATTTCGCGCATCGAGACCGTGCGCAACGATCCGCGCTACACGTTCATGTTCGATAACGCCAATGTCGGCGGCGACACCATGGCCGAAGTCATCAGCTATCTGTTCCGGCTGCCGGCCAACGGCCGGCCGATGACCATCATGCAGCTTGCCGGCTTCCCGGCCGAAGTCGTCGATTCCGTGGTGTCGGTGCTGTGCCGAATGGCATTCGATTTCGGGCTGTGGAGCGACGGCGTCTCGCCGCTGTTGTTCGTCTGCGAAGAGGCCCACCGTTACGCCGCCGCCGACCGCAACATCGGCTTCGGGCCGACGCGCAAGGCGGTCTCGCGCATCGCCAAGGAAGGCCGCAAATACGGCGTCTATCTCGGGCTCGTCACCCAGCGTCCCGCCGAACTCGACGCCACCATCATTTCCCAGTGCAACACGCTGTTCGCCATGCGCCTCGCCAACGATCGCGACCAGGCGCTGTTGCGCTCGGCGGTCTCGGATGCCGCCGCCAACCTGCTGTCGTTCGTTCCCTCGCTCGGCACCCGCGAAGTGCTGGCGTTCGGCGAAGGCGTGGCGCTTCCGACCCGGCTGCGCTTCAAGGAAGTGCCGGCGCATCAATTGCCGCGCAGCGAAGCCACGATTTCGACGGTGCCGTCGGTCGCCGCCGGCCACGACATGCATTTCGTCAGCGCCGTGCTCGAGCGCTGGCGCGGGGCTACCTCGCATCGCGACGTTCCCAACGATCCCGGCATCAACGAACGGCCGGCCGCACGCACGGTGGAAGCGCCGATGCTGCAGCCGTCGCTGGGCCTCGATCCCGATCGTTTTTCATTGCTAAAAAAGCCGCTGCGCTGACGGCCCGGGCGCTGTCGGCCCGGGGCGCTGACGGCCCGGGGATGTCGGCCCGCGCGTCGGCAGGCCTGCTTTGCGCGGATGCGGCCATCGACTATGGTCCGGGACAGCCGCATCACGCGGTTTGACCCGGAACCTAATCATGACGCAGCCCCTGCAGCCCCTTGCGAAGCGCTTCCCGACGCCCGCTATCGACCAGCTTCCGGAGGATATCCGCAACCGCATCCTCGCGGTGCAGGAAAAATCCGGCTTCGTTCCGAACGTGTTTCTGACGCTGGCCTATCGGCCCGATGAATTTCGGGCGTTCTTTGCCTATCATGATGCCCTGATGGACAAGGACGGCGGCCTGACCAAGGCCGAGCGCGAGATGATCGTGGTCGCGACCTCCAGCGCCAATCAATGCCATTATTGCGTGATCGCGCACGGCGCGATCCTGCGAATTCGGGCCAAGAATCCGCAGATCGCCGACCAGATCGCCGTCAATTACCGCAAGGCGGATATCACGCCGCGGCAGCGGGCGATGCTCGACTTCGCCATGAAGGTGAGCATCGAGGCCAACAAGATCTCGGAGCAGGATTTCGCGGACATCGCCAGCCATGGCTTCAGCAACGATGACGTCTGGGATATCGCGGCGATCTCGGCATTCTTTGCGTTGTCGAACCGGATGGCCAACGTCACCGCGATGCGCCCGAACGACGAGTTCTACATGATGGGACGGTTGCCGAAATAGCGTGCCGGTTTCGCGAAGGCGGTCCTCAAGGAGATCCGAAGAAAACATGGTCAAAAGCCGGAGCGAGCGAGCATCGACGGCGCGGGTGATCCGGTTCGGCGAACGCGAAATCATCACCGAAGGCCTTTATCTCAGTTTCTGGGCCGACATCAGCCACCGCTGCATGACGGCATCATGGCCTGCTTTCATCGGCGGCGCGGTGCTGGTCTTCATTGCCTTCAACGCGGTCTTCGCCTCGTTCTACTGGATCGGAAATCAACCGATCTCGAACGTCCCCGGCGGCGCCTATATCGACTATATCTATTTCAGCATCGAGACGCTTTCGACCGCCGGTTACGGCGACATGCATCCGCAAACCCATTACGGGCATTTCATCGCCGCCGTGGAACTGTTCACGGGCATCTTCTCGATGTCGCTGATGACCGGATTGATCTTCGCCCGGTTCTCGCGGCCGAATGCCCGGCTGCTGTTCGCCGACCACCCGGTGATTACAAGCCATGACGGCAAGCCGACCCTGATGCTTCGCCTCGCCAACGAGCGTCACAACATCATCGGCAATGCCACCGCCAAATTGTGGCTGTTCAAGAATATCGTGAGCATGGAGGGCGAGACGCTTCGACGGTTCTACGAACTGCCATTGATGCAAAACCAGCATCCCGGGCTGGCGTTGAGCTGGACGCTCTACCATGTTCTCGATGAGAAAAGCCCGCTCTACAGACCAATGCCGAAGACCTTGAGGCGTCCAAGGCTTCGCTTGTGGTCGTGGTGACCGGATATGATGTTGTTGCGGCGCAAACCGTCCACGCCCGAAAGTCCTACGATCATACCGACATTCGTTTTGGACACCGCTATGCCGATATCCTCGACACCTCGGATGACGGCCGCCTGAGAATCGACTACGGCAGGTTCCATGACACCGTGGAGGGATAGCGACTTTGAGTCATGTCGCTGCCATGCCAACATTGTCTGTGAGACGCGTCAGCGAGCATGCTAAATAGGATCAGGATGTCCCGGGACTGGCAGCAGTGAAAACCCAGCGGCCCATTACGTCGGAAGACGAGCATCGGGTGCTCGAATTCCGGCCGCGCAACTCGGTCCGCCCTCCGGGTCGGCAGGGTGCCCCGCGCAGGCAGGCTGAGCCGGAAGACCGCCCGTCCCGAGCCCAATGACCTGTCGCGCTATGAGCGTCCCCGGGATGAGCCGGACGATTTTCGCCATCGCATGCTGGCCAATGTCGCGGCCTTCGCTTTTACCGTCGCCTTGATGGCGATCGGAATATGGCTTGCCGTGAGCATCGCGGATATGCGCAAGACCCAGGATTGCGTCCTGACGGGCCGGCGCGACTGCGCGCACATTTATGCGCCGCATGGCTAGCATTTTCGGGCCAGACCGGTGCTTGGACCGGCCATTGGGCCGGTAAGCCGGTCCGGCCTGCCCGCCCGCCTCCATTGAACTCGGAGCGGCGCTCCGATATACGGGCACTCAACTCTGGACGGCCGATGAGGCATTCCGGGCGCTGCGCCGCCCTGCCTTGCCATCGTGCAATTTATCTTCAATATATCAAAGGCTTAGTGATGTCATCTACATTCGATCAGGTCGCCACGATTATCGCTGAAACCTGCGACATACCGCGCGACACGATCACGCCGGAAAGCCACGCGATCGACGATTTGGGGATCGACAGCCTCGATTTTCTCGACATCGCGTTCGCGATCGACAAGGCGTTCGGGATCAAGCTGCCGCTGGAAAAATGGACCCAGGAAGTCAACGACGGCAAGGCGACCACCGAGCAGTATTTCGTCCTGAAAAACCTCAGCGCGCGCATCGACGAATTGGTCGCGGCCAAGGGCGCTTAATCGCCGGCCATGCAGCTTGAATATTTCAAACTGATCGACCGCATCGTCGACCTCAATGTCGGCGAGAAGACCATTGTGGTCGAGGCGCAGGTTCCTCAGCACAGCACCATCTTCGAGGGGCACTTTCCCGGCTATCCGCTGATGCCCGGCGTGCTGCTGATCGAAGTCGATGGCGCAGACGTCCGGCTGGCTGTTGCTCGCGCTGATGAAGTTCGAGCGGATGCCGTTTCTGGCCGCGGTCAAGGAAGCCAAGATGCGCGGCTTCGTCGCCCCGGGAGAATTGCTGACGATCGATGCCAGCCTCGTTCACGAAGGCTCGGGTTATGCGATCACCGAGGCCAAGATCCGGGTCGGCGGCAAGTTGAGATGCAACGCGACGCTCACCTTCCGCCACATCCCCTTCCCCAATCCGGATTTGCGCGTGCACATGGATGCCGAGGCCGAGCGTATCGGCTTTCCGCAACAGGCCATCGCCCATGACTGAAACGAAATCCTCGAATTCCGGATCGGCCGAAGTCTGGATCACCGGCATCGGTCTTGCCACCTCGCTCGGCGAAGGGCTGGACGCGAACTGGGACGCGCTCAACGAGCGGCGCATCAACGTCGACGAAAAGGCTTCGCGCCCTACATCGTTCATCCCTGGGCGCCGGTGAACTTCGACGCCCAGATCCCCAAAAAGGGCGATCAGCGCCAGATGGAAGCCTGGCAGCGGATCGGCACCTATGCCGCCGGGCTTGCGCTGGATTCCGCCGGGGTCAAGGGCAACAAGGAAATCCTCGGGCGGATGGACATGATCGTCGCCGCCGGCGGCGGCGAGCGCGATCTCGCGGTCGATGCCGGCATTCTCAACGCCGCGGCGGCGGGCAATTCCGCGCCCGGCTTTCTCAACGAACGGCTGATGAGCGATCTGCGTCCGACGCTGTTCCTGGCGCAGCTTTCGAATCTGCTGGCCGGCAATATCGCCATCGTGCACGGCGTCACCGGCTCCTCGCGCACCTTCATGGGCGAGGAAGCCGCCGGCGTCGATGCGGCGCGGATCGCGCTCGCACGCATCGCGGCCGGCCAAAGCGACATCGCGCTGATCGGAGGTTCGCATAACGGCGAGCGCAAGGACCTGCTGGTGCTCTACGAGTTCGGCGACTACAACCTCAAGGACAAATTCGAACCGGTATGGGCGCGCAAGGAACAGGCGGCTTCGCGCTCGGCTCCGGCGGCGCCTTTCTCGTCATCGAGTCGAGGGCGCATGCGGAAGCGCGCGGCGCGAAGCCCTATGCGCGCCTGACCAACGTCGTGGCCGACCAGGCGCAGCGCAAGCAGCCGGGCGACGTCAAGTCGACGCTTGAAAAGCTATGGTCGGAACTCGGCGAACTCAGCGACAGCGGCGCCATCATCACCGGCGCGACCGGCGCCGAGCCGGCCACCTCGGAGGAACGGGCGTTTCTGACGAGCACATCCGGATTTCGCGGTGCGCGCGACCGGCACCATGTTCGGCCACACCATGGAAACCCAGTTCCCGCTGGGACTGGCGCTGGCGGCGCTTGCGATTTCGCGCGGCGCATTGTTTCCGCCGACAGATTCCTCCGGCGTGGAGATTGAAATGTCCAAACCGCCTGCCCAGATTGTCGTGATCGGGGCCGGTCACTGGCGCGGCGAAGGCATGGCGCTGGTCGAAGCGATCAAGTGAGCATAACGGCCTGACCGGCGGGGGAACCATGACAGCATCACGCGATAAATTCGGCAGGCCGATCGTCGTCGTCACCGGCATGGGCGTCGTGACGTCGCTCGGCGCCGGCAAGACCGACAACTGGGCCAAGCTGACCGCGGGCGAATCCGGCATCCGCACCATCACGCGTTTTCCGATCGACGGCCTGAAGACCACCATGGCCGGAACGGTCGATTTCGTTGACGTCGAGCCGTTCTCCTCGACCGGATCTGTCCGAACGGCTGGCCGACATCGCCACCGAAGAAGCCATCGCGCAGTCCGGCATCGGCCGCAAGGGCGATTTCCCGGGGCCGCTGTTTCTCGCCGTGGCGCCGGTCGAAGTCGAATGGCCGCAACGGCTGGAACTGGGACGCGTCGCCAACGGGCGAGCAAGTCGACTACGACGATCTGCTGCGCGTCAGCGGCGGCGGAAAGTACACCCCCTATCATCGCCGCTTCCTGTTCGGCTCGGTGGCGACCATCTCGCCGATACATTCGGCACCAAGGGATCGCCGATTTCGCTGTCGACCGCCTGCGCGTCCGGCGCCACCGCGATCCAGCTCGGCGTCGAAGCCATCCGCCGCGGCGAGGCGGACGCCGCGCTTGTGCGTGGCGACCGACGGTTCGGTCAATGCCGGAAGCGCTGGTCCGGTTTTCGCTGCTGTCGGCGCTGTCGACCCAGAACGATCCGCCCCGAGCCGCGTCCAAGCCGTTCTCGAAGAACCGCGACGGCTTCGTGATGGCCGAAGGCGCCGGCGCGCTGGTGCTGGAAAGCTACGAAGCCGCCGTCGCGCGCGGCGCGCAAGATCCTCGGCGTGCTCGCCGGCTGCGGCGAACTCGCCGACTCCTTCCATCGCACCCGATCCAGCCCGGACGGCAAGCCGATCATCGGCTGCGTGCGCAAAGACGCTGGCGGACGCCGGCATGGCGCCGGAGCAGATCGACTACATCAACGCGCACGGCACCGGCGACGCCGGAAAACGACAAGATGGAATATCTGGCGATCTCGACGGTGTTCGGCGAACACGCCAAGCAAATTCCGGTGTCGTCGAACAAATCGATGGTCGGCCACACCCTCTCGGCGGCCGGCGCCGTCGAGGCGGTGTTTTCGCTGCTGACGCTTGAGCACCAGCGGATTCCGCCGACCATCAATTACGACATGCCGGATCCGGCGATTCCGTTCGACGTGGTCCGCAACAAGGCCCGCGACGCGCGCGTCACCGCCGTGATGTCGAATTCGTTCGGCTTCGGCGGCCAGAACGCCTCGCTGATCCTGACCCGCGAGCCGATCTAGCTGATGCTAGCCTCCGATGCGCGCGGTTGACGTCACCGTGCCAAACGGCGATACGCACGCGATTGGAAATCCTTCTTCTTGCCGGGGACACGGCGTCATGCGTGCGCTCACTCTTGTTGCCGATCGCCAGCTCGTGGTCGCCGATGTGCCGGCGCCGCCGCCGCCGGGCGCAGGCGAAGTGCAGATCCGCGTCAAGGCCGTCGCACTCAATCACATCGATGTCTGGGGCTATCGCGGCATGGCGTTCGCCAAGCGCAAGCTGCCGCTGGTGGTCGGCGCCGAAGCCTCCGGCGAGGTTGCCGCGTCGGCGAAGGCGTCACCCGCTTCAAGCCGGGCCAGAAGGTCGTGATGTACGGCGCCCTGACCTGCGGCGTCTGCCGGGCCTGCCACGAGGGCCGCGACAATCTCTGCGAAAACGTCGCCGGCGTCATGGGCTTCCACGTCGACGGCTTTGCCCGCGAGCTGATGAACCTGCCGGAGCGGCTGGTGATCCCGGTGCCGGGCGGCGTCAGCGAACGCGACGCAGCCTGCGCGCCGATTGCTTTCTCGACCGTGCAACACATGCTGTTCGACAACGCGAAACTGCAGCCCGGCGAGACCGTGCTGGTCCATGCCGGCGGTTCCGGCATCGGCACGGTTGCGATCATGATGGCCAAGAAGATCGGCTGCACGGTCATCACCACCGTCGGCGACGATTCAAAGATCGACGGCGTCAAGGCGCTCGGCGCCGATCACGTCATCAACTATCGCAAGGACCGCTTCGAGCACGAGACCCGCAAGATCACCAAAAAGAAGGGCGTCGACGTGGTGTTCGAACATGTCGGCGCCGATACCTTCAACGGCTCGCTGCTGACGCTGAAGCGCGGCGGCCGGCTGGTGACCTGCGGTTCGACATCCGGCCCGACCACGACCATCAATCTGATGCAGCTGTTCCAGCAGCAATACCGTATCTTCGGATCGTTCGGCGCCACCATGCGGAATATCGCCGAGAGCCTCGACAAGATGGCGGACGGCATGCTGCCGGTGATCGATACCGAAGTGCCGATCGACGATGTCGCAACCGCGCTCAAGCGCATGGAAAGCCGGCAGGTGTTCGGCAAAATCGTCGTGTATTTCTGATGCGCCGGCTCCTGCTCCGCACCAAGGCTCGCATTCGCGACGCGACCAAGCCGCTCGGCGAAGCCGCCGTCGGCGCCTTGACGATCGGACTGCTGCGCACCACCCGCTATTTCGATCCGATCAAGACCGCCGAATCTGTTCGGCCGGATCACGCGCTTCATCGGTCCGATGACTGCGCGAACAACGGATCGGCCGCGCCAATCTGACCGCCGCCTTTCCGGAAAAATCGCCCGAGGAGATCGAGACCATTCTGACAGGCGTCTGGGACAATCTCGGCCGCGTCGGCGCCGAATTCGCGCATCTCGACCATATCTGGGAGCACGATCGCTGCCCGTCCCGAAGACAGCCGCATCGAAATCGAGGAGCGCACCCATGAGCTGTTCGCGCAACTGCGGCTCGACGGCAAGCCGGCGCTGATCTTTGTCAGCCATCTCGGCAACTGGGAACTGCCCGCGCTGGCCGCCGTCGCCCACGGACTGGATGCCGCCGTCCTGTATCGCCGGCCCAACATCGCCGTCCGCCGACCGCGATCATCGAAGAGATCCGCGCGGTCAAGATGGGAACGCTGATCCCGGCCGGCCGCGACGCGCCGCTCAAGCTGGCGCGACGCGCTGCAAAAGGGCCAGCACGTCGCCATGCTGGTCGACCAGTATTTCACCAACGGCGTCGACGTCACGTTCTTCGGCCGCAAGACCAAGGCCAATCCGACTGCTGGCCCGGCTGCTGCGGCAGATCGAGTGTCCCGATTCACGGCGTGCGGATCATCCGCCTGCCCGGACCACCGCTTTCGCGCCGAATTGTCCGAGGAAGTCGCGCCGGTGCGCGACGCTGAAGGGCAAGATCGACGTTCAGGGAACGATGCAGGCGATCACATCGGTGGTCGAAGGCTGGATCCGCGAATATCCCGATCAGTGGCTGTGGCTGCATCGCCGCTGGCGACGTGACGACGGCTCCGACTCAGACTGCCCGGTCTTCACCCGCGTCCAAAGCCGGTTGATGATCGCGCTGGGTGGCCGGATCGCGCGCGGTGATGACGAACAGCTTCGCCAGCGTCGCCTCGTCCGGATAGATGGTCTTGTCGTCGAGGATTTTGGGGTCGATCAGCTTCTGGCTCGCAAGATTGCCGTTGGCATAGGACAGAAAATCGGAATTCTTGCGCCGCGACATCGGGCCGGTAGAGATAATTGATCAGCTCATAGGCCTCGGCGACATTCTTCGCATCGGCCGGGATCGCCAGATTGTCGAAAAACATCTGCGCGCCCTCCTTCGGAATGGCATAGCCGATCTCGACGTCGTTTTTGGCCTCCGCCGCCCGGCTGCGCGCCTGCATGATGTCGCCCGACCAGCCCACCACGAGGCAGATTTCGCCGGTCGCCAGTGCGCTCAGATATTCCGATGAATGAAACTTGCGGACATAGGGCCTGATCTTGCTGACGAGATCGGCGGCCTTTTCGAGATCGGCCTGTTTGGTCGAATTCGGATCGAGCCCGAGATAATTCAATGCCGCCGGAAGAATATCATCGGCGGAATCCAGCATGTGGATGCCGCAATCCTTGAACTTCGCAAGATTCTCCGGCTTGAAGACGATGTCCCAACTGTCGATCCTGGCATCGGGCCCAAGAATTTTCTGCACCGCCTTGACGTTGTAGCCGATGCCGGTCGTGCCCCACATGTAGTTGGCGGCATAATGATTGCCGGGATCATAGATCGCAAGCCGCTTCGTCACCTCCGGCCAGGCGTTGACGAGGTTCGGCAGTTTCGACTTGTCGAGCTTCTGGAAAATATTCGCCGTGATCTGGCGCTGCAGGAAATAGGCGGTGGGAACGACGACATCATAGCCGGATTTGCCCGCGAGCAGCCGCGTCTCCAGCGTCTCGTTGGCGTCGAATGTGTCGTAGACGACCTTGATGCCGGTTTCCTTGGTGAAGTCCTCCAGCACGCCCGGCGCCATATAGTTCGACCAATTGTAGAAATTGACGGTGCGCTCCTGCGCCTGCGCCGGCGAGCGACGGCAGCGCGAGCAGCCGCGGCCATCGCGGCAACCAGCCGCATTCGAGTGCGGGTCCAGCCGCGCATCATCGGTCGACCTCTTATCGGCGATGCACCGCGTCCGACAGACGCTCCAGCGCGGTGTCGAGGGTTGCGTCTTTCTTGGCAAAACAGAACCGCACCACCGACGTCACCGCATCTTTTTCATAGAAAGCCGACACCGGAATCGCCGCCACCTTGTAGTCGGTGACGATGCGCTTGCAGAATGCCTCGTCGGTTTCGTTGAGACCGAGCGGCGAAAGGTCGACGGTGAGGAAATAAGTGCCCTGCGACCGCAGCACCGGAAAGCCGATGCTCTCCAGCCCGCTGGTGAGACGGTCGCGGCTGCGCGCCAGATCCTTGCGCATCTCGAGAAAATAATCCGCCGGGCTTGCCGAGGCCATAGGCCACCGCGGCCTGAAGATTGGGCGCGGTGGTGAAGGTGAGAAACTGATGCACCTTCGCGGCGACCCGCAACAGCGGCGGCGCGGCGCAGACAAAGCCGATCTTCCAGCCGGTCAGCGAAAAGATCTTGCCGGCGGAGCCGACCTTGATGGTGCGATCGCGCATTCCCGGAATGGTGATCAGCGGAATATGTTCGCGGCCATCGAAGATCACGTGCTCCCAGACCTCGTCGCAGATCGCGATGGCGTCGAACTCCTGGCAGAACCGCGCCAGCAGTTCGAGGTCCTCGCGCGGATAGACCACCGCGGCGGGATTGAGCGGATTGTTGAACAGCACGGCCTTGGTCTTGTGGTTGAAGACGCCTCGCAGCGCCTCCTCCGTCAACCGCCAATGCGGCGGCTCGAGCCGCACCAGACGCGGTATGCCGCCGGCCTGGCGGATGATCGGCAGATAGGAATCGTACACCGGCTGGAACACGACCACCTCGTCGCCGGGCTCGACCACGGCCAGAATGGCGCTGGTCAGCGCTTCGGTGCCGCCGGACGTCACCATCACCTCGGTCATGGGATCGAGCGCGAGGCCATGCCAGCGCCCGTAATGGGCCGCGATCGCCTGCCGCAATTCCGGAATGCCCATCATCGACGGATATTGGTTGTAGCCGTCCATGACGGCGTCCGCCGCCGCGCGGCGGATGTCCTCGGGGCCGGGATCATCCGGGAAACCCTGGCCGAGATTGATGGCGTTGTTGTCGCGCGCGAGCTGCGACATCGCCTCGAAAATCGTGACGGGAAGATCCGCAAAGACCTTGTTCATGGAAGTCATCGGAGCGATCAGCCGCCGGTCTTGGTCGGCAAGCCCGCGGCCTTCCAGGCCAGCATGCCGCCCGCGAGATGCTTGTCGTAGGCCAAGCCGGCGGCCTGCGCGGCCAGCGACGCCGTCACCGAGCGCTTGCCGGAGCGGCAGGCAAAAACCACCTGCTTGCCCTGCGGGATCGGGGATATCCTGCGGATCGAAACTCGAAAGCGGAACGACGACCGCGTCCGGATAGGCTTCGACGGCGACCTCATTCGGCTCGCGGACATCGACCAGAAGATAGCGCCCCTCGGCCATTCCCTTCGATACGTCTTCCGGCGTCAAATCGTGAACCTGATGACCCTGATCCGCCACTCAAATCCTCCCAACGATTGCCGAGCGCGATTCGGCAACAGCGGAACGGATGGCTCGCCCTTCGGCGCCAACGTCGCCTCTGGCGCGACGAAAATCAAGCGCTAGAAGGCCTGCGAAGCGCCCGAGGAGCCTCTAGATCGTGACCTGCGTTCCCACCTCGACCACCCGGCCGGTGGGAATCTGGAAATAGTCGGTCGCGTCATTGGCGGTGCGGCTGAGCGCGATGAAAAGATGATCCTGCCAGCGCGGCATCCCGGAATGCGCCGCCGGCTTCAGCGCCCGCCGCGACAGGAAGAACGAGGTCGACATGATGTCGAAATGCCAGCCCAGCTTGCGCGCAATCGCCAGCGTTTTCGGCACGTTGGGCGATTCCATGAAGCCAAACCGCAGCGTCACCTTGGAGAAGGTCGCGCTGATCTCCTCCAGCCGCACCCGTTCGGCCGGATCGATGCGCGGCGTCGGCGCGGTCTCGATGGTGAGAATGACGTTCTTCTCGTGCAGCACCTTGTAGTGCTTCAGACTATGCATCAGCGCGGTCGGCGCGCTGGCGGGATCGCTGGTCAGGAACACCGCGGTGCCGGGAACCCGCTGCGGCGGCCGCTTCTCCAGCATCGCCACCAGATCGGCCAGCGGAAACTCCAGCTTGCGCGATTTCTCGAACAATAGCCGGCTGCCGCGCCGCCACGTGTACATCAGCAGCATCACCACAGCCGCCGAGCGCCAGCGGCACCCAGCCGCCCTCGAACACTTTCAGGAGGTTGGCCGCCAGGAAGGTGAGATCGAGAAACAGGAACGGCGCGATCAGCGCCGCGGCCGCGAACGGCGACCATTTCCAGACCTTCCAGATCACGACAAAGCCCATCATGCGCCGTGACCACCATGGTCCCGGTGACGGAGATGCCGTAGGCGGACGCCAGCGCGCTCGACGAACGGAACATCAGCACCAGCAGCATCACGGCGATCAGCAGCAGCATGTTGACGCGCGGAATGTAGATCTGGCCGGAATGCGCTTCCGACGTATGGCGGATTTCAAATCGCGGCAGCAGGCCGAGCTGGATGGCCTGGCGCGTCAGCGAATAGGCGCCGGTGATCACGGCCTGGCTCGCGATCACGGTCGCGAGCGTCGCCAGAGCAACCATCGGGATCAGCGCCCAATCCGGAAACATCAGGAAGAACGGATTCTCGACCGCCTTCGGATCGCCGATGACCAGCGCGCCCTGCCCCAGATAGTTCAGCGCCAGCGACGGCAGCACAATGAAGAGCCAGGCGGTCTGGATCGGCCGTTTGCCGAAATGCCCGAGGTCGGCATAGAGCGCCTCGGCGCCGGTGACCGCGAGAAACACCGCGCCGAGCGTCACAAAGCCGATCACGCCATGATGGATCATGAACGAGACGGCATGGAGCGGATTGAGCGCAAACAGAACTTCGGGATGCCGCATGATCGGGGGAATCGCCGCGATCGCGATGACCGCGAACCAGATGCACATCACCGGCCCGAAGAAGGCGGCGACCCGCGCCGTGCCGCGCGACTGCACCGCAAACAGCACCAGCAGAATGATCACCGTCAGCGGCACGACATAGGGATCGAACGCCGCGGTGACGAGCTTGATGCCTTCGATCGCCGAAAGCACCGACAGCGCCGGCGTGATCACCGCATCGCCGTAAAACAGCGCGCCGCTGATGATGCCGAGCAGGACGATCGCGCCGGCGCCGCGGCCGACCGCGCGTTGCGCCAGCGCCATCAGCGCCAGCGTTCCACCCTCGCCATGGTTGTCGGCGCGCAGCAGGATCAGCACGTATTTCAGCGTCACCACGATGATCAGCGCCCACAGGATCAGCGACAGGACGCCGAGAACGGCCTGCGGGCTGACGGTGCCGGACGCTCCGCTGGCCGCCGATGACGGCTTCGCGGAACGCGTAAAGCGGGCTGGTGCCGATGTCGCCATAGACGACGCCGATGCTGCCGAGCATCAGCGCCTTGAAGCCCGCGGTGGAATGGGCATCGCCATGACCATTGGCCGCCGGCGTTTCCGCGGCGGAGACTGCAACTTCGCTGGTCATGAGAATGGAGGCCTCAAAAATGCTTCACTGCACAATAGCAAAGCGACCGCGGCTTATAGCCCTGCGCTTAAAGCATAGCCTACCCTGTTTTTGTGACCATGCCATGCAAAAATGCATAGATCCTAGATCGTCACTTGGGTACCGACCTCGACCACCCGGCCGGTCGGAATCTGGAAATAGTCGGTGGCGTCGTTCGCCGACACGGCTGAGCGCGATGAACAAATGGTCCTGCCACTGCGGCATTCCCGACTGCGCGGACGGCTTCAGCGAGCGCCGCGAGACGAAAAACGATGTCGCCATGATGTCGAACTGCCAGCCGAGCTTCCGCGCGATCACCAGCGCCTTGGGCACGTTCGGGGATTCCATGAAACCGAAGCGCAGCCGCACGGTCGCAAATTTGTCGCTGATGGTTTCCATCAGGACCCGGTCGGCCAGGTCGACGCGCGGGGTCTGCGCGGTTTCGATCGTCAGGATCACATTGTGCTCGTGAAGCACCTTGTTGTGCTTGAGATTATGCAGCAGCGCCGTCGGCACGAAATTCGGGTCGCTGGTCAGAAAAACCGCGGTGCCCTTGACGATGTGAGGCGGACGCTTTTCGAGACTCTTGATCAGATCGTTGAGCGGAACTTCCGTGCGCCGGGTCTTGGCGGTCAGGATCGCGGCGCCCCGGCGCCAGGTCCAGATCATGATCGCCATCGCGAGACCGAACAGCAGCGGCACCCACGCGCCTTCAAACAGCTTCAGGAGATTTGCGCTGAAGAAAGTCATGTCGACGACGATAAACGGAACAATCAGCGCCGCCGCGGTGGCCGCGCGCCAATTCCACAGCTTCCAGATCACGACGAAGCCCATGATGCCGTCGGCGACCATGGTCGTGGAGACGGCGATGCCATAGGCGGAGGCCAATCCGCTGGAGGTGCGGAACAGCAGCACCAGCAGCAATACGCCGATCAGCAACAGCGTGTTCACGCGCGGCAGATAAATCTGCCCGGCATGCGTCTCGGAGGTATAGCGGACCTCGAAGCGCGGCAACAGGCCGAGCTGCACCGCCTGACGGGTCAGCGAATACGCCCCCGTGATTACCGCCTGGCTCGCGATCACCGTCGCCGCGGTCGCCAGCACGACCAGCGGCAACAGCAGGATCTCCGGAACCATCCGATAGAACGAATTTTCGATCGCGGCCGGATTGGAAAGCACCAGCGCGCCCTGGCCGAAATAATTGATCAGAAGCGACGGCAGGACGAAATACAGCCATCCGGCCTGAATCGGCTTGCGTCCGAAATGCCCCAAATCCGCATACAGCGCTTCGCCGCCGGTCACCGCGAGAAATACCGCCCCGAGCGTCACCAGTCCGATCTTGCCGTGGGACAGCAGGAAATGAATGGCGTACCAGGGATTGATCGCTGCCAGCACCGACGGATCGTCGCTGATATGAACGAGGCCCATCACCGCCAGGGTGCTGAACCAGACAATCATGACCGGCCCGAACGCCGACGCAACGCGCGCCGTGCCGCTGCGCTGAACCGAGAAAAGCACCACGAGAATGAAAACCGTCAGCAGCACCACATAGTGCTCCAGCTCCGGTGCGGCGAGCTTCAGACCTTCGACCGCGGACAGTACCGAAATCGCCGGCGTGATCATGGAATCGCCGATGAACATCGAAGCGCCGATGACGCCCAGCGCCAGCAACGGCCAGCTTCTTCGCCCCAGTGCGCGTTGACCCAGCGCCATCAGCGAAAGCGTGCCGCCCTCGCCGTTATTGTCGGCGCGCAGAAGCAGCAGGACGTATTTTGCGGTAACGACGATAAAGAGCGCCCACAAGATCAGCGACAGCACCCCGAGCACGATGACGCGCGTGACTGGTTGGCCTTGCGCGGCGCCCGCGACGGCCTCGCGAAATGCGTACAGCGGCGACGTTCCGATATCGCCAAAAACCACGCCAATGCTTCCCAGCGTCAGCGCCCAAAAACCGGCTGAGACCGATCCCTCACGGGCTTCGGTTGATGCGACGCTGAGAGCCATGGTGCTGGAAAACCATTCTACCGGTTGGTTTGATCCCGGCCGGCTATCGACGCTTCCGGAAAGCCTGTCAACCGATCTAGCATGACTCTATGCGGGCCATGCCGGATGTAAGCCAATGCATCCAGCTAAAGCTGTTGGTAATATAGTAAGGGAGTAAAGAACTACGGTTTCAGATCGGGCGGCAGCGCCGGATCTTCGCGCATCAGCGTGATGGTCACGCGGCGGTTCGCCGACAGCGTGGGATCGTCGGGAAACAGCGGCTGGCTGTCGGCCTTTCCAGAGACCGCGAAGATATGGGCCGGCGGCAGTCCTTCCCGCTCGAGAATTTGACGCACCGCATTGGCCCGGTCGGCCGAGAGATCGAACGCGCCGTAGTCGCTTTGCGTCGGCACGAAGCCCGCCGCCGTATGACCGACGATCGAGACCCGCAACGGCGTCGCCTTCAGCGGAGCGGCCAGTTTCTCGATCAGCCGGCGCGTGCGCTCATACGGCACCTTTGACCCGTCGGCGAACATCGAGCGGCCATCCTGGTCGACGATCTCCAGGTTGAGGCCCTGCTTGGTTTCCTCAAACATGATGTGTTTGGAGATTTCGGTCAGCTCCGGCATGTCCTGCAATGCCTGTCGCAGCGAGGCCGAGGCGAGCGCGAATTCACGATCGATCTTGATGCGGGCGCCCGCGGCGCGGCTCCGCTCCTGTTCATCCGGGGTCGGCGTGTTGGAGGATTCCTCCGGCGGAATGTGCGCGGTGTTCTTCAGTTTCGGTCGCGTCGGCAGCCCGTCGGATTCGACGATGCCGGAATAGCGCACCTCGCTCTGCACGCCGAAAGCGTCACGCATCGAGCCGGCGACGATCTTGAGCTTGTTGTTGTCCATGGTGGAGAAGGCGACGAGCATCACAAAGAAGCTCATCATCAGGCCCATCAGGTCGGCAAAGGTCACGAACCAGCCGTGCCCTCCTCCGTGCGCGTCGCCTCGTTTCTTCTTGGCCATGGTTGATTTTTCCGGACCGGATCGGCCGCTTACGCCGGGACCGGCTCGCCTTCCTCATGGCGGTGTTTTTCCGGCAAGTAGGCCAGCAGCATTTCCCGAACCAGCGTCGGGCTCTTGGAATCCCGGATCATCAGGATGCCGTCGATGATCAGCGTGCGGTTGGTTTCTTCATCGAGCAGCTTGCCGTGCAGCTTGTCGGCGATCGGCAGGCAGAACAGGTTCGCGACCAGCGCGCCGTACAGCGTCGCCAGCAACGCGGTCGCCATGAATGGACCGAGCTTCGATGGGTCGGTCATGTTGGCGAACATCTGCACCATGCCGATCAAGGTGCCGATCATGCCGAACGCCGGCGCGCAGTCGCCGATGGCGCGGTAGATCTTTCCGCCTTCGTCGAGATGCATCAGGAAATTGTCGCGGTCGCGTTCGAGGTTGTCGCGGATGAATTCCAGATCGTAACCGTCAGCGACGTAGCGAATTCCCTTGGCGAGGAACGGTTCGTCGGTTTCGACCTTTTCCAGACCGACCGGTCCCTGCTTGCGGGCGATTTCGGCGATCCGGGCCAGTTCATCGACGAGGTCGCGGGCCGACAGCCGGCTCATGGTAAAGGCAAATTTGGCGCCGAGCGGCAGGCCATGCAGGATCGCGCTGAGCGGAAACCTGATCATGGTGGCGGCAATCGAACCGCCGAAGATGATGATGACCGCATGTTCGCTGACGAACATGTGCAGGTCGCCACCCATAAGCACCATCACCGTCACGACAAGGATGCCGGACACGAGCCCAACGCCCGTCATGATATCCATGGGGAACTCCAACGCGTACGCGAACGACCGGCCATCCTGGACGGTGGCGCGGCCCGTCGCGGGCCGCGTCAGAGGACACTACGTCGCCGCCATTAAAGACGCGTTACCGAATTTGGTAGGCATAACAATTGGTTAATAAAAAACTAGACAGCGGGGTCATGCCACTGTGTTTGCTGGGCTTCCGCGCGGTGTCGCGAAGCGGGCTGACGTCCCTCCGCAACGAATATGCAGGGCATTTCATCCGATCGGAGGCCGCTGCGTATGCCAGTCCGTCGATCGACTGGAACGCGTGCGCGGCGCGAGCAAGCACGCCTTCGGACAGATGCGGCCCGACCAGTTGCATGCTGAGCGGCATCTGATCCGACGCCATCCCCATCGGCAGCGTGATGGTCGGGCTGCCGCTGAAGTCGAATACCGCCGTGAAGCGCAAGATGCTCAGCAGGATGTTCGGATCGGCGCCGTATTCACCCATCTTCGTCAGCGTCGGAATCGGCACCGGCATCGTCGGGATCAGCAAAAGATCGATATCCCCAAACAACGCCGCCAGGCTGCCGCAAAACTTCAGCCGTTCGTGATGAATGGCCGCGATTTCGACGCCGCTCACCGACCTGCCCTGCTCGATCAACTGCGCAAGTTCCGGCCCGTATTCCTTCGCGCGCGACGGATAGGTCTCCAGATGCGCTTCTGCCGTCTCCACCGAGCACATCGGAATCCACTGGCTGACCAGCTTCTCGTAGGAAGGGAAACGGACCTCGCGGATTTCGGCGCCGAGATCGGCGAGCGTTCGCTCCGCTTCCAGCAACGCGGCGACGACCTGCGGGTCGATTCCTTCCTGGGTATATTTGCGATCCACGCCAATTCGAAGCCCACGTACGCCATCCCCGATCCCGGCCAGATAATTCGGCACGGGGGCCTGCAGAGCCGTCGGATCGTTCGGGTCGGCGCCCGCGATGACGCCCAGCATCGCCGCGGCATCCGCCGCGCTCCGGCACATCGGCCCGACATGATCGAGCGAGTCCGCCAGCGGGAAGATGCCGTACCGGCTGACCCGGCCCCATGTCGGCTTGATGCCGGTCAGGCCGCAGGTCGCCGACGGAAACCTGATCGAACCGCCGGTGTCGCTTCCGATCGAGCCATAGCAAAGCCCCGCCGAAGTCGCGACGCCGGATCCGCTCGACGAAGAGCCAACCCAGTAATTCGCGTTCCAGGGATTGAGCGGCGCCTGGTCGTCGAGGATGATGGCTGGTGTAGGCGCCATCCGTCATCTTGAGCTTTCCGAGCGTGACCGCGCCGGCCCGTTCGAGCCGGTCGACGATCGTCGCGTTGAACGACGGCACGAACTTCGCATGAATCTCGTGCCGCCGGCGGTCGGCGCAAATGTCGTGTAGCAGAGATCCTTCAGTCCGATCGGAACGCCATGAAGCGGCCCGCGCCAGATGCCTTTGGCGATTTCGCCGTCGTACTTCCTGGCCTGCGCCATGGCCCGTTCCGCAAGCACGACCGCGTAGCCGTGAAAGCTGCCGTCGAGCTTTCGCAATCCGGCTCAGCGTCGCTTCGGTGACCTCTGAAGGCAGCAGCTCTCTGCGGCGAAAGAGTTCCGACAGTTCGGTGATGGATTTGTAGTGCAACTGATCCACAGACATGCTGACGTCCCATTATCATCGGGATCGCCCATGCCACGACGGCGATGGCGACATCGTCTTGCCGCCTTCGCTGCCTTCCCGAGCTATCCCATGCTAATTTCCGGATTGAGTCTCACGCCGGCACCGGATACTCCGGCGTCGAGCGTGCGACCGTTGATCTCACTCCCCGCGCCTAGAACTGGACGCCGCGCGTCAGGGCGCCGTCCACGACGAGGTTCGTTCCCGTGATGAAGCTTGCGGCCCGGCTCGCAAGAAACACCACGGCATTCGCCATCTCCTGCGGCGTGCCCATGCGGCCGGTCGGGTTGAGCGCCAGCGCGGTCTTGTACAGTTCGGGATTGTCGTCCTTGATCGTGTTCCAGACCCCGCCTTCGAAATAGGTGTTGCCCGGCGACACGGAATTGGCGCGGATGCCCTTGCCGGCCAGTTGGTTGGCCAGACCTTGCGTATAATGGATGATCGCGGCCTTGAACGTGCCATAGGGGCCGCTCGCAAAGTCGACTTCGCGTCCGGAAACGCTGGAGATCGTCACGATCGCAGCGGCAGCGCTCTTCTCCAGATACGGCATCGCCGCGTTCACGAGACGCACCGTTCCCATCATGTCGGTGGAGAATTCCTTCTCCCAGCTCTCCTCGTCCTGCCCGATCGCGAGTGCGCTGACATTGGAAACGACGACGTCGACGCCGCCGAGCTTCGATGCCATATCGCTCACCCATGCCTTGAGCGCCGCACCGTCGGACACGTCGACCGCGACCGCCAAAGGCCGCAACGCCCTTGGCCTTGAGCGCCGCGACCGTGCTGTCCACGTCCGCCTGATTGCGCGCGCAAATTCCGACATTGGCGCCTTCGGCTGCGAACGTTTCGGCGATCGCCCTGCCGATCCCCTTGGTGCTGCCCGTGACGAGAACCCTGGCTCCCTTGAGTCCCAAATCCATGTTCGATTCCCTCCCTGGTTATTCGACTTCAAACAAGCCGCCGCTACATGAACAGGACCTGTTCGTGCAAGGCAGATCAGCCTCACAAAAGCAGTTGCGCGCGGACATTGTCCGCGTTGACGTCATCGCCGGTCAGCGACCGCGTGATCTTGCCTTTTTCCATGATGTAGCACCGCTCGGCGATCGCCAGGATGGTGTCGAGATTCTGCTCGACGAAGACGATCGTGGTCCCGAGCTCGCTCCGGAACGATTTCAGCGCCTCGCAGATATGCTGCACGATCGACGGCTGAATGCCCTCGGACGGCTCGTCCAGGATCATCAATGACGGGTTGCCGATCAGCGCGCGGCCGATGGCGAGTTGCTGTTGCTCGCCTCCCGACATGGTGCCCGCGACCTGCCGCCGGCGTTCCTTCAGCCGCGGAAAATACTCGTAGACGAGTTCCGGCAGCTTCTTGCCCTTCGGTCCGCCGATCAGTTCGCCGACCTGCAGGTTCTCCTCGACGCTCATCTGCGGAAACACATCACGCCCCTGCGGGATGTAGCCGAAGCCGGCGCGCGCCCGGGCATCGGCCTGCAACGCCGTCACATCCTGATCCATGAAGGTGATCGTGCCGCGCCACGTATCGAGAAGCCCGATCAGGCATCGCATCAGCGTCGACTTGCCGACGCCGTTGCGGCCGATCACGCCGACGATCTCGCCGCGCGAGACCGACATGCTCGACGCCCTGCAGGATCGGCGTGGCGCCGTAGCCCGCCCAAAGTTCCGATACGTCCAGAATCTCGATCAGTGGGCATGTGTCTTACCAAGGTAGATTTCGGCGACCTTCTCGTCCTGAAGAATGGTCTCCAGGCTGCCGCGCGCGAATACCTCGCCGAGATGCAGCACCGTGACGCGCTGGGCGATCTGGCGCACAAACGCCATGTCGTGCTCGACGACGAGAACCGTCATGCCCTCGGCATTGAACGACTTGATCGAGTTCGCCGGTCTTGAAGGTTTCCTCCGGCGACATGCCGGCGGTCGGCTCGTCCAGCAGCAGGAGCTGCGGCTTCAATGCCAGCGCCATCCCGATCTCGAGCCATTGCTGCTGGCCGTGCGAAAGCTCGCCTGCCAGCTTGCCGCTGTCTGACGCCAGATTGAGCAGCGTCAGCAGCCGGTCTTCCTCGGCGTCGCGTTCGGCGCCCGAAAAGCGCTCCTGCAGCGCGATCTGGATGTTTTGCCGGACCGGCAGTTCCTTGAAGACGCTCGGCGCCTGCATCTTGATGCTCATGCCGCGCTGCACGCGCGCAAAGGGCCGCTCTTCGGTGATATCGATGGAGTCGAAGAGGATGCGTGCCTTTGGTCGGCGGATAAAGCCCGACGATCAGCTTGAACAGCGTGCTCTTGCCTGCCCCGTTGGGACCGATCAGGCAGTGAATCTCGCCGGCATTGACCGTCAGATCGACGTCGGAGACCGCCGTCAATCCACCGAAGCGCTTCGTTACGCCCTTCACATCGACCAGCGCCATGTCAGGTCTCATCCGATTGCAGGCGGCCGGGATCAGCCAGAGCGGGGCTCGCGTCGCGCCGCCGGCGCCCGCGTCCATCGATCGACAACAAGCTTGCCGATGCCGAGCACGAAGCCCTGCGGCGCCAGCATCACGGTGGCCAGCAGCAGCGCGCCCATCAGCACCAGCGCTGCCTGCTGGCTGTAGACCGTGATGGTCTGGAAGCCGAACAGCAGCAGGAACGAGCCGACCAGCGTCGCGGTCAGATCGCTCCGTCCGGAGAACGCCACCCACACGATCGGCATGGCGGCCGCCGGCAGGCCGATGCTCGACGGCGTGATGAACTGCCCCCAGGACGTGTAGAGCGCGCCGCTGAGGCCCGCGAGCCCGCTGCCGATGACAAAGGTCAGCGAGCTGATACTTGCGGACGTCGTAGCCGAGCATCTCGGCGCGCTGCGGATTCTCGCGCGTGGCCACGATCACGTTGCCGATGCGCGAATTCACCAGCATGCGCAGCGCGAGGTAGACGATCACGATCAGCGCCACCATGACGTAGTAGAGCGCCGATCCCTCGATGACAGAAATCGCCGACGGTGAGCGGATCCATGCCCTTCATGCCGTTGATAGCCGTTGAGCCGCGCAGGGCCGATGTGCCATTCCGGTCCGGCCGTCTGTCCGAGAAAGAACGCCAGCACCAGCGTCGCCGACAGCGTCACGATGCCGAAGAAGATGCCGCTGATGCCGCCCCAGATCATGAAGTAGCCGAGGATCCCGGCCGCGATCATCGCAACGATGACCGACAGCACGAGCGCTGCGATCGTCGCCGATCCTCCGCCCATGTTGATGGCGAGCACGCCATAGGCGTAACCGGAGATGCCGAAGAAGAAGGTCTGGCCGAACGACAGCATGCCGCCATAGCCCCACATCAGGCAGAGGCCGAGCGCCATGAATATCCAGATCAGGAAATAGGAGAAGTTGCCGACATCGTAGGAGTCGGCAAAGACCGGATAGATCAGCGCGGCCGCCAGCACGACCAGGAAGCAGGACCAGAAGGTCCGTCCGCGTCCCAAGCGTCTGCGGACCATCAAGCAGTTTAAACATCAAGTCTCCCGCTCAGCGCCCACGACGGACCAGCACACTGGAAAGGCCCTCGGGCAGGACACGAATGATCAGGATGACTGCAAACAGCATGCCGATCTGGCCGATGATCTGCCCGTAGCTCGCATTCAGCGCCATCCGGATCATCGCCAGGAACACGGCCGCCGGCGCGGTTCCCGAGCAGAACGTTCGCGCCGCCGACCACGACGGTGACGAAGCTCTCCACCACGAACGTCGCGCCCATCGTCGGGATCAACGTCATCGTCGGCGCGTAAAGCGCGCCGCAAAGCCCGCGAGGCCGGCGCCGATGCCGAAACTGATCGCATAGATGCGGCCCGTGCGCGCGCCCAACGCCCTTGCCATCGCGGCATTCTGCATCGTCGCGCGCGCCATCACGCCGAAGCGCGTCTTCATGAAGGTGATATAGAGACCGACCAGCACGGCGACCGCGCAGGCGAACAGCACCAGGCGATAGGTCGAGAACGTGTAGTCGCCAATCGCAAAGCTGCCCTCCGGCGTGCCGATGCCGGTGACCGACGATCCCACGATCAGCAGCATGGATTGCGTAACGATCAGGCTGAGGCCCCAGGTGGCGAGCAGCGAATCCAGCGGCCTTTTGTAGAAGCGCCGGACGATGAGGTATTCGACGGCGACGCCGATCAATCCTGCCGTCAGCGCGGCGAGCGCCTGGGCAATGGCGAGCGGCACGCCGAGCTTCACCAGTCCGACCGTCACATAGGCGCCGCACATGATGAACTCGCCATGCGCCATGTTGATGACGCCCATCATGCCGAACACGATGGCGAGGCCGGCGGCCGAGAGGATCAGAAACGCGAAGACGTCGGCGAACTGATAAAATACCGAGAATAGTTCAGCCGACATCCTGGTCTCCTGCTCGCTTCACGGGCGCCGCATCGTTGCGGCGCCCGTGCAGTTCATCGTCATGACGCGATGAGACACGATTATGCAGAGCAAGATTCGTGCCCGTCACCGTCACGACTTCTTGGGAAGATGGCTCGGCGTGTACTGATCCTTGTCATTCTTCTTGGTGAGGTCGCAGCCGATCTCGCCCAGCCAATACGGCTGGATCGTTCCGTAGTCCTTCTCGACCGTGACCTCATGTTGGGGACCGACGGAGATCAGGCGCATGCGGTGCGACGTGTGCTGGCTCTTCGGATCGATGCAGACCTTGCCTTCGGGCGCATCGATGCAGGCGTCGCCGGTCGCGATCACCTTGCGCATGTCGTCGAGCTTGGTCGACTTCGCCTTCTCGACCAGCGTCTTGTACATGTAGACGCGCGTTGTAGGCGTTGTAGCCCATGTCGTTGATGTAGGGCTCATCAGGGAACTTGGCGTGCCAGCGCTTCTTGAAGTCGTTGGCTTCGGGCGTATCGATCTCCTCGAACCAGTTCGCGGTCGCATGCATGTTGTTGAGCGCCGGCGGCTTGAACCGCTTGTGCTCGAAGCCGAGCATGACCTTGATCGACGAGCCCATCGGCAGGTTGAGCTTGGCCGCGGCGGCCTGTTCGAAGAACGAGTCCTGGGCGGCGCCGACATTGATCGTCAAAAGCCAATCCGGCTTCGCCTTCTGGATATTCTGGATCGTCTGCGCGAACTGCGAGACGCCGAGCGGGATGAATTCCTCGCCGACGACCTCGCCGCCGAGATCCTTCATGATCTTGCGGTTCCACTCCGCCGAGATCTGACCGAAATTGTAGTCGGCGGCGATGACGTAGACCTTCTTGCCGAACTTTTCGACCATCCAGGGAATCAGCGTCGAGAACTGCTGCTCGGGCACCGCTCCCATGCTGATCATGCTGGCGTCGCACACGCCGCCTTCATACTGGTTGGTGTAGAAGTACGGCGTGCTCGTTCGGTCGATGATCGGCCGGATCGCCTCGCGCGAGGCCGAGGTGATGCCGCCGATCAGCACGTCGACCTTGTCGCTGCTGAGCAGGCGCCGCGCGAACTCCTGATAGCGGGCGTTGTCGCCCTGCGGATCGAGATGGATGAGTTCGATCTGCCGTCCAAGAATGCCGCCGCTCTTGTTGATCTCCTCGACCGCAAGCTGCGAGCCGTGGAGTTTCGGCATGCCGCATGAACGCAAGATCGCCGGAGACGTCTTCGAGCAGGCCGATCTTCAACGGGGTCGGCCGCCTGGGCGGCACCGAACGCCGCACGGCCCCGAGCATGAGCGCCAAGAAACGCAGTTCTGAACAGATGTCTCGATTTCATTGAGATGTCCCCTTGTTGAAAGCTGCTGCAGTTCACGCCTTGAGGTAATTTTTCAGGATCGACGCGCCCATCGTGTATTTCGGGTCGACCATGTTGCCGAGCCGCATGCGTCCGGCCTGGCTGAGCAGCATGTACGCGTCGATCTCGTCGAAGCCGTAGTCGGCGCTCATCCATCGCGTGAGTTCGCGATAGGCGATGCGCGCCGCATCCTCGAGCGGGCGGGCGCTGCCGATCGTCATGATGAAGTCGCGTGTCTCGAGCCGCGGCCAGGCGAAGCTCCAGTTCTTGATCAGATCGACCTGGAGCGTGACGGTCGCGCGCTGCTCGAGCGCGACGCCGGAGAGTTCGCCGTCGCCCTGCGTGGCATGGCAGTCGCCGACGTAGAGCAGTCCGCCTTCGGTATGCACCGGCAAATAGATGATCGGCACCGGGCGCGACATCGGGCAGATCCATGTTGCCGCCGTGATAGTCCGGCTGCAGCGAGGAGATCGCCTCGATCTCGGGCGACACGCCGATCGTGCCGATGAACGGCTCGTAGGGCAGCGTGATCTTGTCGCTCCAGCGCACGCCGTTCCTGTCGACATGCAGCTTCTTGACGCGCTCGGGCAGCGGCGGATTGAGCATCGCCGTGGAACTGGTCCCGACCAGCCCGCCGAACTCCGGGATGATGCAGGTCGTTCCGGCCGGCTGCTCGCCGCGCGTCTCGACGTCGTGGATATAGACGGCGAGGCAATCGCCCTTCTTGGCGCCCTTGACCGCGATCGGTCCGCATTGCGGGTTCAGGTAGGGAAAGTTCAGCTTCGCCGTGGGGCTGTCGCTCTCGCTGGTGAGCACGCCCCCGAAAGCGTCTTCGGTCTCGACGACGACGACCCCGCCGGGATCGATCGACAAGGTCGGCTTCGCATAGGGGCCGTAGACGTAGTGGAATTTCCCCTGCTGCTCGATCGTCAAGCTATGGCGTCGCGCCGGCCGCGCCCTTGGCGACGGCCCGCTTCGCCATGATGGAACTCTTCAACCAATCTTCTGCCTTCATGCGAACGGCTCCTCGGATCAGAGAGCGGGATGACGCTTGTGCCAATCGGTGACGCGCTGGAACGCATCGCCGGCGCGGACGAGACGCCGCTTCATCGAAGTGGCGGCCGACAAACTGGAAGGCGACGGGACCGCCGTTCGGGGCAAAGCCGCCGGGAAGCGTAATCGTCGGGCTTCCGGTCATGTCGAACGGACAGGTAAAGCGCAGCAATCCGGCGATCAGCGAGGCGTCTTCGCCGAGCGCACGCCATCTTGGCGAGCGTGGGCGCGGCGAAAGCCTGGGCCGGGACCGCGATGAGATCGACCGACTCGAACAGCAGCGCGCACCGCGCCACGAAACGCTTCGCGCCGCAGCACGATCTTCTGATAGTCCGTGCCGGACTGCTGCAGGCCGAGATCGAGCAGTCCCGCAAGCCCGGGCCCATATTCGTCCTTGCGCGAGGGATAGGTCGCCTCGTGCGCGACGGCCGCCTCGATGCCGCAAAGCGGGAACCAGTCGTCGATCACCGCCTTGGGATCCGGGAACGTGATCTCGCGTGATCTTCGCGCCGAGATCCGCCGCGACACGCAGGCCTTCGCTGAAGCACCTTGGCTTGCGGCTTCATCGGTGCCTTCGCTGGTCCAGCGCCGATCGACGCCGATCGTCACGCCCCGCAGATCGCCGGGCAGCCCCGCGAGATAGTCCGGCACGGGCAGCGGCACCGACGGTGGTATCCTTGGCATCCTGGCCTGCGATCACGCCGAGCATGGCGCCGCAATCGACCGCGCTGCGCGCCATCGGCCCGATATGATCCAGCGTCGCCGCCAGTTCGAATGCGCCGTAGCGGCTGACCCGTCCCCAGGTCGGCTTCAGCCCGTGATGCCGTTGGCCGCGGACGGAAACCGGATCGATCCGCCGGTATCGGTGCCGAGCGATCCGAAGCAGAGGCCGGCCGCGGTGGCCGAACCCGAGCCGCTCGACGACGCTCCCGGCCACAAATCCGCGTTCCACGGATTTTTCGGCGGGTCGATTTTCGGGTGATGATCGGCGTAGGCGCCTTCGGTCTGCTGCAGCTTGCCGAGGATGATCGCGCCCGCGTCCTTCAGACGCGCGACGACGGTGGCGTCCTCGGTCGGACGGAAGTCGCGATGGATGGTCATGCCGTGCGCGGCCGGCGCACCCTTGGCCCAGCAGAGATCCTTGACCGCAACGGGCACGCCATGCAGCGGCCCCTTGATCTTGCCGGATGCGATTTCCTTTTCGGCGGCGGCCGCTTCCGCCAGCGCGGAGTCGGCCATGACATAGGCGTAGCTCTTGAGCTTGCCATCGAGCCGCTCGATCCGCTCGAGCATCGCCTTGGTCACTTCAACCGGCGACAGCTTCTTCGCTTGAATCTGCTGCCCGACCTCAACCAGCCCGAGATAGTGAAGATCTGTCGTCGGCATCGCCTTCGTCCCCGCGCACGTCGTATCGCTGACCGCATGCGCAGCTCGATCACCGCGCATACGTCACCGATCTGGGCGACACGGACGCATCGCCAGCTTCCTTGGCGGCAAAAGAAAAAAGCCACCCGCCCCTCCCGAATGAGGTGACGAATGGCTCTGATGCCGCAGCTATGATCTATCGCTTGGGCCCAGGATCGAACGGAGCACTGAAAGCACAGGATCGGGACGTCATCGGCCAGATCGGAGCAAGCAAGGTTCGACAGGAAGCCCTGTGGGAGAAAGTCTAAGTCCGCGCCCTGCGCCATTGTCAACGAGGAGCGCTGCACAAATTTCGCAAGACTGCTGCGCAGCAAATCAGCAAGACTTCTTGCGCGGATATCGGCGATGATGATCTCATCCAGGCGTTGCGCTGTCGAAAGCCATCAATGACGAAGCCGTCGATTCCAGTTGGCATCATCTGCTCGCAGTCCGGGCCCTATCAGGCGATGGGACGCGAGATCCTCAAAAGCGCCCTGATGGCGGTCGACGAGATCAACGACCAGCGCCGATTTCGATTTCTCGATTCACCGCCCATGTCCGCGATCCCCGCGGCGTCATTTCCGAGTATCACACGGTCTGCGACGACCTCATCCGCAATACCGGCGTCGAGCATATCATCGGCTGCTACACGTCGGCATCGCGCAAGCAGGTACTGCCGATCGTCGAACGCACCGATCGCCTGCTCTGGTATCCCGCGCGCTACGAAGGCTTCGAATGCTCCGACAACGTCATCTATGTCGGCGCGTCACCCAAACCATAACGTCCTGCCGCTGGTGCGCTACGTGCTCGACAACATGTCGCGGCATCTGTTCTGCGTCGGATCCAACTACGTCTGGACCTGGGAAACCAATCGCGTCACGCGCGAACTGGTGACGCGCGGCGCAAGGAAGCATTCTCGCCGAACGGCTGCTCGAGCTCGGCGAAAGCGCCGTCGAGCATATCGTCGACGAGATCGTGCGCCGCAAGCCGCCGGTCGTCTTCAACACGCTGGTCGGCAGTTCGAGCTACGATTTCATTCGCGCCTTTCATGCCGCCACCACGGCCGCCGGTCTCGACATTCCGATGCTGAGCTGCAGCCTCTGCGAACCGGAACTCAAGATCGTCGGACCGGCATCTGCCGGCTGCATCACCTCGTCAGCCTATTTCGAGAGCATCCGCCTGCCCGAGAACCGCGCATTCGTCGCAGCGCTGGAAGGCGCGTTACGGTGACGCCAGCAGCCCCTCCGTCGACGGGCAGTCCGCCTATGTCGCGGTCTATCTGCTGGCGCGCGCGCTGCAGCGGGCCGGCACATCCGATATTGCCGAGGTGCGGCGCGCCGCGGCCGGCTATCGCTACAATTCGCCGCAGGGACCGGTCTGGATCGACGGCGACAACAACCATTGCGTCCTTACGCCACGGCTGGCGGTCTCCAACGCGCAAGGACAGTTTGACATCTTCTGGGAAGCCGACGCGCCCGTCAAGCCGGATCCTTACCTGTCGCAACTCGACGTCGCCGTCCGCCTTTCGCGGGAAACGTCGGACGGATCGTCGCCGAATGCGCCTCATTTGCGGGTCGTGAAATGAGCAAGCCGTCTTCATTTTCCCTCCGCGGCCGCAAGGCCCTCGTCGCCATCAAGGACGACCGCGATCTGTCGATCGTCAAGCGCCAGTTCGAACGGCTGGGGATCGACATCGTGACCTGGGAGCGCGATGGCGCTCCTCGAATGCCGCCGGACGTGGTCGCTGATCGACGACGAATTCCTGCCGCTTGCCCCGACCATGCAGCGGGCGTTGCCTGGAGAGTCCCGTCATCGCCCTGCTGGGTACGGAAACGCCAAGCCGGCTGAAGCTCGTGCTCGACCTCGATCCGGCATCGTTTCTGGTCAAGCCGCTGCGTTCGGCAGGCATTTACGCGGCGCTGGTCATGGCGTTCGAGCGGAGCGAGCGCACCAACGAACTGAAGCAACAGGTCTTCAAGCTGGAAGAGCGTCTTCGCTCGCGTCGCATCGTGCTGGCCGCCGTCCTTCAGGTGATGCATTCGCACGCCGTCGCCGAACCGGCCGCCTTTGCACTGATCCGGCGCGCCGCCATGGAGCAGCGCAAGACGATCGAGGAGATGTCGGCCGAGATCGCCGCAAAAGGCAGCCTGCCCCGCGCCACCGGATAGAACAATCCGGCGGTCCCCGCGGAAGGCCTACTTCGCAAAAATTTCGGTGCCGGTCACCAGCTTCACTTCGCCATCGAGAAGGGGCTTGGCGATGCCGAAGAAATGGGCGACCGCTTCGGAATTATTGTGTCGATCCATCGCCGCCTGATCGAGATAGCGCTCGTATGTCGTGAATACGCACGGATCCGACGTGTCCTGCGATACATAATAGCCGATGGTCGCAGGCTCGTTGGCGCGGACGTGGCCGGCAACATCGAGCAGCGCCTGCCGCATGACAGCCTCCTCGCCTTTCCTGACCCGGATGATCGCGGTAATCGTCAACATGTCGTCCTCCCGGCTCCGAAGCGCGCTTGGCCGATCTGTTCGCACGACACATCCTGACACGATCGCAACATTCTGCTATTTATGGTCGGCGCACACTTCCTCCTGCACGCTCCGGCATTTCATGACGTTCCGTATTCCGGCCCTTGTCCGGCCCCTTGCAATGATCGTCTGCAGCGCGCTGCTGGCGGGCTGCACCGGCAGCCAGCGCCTGGCGGCGGACAGCGGCGCCCCAAGCGCGCCGCCGGAGGCTGCCGCGGCCGCCGGCATCGCTCCACCCGTCTAGCCTGGCCGGCCGATGGACGCTTTCCTCAGCCGGGGCGGGGTCGTGCGCGATGACGTTCGGAGCCGGCCAGGACACCGACCGAGGGCACCATCGCGCCTGCGGGAGGTTGCCCGTTCAATTTCTTCACCGAGCCGGAAATGGACCTATAGCCAGGCCGGCCTCGCGATACGCGACCATCATGCGCAGGTCCTGGCCCAGACTGACGCCGGCCGAGGCCAACCGCTTCGAGGGAAAGACCGGCGCCGGCCAGGATGTCGCGCTGTCTCGCTAGATGTCAGGCGGCCGGCAGACCGGTAAGTTGCAGGCTCAAGGTGCGCAATCGCTGGCGGGCGGTCGCCGTCATAGGCCTGGGGATTGGCCTTCGACGGCTGCATGCCGTTGAAGAACAGCCCGGTCTTGCCCGCCATGTCGTCGCCTTCAGCCAGATGCAAGATAGCGTCGCCGCCCTGCTCGACCGTGCTGATCGGCGTGATGCCGCCCTCACGCACCATCGTGGTGTTCATATAGGTGGCCGGGTGCAGGGCATTCACCGTCACGCCGGAACCATCGAGTTCCTGCGCCAGATCGACCGTGAACATGATCTGCGCGAGCTTGCTCTGCGCGTAGGCGCGGGTCCCGGTATAGCCTTTGGTCAGCATGACATCGTCGAAGTCGAGCGGATGCTGGCCGAGCGAGGCGACGTTGACGATACGCGACGGCGCGCTTGCCTTTAACAGCGGAAGCAGCAGGCGGGCGAGCAGGAATCCGGAAAGGTAGTTGACGGCGAACCGCAGTTCGTGGCCGTCGGCGCTGAGCTGGCGCTCCGATCCCGGCGACGTCGATCCGATACCGGCATTGCTGATGAAAACGTCGAGCCGCTTGTGCCCGGCGATCACTTTTTCGGCGAGCTTTCGCGCGCCGGCGAGCGACGACAAATCGGCCTGGTAGAAAGTTGCCTGCACCATGCCCTTCGCGGCGTGATCTCATCGACCAGCGTTTTGGCCCGCGCCTTGTCGCGGCCATGGATCAGGACGTTGGCGCCGGCCGCTGCAAGTTTGGCGGCGACATAGCGGCCGACGCCGTCGGTCGAGCCCGTGATCAACACCGTCTTGCCGGTCATTTTCATCTCGATACGCTCCAGTGCCGTCAGTGAATTTCCGCCGACCGGGCCAGCGCCTCGCGCAGCTTTTCCAGCGTAAATTCCGGGCTGCGCGCGATTTCAAGAATCGGCGTCTCGCGGCGGCCGCAGAGTTCGGCCGCATCGGGCAGTTTCGGCGGCGACATCGAGCGGAATCACCACCGCGCCGTGACGATCGGCGTGAATGAGGTCGCCGGAGCGCACCGTCATTCCGGCGACGCGAACCTCACCGCCAAAGCTCTCGGCGTGGACAAAGGCGTGCGATGGTCCGATCGAGCCTGCAAGGGCCTGGAAGCCCGGCGCCCATTGGTCGATGTCGCGGATCGATCCGTCGGTGATGACGCCGAGGCAGCCGAGCGCCTTGTGCACCGCGCTTTGAACTTCGCCCCAGAACGCGCCGAACCCCGCATCGGCGCCGTCGATATCCTGAATGACGTTGATGCGCGGACCGTGCCCGGTGCCGACATATTCGTAATAGGCGAGCCGCCGCGCCTGCTGTTCGGCGGCCGGCAAGGCCGGATGCGGCACCGAGCGGATGGTCATGGTTCGCGCATAGCCGACGATCGGCGGCAGATCGGGAAAGGACAAACCAGCGGCTTGGTCGTGTAGCCGATCAGGCGGCGTTCCGGCGCGACGATCTCCAGCGCGTTGCAGATGGTGGGGGTGTCATAGCGCGCCAGCGCTTCAAGCAGTGCAGCAGGCAGCGGCGCAGCGGCGGAGTTGGTCACGGGCGTTCTCTCCAGATTTTCAAGGGCGGCCAATTTCTGAAGGCCGCGGGCATGTCTGCCTATACCCGACAAGCGCGCGATCGGCAAAAGTGGAACACAAATTTGCGGGAACCAGTTCGGCTGCATTGGAATTCGCGTGAGCTGACGCCGTCGAGCAGGCCGCTCAGTTCAGCCGGGCCGGCCGATCGTCCTGTTCAGGCTCGGCCGCGGGCGAGGCAAACGGCGGCGCCGGATTTGATGGCGCGACGCCGACCGGCGCGCACGGCCGGCGCTGGCGGCTTTGCGTTCATGGTCGCGATAGGATTTCCATCCGGCCGGCAGGCTCAGCAGATAAAGCACCGAGCCCGCCGAAAGAATGTACCAGGGATAGCTGATCAACAGCGCGATGAAGAAAACCACCGAGACGAAAACCGGCAGCACCATTTCCGGCGGCACCCGCATGCGCACGGTCTTGCCGGAAAATACCGGCAGCCGCGAGACCATCAGGAACGCGATCGCCAGCGTAAAGAGCGCGGTCAGCATTGCCGGCGGTTTCGGAACGCCGACAAACGCCAGATAGATCGGAAGCAGCACGGTGATCGCGCCAAGCGGGTGCGGGAACGCCGGTGAAGAAATTCGCCGCAAATGGCGGCTTGTTCGGATCGTCCATGGTGGCGTTGAAACGCGCCAGCCGCAGGCCGCCGCTGATCGCGAAAACCATCGCGGCGATCCAGCCGCCATTGTTCAGTTCATGCAACTGCCAGAAATACAGGATCAGACCTGGCGCCACGCCGAAATTGACGAAGTCCGCGAGGCTGTCGAGTTCGGCGCCGAATTTCGACTGGCCCTTGATCATGCGCGCCACGCGGCCGTCGAGGCCGTCGAGCACGGCGGCGAACACGATCGCCGCCACCGCCAATTCCATCCGCCCTTCGGTGGACAGCCGGATCGCCGTCAAGCCCGCGCAGATCGCGAGCAAGGTGATGACGTTGGGCACCAGCATCCGCACCGGAATCGGGCGAAACCGGCGGCGGCGCATTTCAGGGTATTTCGGATCGAAAGGCATCTGCATGGCCGGCTATATATAGCAAGCGCGCGGCCCGCTCCGCCATTGCGGCGGCGCGGCCGGCCGGTCCGGCGGCTGCGAATGGTTAATCGGCGCGGTAGGTGCGGCCGGCGTCGGCAAGCCTGAAATCGGCCAGAATGGTCTCTCCGGCCACCGCGGTCTGGCCTTCGGAAACCAGCGCTTTGGTGCCTTCCGGCAGATAGACGTCGAGACGCGATCCAAAGCGGATCAGCCCGAACCGCTCGCCGGCGCCGATCGACTGCCCTTCGCGAACGAACGACACGATCCGCCGCGCCACCAGGCCCGCGATCTGGATCACGCCGATGCGGCCATTGGGCGTCGAGATCACCAGCGAATTGCGCTCATTGTCCTCGCTCGCCTTGTCGAGTTCGGCATTGATGAAGGTACCCGGCCGGTACGCGATCCGGTCGATCCGCCCCGCCACCGGGCTGCGGTTCACATGGCAGTTGAACACGCTCATGAAGATCGAGATCCGCGGCAGCGGCTTGTCGCCGAGACCGAGTTCGGCCGGCGGCATCACCTGCGTCACCATCGAGACGCGGCCGTCGGCCGGCGCCACGACGATGCCTTCCCGCACCGGCGTCACCCGCACCGGATCGCGGAAGAACAGCGCGCACCAGACCGTCAGCAACGTGCCGATCCAGCCAAGCGGCGTCCAGATCCAGAACAGAATCAGGCTGGCCAGCGCAAAGCCGCCGATAAACGGATAGCCTTCCGGATGGATCGGCGGAATTTGCGCGCGGATGGAATTGGCGAGGGACATGAACCTTCACTATTCTGTTGTCCCCTCTCCCCGGCGGGAGAAGAGATTACGCGTTGGTCACTCTGCCGCGGCTGGCGTCGCCAGCGCGTCGTCGACCGGCGGCGGCGCCCGGTTCGGCGCTTCGTTTTCGTCGGCAATCCGCGCCAGCTTCTCCCGCGCCTCTTGAGCCTCGCGCTGCCTGTTCCACATACTGGCATAAAGTCCGCCCGATGCCAAAAGCTGGGCGTGCGTTCCGCGCTCGGCGATGCGGCCCTGATCGAGCACGATGATCTCGTCGGCGCCCACGATCGTGGACAGCCGATGCGCGATCACCAGCGAGGTGCGGTTGCGCGACACCCGCTCCAGCGCATCCTGGATTTCCTGCTCGGTGTGGCTGTCGAGCGCCGATGTCGCCTCGTCGAGCAGCAGGATCGGCGGCGCCTTGAGAACCGTGCGCGCGATCGCGACGCGCTGCTTTTCGCCGCCGGACAATTTCAGCCCGCGCTCGCCGACCTGGGTTTCATAACCCTTCGGCGACATCCGGATGAAGCCGTCGATCTGCGCCAGTTGCGCGGCCTGCTCGACCTCGGCATCGGTGGCGTCCCAGCGGCCGTAGCGGATGTTGTAGCGGATGGTGTCGTTGAACAGCACGGTGTCCTGCGGCACCATGCCGATCGATGCCCGCAGCGAGGCCTGCGTGACGTTGCGGATATCCTGGCCATCGATCAGGATCTTGCCGCCCGAGACGTCATAGAGACGAAACAGCAGCCGCGAAATGGTCGATTTGCCGGCGCCCGACGGTCCGACGATCGCAACCGTCTTGCCGGCCGGCACCTCGAAACTCAGGCCCTTGAGGATCGGACGATCGGGATCGTAGGAGAACCGCACATCGTCGAAGCGCACATTGCCCGACGTCACGATCAGCGGCCTGGCGCCGGGAATATCCTTGATCTCCGGATGGCGCGACAGCACGCCGAACATCTTCTCGATGTCGATGACCGCCTGCTTGATCTCGCGATAGACCATGCCCATGAAATTCAGCGGCTGGTAAAGCTGGATCATCATGGCGTTGACCATGACGAAATCGCCGACGGTGTTCTTGCCGCTGCGCACCCCGATCGCGCACATCAGCATGGTCGCGGTGAGACCGGCGGTGAAGATGACCGCCTGCCCGGTATTGAGAACCGCCAGCGAGGTATAGGTTTTCACGCTGGCGCGCTCGTAGCGCTCCATCGAACGGTCGTACCGCGTGGCTTCGCGCTCTTCGGCGCTGAAATATTTGACCGTCTCGTAGTTCAGCAGCGAGTTCGATCGCCTTGGTGTTGGCCTCGGTATCGGAATCGTTCATCTTGCGGCGGATTTCGATCCGCCATTCGGTCGCGATGTAGGTGTAGTACATGAAGACCACGACGGTGATCATGGTGACCAGCACATAGCGCCAGTCGAACTGCCACAGCAGCACGCCCATCAGCAGCGACACCTCGACGATGGTCGGGACCAGTTGCAGGATCACCATCCGCACGATGACCTCGATGCCGAGCCGGCCGCGCTCCAGCACGCGCGTCAGGCCGCCGGTCTTGCGCTCCAGATGAAAGCGCAGCGACAGCTCATGCATGTGGACGAAGGTGAGATAAGCGAGCTTGCGCACCGCGTGCATCGCCACCCGGGCGAAGATTCCGTCGCGCCATTGGGTCAGCACCGCCATCAGCACGCGCATGCCGCCGTAGCTGACGGTCATGATCAGGGGCGATGCGATCAGCCACATCGTCCAGTTCGACGACTGCACCGGCGCGGTATCCGCGCCGGTCAGCGCGTCGATCGCCCATTTGAACGTGAACGGCACCGCCAGCGTCGCCAGCTTGGCGATCAGCAGCAGCACCATCGACCAGACCACGCGCATCTTGAGATCGGCGCGATCGCCGGGCCAGATGTACGGCCACAGATGCACCAGCGTCCCGATCAGGGTCGCCTGTTCGATGGATTTGTCGGAGGCAGGCGGCGCTTCGCCGCGCCCGGGACGAATCAGTATGAGCCATCAATAAGAGCCTGGAACAAAACGGCGCCCCGGTTCGCCGTCGCGCGCGGTTTTTCGGTTGATCTGCATTCTGTCCGTCATATAGAGCGTTTGAACGCCGCGTGCACCCTTGCGGAGGCAATTCTTTCGCGATTTGCAGCGCTTTAGCGGGTAGATTTGGCTTCCTTGGCGAATCGTCTGTCTTGACGGCTTTACGCTGCAGTGCCACATGGCCCGACATGAACAAGATCAAAACCGTCTGTGTCTATTGCGGCTCCGGCCCCGGCACAAATCCCCGCTTTGTCGAAGCCGCCATCGCATTGGGCAAGGCCCTCGCCGAGAACGGCATTCGCCTCGTCTATGGCGGCGGCTCGATCGGACTGATGGGCGCGGTCGCGACATCCGTGCTCGATCATGGCGGCACCGTCACCGGCATCATCCCGGACTTTCTCACCTCCCGCGAAAACGCCCTGACGCGCGTTCAGGAAATGATCGTCACGCCCGACATGCACGAGCGCAAGCGGCTGATGTTCGAGCGTTCCGACGCCTTCGTGGCGCTGCCCGGCGGCATCGGCACGCTGGAAGAACTGGTCGAGCAACTGACCTGGCAGCAACTCGGCCGCCACTCCAAGCCGGTCCTGCTCGCCAACATCGAGGGCTTCTGGGAGCCGTTGCTGGCGCTGCTCGCGCATATGCGCGCGACGCAATTCATCCGCCCCACGCTGGCGGTCGATATTCTCAAGGCCGAGCGGGTCGAGGATATCCTGCCGCGGTTGCGCGCCGCCGCGGCCCGCGCGCCGGAAGACACCAAGGAACTGGCGCCCGAAGTGGCGCGCCGGCTTTAAGCCGGTTGGTCTCGCAACTGGCTTCACTCCGTCGGAAACGTCACCGCCTCGATCCGGTTGCCGTCGGGATCGACGACAAAGGCCGCGTAATAGCGCACGCGATCGTGCGGGCGCAGGCCCGGCGCGCCGTCGGAGCGGCCACCGGCTTTCAGCGCCGCGGCATGAAATGCATCGACCTCGCCGGTCGACTTCGCCCGAAGGCAGATATGGATGCCGCTTCCGGGCTCGACCGCCGCCATGCCGGCGCGCAGATTGATCCAGAACTCCGGATAGCTCTTGCCGAAACCGACCGTCGCCGGCCGCGTGACCAGCCGTGAAAGCCCGAGCGCCGCCAGCGCCTCTTCATAGAACCGCGCGGCGCGTTCGAGGTCACTGACGCCGACGGAAACATGGTCGATCATCCAAGATGCCTCGCCCGTTTGACACGTCATTCCGGGGCGGCGCGAAGCGGCGAACCCGGAATCCAGATCCCCGATGCGCATTGCGCATCTATGGTTGCCTTCGGACCATCCCGGAATGACACTATGCGCCTCTCACGCCGGCGCGCCGGACTTCACCAGCTTGTAGACCACCGAATCCATCAGCGCCTGAAACGATGCGTCGATGATGTTGGGCGACACGCCGATCGTGGTCCAGCGCTCGCCCTCCTCGTCCTCGCTCTCGATCAGCACCCGCGTCACCGCCTCGGTGCCGCCATTGAGGATACGCACGCGGTAGTCGATCAGCTTCAGGCCTTCGATGTATTTCTGGTACTTGCCGAGATCCTTGCGCAGCGCGACGTCGAGCGCATTGACGGGGCCGTTGCCTTCGGCCGCCGAGATCAGTTTCTCGCCGGCGACATCGACCTTCACCACCGCCATCGCCACCGTGACGCGCTGGCCGTTGGCGTTGTAGCGCTGCTCGACATTGACATCGAATTGCTCGACCCGGAAATATTCCGGCACCCTGCCCAGCGTGCGCCGCGCCAGCAGGTCGAACGACGCGTTGGCGGATTCATAGGCGTAGCCGGCGGCCTCGCGCTCCTTCAATTCCTCGACCAGACGAGCCAGCTTCGGATCGTTCTTGTCATAGGCAATGCCGGCGCGATCGAGTTCGGCGATGACGTTGGAACGGCCGGCCTGATCGGAAACCAGCACCTTGCGATGATTGCCGACCGCCTCGGGCGAGACATGCTCGTAGGTCTGCGGATCCTTGAGCACCGCGGAGGCATGAATGCCGGTCTTGGTGACGAACGCGCTTTCGCCGACATAGGGCGCGTGGCGGTTCGGCGCGCGATTGAGCATGTCGTCCAGCGTCCGCGACACCTTCATCAGGGTCGCCATCTTGTCCGGCGACACGCCGATCTCGAAGGCATCGGAAAATTCGCGCTTGAGCCGCAGCGTCGGGATCAGCGAACACAGATTGGCGTTGCCGCAGCGTTCGCCGAGACCGTTCAGCGTGCCCTGGATTTGCCGCGCGCCGGCGCGCACCGCCGCCAGCGAATTGGCGACCGCCTGCTCGGTATCGTTATGGGCGTGAATGCCGACATGATCGCCGGGAATATGTTTTACCACCTCGCCGACGATGGTCTCGATCTCGTGCGGCATGGTGCCGCCATTGGTGTCGCACAACACCACCCAGCGCGCGCCGGAATCATAGGCCGCCTTGGCGCAGGCCAGCGCGAATTCCGGATTTTCCTTGTAGCCGTCGAAGAAATGCTCGCAGTCGAGCATGACTTCGCGGCCGGCGGCCTTCGCGGCGCTCACGCTGTCGCGGATCGAGGCGAGGTTTTCCTCGTTGGTGGTCTCGAGCGCCACCCGCACCTGATAGGCCGACGATTTCGCGACAAAACAGATCGCATCGGCCTTGGCTTCCAGCAGCGCCGCCAGACCCGGATCGTTCGAGGCCGAGCGGCCGGGCCGCCGCGTCATGCCGAACGCGGTGAAGCGGGCGTGATCGAATTTCGGCTTCGTTGCAAAGAATTCGGTGTCGGTGGGATTGGCGCCGGGATAGCCGCCCTCGACATAGTCGATGCCGAGTTCGTCGAGCATCTGCGCGATCAGTTGCTTGTCATGCAGCGTGAAATCGACGCCATTGGTCTGCGCGCCGTCGCGCAGCGTGGTGTCGAACAGATAGAGGCGTTCGCGGCTCATGTCGGAGCTCCCGGTGACGCAGCGCCGGCCAGCGTCTTCTGCATCGTGGTGTTGGCGAGCCATTCGCCGTTGACCGTCACGGTGTTGCGCTGCTTGCCGACATAGCCGCGCTTGAGGAAAAATCCCTCCGCGTTGTCGCTGGCATCGACCGTGAGGCTCTTGGCGCCGCGGCCGCCGGCGAGCTTTTCCAGCGCGTCGCACAGCATCGAGGCCACGCCCTGCCCGGCCGCGCCCGGATGAACATAGAGCATGTCGATATGATCGGCGCCTTTCAGCGAGGCAAATCCGACCGGCGAATTCTGCAGCGTGGCGATCAGCGTGAGTTCGCCGGCCAGCCGCTTGCCGAATTGTTCCTCGTCATCGGCAGCGCTGGCCCAGGCCTCCTGCTGCGCTTCGCTGTAGTCGTCGCCGGTCAATTCCTCGATGGCGGCAACAAAGATCGCCGCCAGCACGGGCGTATCCGCCGCGAGAAACGGCCGCAAGGCAGGTTTGGGCAGCGCCTGTCCCATCGCTCACCGGACTCCCGATAGTTTCAGCTCGAGGCGGCTCATCGCACGATATCTCTTCTTCCCCTCTCCCCTTGCGGGAGAGGGTGGCGTCGAGCGCAAGCGAGACGACGGGTGAGGGGTCGTGTTCAACTCCGTCGCCAGATCCCGTCAGGACTCCCTCCAAATTCTGAAGCACGTCATTGTTCCAAAAGCGCAACGACACGAAATGCATTTCGCGCGAACCAATCGTCGCGTTCGACATCTCGAGCAAATTCAGCGTGCTGACCGCCGTCAACTTCAACGATCAATCGCAATTCGAAACAGAGAAAATCCGCGATGTATCGGCCAACCGGAACCTGTCGGCGAAACTTGAACGCCGCAAACCTGCGATCCTTCAAAGCAAACCAGAGCTTGCGCTCGGCGTCCGTCATGCGCGAACGCAATGCGCGCGCTGCCTTGGTGAGAGACCGCGCCCCCTCACCCGCCCCGCGCCTTCGGCGCGCGGCACCCTCTCCCGCAAGGGGAGAGGGATTTGCCCGTTGCCCGCTCATCGCGCGATCTCCCAGGTGGTGCCTTCCTTGGAATCCTTGATGACAACGCCCATCGCCGCGAGTTCATCGCGGATGCGATCGGATTCCTTGAAGTCCTTTCGCGCGCGGGCGGCGGTGCGATCCGAAATCAAACCGTCGATCTGCTTCGCGTCGATGCCGCTGGCCTGCTGTTTTCGGCTCGTTCCATTCCGCCGCGCTCTCGGACAAGAAGCCGAGCAGCCGCAAGGAAGCCTGCAAACTCGCTGCGATCTCGTTCGTTTCCGGAAGCCGCGCTATTCCGCAAGCCGTGCAGATGCGGCGATCCATCTGCGGCGTATTCAGATCGTCCGACAGCGCCTCGATGACGGCGTCGGAAGGCCGTTCGCCCTTGGTGTCATCGGCAGCGATCCCATACCAGTCGTCGAGCGTCTTGGCGCTTTCTTCCAATCCCTTCAACGTCCAGTCGATCGGCGAGCGATAATGCGTCTTCAGCATGTTGAGGCGCAGCACTTCGCCCGGCCAATCCGCCAGCAACTCGCTGATGGTGACGAAGTTGCCGATGCGACTTCGACATCTTCTCGCCTTCGACCTGCAGGAAGCCGTTGTGCATCCAGTAATTCGCCATCACGGGCGTGCCGTGCGCGCAGCGCGACTGGGCGAGTTCGTTTTCGTGATGCGGAAAGATCAGGTCGAGCCCGCCGCCATGGATGTCGAAGACGTCGCCGAGATAGGCGGCGCTCATCGCCGAGCATTCGATGTGCCAGCCGGGACGGCCCCTGCCCCACGGGCTTTCCCAGCCCGGCTCGTCGTCCGACGATTGCTTCCAGAGCACGAAGTCGGCGGGATTCTTCTTGTGGGCATCGACGGCGACGCGCGCGCCGGCCAGCTGCTCGTCGAGCTTGCGGCCTGACAGCGCGCCATAGTCCGGCATCGACGCGGTATCGAACAGCACTTCGCCGCCGGCTTCATAGGCATGGCCGCGCGCGATCAATTGCTTGATCAGCGTCACCATGTCGGTCTTGCCGTCGGCGCGCGGCAGCACGAAATCGGTCGCGCGCGGCTCGAAGGTCGGCGGCAGGCAGCCCAGCGCCGTCGACGTCGGCATGGAACTGGCTCGCGGTCTTCTCGGTGACCTTGCGGATCGCCTCGTTCAGCGGCAGGCCGGGAAAATCGCGCGCCGCGCGGTCGTTGATCTTGTCGTCGACGTCGGTGATGTTGCGGACATAGGTGACGTGGTCGTCGCCGTAGAGATGCCGCAGCAGCCGGAACAGCACGTCGAACACGATGACCGGGCGCGCATTGCCGATATGGGCGAAGTCGTAGACCGTCGGCCCGCAGACATACATGCGCACATTGGCCGGATCGAGCGGCACGAACGGCCGCTTCTCCCTGGTCAAGGTATCGTAAAGTCGTAATTCCATGGATATCCCGTCCCTTGCGGCCGGGCGTCCAGTGATCTCGTGTGAGAAAAGACGGCCTCAGCCAGCGAATCGCTAGCTCATAATCTCGCGGCAAATGCCACAAATGGCGAGGAAACCGTTCATGCCGGCCACCATGGGCCAGCCCGGGGGATGGCGTCAAGGCCTGCAGAAAGCCGATTTCGGCCATGAAACCGCCCCGCGGCCGCCATGGTTAATCATTCTTAACGTTTTGGGCTTATCGAATGGGGGCAATCCTCTCATTCACCGGTGCAGCATGCGATCGATATCAGCGCTTTTGGCCTGTGCGTTCCTCCTCGCCGCGTCGGCGGCATCGGCCGACAGCCGCGTTTTCATCATCGCCAACCAGGCGGACGGCTATGGCGTCGACCAGTGCCTCGCCAAGGGCGAGAAATGCGGCGCGCATGCCGCCCGGTCCTATTGCCAGTCGCGGGATTTCGCCCAGGCCTCGTCCTACCGGCGCGTCGATCCCGATGAAATCACCGGGTCGGTTCCCAAGGCCGCCGGCGATCACCTGCAACCATGCCGGCTGCAACGAATACGTCGCCATTACCTGCCAGCGCTGAGAGCCGTCCGTCGCGGCAAGATCGAGGGTCTTCCTGCCACACCGGCGCCCCGGAAACGACGTGACGCTGCCCCGAGAAGCGGCTATGTGAAGCCGCGTTGGCCGCGCCTTCGGTTTCGAGCCTGCGCGGGATCGTTCTAATGGCCGGATATGCCTGAAACGCTGATTACCCTCCTTCTCCCGATGGATCCTGGCCTGCGCCGCGCTGCTCGGCGTGCGCCGCGCTGAGCGTTGATGCCTCGGCGCAGATGAATCCGCGGCGCCGCCGCCGCCGCAGGGCGCGCGCCGGTCAATCCGATGTGCCCGCGGCTGGAAGCGCAACTGGCGACCATCGATCGCGGTGGCGGCAGCGGCGACCCGGCCAGGGACGAGCAGATCCGCCGCTACCAGGACGCCGCGGCCAAGCAGCAGGGCGAACTCGATCGCGTCACCTCGCAGGCCAAGCGCATGGGCTGCGACAGTTCCGGATTTTTCTCGCTGTTCTACGGCCAGTCGGCGCAATGCGGTCCGGTCAACAACCAGATCCAGCAGATGCGGGCCAATCTCGACCAGATCACCACCAGCCTCGAGCGGCTGCGCGGCGGCGGCTTCGGCGGCTCCGAGCGCGACAATCAGCGCCGCTCGGTGCTGACTGGCGCTGGCGCAGAACAATTGCGGGCCGCAATACGCCAACGCCGCGCGCGGCCCGGGCAATTTCCTCGACAATCTGTTCGGCAACAACAACAATCCAGGCCCGCCGCCCGGCGCCGATCTCGGTCCGCAATCCGGCACCTACCGCACGGTCTGCGTCCGCACCTGCGACGGCGCCTATTTCCCGATCTCGTTCGCCACCGTGCCCGGCCCGCTTCCCCGACGACGAGAAGACCTGCAAGGCGCTCTGCCCGGCGGCCGAAGCCACCCTGTTCGCCTATCGCAATCCCGGCGAAGACATGAACCAGGCGGTGTCGATCAGCGGCCAGCCTTATTCGTCGTCTGCCGAATGCGTTCCACTACCGCCAGGAGTTCAATCCGTCCTGCGTCGTGCAAGGCGGCCGGACAGACCTGGTCCGACGCGCTGAAGACCATCGACGACAAGGCCGCCGCCGAACAGCAGGGCGACATCATCGTCACCGAGGAGAGCGCGAAGAAGATGTCGCGGCGCGCCGACCAAAGCCGCACCGGCCGCCGGCCAAGAAGGGCGCCGCGCGCGACCGGCCACGCGCGGCGACCAGCCGCGCCGGCGCCCGACGATCCGGCGACCAGCACCGCCGCCGCGTCCATCCGGCGCAGCCGCCAGCGAACAAACCGATCCGCTCGGTCGGTCCGACCTTCATCCCCGCTAGACGTCTGATCTCGCGCCCACATCAGTCGCTCGATCTACCCGTCGAACGCTTCCGCCGATCCGCGGCTCGCGCGCGACACCAGCGTCGTCGTCGGGTTCGGGCAACGGCTTGCCGGTATCGCGAAACTTGTTGGTGATGGGATAGCGGCGGTCGCGGCCGAAATTCCGTCTGCGTCACCTTGACGCCGGGCGCCGCCTGCCGCCGCTTGTATTCGGCGATGTTGAGCAGGCGATCGATCCGCGCCACCACCTCGCGATCGAAGCCCGCCGCGACGATCGACGGCCAGCGGCTCCTCGCGCTCCACCAGCCGTTCCAGGATCGCATCGAGCATGTCGTAGGGCGGCAGCGAATCCTGATCGGTCTGGTTTTCGCGCAGCTCCGCGGTCGGCGGCCGCGTGATGATGTTGACCGGAATGACTTCGCCCGACGGACCGAGCGCGCCGTCCGGCTTCCATGAATTGCGCAGGCTCGAGAGCCGGAACACTTCGGTCTTGTAGATATCCTTGATCGGATTGAAGCCGCCGTTCATGTCGCCATAGAGCGTGGCGTAGCCGACCGACATTTCCGACTTGTTGCCGGTCGTGACCACCATCGCGCCGGTCTTGTTGGAGATCGCCATCAACAGCGTGCCGCGCGTGCGCGCCTGCAGATTCTCTTCGGTGATGTCGCGCGGCAGGCCCGCGAACGTGCCGGACAGGATCTCCTCGAAGCCGTTCACGGCCTGCGCGATCGGCAGCACCTCGTAGCGGATGCCGAGCGCGCTCGCGAGCTTTGCCGCGTCGTCGAGCGACACCTGCGCGGTGAAACGAAACGGCAGCATCACGCCGCGGACGCGCTCGGCGCCCAGCGCATCGACCGCGATCGCCGCGCACAGCGCCGAATCGATGCCGCCGGAGACGCCCAGCAGCACGCCGGGAAATCCGTTCTTGCCGACATAGTCGCGCAGGCCCAGCACGCAGGCGGCGTAGTCGCCCTTGTCGCCATCGACGACCGGCGCCACCGGCCCGGCGCAGCGCCAGCCGGCTTCGCTTTTGCTCCAGCGCAACGTCGTGATGTTTTCCTCGAACGCCGGCAGTTGCGCCGCCACCGAAAGATCGGCATTCAGCGCAAACGAAGCGCCGTCGAACACCAGTTCGTCCTGGCCGCCGACCTGGTTGAGATAGATCAGCGGCAGCCCGCTCTCGGTGACGCGCGCCACCGCGATCGACAGCCGCAAATCGTTCTTGTCGCGCGCATAGGGCGAGCCGTTCGGCACGATCAGGATTTCCGCGCCGGTCTCGGCCAGGCATTCGACGACGTTTTCGTAGTCCTCGGATTCCTCGAGCCAGATGTCCTCGCAGATGGGAACGCCGACCCGGATGCCGCGGATGGTCACCGGGCCCGGCGGCAGGTCCGCGCGCGAACAGGCGCTTTTCGTCGAACACGCCGTAATTCGGCAGATTGGCCTTGAAGCGGATGGCCGCGATGCGCCCGCCGTCCAGCAGCGCGCAGGCATTGTAGAGCTTGCCGTCCTCGACCCAGGGACTGCCGATCAGCATCGCCGGGCCGCCGTCGGCGGTCTCGCGCGCCAGCTCCTCGATGGCGGCGCGGCAGGCCGCCTGAAACGCCGGCTTCAGCACCAGATCTTCCGGCGGATAGCCGGCAATGAACAATTCGGGCAACACCACGAGATCGGCGCCGTCGGCGCGGCGCCTGCGCGCGCGCGGCGCGCGCCTTGGCGGCGTTGCCGGCGACATCGCCGACCGTCGGATTCAACTGGGCCAGCGTGATCGTAAATTGAGCGGCAGGTTCGGTCATGGAGCGATGGTGCCTTGCGCGAGCGGCAAACTGCAATTGCATGCTTTAGATCACGCCCATGCGCTCGGCGATGGCGAACAGCCAGAACAGGCCGGCCATCACCAGCGCGACGCCGACCGCCGCCGAGCCCATGTCCTTGACCCGGCCGATCTGCGGATCATGATCGGTGGTCAGCCGGTCGGCGAGCTTCTCGATCGCGGTGTTGAGCAATTCGACGACCAGCACCAGCACGACGGCGGCGACCAGCTCGACGCGGCGCATCGCGGTGGCGCCGATCAGCCACGCCAGCGGCAGCGCCAGCGCCAGCGCGACCAGCTCCTCGCGAACCGCCTGCTCCGAGCGGATGGCAAAGGCCAGGCCGTTGCGCGTATTGATCGTGGCCCGCCAGAACCGCAGCAACTCAAAGCCCCGCCGCGACCGGCATCGGCTTGCACCTTGCCGCCGCGCTCCTGCTTGAGCAATTCGGCGATCAGGAAAGCCATGTCGATCGACTGCTCGGCATTGAGGCGGGGATCGCAGACCGTGTGATAGCGGTCGCTGAGATCCTCATCGGTGATGGCGCGCGCGCCGCCGATGCATTCGGTGACGTCCTGGCCGGTCATTTCCAGATGAACGCCGCCGGCATGGGTGCCTTCCGCCGCGTGGATGGTGAAGAACGACTTCACCTCCGACAGGATGCGGTCGAACGGGCGGGTCTTGTAGCCGCTGTTCGAGGCGATGGTGTTGCCGTGCATCGGATCGCACGACCACACCACCACGCGGCCTTCGCGCTGCACGGCGCGGATCAGTTGCGGCAGATGATCGCCGATCTTGTCCGAGCCGAAGCGGTTGATCAGCGTCAGGCGTCCGGGCTCGTTGTCCGGATTGAGCACGTCGATCAGCTTCAGCAATTCGTCCGGCTTCAGCGACGGCCCGCATTTCAAGCCGATCGGATTCTTGATGCCGCGGAAATATTCGACATGGCCGTGATCGAGCTGGCGGGTGCGGTCGCCGATCCAGATCATGTGGCCCGAGGTCGCGTACCAGTCGCCGGTCGTGGAATCGACCCGGGTGAAGGCCTGCTCGTAGCCGAGCAGCAGCGCCTCATGGCTGGTGTAGATATCGGTGGCGCGCAGCTCGGGATGGCTTTCGAGATCGAGGCCGCAGGCGCGCATGAAATTCAGCGCGTCCGAAATGCGATCCGCCAGTTCCTTGTAACGGCGCGACTGCGGGGAATCCTTGCAGGAAGCCCAGCATCCACTGATGCACGCTGCCGAGATTGGCGAAGCCGCCGGTCGCGAACGCGCGCAGCAGGTTCAGCGTCGCCGCCGACTGCCGATACGCCATCAGCTGGCGCTGCGGATCGGGGGTGCGCGACTGCGCGGTGAACGCGATGTCGTTGACGATGTCGCCGCGATAGCTCGGCAGCTCGACGCCGTCGATCTTTTCCATCGGCGACGAGCGCGGCTTGGCGAACTGTCCGGCGATGCGGCCGACCTTCACCACCGGCAGCGCGCCGGCATAGGTCAGCACCACCGCCATCTGCAGCAGCACGCGGAAGAAATCGCGGATATTGTTGGCGCCGTGTTCGGCGAAGCTTTCGGCGCAGTCGCCGCCCTGCAGCAGGAAGGCCTCGCCTGCGGCGACACGCGCCAGCGCCTTTTTCAGGTTGCGGGCCTCACCTGCAAAAACCAGCGGAGGAAACGTCGCAAGCTGCGCCTCGACATCGGCCAATGCCTTGGCATCGGGATAATCGGGGATTTGCAGCACCGGCTTGGCGCGCCAGCTATCGGGTGTCCACCGCTCGGACATGACGTTAACTCCTGAGCAAAAACCGCTACTTATCGTGATGGCAGCGAAGGGCCGGGTTATACACAGGCTGGCCGACGGACCGCCAGTTGGATTTCCGCTTCCTTAGACAAGCCCTTGCGGCAAAAGCCGAATTCGCATTTGCTGACGGACATCGCGAAAGCACGGGGGAAATCGCGGTGGCTGAGGCTGCGCTGGACGACGTTTTCATCGATGACATCACCTTCCCCGCGACCGACGGATATTTGCTGGGGGCGACGCTGTTTTTGCCCCGCGGCGCCAAGCGCCATGCCGTCCTGATCAATTCGGCCACCGCCGTGCCGCGCAAGGTCTACCGGGGCTTTGCCGGCTATCTGGCGCGGCGCGGCTGCGCGGTGCTGACCTACGACTATCGCGGCACCGGCGACAGCAGGCAGAAGTCGCTGGTCGGCTACAACCAGCCGAAATCGCTGGTCGGCTTCAAGGCCTCGATGTCGGACTGGGCCGCGCTCGATGCCACCGCCGCGGTGGCCTGGATGCGCGAGCGCTACAAGACTCTGCCGCTCAACTATGTCGGCCATTCCTTCGGCGGCCAGGCGCTGGGGCTGCTCGCCAACAACACCGAGGTCTCGCGCGCGCTGTTGATCGCGGCGCAAGCCGGCTACTGGAAGCTGATGGCCTCGCCGGAACGCTATCGCGTCTATGCCATGCTGAATTTCGTCGGCACGCCCCCTCACCCGGCTGCTGGGCTATGCGCCGGGCTGGGGCGGCCTCGGCGAGGATCTGCCGAAGGGCGTGTTCGAGCAATGGGTCGGCTGGGTGATGAGCGAGCGCTATCTGTTCGGCGATCCCAAGCTCACGGCCTGCCGAATTTCCCGAAATATAAGGGCGCGATGCGCGCGCTGTGCTTTTCCGACGATCCCTGGGCGACGCGGCCGGCGGTCGAACTGCTGTGTTCGGGATTTACGGCGGCCAAGCCGGAGATCCTGACCATCACGCCCGCCGATGCCGGCGCAGCGAAGATCGGCCATTTCGGTTTTTTCCGCCCCGAACATCGCGACACGCTGTGGCGAGGGGCCGCGGAATGGCTCGAGGCGGCGGGGTAAGGTAAGTCGTCATTGCGAGCGCAGCGAAGCAATCCATGGAGCCGCAAAGAAAGCAATGGATTGCTTCGCTGCGCTCGCAATGACGGCAAGATGCAACTCCGCATTCTCGCGGCGCGGATGCGCCCGAGTTGGTGCATGAAACCTTCCGCCCCCAAGGGGGGAGCGGGGAATGCCGGGTGCCCGTTGCACCCGCAGCCGCGTGCGCGAAGTGTAGTAAGCACACGCGTTAGTCACCACGGTCGCACCGGGATCACCCGGCATTCCCGCACGCAATGGTTTTAACAGCTTATTTCGTACTCTCCCCGGTGATCGGGCTTTCTTGTCACCGTCGCCTCGCGGAAGATTTCTTCCGCGAGACTTGACGCCAGCATCGAGGCGTCAGGACCACACGACTTCGCCGTCCGCAAGATAACGCTCTCGTCAGCAGCGTCGTCCGCGTCCATCGCATCCCAACCTTACGTTCGTGACGATCGCGAAACGCCCCTTTGTGTGGGCCGGGATGCGAATGATGTGGAAGTGATTTGCCTCAAAAGAAAATCGAAATATTTTTGCGAAGGGGGCTGGACAGGCGGTGGCGAAACAGCCTCGTCGGGCAGTCGGCAGATGGCCGCTCGCAGCAAACCGCAATGTCCAGGCCACTTCCGGCATCTCCCGGCAGCGAAATGCTGGCCCCGCGCCGCGCCGCTATTTTTTCGATATGGCGTCGCGCTGTTTGACCAGTCTGTCGAGTTGCTCTTGCTGCTGAGCAATCCGCTCCGACGCTCGTTCTTCATCCTGCGCGCCGGAGGACCCGGCGGCCTGTTCGACCAACTGCCGCAGATTGTCCCGCAATATCGCGATACGGTCGTTGAGTTCCGATAAGGACAGCGAATTGTCGTTGCTCATTTTCGTCCCTGAGTTTTTCCTGCGCAAGGCGCGGCCTGATGAAGGCTAGGGCGTAACAAGCCTCTTTTTCTTCGGCGGACGGCGGACTACGCTTCGCTAGCCCGCTCCACCGTCTGTGGCCCAGGCCAACGCGTATAGCGCATCAATCGCATTGAAACAACGAGCCAGCATGCTCGGAGGAATTCATGAACTGGATTGAAGCCGCCGGCTATCTGGCTTCCGCGCTGGTGCTGGCTACATTCTGCATGAAGACGATGATCCCTTTGCGTGCTGCTGCCATTTGCAGCAACGTCGCTTTCATCGTCTACGGCTTCTACGACAACCTTTATCCCGTCCTTGTTCTGCACGGGATATTGCTGCCCCTGAATATCTGGCGCGCGCTCCAGATGCTGCGGTTGATACGGCGGGTCGAGGCAGCTTCAAAAGGCGATCTCTCCACGGACTGGCTGAGGCCATTCATGAAAGAAGCCCAATGGAAAGCCGGCGAAGTGATCTTTGGCAGGGGCGATCATGCCGATCGCCTCTATATGATCATCACCGGCGAGATCCATCTTGAGCAGATCGATCACACCATGCGCGCCGGCGACCTGCTCGGAGAAATCGGCCTGTTTTCCGCGGACCACAAACGAACCCAGACCGCCCGCGCACGGACGGATGTCGATCTGCTCTGGATCAGCGAAGGCGAACTGGCGCAAGTCTGCTATCAAAATCCCGGAATAGCGTTCTACTTCCTGAAGCTGACGACCAATCGCCTGCTTGCCAATGCCTCGCGCGCGTTGGCGGGGACGGAAACCGCGGTGCCGGCATCGTCTTCGGCTTCGCACTGAACGCAAACGTTCAGACGACTTCCAGCGTCGGAATGTCCTTGATCCTCTCACCAAGCTCGCGCTCGGCCTGATGCAGATCGTATCGCTTCAGCAGATTGAGCCAGAGATCGGGACCGTTTCCACACAGCTTGCCGAGCCGCAAAGCCATGCCGCGGGGTGACCGGCTGCTTTTCCTTCGGGACGTCAGACCTGCTCTAAGTCTCCGGGTCGCGCTCAAGCTCGATGGGAAGCGCGTAAGGCGAGTCCGCCCTACTGATTCCTCTTCATGGCCGCGCGACAGCTTCCATGATTTCCTTCGGACGCCGCTTGATAGCTAACAGATAGGCGGCCGCAGGAGCATCCGGCATGCGCCGTCCTTGCTCCCAGTTCTTCAGTGTAGGAAGCGGAATACGATACGCCGCGGCGAAGTGATGTTGCGACATCCGCAGGGACAGACGGATGGCCCTCACGTCCGGCAACTCGACCTTGGACACGCGCAGCCCGCGCACTCTCTTGCCGGCGGCATGCTTTGCCGCCTGTTGCATGCTCTCGATCAACTCCTTTCCAAACTTTCCCACGTCTTTTTTCCTTCTCTTCGTCCGTCACTCAGTGTTTCAAGGCCGCTGCCAGCTTTCGAACGAGCTTCTTCTCTTCCGCGGTGAGGTTCTCCTGACGTGCCTTCGCGTAGACCATCAGCAAATAGAGCGGGCGGTCACCACTATGACAAAAGTAGATCACCCGCGCGCCGCCGCGTTTTCCGCTTCCGGGCCGTGCCCACCAAATCTTCCGCACGCCGCCAGTTTCAGGAATCACGTCCCCTTCTTCGGGATTCCGCGCGATGAACTCAATGAATGCCTCCCGCCCCGCGTCGTCCCAGACATCTTGGGCTTGGCGGCTGAAGAGAGGCGTTTCCGCCACGGTGACGAACCGTCGTGTCACCTTGGCAATATACGCCATTGGCGTCTAGAGTTCCAGAGATAAAGACGCCATTGGCGCCCTTTGGAGCGCGCAGGCCGGGAGTTGGGCTGGCAGACCCCGCCCCTACTCCGCCGCTTCCCTTACATACCGCGCGCTTGGCGTTCGCATCGTCACCAGTTCTTCGGCGGCGGTCGGGTGCAACGCCATCGTCGCGTCGAAGTCGGCCTTGGTGGCCTTCATCTTGACGGCGATGGCGACGACCTGGACCATTTCGGCGGCGCCATCGCCGACGATGTGGCAGCCGAGCACGCGATCGGATGTCCCGTCGACCACCAGTTTCATCAGCACGCGGGTATCGCGGCCCGACATCGTGGCCTTCATCGGCTTGAAGCTCGCCTTGTAGATATCGACATGGCTGAACTGCGCGCGCGCCTCCGCTTCGGTCAATCCCACCGTGCCGACTTCAGGCTGCGAGAACACCGCGGTCGGAATGTCGGCATGATCGACCTGAACCGAACGCTTGCCGAACTGCGTATCGGCAAAGGCGTGGCCTTCGCGGATAGCCACCGGCGTGAGGTTGACGCGATGGGTGACGTCGCCGATCGCATAGATGTTCGGCGCTGACGTTCGCGAAAAGCCGTCGACCGTGATGCCGCCATTGTGCGGATTGATGGCGACGCCGGCTTTCTCAAGCCCCAGCCCCTTCACGTTCGGATGCCGCCCGATCGCGAACATCACCTGGTCGGAGGCAATGCTCGATCCGCTGGACAGATGCGAGGTGAATTCCTTGCGGTGCTTGTCGACCTTGGTGACGGTGCAGCCGGTGAGGATGGTGATGCCGGCCTTCTCCATCTCGCCGCGCAGATGCTCGCGGACATCCTCGTCGAAGCCGCGCAGGATATTGTCACCGCGATAGACCACCGTCACGTCGGAGCCCAATCCTGCGAAAATGCCGGCGAATTCCAGCGCGATATAGCCGCCGCCCTGAATCAGGATGCGCCTCGGCAGTGCCGCCAGATGAAACGCCTCGTTGGACGAAATCACGTGCTCGATGCCGGGAATGGCGTGGCCATGATTGGGCGCGCCGCCGGTGGCGATCAGCACGATCTTCGCCCGGACAACTTCGCCGGTGCCGAGCCGAATCGTATGCGCGTCCTCCAGCACCGCGCGGGTCTTGACGACACGCGCGCCGGATTTTTCCACGTTCGTGGTATAGGCGGCCTCGAGCCGGGCGATTTCCTTGTCCTTGTTGGCAATCAGGGTCGGCCAGTCGAAGGTCGCGGGCGGAATGGTCCAGCCGAAGCCGGCGGCGTCCTCGATTTCCTGGTGAACGTGCGAGGCCATCACCAGCAGCTTCTTCGGCACGCAGCCGCGGATCACGCAGGTGCCGCCCATCCGGTATTCTTCGGCGATCATGACCCGCGCGCCATGGCCGGCGGCGATCCGCGCCGCGCGCACCCCGCCCGAACCGCCTCCGATGACAAAAAGATCGACGTCGAACTCAGCCATATCCGCTCCGATCGAAATCAGATCACAGAATCACATCTGCTTGCCGCGCTTGCGCATCTCGGCGCGGAATTCGCCGCTGACCTGATCCGCAAAAGCCTGGGCCCACTGGTTCATATATCCCATGCTCATTTGAATGGCCTTGGGCTCGGTCGCGAGCAGCTTCTGGCCCAGCGTCGACTTGTAGAATGCCACCAGATCCTTCAGCTCCTGCTCGGTGAACTCGTTGGCGTAGACATTCGCCATCCCCTCGCCGATTTCGTTCTCGCGGCCGGCCATCTTCTGGGCGACGATCACGGCCACTTCGTCGAGATCCTTCTGATAGTTGAGGTTGCTCTGCAGCAGGGTATCCTTGGTTCGCTGCACGATGGTCGGCACCGCACTGGCATAAATCGAGCGGACATTCTTCATGGTCAGAATTTCCCGGGCTGCCGCCAGGGCGCCCGGCGCAGCCGGTTTGAGCACGGGCGCCTGGGCCGGTTGCTGTTGCGCTGTGGCTGGAACGACGCCGAGCGCCAATCCTGCGGCAAGGCCCAGAGAAAGGCTCGCGACTGACAAAATTCTCGAAAGCCACTTCATTCCAACGCTCCTCGATGGCGGATTACCGCCGTTCAACCACACGAATTCCCTGAGCGCCTGCCAGCATGGCGGTGCTCGCAACGCCGATAAACAGCCCGTGCTCGACGACGCCCGGTATCGCGGCCAGCGATGTTGCGAGGCGCGCAGCGTCGGTTATGTGTCCCAGATGGGCATCGATGATCCAGTGGCCTCCATCGGTGACAAAAACGTGACCGTCCCTGGCCTTTCGGATCATCATCTGGCCGGAGAGGCCGCTGTCGGCAAAGGCCCCGGCAATGGCGCGCTGCGTCGCCGCCAGCCCGAACGGAATGACCTCCACGGGTAACGGAAAGCGGCCGAGCGTTTCGACCCATTTGGAATCGTCGGCGATCACGATCATCTGGTCCGACGCCGTGGCGACGATCTTCTCGCGCAGCAAGGCGCCGCCGCCGCCCTTGATCAGATTGAGCGCGGGATCGATCTCGTCGGCGCCGTCGACCGTAAGATCAAGCCGGTCGATATCGTCCAGCGTGGTCAGGCGAATGCCGCAGCGTATCGCGTCGGCACGGGTGGTTTCCGATGTCGGCACGCCGATGACATCGAGCCCGGCGCGAACCCGCTCCCCCAGAAGCTCGACAAAATGCTTCGCGGTCGAACCGGTGCCGAGGCCAAGCTTCATGCCGTCGCGCACGAATTCGAGCGCGCGGGCCGCCGCCTGCCGTTTCAATTGGTCCATATTCACGCGCGCGATGCCTCTTGAGCCCAAGCCATGCTGCCGACCGGCGCCGGCGGCGGGGGATATCTAGCGTCGTTTTGCGGCGAGGAACAGCGCCATGGATCGACCCTGCCGCATCGATTCAGCCGCAAATTGGCGATTTTTGCCCCAAAACGCGCGCCCACTTGCAAGATGGTGCGCGGACCGGTAGCGGTTTTCGATGAATTCCGTTCGCACTGTTGTATTCGATCTCGACGGCACCCTGGTGGATACCGCGCCCGACCTGATCAGCGCGCTCAACTTCGTTCTCGACCGCGAAGGCATGCCCCCGGTCCCGCTCAAATCCGCGCGCATGCTGATCGGCGCGGGCGTCCGCAAGCTGCTCGAACGCGGGCTGGAGGTCGATGGCCGCCACGCCAGCGTCGAAGACATCAACCGGCTCACCGACGATTTCATCGAATATTATGCGGCGCATATCGCCGACGCCTCGCGTCCGTTCGACGGGCTGGTAAGCGCGCTCGATGATCTCGAGGCCAGGGGATATCGCTTCGCGGTCTGCACCAACAAGCTCGAATGGCTATCGAAGCTGCTGCTCGACCGGCTCGGACTGAGCCCACGATTTGCAGCGATTTGCGGCGCGGACACGTTCGGGGTTGCGAAGCCTGACCCGGCCATCCTGCAGCAGACCGTGGCGCGGGCCGGCGGACAATTGTCCACGACGATCATGGTGGGGGACGCCGGGCCAGATATCGGGGTTGCCCGCCGCGCCGGCATTCCGGTGATTGGCGTCGAATTTGGTTATACCGATGTTCCGATCGCCGACCTCAAGCCCGACCGGCTGATCGGCCATATGAGCGAGTTGCCGGCTGCCGTGGAAGGCCTGATGCTGCACCGGAGCGCTTCTTAACGAACTGATATCGTTAATTTATTTTTTCGAGACTGATCCGACGTTAACCATTTTTTAACGACCGGGTTCCGCGCCGTTGCGCGGCCGTTCCGACGCTCCTATGGTCGAAAAACGGGGGATTGCGGCGGTTTGCCGCACTGAAAGACGGATGGATCATGCGTCGGGTCATCGTGATTGCCGCAGCAGGACTGAGCCTTGCCGGCTGCGGCTCGCTTGTCGTGGGACGCCTTCAAATCGACGCCACCCCCCGTGCAGATTCAGCTGGAATCGACGCCGCCGGGCGCCGATGCCCGTACCTCCCTCGGACCGGGTTGCACGACGCCCTGCTCGGTCAACATCCCGCCGCCCGAGGGGAGCGATTTCACCGTCACCTACACCATGGACAAGTTCCAGCCGGCCACCGTCCCGGCACATGTCGATCCGTGGCGATGGATCGGCCAGGATCGATCCCAATCCGATCGTCGCCGAACTTCAGCGCATCGGCCCGCCGCCGAAGCCGGCCCGCAAGAAAATGCACCGGCCGAGAAACCCAAGGCGCCCAAGGCTGCCGCGGCCCCAGCCGCCGCGGAAATCGCCGTTCCCCGACCCGGCGCCAGCGGCTGCGCCGGCTCCGGCGGCCGCACCGCCTCCGCCGCCGCCCGCCCGCTGATTGCTTGCAGTGCACCACGACTGCACCCCAACAAAGGTGCCGATTGTGCGCGCGTAGCAACATGCCTACATTGTGCTCGCGCGCGGCGTTCACTGACATCACGGCCGCCGCGCCGAAAGGCACATTTGAATGAACGGCGCTTTGCTTAACCCTGCCCGTCCGATGACCGATCCGTTTGGCCGGTCGATCAGCTATTTGCGGGTATCGGTCACGGACCGCTGCGATCTGCGTTGTCTTTATTGCATGTCGGAAGACATGACCTTTCTGCCCAAGGCCGATCTCTTGACGCTCGAGGAGCTCGATCGGCTGTGTTCGGCATTCATCGCCAAGGGCGTACGAAAACTGCGGCTCACCGGCGGCGAACCGCTGGTCCGGCGCAATGTGATGTCGCTGGTGCGCTCGCTGTCGCGCCACCTCGGCACCGGCGCGCTGAATGAACTGACGCTGACCACCAACGGCTCGCAGCTTGCGCGCTTCGCCGACGAGTTGCGGGACTGCGGGGTCCGCCGCATCAACGTCTCGCTGGACACGCTCGATCCCGCGAAGTTCAAGGCCATCACCCGCTGGGGCGATCTCGACAAGGTGCTGGACGGCATCGAGGCGGCACGCAGCGCGGGTCTTGCCGTGAAGATCAATGCGGTAGCGCTGAAGAACACCAACGAGGACGAGATTCCGTCGCTGATGGAATGGGCGCATGGCAAGGGCATGGCGCTGACGCTGATCGAGGTGATGCCGATGGGCGATATCGGCGAAGGCCGCATCGACCAGTATGTGCCGCTGTCATTGCTGCGCGCACGGCTCGGCCAGCAATACACCCTGACCGACCTTGCCGATGACACCGGCGGGCCTGCGCGTTATGTGCATGTCAGCGAGACCGGCGGCAAGCTCGGCTTCATCACGCCGATGACCCATAACTTTTGCGAAGTCGTGCAACCGGGTGCGGATCACCTGTACCGGCACGCTGCATACCTGTCTTGGCCATGAGGATGCCTCCGATTTGCGCAAGCCGCTGCGGGCCTCCGCCGACGACCAGCTTGCTCGGCGAGGCGATCGATCGGGCGATCGGATTGAAGCCGAAGGGCCATGACTTCATCATCGATCGCCGGCACAACCGCCCGAGCGTCAGCCGCCATATGAGCGTCACCGGCGGTTGAAATTCCGGCATTGAAGTACCTGGCCGCGCCACCGCTCGCCGCTGCGCGCGTATCGCCCATTTTCCAATTGACGGCACCATGACGCGCTGGAATGGTGCGGCTGCTTCATGCTAGCCCGGCTGGATGAGCCGCTGCGCCCGATGGGTGCGGTCAAGACGGCGGAGGCAATAACGGGGGGACTATCGTTGCAATCGCTCCTGCGGATGAGCCGCGCCACGCCGCGCGGCGATCAAGCGATCCTCGACGCGTTCGGCCTGCCCTGATGCCGACCGCCGGGGAAAACACGATGCGCCCATTGCTGGCGATCAGCGCCGCCATCGACGGGATCAATGAGAAGATCGGCTATTTCTGCAATTTCCTGGTGCTCGCCGCCTGCATCGTCAGCGCCGGCAATGCCATGATCCGCTATGCGTTCGGTTACAGCTCGAACGGCTGGCTTGAACTGCAGTGGTACATGTTCGCCATCCTGGTGATGTTCGGCGCATCCTACACCTTCAAACGCAACGAGCATGTCCGGGTCGAGATCTTCTATCTGTTTCTCTCCGAACGCGGCCAGCTCTGGCTCGATCTGATCGGCACGCTGTTCTTCCTGATCCCGGCCTGCCTGCTGCTCAGCTACCTGTCGTGGCCGTTCTTCCATCAGGCCTACGCCGTCGGCGAAATGTCCGGCAATGCCGGCGGCCTGATCCGCTGGCCGATCAAATTCGTGATCCCCTCCGGCTTCGTGATGCTGGCGCTGCAAGGCGTCTCGGAGGTCATCAAGCGCATCGCGGCCCTTCGGGGCCAGGTCACGATCGAGGCGAAGTACGAAAGACCGACGCAATGATCACGCTGGGAATGATGCCGCCGATGATGTTCGGCGGCCTGGTTCTGGCGATGCTGATCGGCTTCCCGGTGGCGTTTACGCTGGCCGCCGTCGGGCTGTCGTTCGGGTTTCTCGCCATTCATCTCGGCTTCTTTGACCTGAATTTCCTGCAGGCGATACCGGGCCGGGTATTCGGCAGCGTGCTTTCCAACGAATTGTTGCTCGCGATTCCGTTTTTCACCTTCATGGGTGCGATCCTGGAACGATGCGGTCTGGCCGAAGACATGCTGGATTCGATGGGCCAGCTGTTCGGCCCGATCCGCGGCGGCCTCGGCTATTCGGTGATCCTGGTCGGCTTCATCCTCGGCGCCATCACCGGCACGGTGGCGGCACAGGTGATCGCGATGGCGCTGATCTCGATGCCGGTGATGATCCGCTATGGCTACAACATCCGTTACATCACCGGCGTGCTGGCGGCTTCCGGCACCATCACGCAACTGGTGCCGCCGTCGCTGGTCTTGATCGTGCTGGCCGACCAGCTCGGCAAGTCGGTCGGCGATATGTATCTGGGCGCCTGGGGCCCGTCGGTGTTCCAGATATTCCTGTTCGCGGGCTATACGTTCTTGCTTAGCATCTTCAAGCCGGATCATGTGCCGGCGGTGCCGAAGACGGCGCTGACGCTGACCGGATGGCCGCTGTGGCGCAAATGTCTGATTGGCATCATCCCGTCGGCGGTGCTGATCTTTGTCGTGCTCGGCACCATGATGATGGGCCTGGCAACGCCCACCGAGGCCGGCGCCATGGGCGCGGTCGGCGCCATCGTGCTGGCCGCGATCCACGCCAAGGACTTCAGCACCACCGGCCGCAAGGTCCTGATCGTCGGCGTGATCGCCGGCGGCATCGGCACCATGGTCGGCATCTTCCTGACCGAGGGCATCATCTTCAAGACCGCCTTCGCCATCACTTACTTCGCCGTGGTGTGGATCTGCCTCGAGGCCGTTCGGATTCCCGAGCTGCGCAACCTGATCAAGCAGGGCTATGAGACGACCATGCGCATCACCACCATGGTGGTGTTCATTCTGATCGGGTCGACCTGTTTCTCGGTGGTGTTCCTCGGCGTTTCCGGCGGCGTCTGGCTGGAGCATCTCTTGACGTCGCTGCCCGGCGGCGCCTGGGGCTTTCTGATCTTCATCAACCTGTTCATCTTCTTCCTGGCGTTCTTTCTGGACTTCTTCGAAATCGCCTTCATCATCCTGCCGATGATCGCGCCGATCGCGCAGAAGGTCCTGGCGCCGGTCGTCGGTGCCGATGCCGCGCTGATCTGGTTCGGCGTCATGCTCTGCGTCAACATGCAGACCTCGTTCATGCATCCGCCGTTCGGCTTCGCGCTGTTCTATCTGCGCGGCGTGGCGCCGAAAGAGGTCAAGAGCTCCGACATCTATTGGGGCGCGCTACCCTGGGTCGGATTGCAGGTGATCATGGTGGTGCTGGTGATCGCGTTCCCGGTCACGGTGACCGGCCTGCTCGACAAGCCCGTCAACGTCGATCTGAACAAGATCAAGATCGAGGTGCCGCAAATCGAACTTCCGCCGCTGGATTTCGGTCCGCCGGCCAAATGACCGCCTCGTGGAACGATGCGGCTTCCTTGAGGTCAAAGCTCGGGCTCGCCAAGGGCAGCGAGCCGTTCGACATGCCGCACGGTGGAGATGAAATCGGCCTCGCCGTCGCCCTGCGCGATCAGCGCCGCATAGGTTTCGCGCACTTGGGCAGCGAGTTGCAGCGGCACGCCGACCGCGTGACCGGCGGCCAGGATCAGATCGAGGTCCTTGGCCATCTGGCGGCAGGAAAACGTGGATTCGAAATCCCGGTTGCGCAGCGGCACGGTCTTGTACTTTACCATCGGCGAAGCGATGGCGCTGTCGTCGAACACGTTAAGAATGTCCTGCCAGGCGATGCCGCCCTTGCGGGCCAGAGCGAGGCTTTCCGCCATCATGACAGCCGATGCGGCGATCATCAGGTTGACCGCGAGCTTGGCGTAGCGCGCTTCCTCGCGCGAGCCGAGATAGGTCTGGGCCCGGGTAAATGTCGCGAGCAGCGGCTTGACCGTATCGAACGCTTGGCGCGGGCCCGACACGAAGCAGGTCAGGGCTCCGGTGTGAACGATGCTCGCGTTTCCGGATACCGGCGCGCGCAGATAGGCGACCTCGCGCGCGCCGGCGGCAACAGCGACCTCGGCTGAGACTTCCGCGCTCACGGTGCTGGTTTCGATCAGGATCGACTTCGGCGCCATCGCCTGAACGATCCCCTGGGGACCGAGCATCACCGCGCGCAACGCCGCATCATCCGGCAGGGAGGTGATGGCGAGCGGCCTTCCGCCGACGGCCTCGGTTGCCGATCCGGCGATGGAAATGCCCTGGCCGCGGGCCGCAACAAGCTGCGTCTCGCTCCGATCAAAGCCAACACGGCGTATCCCGCCTTGGCGAGCAATGCCGACATCGGCAAGCCCATCTTGCCGAGCCCGATGAAGGCGACGTTGTTGGAAGCCAATGTCATGACTGTCTTGTTCTCGCGTCTGGATGCCTAGCCGGCGTAGAGCGCCGCTGCGAACACGATCACAACGCCCTTGAGGATGATCTGCACCTGGATCGGCAATCCGAAGAGCAGCACTTCGTTGGCGGCCACCATGATGGTGGCAGCACCTGCCAGCGCGCCGGCAATCGAACCGCGGCCGCCTTTGAGGGAAACTCCGCCGATCACGCATGCCACGATCGAGTCGAGCTCATATCCTTGCCCGACCCAATTATCGACGAGCCCGACATAGCCGCTCAGAATGAGACCGGCCGCTGCCCGCAAGGCAACTCGAGATCACGTAGCATGCAATCGTGACCACATCCGTCCGGATTCCCAGCAGATGCCCGGTTACCGGATTGCCGCCGACGATAAAAATGCGGCGGCCAAAGGCCGAACGATGCAGCACAATCCAGAACAATGCGGCGACGATCAGCAGAATGATGCAGTTATACGGAATGCCATCAATCTTGCCGGAGCCGAGGGTGCGAAAAAGCGGCGGCACGTTGCCGGACGGCGCGCCTTGCGTGTAGGCAAACCGAAAGCCCTGCAGCAGGATCATGGTCGCCAGCGTCGCCAGGAAGGGCGACACGCCGCGCTTCGCGACCAGAAAGCCGTTGATCAGGCCGACGCAGATGCTGGTGCCCGCTACCGCGGCGACGATCAAGGCAACGTCGTCGTTCGAACCGGAAAAGCCGGTCGCGATCACCGCCGCTGTCGCCATCATGGAGGCGACCGAAAGATCGAGGCCGCGGACGATCATGACAAAGGTCTGGCCGATCGCGACGATGCCGAGCGGCGCGATCTGCAACAGCAGGTTGGAGATATTGCCGGCGCTCGAGAAAGCTGGCGGAGACGACGCCGCCGATCAGAATAAGAGCCGGCAATATCAGAAATATGCCGAACCGGGAGAGCCGCGCTCGCAAGCGTGGCTGAGCTGGCGCGACTTGCCGCCGTCTCGAGAGGCTCTGTCGTCGCGGTCACACCGTCCTCCGCCGATCCATATAGACCGACACCGCCAGAATGATGATCAGGGCCTGTGCGACAAGCTGATAGTGTTTCGACACATCCATGAAATTCAGCAAATTGTTGACGAGCGAGATGAGATAAGCTCCGAACAGCGTGCCGATAACGCCGCCTCGCCCGCCGCTGAGCGCGGTGCCGCCGAGAATGACGGGCGTGATCGAAGTCAGCGTGTAGTTGACGCCGGTATAGGGCTGGCCGGCCCCGAAGCGGGCGACCAGATAAAGCCCGGTCGCGGCGCAGCAAAATCCGGAAGCTCCGTAGACCAGCAGCAGAACCTGGCTTCGACGCAGCCCGGCGAGACGGGCGGCGTCATCATCGTCACCCACCGCATAGATCTGGCGTCCGAGCGGCAGATATCTGAGCAACAGGGCGATCAGGATGCAGAGCGACAACGGCGATCGTCGCGCCAACCGGAAGGCCCGCGATGCGGCCATAGGCCAGGAAATTGAAATTGCGAGGCACCTTGCCGACCGGTCCCATCGCGTAGAACAGCGTCACGCCCTGCAGGATGGCGCCCATGCCGAGCGTGACGATCAAGGGATGCACCCGCAAGACCGATGACAAGCGCCGCGTTGAGCAGGCCGATGACAGGTGCCCAGGGCCAGCACGGCCAGCGACCACCGGAATGACGCGGTCGGGATCGCCGTTGATCAGTCCGGATGTCAGGCAGGACGTGAGACTGATCAGCGAGCCGACCGACAAATCAATTCCGCCGGTCAGGATGGTCAGCGTCTGACCCGATGCTGACCAGGGCCAGATCGGTCGATTGCTCATAGACGTTCACGATATTGCCAAGCGACAGGAAGCGATCCGTCAAGCGCGCCCAGCGCGCAGACGACGGCGATCAGCGCAACGACACGCCGAGCAGGCCGCTGTGGTTACGCAAGGCCGGAAAGGCAGCCGCTGCGGCCGTCATGCGTGCGCCGCGATTCGCTCGGTCGTTGCCAGATTCATGATGCCTTCCTCGGTCGCGTCAGCTCCATCGAGTTCGCCGGTGACCTGCCCTTCGCGCATCACGATCACCCGGTCGGCCATCCCGACGATTTCGGTCAGTTCGGAGCTGATCATCAGGATAGCCAGGCCTTGCTCCGCAAGCTCACGCATGATTCGATAGATCTCCGCCTTGGCCCCGACATCGACGCCGCGCGTCGGCTCGTCGAGGATCAGGACGGTGCGGCATAGTCTGCGCCCAGCGGGCGACGATGACCTTCTGCTGGTTTCCGCCGGACATGGTGGCGACCGGCGTCTGCGGGCCGCGACAGGCGATGCGGTAGCGCGTTATTTCCTGCTCGGCGATCGCCGTTTCCAGGTCCTTGTCGATCAGAAAGCGCTTGGTGACCTCGTCCAGCGCGGGGCCGGTGATGTTTGCGGCGATATCGAGGTAGCATCGCGAGCCCCTGCGACTTGCGATCCTCGGTGACCAGACCCATGCCAAGCCTGATGGCCCTGGAGGGCGACATCGAGGTGAAGCGGTGGCCTTCGAGATAGAGGCGCCGCTCGAAATCGGCAGGGCCCCGAACAGGCCAAGCGCGAGCTCCGAGCGTCCGGCGCCGACCATGCCGGCCAGCGCCGACAATCTCGCCTGGCCTTCAGTTCGATCGAGACATCGCGAACACGGTCGGCGATCGACAACCGCTCGGTCCGCAGGACCGGCGCGCCCGACGCCGCAGCAACGACGTTTCGGCGGAAACAGATCGCCGAGCTCGCGTCCAACCATCATCGAGATCAGGCTTTCGCGGTTGACCTTTGCGACCTCGCGTGGTGGCGACAAGTTCGCCGTCCTTTAGAACCGTGACGCGGTCGCACAGCGCGAATACTTCCTCCAGGCGATGCGAAATAAACACGATCGAGATGCCGTTCGGCGCGCAGCCGGCGCAGCCGATCGAACAAGATCGTCACCTCGCGTCCGGCGATCACCGCCGTCGGCTCGTCGAGCACCAGCAGTTTAACCCGATGCACCAACGCTCTTGCGATCTCGACCATCTGCTGGTCGGCGACCGACAGCGATCCAACGCTGGCGCGACGGGTCGATCGAGACGCCCAGCCGTTCCAGCAGTTCCCTCGCTTCGCGGCGCATCCGCGCATGGTCGACGGTGCCCAGCCGCGTTGCGCCGCTCATGCCCGACGAAGATGTTTTCGGCCACCGGATAGTTGCGGGAACAGAACGAATTCCTGGTAGACGACGTGGACTCCGTGCCGGTTGGCGTCGCGCGGCGACGACCAGCGGACCGCGCTCGCCGTCGAAGAAAATCTCGCCCTGGTCCGGCGCATAGGCGCCGGCGACGATCTTGATGAGTGTGGACTTGCCGGCGCCGTTCTCGCCCAGCAGCCCGTGGATTTCTCCAGGCCGCACCTCGAAGCTCACGCCGTTCAAAGCTCGGACGCCGGGGAAGCTTTTGGAAATGCCTTCTAGCCTGAGCATGCGTCGAACCAGTTCGCATCGGTCATGGCGAGCCATGACCGCCCGGCGGTTCCGTCTCCCAGTCAGTGCGGGAAGTCGATCTTGAAGGTGGTGGGATTGTAGCCCGGACCCATGCCTCCCGATACCAGCATATCGTCCGGACCATCGGGCACGACGTGCTGTTCCACATACATGTCGGGATGCGGAGATCGAGGCGTCTCGTCGCCGTGGGTGAGCACGATGTTGCTGTTGATCGTGTAGGTGCAGGGCACCGACGGCGCCGGACAGCACCTGCAGCGCGACATCCAGCGCCGCTGCCCATCATCGCCGGCGGATAATCGATGTCGAGCAGCGGGAACTTGTTCTTGATCGCCATCTTCATCGGGCCGTTCATGTCGGCGGAGGTGATCGGTGGGATCTCGTTGCCCTTCCAGCCCGCATCCAGAAACGCCTCGATCGCGCCGGGCACCTGCAATCCGTGCGGCGCGAACACCGCGTTGATGTTGTGCCCGTGTTTGGCGATCATCGCCTGCATCACCTGCTTGCCCTTCACCGGGCTCCAGTCCGAGTAAACGGTATCCAGAATCTTGATGCCCGGATAGGCGCCGAAAACCTGCATCGCCGGCTTGACCCTGTTCTCGTTCGGGCTCGATCCGGCCTGGCCGCCCAGGATGATCACGTTACCCTTGCCGTGCAGCTTCTCGACGATCCACTGCGCGAACAGCCGGCCCATCATCGAGTCGGAGGCGGTGACGAAGGTGACGAAATTGTCGGAATTGACGCGGCGGTCGACCATGACCACCGGAATGCCCCGCTCGGCAACTTGCGTGACAGCGGGGTCGAGCGCCTGCGAGGTATTGGCGCTGACGATCAGAAGATCGACGCCGCGCGATACCAGATCCTGAATATCGGCAATCTGCTTGGCGTCGTCATGTCCGGCGTCGGTAATCAGGAGCTTCTTGACGACGTCGGCGTGGTCATGCGCGGCCTTCTCCAGCGAGTGCAGCCGACGACGCGCCAGCTGTCGCCGAGGCCGGCGTTGGAGAAGCCGATGACATAGGGAGGCGCCTTCTTGAACTTCGAGGTGTCGCGAATGCAAACGTCGAGCGCGGGATTGAACAGGAATGTGCGCGGCGCGCCGGTATATTGCGCGTGGGCCGCCGTCGAAACACCGCCGGCAAGGGATGTCGCGACCGCCAGACAGGCGAATTTCGTCCAGATCGTCATGTTTATCCTCCCTTGAAATTCAAACGCAATCTTGGCGATTGCAAATTTTTATGTTCGGTTCGGCATGCTGCTCTCGGTTGCCCATGCCGGCGGCAATCTTAGTCAGAGCAGCATCGAAACCAGTATTTTCAGCTTGTCGTTGTCGCGCGCCGGTCAGCACGTCGAAGCCTTTCGCAACGACGTCTTCGGCGCGAATGCGGCCATCGATGATTTTTGAGATCGGCAGCTTGCCTGACTGCGACCAGGTCGATGATGCGCGGCCATATCGTGATCGGGTAACACCAGGTCGCTTCGATGGTGATGTCCTTTAGCGCCCACAGCATCGGGATCCGTCGAGGCCTTGCCGACATGCAGGCCGGCCTGGACCACCGTGCCGCGGCGGCGGACCGCCTCGACGCAGGTGTTCAGGGCGCTCTCGCCTGAGTGGAAAAAAATAGATATCCTGCTGAATAATGCCGGCCTCGCCCTGGGCCGCGATAATTTCGATGAAGCCTCCATTGAAGACTGGGACACCATGATCGATACCAATGTGAAGGGATTGCTTTATATGTCCAAAGCGGTTCTTCCGCTGATGATTCCGCATAACCAGGGGCATATCATCAACATCGGATCCACGGCGGCCAAACAGGTTTACCAAAAAGGCAATGTGTATTGTGCTACCAAACACGCTGTTGACGCTATTTCGCAGGCCATGCGCATCGATCTCCTTCCCCATAAAATAAAAGTGACGGCCATCCATCCCGGCGCTGCTGAAACGGAATTCTCGCTGGTTCGCCTGAAACAGGATGAAAAGGAAGCAAAAAAAGTATATGAAGGTTATGAGCCCCTGCATGCCGGAGATATTGCAGAAATCGTATTTTTTACCGCTACCCAACCTCCGCACGTATGTATCAATGAGTTGGAAGTAACCTGCCTGGCGCAGGCGAACGCATTTTATCTTTTTAAGGAAACGGCATAACGTTTGTTGATCACTATTATTGCGTGAAATGATCGTAGATGGTATATGGTAGATGGTGGATGGACCTCAGGTGCGGATTTCCACATAAAGTCCATCCACCATCCACTTTATACCATCTACGACTATTGCTTTCCCTGAAAAGTTTTATTATTTTACCACCGAATCCGACTAATAAATCCCTCCATGAAAACCCATTCCGGCAAGTGGCTGCTTGCCATTATTCTTTTTCTGAATGTACGTTCCGGCATTGCCCAGGAAGTAATCCGGCAGGAAGCCTGCGACGTAAAGCCTTATCAGGAACAGATCGACAGCATCAAATCATTCTTTACATCCAAAGGTTTTATTCTGCTGCGCGAAGCATCTATGACCATGGTCAGCGAATATGAAATGCCCATCGTGGTGCCAATGACGCAGGGTGCGTTATACGAATTTGTATTCATCGGCGATCCCAGCTCAAAACTGTACGAGGTACGCATGTATGACGATGATGAAAAGCAGGTTGTTTATAAGAAAAATATGTGGGGCGACGTGGATGGCAATATAATCTCCTATGCTTACATCCCCCAGTTCTCCGAATACCACATGATCAAACCTGTCCAGGTTAACAAAACCAAAAAGAAAATGTGCGGGTATGTAATGCTGCTGAAGAAAGTGAAGAACGATGTGGCAAGTCCGGGGGATGGGGCGCAGGCTGCACGATGATTTCGTTGATGGTGGATGGTTGAGGCGATGGACGAACCTGAAATGGAAACTTCTTTCATATTCATCCAACGCCGGGCACTTCTAATTTAGCAATTCCTGCGCCCATTTAAAATCAAACTTTCCGATACACAAGCTCCCTGATCTATCCCGCGCGTCCATCCACCATCAACCATCCACCATCAACCTATCTCGGCGCCGGCTTCTGCGCCGCCATTTCTGCCAGTGAAATCCTGATCTGAATTCCCGCCCGCGTAGTGGTTACCGGTGGTGAACTGGAAATTTTCGGAATGGTTCTCTGCTGGTCGAAATAGAATTTAATGTTGATCCGGTTGTTGATCACATAGTCGATCGACGGCGAAATGCTGCATCACTCTTTGTCCGCCAACAGGCAATGCGGCATTCTGATCGAGATAACTATTCGAGGTGGCGTCGTCCCGGAAACTCAAATCCAGCCGCAGCGTCAGATCATTTTCCAATTTGCCCGAGGCGAGCCGTTTTTTCCCGGCAGTTTGATATTAAATGGAAGCGGGACTCCCCGTTTCCGATATCCCAGGCCCAAATATAAATTCGGTTGAACGGGTTTCACTCATCTGATAATCGATCAGGCTCAGGCTGAGTGTCTGGATTTACTGAAACTGAATTTCGCCTGCAGCTGATTCACAAACTTGCATATCCAGATCGATCAGCGGCGCAAATTGTTCGCTGATGGAAATATTGGGCACCATGAAATAAGGAACAAAATTTCCGGTCAGCGTATCAATAAATCCGGGCTGGCGAATTCCGAACGGATCCTGGAAATTCAGATTTGAATTAAAGGTGTTCATACTGAGCGTGCTGGTATACCCGTCCGTGATACTGAAGTTGGTAAATATTTTTTCCAGGCCCGGAATCCGGGTCAGTCCGTTATAACTGAGCCGCCAGTTTGGTTTCGGCAGATATCCGGAAAAAGGATTGAATTTGATATTCGGATTATCTTCCTTGACCAGCGCAATGGATTTCGGGATCCTTTCCGCTATATGCTGCAATAAATGCCGGGATCAGCACATCCTGTGCATATTTTCCATAACCTTTCGCATACCCGTCGGCGGTATAATGTTCCGCCGGAATAGGGATTTTGTTTTCCCAGCCGCTGCGAAATAATCTGCCGGTAATTTTCAAATTTTTGAAAGGTGGAAGAAATCTGGTTCGGACTTGCTACTTTCAAAAAGTGTTTTCACCGAAATAAAACTGATGCTGAAACTTCCCGCGGTATATGGATTGAGCCGCGCAAATGAACTATTGCCCGTCGTATCCTTATATAATTCCGTATAATTTTTTCCAAAACTCTTACTCACATTCACGGTGATATTTAAATCCCGCATGGGTTGTATCTGTGCAGCAATGGTCAGGATCTGATTATAACTGGCCTGGTTCTGAAAATTGAAAGAGTGTATCCGTCGTCAGCAATCCTTTTTTACCGAGCCGGTTCACATAACTGGTATCCGGCTGTTCCCCGAATACATATCCCCATCCCGGTTCATTGCGATTTCAGATCCATACCCAGAATACTGTGTGCTGTCCATGATACCCATAAATGCTGGATGCCGAAATTTCAGAATAATTAATGGTGATATCTTTTACGGAGGTGAGTAATTTTGGCAAGGCCCTTTACGACGCCTTTCAGATGCTGCTGTTCGAGTATTGATCCGGCTGTCGATTTTACTGTTTCAGGCTGTCATTCTTTCTTTTGCCCGGTAAATTGGGTGGCGGTAGGCGACGCCTGCTGATCCAGATCTCGCAGCAATCGCCATTTGCGTATAGTCGTGGAAAAATTAAAATCGGCCGACACATCTTTTTTCTGTGTGTTCTGCAATGAAGTTTCCCAGGTCCCGTGCCAGTGTGGATGCAGCCGTCCACTGATAGGAAGATCCATATCCCAGCCGGACAGTCGTCCAGTCAAGCACCGGAACTTTATTCGTCGGAACCGTATACGTAAAGTTTGCCGTCTGCTGATACAGAATCGTTCTTCCGCCTTTCCAGAAATTATTCCACATCTGTTTTTTCTGCCTGCCTTATCCAGTCTTCCGCTGTCTTCATCCACCCAGCTTTTATTGATGGCCGCAAAATCAATATTCAACGAACGTGTGATATCCCATCGCAACGATATAAGTCCGGTCGAATGGTAAAAAATTTATTATAGGTTTCCGGAATCTGGTATTTCCGCCGTCCCACATTGCGCGGCCTGGTAAGCACCAAACTGCCGTTACACATCGCCGCGGAAAGTAAGTCACAGCAGGAACCGGATTCAGATTAAAATCTTTGATCAGCGAATACCAGGGCGATCTGGATTTGATCATCTTCTTAAATGGCTCCCAATATTTGGGCAGTACCGATGAAATTATATCCAAGCCCGCCTTTATAAACTTTCAGTTCATCTTCCTGTGCAATGGGATTATGGTGTTCCGTATCTCGTGTAAGGAATAACTGAAATCAAAATTTTCGATACTCCAGATTTTTAGTTTTTTCCCGTCATATTATTTTTTCGGACATTGGTAAAATTGAAACTCCTGATGGTCGTATCATCCACGGCACCTGTTCTCGATAGAATCCCGTTCGTTGCAGGCGGCGCCGCATTGATCTTTATCCTCCAGTTTAATATCCAGATCATAAGGATCATATTCCGGTGTACTTATGCGTTTTGGATACACTGCCATAAAAAGGAATGGACAATGCCGGTGTTTTTGGGAAGCAGTTTTCCCAGTTCCAGGTTGCGTTGCCGCATCCAGCTGCGTTGTACTGCTCAGCGCACGTTCATTGATACTCTGGTCAATGGTTCCAAATCCGACCGACTCGCATACTCCCGGAAAGATAAAGGGTTCCCAGATCTGCGATTTTGATATCCACCCGGCCGTTGGCCGCATACCCTCCCTGATCGTTTATATTGGACAGCCGGAGTTCATCAAACCAGACTTCCGTACAAATGATTGGCCTGCGCCGACATTTTGCACACCCAGGAAAAATAGCCTGCACCTGACCGAGATTCGGATTTCCGAACAATGGAATAGGACACGGTGGGTTGCCGTATCCAGTTCACTGGTAATAACCCGACGAATTTCCGCCGTTGCATTCCGGTCCATTTTCAATTGGACCAGTCGGTCTGCAGGTTCAGATTCAGGTTATTGGAATCCGGCCAGATGTCGGTGTCGAGCGTAGACCCCAGGGCGTTACTTTCAAAGGAATTCTGACTTCATAAAAGTTATTGATGAAATCACTCCCGATGCGGATCACTGCAAGCAGATCCTGATTCGTTAAATTGTCGACCGGTGCCCCCGGATTCCGCATGGATAAACATATCCATTGTTCCATAACGCCGCAAATCTAATTGGTATTTTTATAATACCCCGCGTGCTTCGCCGGGCAACAGATTACAGATCTGCAGACTCATGGCCTGTTCATTCAGCAGCAGATTTACATTATTCGTACTCAGCTGCTGTTGTCTTTCAATGCCGGGAGGAATCACATAAGGAATCGGCGTTCGTGGAACTGTTCTGTTCGATATTACGGCCGTTACATCGAAGCGTCGTCGGGCTGTTCGCCGGAATGGGAATATATTGCCCGGTGGTATCCAGTTCATAATTGAAATTGCTCCAGGAATCGCGGATCAGCTGGAATTCGGCAAAACGGCAAACAACGGAATCTGTAAATCCGGTCATGATACATCCTGATAAACCGGATGGATTTAAAATCCGGAATATTTCCCACTTTCTGTGTATAGGCATGTGATCGGAATGCGGAACTGGTACCAGGTCTGCGGGTACTTCCGTTCGATCCGGTGAAATGTCCGTTGAATCGGTAATAAAATTCTGTACCGACTGTCATGAGTCCGCCGGCGTCAGGTCTACTTTATATTCAAAATATTCTTCCAGTTCATTCATCGTATTATCATGATCAAGGTCTTCCTGATCGGGATAAAGCGTATAGGCATCCACGTAAGTGGCACCGGCTGGTGCAATGGGTGAATTGCCCTGCGGATTATTGATATTTTTATAACGGCCAAGGATACTGCGTTTGCGTGGAATCGTAAGAAGGATGCGCGGTAGTTCAGGATAATCATCAGCCGCCGGATCCTGCAGCGCATTCTGATAAACAGCTGAACCGGTTCCATAAGCGGCAGCCAGCTTGCTGAGATAGTTGCAGAATTTGCTTGTTCCCCCGCATCATCCAATCCGTCAAAACCCTAGATCCTGGTAAGGCCGGTCGGACGGATCATTGCTGAATGCATTCGTAATCTGGATCTGGCATTGAACGGCACCCTTCCCCAAACGGAATGAATTGTCGATCGCTGCCGGAATATTGGGTGTATTCAATCCGTTTTCAAACAATTTTCTTCCATCTTTCAACACATCTTCCGAAATACGATCCCAGATCCATATACAGCTGACCGCCGGTTCCGTTCCAGGATTCGGCAAGAAACGGACTCTGCATCCAGAATTCGATGTACTGAACATTGGATGTTTCAAAATCGGTCTGGTCGATGGCGCGCATAATACCACCCCAGCGCTTTTGCGGATTGGCCAGTCTTCCATCCGGCAGTGACACTTCCCGGCCTGGCATCAAAATTATAAGGGCCTTTTTCTGAGTTGGAAAATAGGCCACATCGAAAGTGATCAGCTGTGCCTGACCGAATTCCGGTGTGACTGGTCGGAAACAGTTGCTGAATATTGATGGGAGAAATTCGCGGATCCTGAAAATTCTGATAGTCTTTTACCGGGATTATTGCTGCTCGTTCTGTCCTGCAGGGTAGGTTCAATATTATACCAGGCAATTTTGCACGGTTATATCCATAAGGCAGTGAATCGTTCAGACTGGCTTCCGGAAACAATCCATTGCCCTGCGGTGTGGAAGCAAGCGCCCAGGCTGGTAAGCGGAAAACGAAGATCGATGGAACTGGTGGATCCTTCAAAATCATCGATATAAATAGTACCCCGCTGTTGCCCTTTCCGATCTGCGGCGGATGACCCGGCTTAAGATAAGCGGCTTCACCAACCGCCGTGATGGTACTCATTTCCTTGGAAGAATAACAAGGCAGTTTATTCAACAAACGCGTAAGTCCCGGCCATTGCGATCGGTAATTCACATCCACGCCATACATGGTATTCCGGATCGGATCTTCACCATAATTTGTTTTGGTAAAATAAGGCCGTTCATTCAGTCGTTCAATCGTTCCACCCAGATGGATAAGGATTCTGTGGCCGTATTCTTTGCCAGATAGTCCAGCCGCAGACCCATGAATCCTCTGTTGCTGCGTTCCATAACTGGCATTGTTTTCATACTGCACATTTACCGGCACACCGGAATTGATGATGGCCTGGTTGATCACTTTCACCGAACCGTTGTTATAGTCCACCGTGTAATCAACATTTTCCCGGAGTGTTTGTCCGCCGGCCGTAACTATCACCGATCCCGGCGGCACATTGAAAGCGCCCAGTGAAATATCCGAACTGGCCTGTACCTTTCGCACCCGCTGAGATAATACCGGTCAACATTGGCAAAAGTTTTTGCAACTTCCTTGATCGTATCATACAGCTGGCTAAAAATATACTTACTTCTTCAGCGGCTGGGAATTCTTAAAAGCCAGTGAATCCAGATCCCGCCCAAAAGGTTCAAGACGGGAAAATAATCCTGGCCTGTGAGGAAACAACCGTAAATCCTTCCACATAATCGAATACCCCATCGGGCTGCGGATCAGTTATGCGCGTTCAGCCGGTCCAGGTTCAGCACCGTGATCAGCGGAACACCGCCTTTATCACCTGCCGGTAAATATCTTTTTGTACCCTTACTCGGCTCGTTCATACAGAACATTCATCTGAAATCCTGCCTGCTGAATATTGGAAAGATAAGTGCCCGTTCCTGTTTTCAGGGTATAAATGTTTTTCATCATCAGATCCCAGATCGGCAGGGTGGTTCGCTGTGAAGTGGCTTTCAGCAATTTCAGATAAAGTACTTTTTGTGCACCCGGATTAAATCCCAGCGTGGTATCGGGTGGAATATCCTGGGAAAATTCACCCACCTGGTAGATCTTTCCGTTGTAACTATACTGAAAAGCACGCCCAGCACATCATTGGGTTGCAAGTCTGGTTCAGGGAAATGAAATCCGACCTGCGGATTATAAGTATAATCCGTAGGATTGAGTTTGCGTGCATACACCTGTTCATAATCCTGCACCTGGGTCAGCCCGATGGAGTTCAGTTTGCCGATCACCTGCGATGAATTCCGGCTGGCCGGATCATTGATGATACTCCGGTAGAGGTCATTGGCATCATTGAATGGATAAGGAAGCGCGGTTTGCGGGTGCACATTCGGATTATAGGGGTTGCGTTTCCCCCAGATCCATCAATCCGACTACCTGCCTGGCCTGGGTGGTAGTGCCATTGCGGTTGGTAACCCAGACTTCCATCCGCAGGATCTGAACCTGTGAAGTCACGACCGGAAGGTTGGACATGGCTTTGTTATAATTGTTCCGGAAATACTGGGCAAGCAGAAAGTGCCGGTTTTCATCATAATCATCCGCCTTAAACTGGTAGTTGGTGGTAGCGAAGCTCCGCCCTGCAGGGTGGTGGACTGACTTTGGGAACGCTGGCTGGCGAGCACACCGGTAACAAATAATTTTCCGAATTGCAGCTGGGTTTTTATACCAAACAGCGATTGCTGGCTGGCCATCAGGGTGCTTTTGGTAGTGAACGAAGTATTCCCGACTTCAATTTTTTTCACGATATCATCCGGGCCGCCGGTATATTCCAGCTTCAGCTGGTTCATCCAGTCGAAGGATGCCTGCGGTATTGTAGGAAATCGGCAGTTTCAGTTTACTGCCGATATTACCCAGCACATTCACGTTGGCGTCCATGTTGAAATCCAGTCCGCCGGTTTTTCTCGCCGCTTCGGGAAGCGTCGGATTTTGAACATTCTGTCCCTGATATCCGGCCAGGATATCCACATTTCCCTGGGGCCGGATATCGATTTTTCCATTTCCGAAAAGGCGGTTGAACAGATTATCGTTTACATGCAAGTTTCGGTTGTCGCAGTCCGGTGGTTCAGTTCACTCAGCATATCGGCCCGCTGGCGGAAATAATTGTCTTCAGACTGCTGGCCGGTAAGTCTGCAGATATTCATCATAGGTATAGGTACGTGGGTGTGCGGTAATACTTATTACCGATTTTTTCCATCAGGTAATAGAGATTGGTTTTCGGATCGTATTCGATGGAATCCCTGCAGGTTTGGACGGATTTTTCAGATTGAAAGGGTTTCGGTTCGGGGTTGCTCGAGCGGATCGCCGCGTCGGTCGTGGATGGGGAAATGAAGACTGTCTGAAGGACGCATGTCTGCGTGGTATCGGGAGCATTCTGCGCATGCAGGGACACCGGCGCCAGAAAGGCAACCGATGACGGCAAAAATCCATACCGTGAGTAGTGATAATCTGAAGCAGATGCCTGGTCAAACTTCCTCAGGAATTAGTTAGGTAGAGATCCCGACAATAGGCTAAAGGATTTTTAAAACTTGCTTAATAATGTCTTCGACTTTTTGTGGAACCGGGCATTGTTCAAAGCCAGCTTTTTTATAGCCTGTTCGGCCACCGGCCGGGCAATGCCCAAAGACACCAGAGCATTCAACGCATCCTGCTCCAATGTATTGTTTATCAATGGGGAAATATTTGATCCGGTAATTTTTTTACCTACTTTATCCCGCAGTTCCAGAACGATTCTTTCGGCCGATTTTTTTCCGATCCCTTTGATGCTTTCCAGCTGTTTTACTTTGACCCTGAACAATGGCCCTGGCAATTTCTTCGGGTTTCATGGCAGAAAGCATCATCCGGGCAGTGGAAGCACCCACGCCCGAAACACTCAGCAGCTGGATAAACATCTCTTTTTCTCCGGTATCAAAAAATCCATAAAGGATTTCATCATCTTCTTTTACCTGGTGATAAATATGCAAAAGCCCCTTTTCCAGGTGCTGCATCTGGGAAAAAGTATGCAGACTGATCTGCACTTCATATCCCACGCCCTGCACATCTATATGCATGCAGGGCCGGTGTTTTAAAAACAAAATCGCCCCGGAGAAACGTGATCATGAGCGCGAAAATAGTATTTTTAAACGGCGTAAATATTTTATAAAAACCAACTGATCTTTGTTGAATGACCCAAAAGATCTCTGCCGCCATCACTGCTGTAGGCGGCTATGTACCGGAAGACCTGTTAACCAATGCCGACCTTGAAAAATGGTGGATACAAATGATGAATGGATCCGTACCCGAACCGGTATTTCTGAAAGAAGGATCCTGAAAGGGGCAAACAAGGCTACTTCCGACCTTTGTGTGCCCGCCGTTCTTCAGCTTTGTAAAAAAAGAGGCATTGATCCTTCAGAAATAGATTGTATTATCGTCGGAACGGTTACGCCCGATATGCTCTTTCCTTCCACTGCCAATCTCGTCTGCGAAAAAATTGGGGCGGTAAATGCCTGGGGATTTGATCTGCTGGCCGCCTGCTGCGGATTTTTATACAGCCTGACCACCGGCGCCACCCTGATTGAAAGCGGCCGGTATAAAAAAGTGGTTGTGGTGGGCGCAGATAAAATGAGTTCCATTGTGGATTATAGCGACCGGAGCACCTGTATTATTTTTGGCGACGGGGCCGGCGCCGTATTACTGGAACCCAATTATCGAAGGATTTGGGGTACTGGACAGTATCCTGAAAAGTGATGGCGGCGGAAAAACTCATCTGCACATGAAAGCCGGCGGATCACTCAGCCCGCCCACTTATGAAACCGTTGCCAATAAAGAACATTATATTTATCAGGAAGGCCAGCCCGTTTTCAAATTTGCCGTTACCCGAATGGCGGATGTAAGCGAAGAACTGCTGAAAAGAAATCAGCTGACCGGAAATGATATCGCCTATCTGGTTCCGCACCAGGCCAATAAAAGAATCATCGATGCCACGGCAAACCGGATCGGATTGTCAGAAGAAAAAGTGATGGTCAATATTCAGCGTTATGGAAATACCACCGCCGCCACGATTCCGCTTTGTCTCTGGGAATGGGAAAATCAGTTAAAAAAAGGCGACCTGCTCGTGCTGGCCGCATTTGGCGGCGGATTTACCTGGGGAGCCACCCTGGTGAAATGGGGATAATCTGAGCTGAAGTCATAATGCTAAATAATCGGCATCGCCAATGACAACATAAGCTGAGTCATGAAATTACACATAAGAAAAGCCGTTATCACAGATTGCGCGCAAATGATGGAACTGATCCGGGAGCTGGCTGTTTTTGAAAAAGCTCCCGATGCAGTAACCGTAACCCTGGAACATTTTACCGAAAGCCGGTTTTGGAAAAAATCCGGTATGGCAGGCACTTGTGGCAGCATTCCGGTTGCCGGGCGTAAGGAAGAAAAATTGGTCGGGATCAGTCTTTGTTATATCCGCTATTCCACCTGGAAAGGCAGCGTTTGTACCTGGAAGATCTGATCGTAACAGGAGAACCGGGGTAAGGGAGTTGGGAAAAAATTATTTGACGCGCACATTGCAAGAAGCCAAAGATCTAAGGTTAAGCGGAATGATGTGGCAGGTGCTGGACTGGAATGAACCCGCCATTGATTTCTATAAGAAATATGGAGCGATATCAGAAAGTGGATGGCTGAATTGCTAATCCTGACGCCTTCTGACTTAATCCAACGCCGCGAAGTGCTTACCGTTTTATCAATTTTATCTGATCAATCCCTGCAATACTTTACCCGGACCAATTTCAGTGAAATTTGATCGCTCCGTCGGCGATCATGGCCTGAACGGATTGGGTCCAGCGCACCGGGCCGGTAAGCTGATCGATCAGATTTTTTTTAATTTCTTCTTTATCCATCACTGCCTTGGCCACAATATTCTGATAAACCGGACAGGAAGGATTATAAAAAGTCGTTTTTTCAATGGCTGCTTTCAATTCTTCGCGCGCAGGTTCCATCAAGGGAGAATGAAAGGCGCCACCCACCGGTAACATCACAGCGCGGCGCGCACCGGCGGCTTTCATTCTTTCACAACCCAGTTCAATGCCTTTGAGCGAACCACTGATCACCAGTTGTCCGGGACAATTATAATTTGCCGGAACCAGCACTTCTCCGGTTTCTTTTTCAATTTCGCGACAAATGGCTTCCACCTCTTCATCATCCAGAGCCAGCACGGCCGCCATGGTTCCGGGATTGGAAATACAGGCTTTTTGCATGGCTGATGCACGGATGATCACCAGTCGCATACCATCTTCAAAAGATAAAACGCTATTGGCGACCAGCGCAGAAAATTCTCCCAGCGAATGACCCGCAACCATTTCGGGCCTTGCATTGTCGACACTTTTAAAAGCAATCACGGAATGCAGAAAAATAGCGGGCTGCGTAACATTGGTTTGTTTCAGATCTGCTTCGGAACCGCTGAAACATGATATCTGAAAGCCGGAAGCCGGCAATTTCATTCCCCTGTTCAAAAAGTTTTTTGGCAAAAGCACTTTTATCATAATGATTCTTTCCCATTCCCGGAAACTGAGAACCCTGTCCGGGAAAAACATAGGCATGCTTCATAATTCGACTTAGAGGTTAAAAAACAAATTTGCCACAAAGCACCGACTCAACAAAGAAAATCTTTCTACTGCTAACCGGCTCTGAATATCGGTCTAATTCAGATCGGAGGAGATCAGTTTAATAAATTCAGTTCTGGTTTCATTTTTTTCAAATTCCCCGTAAAAGGCAGAAGTGGTGGTAACTGAATTTTGTTTTTGCACCCCGCGCATCATCATGCAGAGATGGGAAGCTTCGATAACCACGGCCGCACCCAGCGGCTGCAGTGTATCCCGGATGGCATGTAGAATCTGTGTGGTCAGCCTTTCCTGCACCTGAAGACGTCGCGCAAAAACATCCACTACCCGGGCAATTTTACTCAGGCCGGTGATCCATCCATTGGGAATATAGGCAACATGTGCTTTACCAAAAAAAGGCAGCATATGATGTTCGCACAGACTGTAAATTTCAATATCTTTCACAATGATCATTTCACTCATAGGTTCATGAAATTTGGCTGAATCGAGAATGGCATGCGCATCCAGCTCATATCCCTGCGTCAGAAACTGCATGGCCTTGGCCACACGTTCCGGTGTTTTATCCAGTCCTTCCCGTCCGGGATCTTCCCCCAGTATGTCCCAGGATATCTTTGATAGTTGACCATCAGGAAGCGGTCGTCTGTTTCGTCGTACTGTTCTATTTTTTTATAAGCCATTTGTTTATGCTTAATGCTCAAGCTTAAAGCCTAAGCTTGATTGTATATGGTTAGATAGCTGATTGAATTCATGTTCGAATTTACACCTAAAGTCCTTCAACCATTACACTTCACCTTCACGACTTCACGCCGGATATTCCACAAAATTCCTTTCCGTCTCATACAAACGAACCGACAAGATCCAGCTGATCGGATCCAGTTCTTTCCGCAGGATTTCATAAATGACAAGTACAATATTTTCTGCCGTCGGATTCAGGTTGGCAAACTCTTTCGTATCCAGATTCAGGTTTTTATGATCAAATTTTGCAAGCACATTTTTTTGAATCATGGTCCGAGAAATCGGACAAATTGATCACATAACCTGTTTTCGGATCCGGAACACCCGTTACTTTCACAATCAGTTCATAATTATGACCATGATAATGCGGATTGCAACATTTTCCAAACACTTCGAAGTTTTGTTCATCCGTCCATCCCGGAACAAAGAGCCGGTGTGCCGCATTGAAATGTTCCTTCCTGAAAATGGCTACTTTTCTTTCCATAATGCATCTTTATCTTATCCGAAATATTCCACAAAGATGCGTGGGTGTTTCATACAGTTTAATAGAATGCAAGCTTTACCTGTTCCGGCAGATGCGCCGTTCAGCTGATTCCAGATCCCGATGACCAGGTTTTCTGTTGAACACATTTTCCCTTTCAGAAAATCCACTTCCACATTCAGGTTTTTATGATCCAGTTTTTCCAGTACCTGTTCTTTAATGATACCACTCAGTTTCTTTACATCGAACAAAAACCCGGTATCGGGATCCGGATCTCCTTTAACGGTTACATATAATTCATAATTATGCCCATGCCAGTTTTCATTGGCACAGGCTCCGAATACTTCTTCGTTTTTCTCCCGGGTCCAGGAAGGATTATATAATTTATGGGCCGCATTAAAATGTTCGATTCTGGTCAGAAAGACCATTCCCTGAAAATTTTTGCAAAGGTAATGCAATTCGGAGCCGGATTGGGCAGGTTTCCGGATATTTGCACATGCACCTTCTCCTGGTGTCGGCAACACCCGGAATCTGGCAAACAACTGAAGACGGATCAGTCTGGCTCGGAACATCCGCCATGCAAAAACCGGAAGCATAATGGCCATTTACAAACCGAATTGTTGATCAGCGGAATCGGACAGTTGCAAACCGCCTATGCCTGCTGAAAAAAATATCAGGCCGACCGGCCCGGATTGGTCATTCAGGCGGGAATCGGCGGATCTCCCGATGCCGGACGATATCGGAAAAGTCTTTGCGATTCGTTCGGAACGGCTCGCCGACCTGGGCGTGGATGGAAAAAACGGGATTCAAATCCATATTTGAAATGGGGCTGGACGAACGCGACCGTTTTCCATTCAGCAACGGCAAATTGAAAAACCCCTATGCACGACTGATGGAATGGACGGGTTTCCTTTTCTGGATGGATAACGGTGAACGAGATCACACGAATCATCCGCATCCGCGGCTTTCAACGAAATTTCCCTGCTGTTGTTGAAAGCATGGAAGGGGCCGCCCTGCATTATGTTTGCCTGATGGAAAAAATTCCTTTCCTTCAGATCCGGTCCGTTTCGAATGTACTGGGAGAACGGGATAAGAGCCGCTGGAAAATTAAAGGAAGCACTGAAAAGCCTGAATGAAGTACTGATTGATCTGATTCAAAAACTAGAAAAAGCCGATGAAACTCTCTTTAGGATTTAGCCCCTGTCCCAACGATACATTTATTTTTGATGCGCTGGTAAACCGGAAAATCGATACCGGTGATTTTGAATTTGAAGTGGTGCTGGAAGATGTGCAGACGCTGAACCGGTGGGCGATGGAAAAAAAACTGGACATCAGCAAAATCAGCTATGGCGTCTGGCCGCTGCTTCAGAAACGATTATTCCCTGCTGGATTCCGGAGGTGCGCTGGGAAGGGCGTCGGACCGCTGCTGATTTCAAAAAATAATATCTCTGCTGAAAGATATCGATCAGCTGACCATTGCGATTCCCGGTGAACAAACCACGGCGCATCTTTTATTCAGTATGGCCTTTCCCCAGGCAAAAAAAAAAAAATTCATGATTTTCTCCGAGATTGAAGCGGCTGTTCTGAATGGAGAAGTGGATTGCGGCGTGATCATTCATGAAAATCGTTTCACCTATATGCAAAGAGGGCTGATAAAACAAATGGACCTCGGTGAATACTGGGAACAAAAAACCAAATCGCCCATTCCGCTCGGTGGCATCGTGATGCGGAAAGACTTTCGATCCGGAAATTGTTCGGACGATGGAGCGCTTGATCCGCGACAGCGTTGCTTATGCCGAAGCATATTATCCGGATCTGTCGGATTATGTGAACCAACACTCCCAGGAAATGCAGGAATCCGTGATGCGCCAGCATATTGATCTCTATGTAAATCAATTCAGCCTGGGGCTCGGAGATGAGGGAAGAAGGGCGCGTGGAAACTTTATTGCTGGTGTTTAAAATTCGGAGTGAAGAGTGCTGATGCAGTGATAAGAGTAATTGAACTTAAAGGGATACTCTTCATACTCCACATACTCCTATACTTTCGCTACAGCTCCTTTCAATAATCGTTAAGTATTCTGTTAGTTCCCGGGTATAGTATGTATTCTCAACGCAGATAACGGGCTGATCTCCCGATGGCATTCGTCAGAAACACTTCGTCCATTTCGTAAATCATTTCCAGGCTGAGGGGTATTTCCTGAACCATAAAACCCAGTGAAGGCAGTTGTTGCAACAGATACCTGCGCATCACACCGGCAACACATCCTTCGGATAAAGGCGGTGTAAATACAGCACGGTCTTTGATAAAAAAAATATTGCTTGAGCTTGCTTCGCAAACACCATCCCGTGCATTCAGAATCAGGGCATCATCAAATCCTTTTTGCTTCGCGTATTTGGCCGCCATAACAGAGAGGAGATAATTATTGGTTTTCAGATTGCTCAAGATGCCGGTTGATTTTTTTTCATCATGATAAACAGTAAGGCGTAACGGTTCCGGCTTGGATCCGGGGAGATCAGCCATTTCAATAATGAACTGCAGACCGTTATTCACAGGAAGGAACGCCGGGCTTTCTTCCCGGAAAACATTGAGCCGGATACGGGCTGTTTCCTGCCTATTCTTTTTGCAGAGTTCACGGATTTGTGTGAAGAGATAATCTGCCGTAAAGCCCGGCGGCGTTCCATTTGCAAAATGTTCAGTCCATGGAATAACCTTTCAAAATGAAAGTCGCCCAGGGAAATCCGATCATTCTCCCAGCGCATGGATTCAAAGAGGCCATCGCCGTACCGGAGGCTCCGGTTGGAGGCCTTTACAACCGGGCTGGTTTCGTCCAGCAGACTGCCATTGAAATTGATAAACTGGCTCAAGCTGATTTTTTTAATTTCCGAAGATAGCGGATTTACGTCCATCGGGAAACGGACAGTCAGCGTATCAAAAACGAACAGCAGTGATCTGATCAGAAATCGTAAAAACCTGATCTTTAATATCTTATAAAAATGGCATTTTTCTTAGTATGCTAATATGCAGACCGGGATCATTTACAGATCAGGTGAAATCTTAAAAAGTTTATCTCCATGCTTAAAAATTATCTGCTGATAGCCTTCCGCAACCTCCGGCGCAATAAGGCATTTTCTGCGATTAATATTATGGGCCTCGCCATCGGTATGGCCAGCGCCACGCTCATTTTGTTGTGGATTCAGAACGAAGCGAGTTACGACCGCTTCCATGCAAAGGAAAACAGGTTGTATGAAATGTATAATCTGGCGAAATTCAACGGAGTACTCACCGCATGGAATACAACGGCTAAAATTCTCGGCCCGACCCTTAAAAAGGATTATCCGGAAGTGGAGGATGCAGTAAGAATAAGTAACGCCAATTTTCTGTTCACGGCAGGCGATAAACACTTTAACCTGCCTGGAAATTTCACGGATTCTGGTTTTCTGAACATGTTCAGCTTTCCGCTTCTCAAAGGAAATGCCGGGAAGGCATTGAGCGGAATCTACCAATATTGTGCTGACGGAATCCTGCGCCAAAAAATTGTTCGGCAATGAAGACGCCATGGGAAAAATAGTCCGGGTGGACAGTGCGGACAATTTTACCGTAACCGGCATATTGAAAGATCTGCCTAACAATACCCGGTTCCATTTTGAATACCTGCTGCCCTGGTCCTATATGCAAAAACTCGGCTGGGATGATACTTATTGGGGGAATAATTCCGTTACCACATTTTTAACCCTCAGGCCGGACGCTTCGGAAAAGGCTTTTGACAGGAAGATTAAAAACATTGTCATTGACCATGCCAAAGGGAGTGAAGGCAATTTGCAGAACGAGGTTTTTACGCATCCGGCTGCAAAATGGCATTTATATTCGAAGTTTGAGAATGGCAAAATTGCAGGCGGTCAAATTGAAACGGTGCGTCTGTTTGCCATCATCGCCGCATTTATACTGCTGATTGCCTGTATCAATTTCATGAACCTGAGTACGGCGCGCAGTGAAAAAAGAGCCAAAGAAGTGGGCATCCGCAAAGTGGTGGGCGCCCCGAAAATAAAACTCATCGGCCAGTTTTTAGGGGAGTCCATACTGATCTCGCTGCTGGCCGGCATTGTGGCGCTGTTTATTGTGCAACTCAGTTTAAACAGCTTCAATTTACTCGTAAATAAAAAATTATTCATTGACTTCAGCAGCCCGTTTTCTGGATTGCGGGAATGGGATTTATCTTGCTCACCGGCATCATTGCCGGCAGCTATCCCGCTTTTTATCTTTCTTCCTTTAACCCGGCCAGTGTACTCAAAGGGACGGCTGAAAACCAGCCACGCTTTGATAACGCCCCGTAAAATACTGGTCGTGCTGCAATTCAGCTTTGCCATCATCCTGATCATCGCCACTATCATTGTTGAACACCAGATCATTTATGCAGAAAACAGGGATCCGGGCTATTCCAAAGACAAGCTGATTTACAGTTATATGCAGGGTGATCTGCAAAGAAATTACGAATTGATAAGAAATGAACTCCTCAGCAGCGGCGCCGCCATTGGGGTCACCAGAACAACCGGCGTACTGACAAGACATTCTGCCGATACGCTGGGGATTCGAATGGCCGGGCAGTACGGAAGCAGATAAGAAAATGGATTTTACGATTATCAATACGGATGATGGTTTTGTAAAGAACCTGGGTCTGAAAATCATTCAGGGCCGAGGCATCGACGCAAGGTCTTATAAGACCGATTCATTTGCCTTAATGCTGAATGAAGCCGCCGTTAAAATCATGCGGCTGAAAGACCCCATCGGACAAACAGTAAAAAACAACGGGATGGCCTATCATGTCGTCGGCGTCATCAAAGATTTTATTCTGGAATCCCCCTACCAGCCGATTGCCCCGATGATCATTGGCGGACCGGATCCTTATGGATTTTATATTCTGAACGTAAAACTCAATCCGGCACATCCGGTAGCGGACAATCTGAAAATAGCCGAACAGATTTATAAAAAATATAATCCCGCCTATCCATTCGAATATTATTTTGTGGATGAAGATTATGCGGCCAAGTTTGCAAATGAAAAAAGAACCGGAAACCTCGCCGCCTTATTCGCGGGACTCACTATTTTCATTTCCTGTCTCGGCCTTTTCGGTCTGGCCACCTATATGGCAGAGAACCGGATCAAGGAAATTGGTGTGCGAAAAGTATTGGGCGCTTCTGTAGCGGGCATCACTGCTTTATTATCCAAAGATTTTTTAAAACTCGTTATCCTGTCCATACTCATCGCATCACCGGTTGCCTGGTGGGCAATGAGCAACTGGCTGAAATCTTTTCCGTACCGGATCAATATTGAATGGTGGGTGTTTGCACTGGCAGGCTTTTTATCTGTGCTCATTGCTTTGCTGACGATCAGCTTTCAGTCGGTTAAAGCGGCGCTCGCGAATCCTGTGAAAAGTCTTCGCTCGGAATAAGGAGTGGAAAGAGAAGAGTGGATAGTGGAGAAAGCGGGCTTTATTCTTTATTTCTTATTAAGATTTTATATGTTTAAAAATTATCTCCGGACCGCCTGGCGCAATATCACCAGAACGATTGGCTACAGCACCTTAAACGTATTGGGGCTTGCAACCGGAATGGCTGTTGCATTGTTAATCGGGCTGTGGGTATATTTCCAATATTCCTACGACAAATTCCTCCCGGAATACCGATCGGTGTATCGGGTGCAGCGCAACTTCAACAGCAATGGCGATACGCTCACCTTTCAAACCACTTCGTTAAAACTGGCAGATGCGCTACGCCGCCAGGTTCCGGAAATCGAATATGTTGCTGAATGCGATTGGATAGGTGAACACGGGCTGATGGTTGGCGACAAAAAATTATGGCTCGGCGGCGCATTAGCAGGGTCCGACTTTTTCAAAATATTGCAATATCCTTTTATTCAGGGGAATGCCGGCACGGCGTTTAAAGATGCTTACTCGATTGTATTGACGCAAACCATGGCCAAAACGCTCTTTGGCAATGAAGACGCAATGAATAAAACAGTTCGTTTTGATAATAAGAATAATCTGAAAGTAACGGGCATATTGAAAGACATTCCCGGCAACGCCACGGTTGATTTCAATTTTGTTGTACCATCCGCTTACATCTACCAGGTAAATCCATCCGTAAAAGCAGACGGATTGGCCAGTTTCGGCAATAACAACCTGCAAATTTTCGTAAAGCTGAAACCTGGCATCCTCTACAGCCAGATTGCACCCAGGATCACGAATATCGAACATACGGAAGAAGGCAATATCAATGCCATGAATTCCTATGTAACGCTTCAGCCAATGGAACGCTGGCATTTATATTCCAATTATGTAAATGGAAAAGACACGGAAGGCTTCCTTGAGTACGTAAAAATGTTTTCAATAATCGGTTTACTCGTGCTGATCATAGCATGCATCAATTTTATCAACCTTACCACGGCCCGTTCGGAAAAGAGAGCCAGGGAAGTGGGTGTAAGAAAGGCGATCGGATCGCAGCGAAAAGACCTGATCCTGCAATTTCTTTTGGAGGCATTTTTACTTACCCTGATCGCCTTTGCTTTCTCGCTGCTGTTTGCCCGGCTTGCATTGCCCGCTTTTAACGCATTAACAGGAAATCATATTACCATCCCTTTTACCAACGGGTATTTCTGGCTTTTGATGACCGGCTGTCTTTTCGTTACGGCCTTGTTGGCCGGCAGCAGGCCCGCCTTTTATCTTTCTTCTTTCAGTCCCGTAAAAGTTTTAAAAGGAACGTTAGAGGCGGGAAAATCTTCGCTTTCAAGAAAAGTACTGGTGGTCGTACAATTCAGCTGTTCCATTGCATTAATTATCAGCACCATTATCATTTACAGGCAAATTCAATATGCGAAAGACCGGCCTGCGGGCTACAGCTTAAACCAGCTGATGCAGACAAACATGAATGAGGATCTCAGCCGGAATTACACAGCGCTTAAAAACGAGCTGATAGACAAAGGACTGACATCGTCCGTTACGACGGCAACAAGTCCCGCAACAGGTGTCTGGTGGCATACAGACATTGACCAGTGGTCCGGGAAGAATGCCGGTGAAACGGTGGAAATGGGATGCATATTTGTTTCGGACGACTATTTCAAAACCACCGGGATGAATATAAAAGAAGGAAGAAATTTCGCCAGTAGCCAGGATAGTACAAGTGTAATATTCAATGAGGCCGCCATCAAACGCCTTCGCCTTGAAAATCCGGTCAACCAAAAAATAAAATTTAACGGCAGGGAATATACCATCGCGGGCGTTGTAAAGGATGCATTGATGATCTCGCCATTTGCCGCTGCCGATCCGACTATGTTCTATTGCTCTCCGCAACCGCAGAATATCATGCTGTACCGGTTGTCGCCGCACGTAAAAACAAGAGAGGCCATAACAAAACTTACTACGATCTTCAATAAATACGACCCCGCTTACCTGTATAATTATTCCTTTACGGACGAGGAATATGCTTCGAAGTTCAGGCTGGAAATGCTGATCGGAAAATTGGCGGGGTTATTTGCCGGGCTTGCCATTTTTATCTCCTGTCTCGGCTTGTTCGGACTTGCCGCTTATGTAGCTGAACAACGCACAAAAGAAATCGGCATCCGCAAAGTGCTGGGCGCATCCGTGCAACAAATATGGGTGCTGCTTTCAAAAGAATTTATTGCACTTGTCCTGATAAGCTGTGTTATTGCGGCGCCTGTTTCATTTTATTCTTTACAGAGCTGGCTGCTGAAATATAATTACCGCATCAGTATCGGCACCGGTGTCTTTATTGCCGGCGGCTTCCTGGCATTACTGATAACCATTATTACCATTAGCTTCCAGGCAATAAAGGCGGCAAGGGCAAATCCGGTGAGCAGCCTTCGCTCAGAATGAGCTATGACTGCCAAAGAGAGTTTGAGAACGGAATGAGGTTGGTTGACGGTTGACGGACTTCAGGTGCAAGGACCGGCTTTACCTTTTAATTTTTATTTTTCAATTAGATCATTATGCTTAAAAACTATTTCAAAACAGCCTTCCGGAACCTGCGAAGAAATAAGGTTTATTCCCTGATCAATATTCTGGGACTGAGCCTGGGACTGGCCTGCGCCATGCTGATTATTTTGTACGTGAAAGATGAAGTGAGCTATGATCGTTTCCATAAGCAGATCGACCGGATCTATTGTATCGGGATGCAAAGATTCGAAAAGGGCGGTAAAACAGAGAATAAAAACGCGATCACGGGCTATTTCCAGGGTCCGCGTTTTACAGCCAATATCCCCGAAATCAAATCCTTTGTAAGAATACAAAGCGATCAGCGGGATATCAAACAGGGTACCGAAATTAAATCGCAGGCGATGCTGCAGGTGGATTCCAGTTTTTTTTCGGTATTTACCTTTCCCCTGCTGGCAGGCAATCCGAAAACAGCGCTGCTAAATCCCTATTCGGTGGTCATTTCGGAAGAGATGGCCCTCAAGCAATTCGGCACCACGGACGCGCTGGGCAGAACCCTTCAGATCAAGGGCGATGGCGATCAGTTCATTCCTTATGCAGTTACCGGCATTGCAGAAAAATGCCCCCAGAATTCTTCTATCCGGTTCGACGTTTTATTACCGATGCATGTGAGTACACAGGATCTGGCGAATAATGAAAACTGGTTCAATTTCTTCCTGAATACTTTCGTGGTGCTGAACCCGGGGGCCAGCGTGCCGGTTGTGGATGCTAAGATGAAGAAAGTATATGAAACGGATGCGAAGGAAACCATCAAAATGGTGGCTGAAAAATATGGTGACAATGCCACGACGGTTTACAGCCTGTACCCATTTGCGGACATGCACCTCAGCACCGACTACCGGGCGCAAAACGGCCTTACCAACGCCAGCAATCCGGTTTACTCTTATATTCTTTCGGGCATAGCGCTTTTTATTTTGCTGATTGCCTGCATCAATTTCATTAACCTTACGGTAGCCCGGTCGGTTAAACGCGCCAGGGAAATCGGCATCCGGAAAGTAGTAGGCGGAAACAGAAAACAGCTGATCTTCCAGTTCCTCGGTGAATCGTTCGTCATTTGTTTTATTGCATTCTTACTCGCCATTCTCTGGGTGCAACTCGTGCTCCCGATATTCAACCAGATTTCCGATAAAGCCCTGTCGATATCCTATTTGTTCGACGTAAAACTGATTGCTGGCTATATTTTCCTTTTCATTCTGACCAGCCTCCTGGCCGGCTTCTATCCAGCCTGGGTGCTTTCATCGTATAATCCGGTGCAGGTATTGTACAGCCGGTTCCGGATAGCCGGTAAAAATTATCTGCAGAAAGGACTGGTGATCCTGCAGTTCACCCTGGCTTCTTTTTTAATCATCAGCACCGTTACCATTTACGCGCAATTCAACTATCTGACGAACCAAAAGCTGGGATACGACGATAGCAATCTGGTGACGGTAAATTTCAATGGCCGTAACACAAACCGGGAAAAGGCAAGATTGTTCCGGGAAGAACTAATGAAAAATCCCGCCATTACGGATGTCGCTTTAAAAAACGGAGGTTCCTGGGGTACGGTGGCAAAAGTAAACGGAGAAACACAGCTCCCCTTTGCGTACGAGACCGTTAACGAATCCTATCTCCCGCTGTTGAAAATACCCGTGATCAAAGGGCGGAATTTCTCGGAAGCATTCGCAACGGATTCAACCCGCTCCGTACTGGTGAATGAGGCTTTTGCGAAAAAGGCCGGATGGAAAGATCCGATTGGACAAACCGTAGACTTCTGGTATCATCCCGGGGAAAAATATACGGTGATCGGGCTCGTAAAAGATTATCATTTCGAATCCATGACCCATGAAATAGGGCCCCAGCTGTTTACCATGAAACCCGGAAATAATTATGGAATGGTTTTTATAAAAATAAAAACCCATCAGGAAACGGCAGCACTGAAATATATTGCGGGAACATTTAAAAATTTATTTCCGTTCAGTCCTTATTCTTATGTTTTCCGGGATCAGCAAAATCGCAATAGCTATGAATCGGAGGCGCGCTGGAAAAAGATCATGCTCTTCGGCGCCATCCTGACCATTTTTATTTCCTGCATCGGATTATTCGGCCTCTCAGTGCTCACTGCTGAAAAAAGGATTAAGGAAGTGGGTATCCGGAAAGTGCTAGGTGCTTCGGTAGGCGGAATGGTTTCCCTGCTGTCCAGAGACTTTCTGAAACTGGTGATATTTTCCCTGCTGATCTCTATTCCCGTTTCCTGGCTGGCCGCCGGCAAATGGCTGCAGAATTATCCTTACCGGATAAGCCTCAGCTGGTGGATGTTCGCGATGGCCGCTTTGCTGGTGGCGCTGATTGCGCTGGTTACCGTAAGCTTCCACGCGGTAAAAGCCGCGATGGCGAATCCGGCGAAGAGTCTGCGCTCAGAATAACCGGATGAGATCCTATAACCGACTTGATACGGACTTGAAAAAAGTTTATTAAGTGACAGGATAGGACGAATACAGTCCACCAGGTTGTTTAACCGATACCCCGTTGGCTATCAACCGGTTTCAGGGCTGTTCAATGATGCCGTTCTTCACCGCATACATTACCAGCCCTGCCATGGAGCGGGCGCCGGTCTTTGTTTTGAGCTTATCGCGGATGGCTTCCACGGTACGGGGACTGATGTCCACCAGGTCGGCGATCTCTTTGGTTGTTTTTTCCTCGCACATCATTTTCAGGATGGCGGTTTCCTTTTCCGTGAGATTGGCTTCCTGGGGGGCGGCGGCCTCGGTACGACGGGTACGCAGGCCGCTCAGCAGCGCTTTATTAGTGAGTTCGTTAAAGTAAAACTCCTGTTCATAACAGGTTTTGATGGCGTTATAGATATTTTCCGAATCGGAATTTTTCGTGAGATAAGAGTTTGCCCCGATCTCCATGAGTTTGGAGATCATGGAATGATCGTTGTGCATGGACAGAATAATTACTTTAACCTGGGGGTATAATTTGCGGATCTCCGGCAGGGTGGCAATACCGTCCATGATGGGCATCTGGATATCCAGCAGGATCACATCCGGTTCCATGTGTTTCAGCAGGTTAAGGAGTTGCATGCCGTTGTCGGCTTCCGCAATCAGTTCTACGTCTTTCTTGACCGAAAGCGCGGTTTTAACGCCCTGCCGGAACAGGACGTGGTCGTCGGCAATGATAACTTTTATGTTGTTGTTTGGTTCCTGATTTTTCATAAGGCTTTACATTTAGGCCAGGGCATGGAAATAATGCTCAAAATGAGCAAAAAAGGTGATACTTACTATAGGAAATCTACGAAATTAAACGATTTCGGATAATACTAATAACTAAAATCTACCATGTTGATTTACGGTTGATTATCGCAAAGCTACGACGATGGTATGGGAAAGCTACGAACCCTTCCGTAAAAGCCGAACAGGTAAAAACGCGCGTTCCTGCTATTGGTGTGTTTCCCGGACACATCTACATTTGTTCCAAGTTGATTGACAGGAATAAGCGACCTGAAAAGATCCAATGTCCGAAGAATACCGTCCATAAAGAGTTTCCAATATCCACTGAATTCCATGCGAAGTCCAATGTCAATCAACTTCTTTTCCTGACTTACCGCAACCGTTTAATATACCTCACCTTATCCATCAACCCCTGCGAAACGCATGAGCCTTTGAAAAACCCGCGTACGGCCCGTTGTTCCAATACCTCTGAAACCGTCCTTTATAGTTAAGCTCCCGATTTGATTTGCCTGCTTTTTTGTGCGTGCGGATGATGTGCGATGAAAACAAAAAAGCAGGCTTTTTTTAATTTCCTAAGTGTAAGACCTTACAAGGTCCGAAATCCCTATATACGAAATAATTAATTCAAAAAAAGGGTTTTTTCCCGCTCCTTTCCACTTAAATGTTCATATATTTTTGTAGGGCCTCTTGAAAAATAGGAGCCGTATGAATTATTCTGTCTTTACAAGTCATTATTTTACAGACTGGATCCTGACAGTAACAACGCTGCTTAGCTTAGTAGTTAGTTGGAAGAGACGCGCGCATAAACAGCTTTTTCTTATTCAAATTTATATTTCAGTATCGCTATTCATTGACATCTTTTATTACTCTAACGGATTTACTATTTTCCAATAAGAAGATTTTGGTCTAAGATTAACTGCATAGTACTTAATCTATACTCCATTTTAGAAATCTTTTTAATAAGTCTATTTATTTGTAATGCAATTGAAAGAAAGGGTTTCAATAAGGCAATAAAAATAATTCTCTCGATTTACATTGTTTTTTGCATCTCAATATGGCTATACTTTCCTGAATGCAATTACTTCAGACCTACACCAACCTATTCGCCTTAGAAGGAATTCTTATCGCCATTTTCTGTCTTACTCTACTTCTATGAAATTATCCATATCGGCTTTCCAACAAAAATTAGTAACAGATTCAAACTTTATAGCCATATGTGGAATACTATTTTATTTTAGCGCATCAGTCCCATATTATTTTAGCTCATATAACTTTATTCGACTTATCAGCAGACTTTCTTATGATATATGATTGCATGAATTATTGTTTTTATACCGTATTATTTTTAACTTTTATAAAAGCATATTTATGCCCTATTCGCATACAGAAATAATTCTATTTCTAATCCTGATTACTTTATTTATTTTAATCATGGTTGTATTTATTGTATTTATTTCGCTCATTCTACAAAAAAAGCAACTCGACTATTACACCAACCTAAAAGCCGTAAAATTCACCTATGATAAGGAATTGTATAAGGCTCAGCTGGAAATCCAGGAACAAACATTTCAGCAGATTTCCAGGGAAATTCATGATAACGTAGGTCAGTTCTTATCATTAGCCAAACTCAGCCTCACTACACTGGATATGGACAGCCGGGAAGAAACGGAATCGGGAATCCTTGAAATTTCCGAAATATTAGAAAAAGCGCTCGAAGATCTAAGGGATATGTCTAAATCCATGAATCCGGAAATAATAAGGAAAGGAGGCCTGAAGCGGGCGATAGAAATGCAGGTTGGCTTCCTTCAGCGCGGGGGGAAATATCATGTAACTTTTAATATATGCGGAGACTACCAAACTGTCAGCGAACAAAAAGAAATTATTCTTTTCAGGATATTACAGGAGGCCGTAAATAACATTATCCGTCATGCATCTGCCAGCGATATAACGATTTTACTTAGTTCCTATAAAGAAGAGCTCAAACTCCTTATTCAGGACAACGGAAAAGGATTCGATACAAAATATCCGTACCCGCCATCCAGAAAAATTGGTGGCATCACCAATATGCAGCAAAGAGCAAAGCTGATTGATGCCCGCTTTGATATCGAAAGCGTTTTAGGGAAAGGAACAACCATTACTGTATCAACCCCTGTATAATCATGCAAACCAACAAATCACCACTGATAAAAATCGGATTGATTGATGACCACATACTATTGAGAGATTCCCTCGCCAGCGTAATCAATTCCTTTGAGGATTATATTGTTTCTATGGTTGCAGAAAATGGCAAAGAATTCATCGAAAAACTAAATCCGCTAAATAAACCGGATATACTAATACTGGATTTAAATATGCCGGAAATGGATGGTCATGAAACCACCCATTGGATAGCAAAAAATCATCCCGAGATCAGAATTCTGATTCTGACAATGTATGATTCGGAAACACTGATTCACTTAATTAAAAGCGGCGTCCGGGGTTTTCTAAAAAAAGATGTCAGTCCAAGCGAACTCAAACATGCGATGCAATGCATTATGGCAGATGGCAATTATTGTTCTCATACTATAACCGGAAGACTATTCAATCTGATGAAAAATCAGGGAAATAAAAACTCGACCTGGGGAAGTGTAATTTTAAGTGAAAATGAAATATCTTTTTTAAAACATGTAACTTCAGAAATGACATATAAAGAGATCGCCCTGAAGATGAAAATAAGTCCAAGGACCATTGACAATTACCGGGATGCGCTATTTCTGAAACTAAATGTAAAAAGCCGTGTGGGTTTGGCAATGTATGCTATCAAAAGCGGAATCGTAACGATGAACTATTAAGCCTTAATCAATCAACTTATTTCGCATCCCATACATAATCAGACCTGCAATGGTTTTTGCGCCAACTTTTGTTTTCATATTCTGACGAATGGTTTCAATGGTTCGTGGGACTTAAGAAATACTTCTTTGGAAATTTCTTCCGTGGTTTTATCCTGGGCCAGCAGGCGGAGAATCTTGACTTCTTTTTCCGAGAATTTAATGGGATCCGGATAAAACTGGCGGACCTGCCGTTTGGTTTGCAGTTTGGAAAGTACGGCTTTATTCACCAGGTCATTAAAATAAAAATCATCATTCATGCAGGCCAGGATCGCCTGGTAAATCTCTTCGGGATCGGTAGTTTTGGTAAGATAGGCATTAGCCCCCATCTCCATCATTTTGGAAATCATCTCCTGGTCATCATACATGGTTAGTACGATGATCTTTACCTCTTCATATTCTTTTCGCAGGATTCCAATGGCATTAATTCCATCCACTTCCGGCATCCGGATATCCATCAGTAATACATCCGGCTTTTTCAATTGCATTTTATGCACCAGGTCCCGCCCATCTTCCGCTTCCCAGATTATTTTCAGATAATCCTTATTCTTCAAAGCCATCTTGATTCCATCGCGAAAAATCTTGTGATCGTCGGCTATGGCCACTTTAATAACTAATTCCGCACTCATAAGGGGTTGGTTGTAAAATTGTTACTATGCGTTCAGTTTAAGATTATTTCCGATTTTAATTTATTATATGTCCAAAATACACAATTCAGCTATAGCAATTTTACGATGGATAAGGTAATTACCGAAAATTTGAAAATGAGCAATTATGCTCTTGGTTACAAATTATGTTCCATGTACATTTGATTAGATAAGTTGATTGATAGCGATTCGTTCGCAAACCATCCAATGTCCAAACTTACCGTCCAGTAAGATCTTCCAATATCCTTGAATGCCCGTAAAATCCGGTATCAGTCAACTTTTCTTTTTTTTCTCCGAATAAACGCTGAAAACGCTCGTTTTAATTGCCAAAATCGCGCAGCTCCTTCACACAAATCACTACGGCAAGATCCCCGTTTTTAAAATCCCAGACCAGTCAGTTAAGGGTTTCTACTTATCCACAATTGTTTATGATTTGGGGATAAGAAAATGCTGTTCTTAATTCATATTAAATCTAAAAAAGCCGACCGTAAAAATACGATATAGCTTCCGGGACATTACGTCTACTTTATGACGGATAATTTCTTCGTATAATTACGAAAACCCTCTACTGATCTGAATCTCAGGCAATTTAAGCTATTTTAACGTTCTTAAGACGTTGTTTAATCTTTTTTTTAGGGGTTAATTACGTAGTAATACAAGTTAAACCACCTCTAAAACTTTAGTTATGAACAAAGAATTACTCGTAAAGAGTCAGGTAGATTTTCCATACTGTTGGAGAACAGATTTCCCATGAATTGGCCGCAAAAATGGTTAAAAATCACCATGATACTCATTCCATTGATGATTCCAATTCATATTACATTGGAAGGAATATCATCGAGCAGATGCTTGCCCAGCCCGGTTGTGTGGGTATTCGTTTTTTTGATGCCATTAATGAAGCTGGTCAAAAAACGCTGGTTTACGTTGGTATTGACGCAAAAGGCAAAAGCATTCTTGAATATTACAACCGTAAATGATCATGGTAAACTGGCTGTTGTGGAAGGAATGGCGCTGATAAGGTATTAGTACATAAACCAACTAATTGGTTTGATAATATTGAACATGTAGTAGTAAATCTGCCTCTAACTTTCTATATTTGAGATATACCATATATAGAAGTGCTTCCAATAATTAGTATAATTTCTTCTTTATTACCCATAATCTTTTTTCTACTTTTCTGCATAAGAAATAGTAGAAAAGAGCTATGGGTAATTTTTTTATATAGTGTTTTATCCTTCCTTTTTGATGCATTTTTATTTTCTTCAACTTGGGCTTTCGAAAACAAATTTCTAGTATGGAAATTTTTGCAATTTTAGAATATTCTTGCTTTCTTATTTTTTTTATTTAATAATTAAAAGCAGATTAATTAGAATCCTAATCCTAATTTTTTCGTTCTTTTATTTAATAGTCTTTTTTCTACTTGCATCTTCAAGTGATGATCAATTTAATTCTATATTAAGTGCCGTAGGGTCCGTAATAATTCTTAATATTTTGTTTAGTCTTCTTCTTCATCTACCATGAGGCCATCAGCTGAACCTGCTAATTTATTTTCACCTGTTTTTTTAATTGTTATTGCTCTCCTTATTATATGTGGCAAGTACGTTATTTTTATACATTATTGCCAATCGCTTATCAGCAAAAGAAATGGAAGAATATTGGAGCATAAACCATATCGTCAATATTCTCATGAACCTGATCTTTTCAGCCGCATTCTTCTTAAATCGTTCTCAAACAGAAAAATCCCATCCCCTGAAAACGCCGCTGTTGATTTTACCCGTTCCCAGACGACCGGTAAAAATCATCACCCAAAACCCTGACCTTCCTAATGGTACTATTGCAAGCCTTAACCTCTGATAACTAATATTTCCATCGGTGCTTTTTTTTGGCACCATCGGAATGCTGGCGCTGACGATCGGACTGATCGTGTTCATCAGCTTTCACCAGCGAAAAGTGATCCGCTACCAGCAACAGCTCCAGCGCTGGAGCAGGATCAGCAAAAAACCCTGCTAAATGCCTCCATCCGCCTGCAGGAAGAAGAACGCCAGCGCATTGCAGCCGACCTGCACGACGATGCCGGCCCGCTGCTGGCCACCGCCCGCCTTTACCTGAATGAGAATTTTGTGAACCTGGACAAACAAACCCAGCTCCAAAGCATCTACAATGCCAAACAGATCATCGACGATACCATCCAGCTGATCCGGAATATCTCGCACAGCCTGATGCCGCCGACCCTGAAGAATTTCGGGCTGGAATCGGCCGTAAATGACCTTTTCCAGAAAATCAGCGGTTCCGGCAGCATGAATGCCAGCTCCCGTTTTCACGATTACCGGGAAAGGCTGAAAGCCGGAAAATGAACTGATCATTTTCCGGATCATCCAGGAACTGGTCAATAATATCCTGAAACACAGCAACGCCAGTTTTATTCACCTTACCCAGAATACCAGCGGTCAGCGGTTTTTTATCCGCCTGCATCACGACGGGCGCGGACTTACCCAGGCAGATTTTGAAAAACTGGGCAAAAGCAATGTCGGCCTGGGCTTGAAAAATATCCAGAGCCGGCTGAAAGTGCTGCAGGGAAAAATCTTTTTTGAAAAGGATATGTCCCAGACCTATTATAAGGTCACCATTGAACTGAACCGGGAAGAAGATTTGAGGTCAGCCAACGGAAAGCAATTAATGCGTAATTTTAGCTTTCCAGATCAGATACAATACCTATGGGATTGATCAAAGTTGCCATTGCCGATGACCACAAGATTTTTCGAAAAGGAGTAATCCTTTCCCTCCGGGCTTACAGCAATATCAAGTTCGTACAGGAAGCAGAGAACGGACAGGAACTGCTGGACGGCCTCCCGGTATCCCAGCCGGATGTGATCCTGATGGATCTGCGCATGCCCCTGAAAGACGGCATCGAAACCACCAAGCACATCGCCAAACTCTATCCCCAGATCCATATTATTGCCCTCACCATGTACGAGGACGAACGTTTTGTAAGCCATATGATGGAAATCGGCGCCAACGGTTACCTGCTGAAAAGTGCAGACCCGTCCGAAATCAAACGGGCCATCATGGAAGTTTCCTCCAAAGGATATTACCTCAATAATTTTGTGAACCGCATTCTACTGAAGAAATCCCATGCCCGAACCAAAGTGATCCCCAACCTCAATACGGAAGTCACCCTGAGTGAACGGGAACGGGAAGTGGTGAAATATATCTGCATGGAATTTACCGCCCAGGAGATCGCCCAGAAACTGGAAGTGAGCCCGCGCACCGTGGAAGCCATCAAAGACCGGCTCATGGAAAGATTCGGTGCAAAAAATACCGCCGGGCTGGTTTTCTTTGCCGTAAAGAATAACCTGATCGATTAAGTGAAGGCCCGTTAGACGAAAGACGCCGGGGTTATCCGGGAAAATCAAAAATATCCACTCACCGGTAACCTTAAAATCAATGCAACCCATCTTCAAATCCGGCAGGTATTTATTTGCGCTGGCCGTAATCACCTTTGGCATTATCCAGATTATAACGGCAAATTTTCTAAGTTCATTATTCCCCGTGCCGGATGCCCTTCCAGGCAGGAGATTTTTTCTATACCTTTTCAGCGTGCTTTTTATTGCGGGCGGAGCCGGAATGATCATTGGCAAAACATCCGCTGCGGCATCGAGCCACGGGAATATTATTTTTTGTAATGCTGATTTATCCGCATCTGCCGAAATTAATAACCGATGTTCACAATGGTGGAGAGTGGACTGTATTTGCTGAAACCGCCGCATTTTGCGGAGGCGCCTTTATTGTTGGAGGTGCGCAATCTGAGGGGTTTACTGATCCGGGCCGGAGAGAGAATATAAGGCGAACAATTCTCAGATCCGGGCGTTTTATTTTTGCCGGCGCTCTGTTGATTTTCGGAATTCTGCACTTTCAATATGCTGGTTATATTGCAACCCTTATTCCGCATTGGATACCCTTCCCTTTATTCTGGAGTTATTTCGTCGGTGTCGCATTTATCGCCGGCGCAGCAAGTATTCTGCTTAAAATTAAAATCCGCCTGGCCTGCAGTTTACTCGGTTTCATGTTTCTGTTTTGGGTAATTTTTGTTCATGCCCCGCGGGTAATGGCCAACCCATACATAGAAACAGAATGGACAAGCCTGTTTGTGGCAACGGGATTCTGCGGCATTTTTTTTACCCTGGGTGGAGATGCCAACCTTATTAATGAAAGCTGAGCAAGAAATACACTTGATATCCGAAGTCCATTCCACCTTTGCTAGAGCCCGCAGACAGATTTTCATAACCGGCTAATGGATTTAACCGGAAATGATCATCTCCGGCACGACGCCCCGGATGATCAGCTTCCCTTTTGTCCTGGATTTTATCTCTTCAACCGTTACCCCGGGCGCACGTTCCAGCAATAAAAATCCTTCGGATGTAACTTCCATCACAGCCAGATCGGTTACGATTTTTTTTACGCAGCGTACACCAGTAAGCGGAAGACTGCATTCCGGAAGCAGTTTGGATTCACCTTTGGGATTGGTATGCTGCATGGCCACGATAATATTCCTGGCGCTGGCAACCAGGTCCATGGCGCCACCCATGCCCTTTACCATTTTGCCCGGGATCTTCCAGTTGGCAATATCACCCGTCTCCGATACTTCCATGGCGCCCAATACCGTCAGGTCTACTTTTCCCGCGCGAATCATCCCAAAGCTTTCGGCGCTGTCGAAAAAGGCGCCGCCGGGCAGAATGGTTACGGTTTCCTTCCCGGCATTAATCAGGTCCGGATCCAGTTCCTCTTCCAAAGGCCAGGGCCCCATGCCAAGAATCCCGTTTTCCGACTGGATCATGATGTCCATTCCTTCTGGAATATAATTGGCCACCAGCGTGGGAATGCCAATGCCCAGGTTCACATACATGCCGTCGCGTAGTTCGCGGGCAATTCTTTTGGCGATGCCGAATTTGTCGAGAGCCATGTTGTTGGAATTATTTGGTGAACAATTGTACTTCGTTGATCGGATGACGGTTGACGGACTATAAGCGAATCATCGAAACTAAATTTGGTCAAGTTGCAACACAGGGGTCCGTCAACCGTCATCCGTCAACCGTCAACCTCCTATTAATCATTTCCCGCAAATCATCTTCATAGCTTAAAAAAAACTCCGCCAGCACGGGATTCACTTCTTTCATTGTTTCGCAGTTGGACCGGATCCTGTCCATGGCCTGTTGAAAGCCTGCGGTTCCGTCGCCCCATTCCAATACCACATTGTCTTCTCCCGATTCCTTGTCTTTTTCGTAATCCCGCAAATCATCCATGATGAGATAGGTTGGATGCAGCGCATACCAGTAGCGAATCGCCAGCTCCCACTGTTTTTCCGTTAACGGAAGATCGCAGAGTACATACAAAAAAACATCCGCCCGGTTCAGTGCAGGAAGATCCAGTCCCAGCGGCCCGTCAGGTTTTAAGACCTGCTGATCGAGATAATGATTTAGGGCCTGATAACGGTTTGTATTTTTTACTCTCCCGTTCAGCAGTCCACGGATCGCTTCCAGTTCTTCCAGCCTGCTGATCTTTGTCCTTTCCTGCAGGATCGCATAATGCATGAGTTGTTCCATAAACTGAATATGCGCTTCAGATAACAAAGTCGCTAGCGGCAGACCGATCCGCAACAGTAAATCGTAATACACCGGAATGGAAACATATCCGTTGCCAAAACCAATATATAACAACCTTCCCTTCCAGAAACTATTGTTTTCCGGCACGGGACGGTCCACGAAGAACCTGGCGATGGATAAATCCACGCCCATTTCATGCTCGAGCTGGTAAGCTGAAATAAACATATCTCTTTTATGAAGCGGTGCGAACGGTTTTTCGTTCAATTCTTTTTTCATACTGCGCACCCTGGAAAATACGGTGCACATAAATTCCCGGCACATGAATCTGATCCGGATCGAGCGCTCCCGGGGATACGAGCTCTTCCACTTCCACAATGCTGATATTACCGGCCTTCGCCATGGAGCTGGAAAAATTACGGGTTGTTTTTCTGAATACGAGGTTTCCCATCGAATCTCCTTTCCAGGCTTTCACAATCGAGAAATCTGCGTGCAGCGCATTTTCCATCAGGTACATTTTACCGTTGAACTCCCTGACTTCTTTCCCTGCCGCAATCTCCGTTCCATAACCGGCGGGTGTAAAAAATGCCGGAATGCCCATGGCCGCCATCTGGATGCGCGTAGCCAGTGTGCCCTGCGGCACCAGGTCTACTTCCAGTTCTCCCTGAAGTAACTGGCGCTCGAATTCCGCATTCTCGCCCACATAGGAACTGATCATTTTTTTTATCTGCCGCGTTTTGAGCAGAAGGCCCAGTCCGAAATCATCCACGCCCGCATTGTTGGAGATGCAGGTCAGGTTTTTAACGCCGGTCTTTACCAGCGCCTGAATGCTGTTTTCCGGAATGCCGCAAAGCCCGAATCCACCCAGCATAATCACGGCCCCCTCGGGAATGTCTTTTACCGCATCCAGCGCATGGGAGTAAACTTTATTCATACTAAGGGATTTAAACGATTTATTTTACGGGTGTCTCTGAGCGGCGGCTTCAGCGCATCTTTTGAATGCAGCTTCTTCAGTGAATCCAATCTTAAGGAATCTCCCCTGTGCAATTTTAAAGAATCCGGGGAATTTAACAGCAAAGAATCTTTCTTAACCGGGACGGACGGAGGCTTGGGTTTATATAAATCATTCCGGTGCTTGGTTTCGTATGCCGCCAGGCTGTCAAACATGGTTTTGAGCAGATCCGGCCGGGAATAATAAAAATCCATGCTGTTGCGGAAAGATTTCCTGGAAATCTTATGGAGTTTAAATACCGTTTCATAAAGCTGCAGGGTTTCAGCCTTTACATTGCGGTGACTGGAATCCTTCAACAAAGAATCTTTCAATAGATACCGGGTGGCAAACTGATCCGCCATGATCACATCCTTCAGGATCACCTGCATGGAATCGGGCTCAATGATACCGGCAGGGACTGACTTCCTGTCTGTACAGGCAAATAAGCAAAAGCACAGGCCGAATATCGCAAGGCTTCTCATTGAAGATCCTGTTTATACCGGTTGATATTGGGTATATCCAGGCGGGTTAATAAATCAAGCGCTCTGCTTTTCTCATCCGGGTTTCCCTTTTTAAAGGTGTTGGAGATTTCATTTGCTTTCCCCTGGAAAAAAAACTGCAGGAACATAATATTGGGAAATTCCGTATTGATATCATTCAGGGAAATCAGGGCTTTCAATATGGAGGCGCGGGCATCATTCTCATGATCATACATCTGGTCCAATCCCTGCCGGTAATAATTATAAATGGCGTCGTGCAACGGATTGTATTTGGCATTGGTGAGGTTTTCACTCAGCCAGTAACGGTTACGCACCCCGTCGAATGGCTTCCATCCGCTGATATTACTTCCTTCCGGCGCATTGTTCACAATATTCAGGGCTTTCTGATAATAAGGATCTCCGCCACGCAATCCGAAGGAGTCAAAATCCAGCCCGAGGATGGTATATACATAATAAGCAAAAACAGCCGTCAGGTTGGCCGCCAGCGGATCGGTTCCCTGCACCCGGCTCTCATTAAAATCCAGGCTTTGAAACTGGATATACCGGAAGCTGACGGACTCATCCATGAAATTAATCAGCGGACTCTGATAGGAAGAATTGAAGATGGGCCGGCCCGCCTGCACGGTGAGCGTTGCCGTATAAGTATTGTTATCCGATGCGCCACTCAGGTTCAGTAAAAAATTGCAGGAGATCTTTTCATTATCCGCAAAACTTTCATTGGTCCATTTGCGATTGTTCAGGAAATCATAAAGCGCCGTTTGAAGGGTCTGAAATACCTGTTTGTTCACCGACGAGCCAACGCGGTTAGCCAGCACCGTTATATTGGCCTTCAGTTCCTGGCTCCGCACGGCTTTTATACCCAATGCCAATAAAACCAGCAATAAAAGGATCGGCTTACGCATCATGACAATTTTATAATCCGGTCAACGATGTCCGCGGCTACCGCCTGCTTTGGCTTTTGATCGTAACTGATTTCAGCACCGTCTCTTTCAAAAATGGTCACCCGGTTGGTATCAAACCCAAAACCGGCGCCCGCGTCATTCAGTGAATTCAGCACGATCATATCCGCATTTTTGGATTCCAGCTTTTTCCGGGCATTTGTTTTTTCATCCCGGTTCTCCAGGGCAAATCCCACCAGGATCTGACCCGCCTTCTTCTGCTTTCCCAACGTCTTTAAGATATCTTTTGTACGGGTCAGTTCGAGACTAAAAGTTCCCGCATCCTTTTTTATTTTTTCTGATGAATAAGCTGCCGGCATATAATCCGATACCGCGGCAGAAAGCACGGCGATATCTGCCGATGGAAAAATATTCAGGGAAGCCTCATACATTTCATCTGCTGAAAGCACCGGTATAACCCGCACGCCGGGAATATGCACCGGTAATGCCGAAGGGCCCAGCACCAGTTCAACGGCCGCCCCCTGTTGGGCAAGCTCCCGGGCAATGGCAATTCCCATTTTCCCCGTTGAATGATTGGAAATATAACGAACGGGATCCAGGGCTTCCTGGGTAGGACCCGCAGTGACCAGCGCTTTTTTCCCCTTTAACGGGGCGCTAAAAAAAAAATTCTTCTCGATGAAAGCAATGATTTGTTCCGGTTCCGCCATTCGCCCTTCTCCGTAAAGGCCACTCGCCAGTTCACCTTTTTCTACGGGAATGATGTGGTTTCCGAAAGACTGAAGTTTTTCAACATTGGAACGGGTTGCCGGATGCAACCACATATCCTCGTCCATGGCGGGCGCCAGGGCGACCGGACAGGTTGCGGAAAGATAAGTTGCCAGTAATAGGTTATCGCAATGGCCATTCGCCATTTTAGCCAGCGTATTACAGCTCAGCGGGGCAACCAGGAAGAGATCCGCCCAGCGCCCGAGTTCCACATGATTGGCCCAGGTATCGTTCCGGAAAAGATCCCAAAGCACTTCATTCTTTGAAATGGTGGAAAGCGTCAACGGGGTTACGAAATCTTTGGCCGATGGGGTAATAACTACCTTCACCTCTGCGCCGGCCTTTGATCAGCAGCCGGGTAAGCAGGATGGATTTGTAGGCTGCGATGCTGCCACAAACGCCAAGGAGTATTTTTTTCCCCTTTACCATGAATATAAATTAGGGCTAACTGAAGAGATCGTCCTCGTTCTTCCGGTAATAGATCTTGTCTTCCATAAACTCCTGGGTTGCCAGCAATGCTGCATTGGGCATCCTTTCGTAAGCTTTGGAAATTTCGATCTGCTCCTTATTTTCATGAATCTCCTCCAGGCTGTCAGTATGCGTGGCAAATTCTTCCAGCTTACTGTGCAGTTCTTCCTTCATGGAAATGTTGATCTGATTTGCCCTTTTGGCAATAATGGCAATGGATTCATACAAATTGCCGGTCTTGTTCTTAAGATCCGTCAGATTTTTGGTTTCTGCGGTGCTGGGTATGTGTGTACTAACCTGTCTTCTTAGCCTGCTCATTTTGTAATGCTTTTAGCGAGTTATTAGTAAGATCCAGGTATTCCTGAACCTGTTTCTTCAGTTTACTTTCCGGAAACCGGTCAATAAAATCGTTACAATCGGTTATGACCTGCTCAAAACGTGGCTGTTTCTTATTTTCCAGGCTCTGGTTGGCATATTCATAATCCGACCTGATAATATACAACTTATATTCGTCACTATTCTGAGAATCCGGATAAGTATTCATCAGGGTGTTGAAAGTAAGGGATGCCGCCTTTAAATAGGCCGGATTGGTTGCCCGGAGATTGTAATATAGGCGGGCATTCTCAAAATCCTTTTGCTCCAGTTTTGCCCGGCATTTGTTAATGATTTCCGTAGCATCTTTCACCTTATCAGACTCCGGGTGCTGGCTGATAAAAGCCTGCATGAACCCGATGGTTTTGGTTGTATTGGTCTGATCCAGCTCATATTTGGGAGATTGCTTATAAAAGCAAAATGACCGCATATAATCCATTTCCGCTGCTTTCGGACTATTCGGAAATGCTTCCACAAACCCTTTAAAGAGGTTCTCCGCATTGATATAATCCTTCAGGTAATAGGCTGAATAAGCGTATTTATACCAGATATCCTCATAATGCTCCGAGCCTTTCATTACGCGGTACAGATCGTCGTACAACTGCTGGGCATGGTTATAATCCTTATTCAGATAATACTTCTCGGCCATTTTCAGCTTATAGTCGTAGTCCGTGCTCTTCATAATCTTCGAAAAGCTGGCATTTTTGCTTCGCCAGGCTTTAGGAACAATAAAGCAGGAGGATAGGCTTACCGAGAATATGACTGCCAGAATGAGTGGTTTCATGAAGCCTGCGAAATTACAATATTTAGGGAAAAAACGAAAATAGTTGGTTTTGGGCGGGTGAAGATGTTAAAGTGCTGATATTATATCGTGGATGGTTGATGGATGACGGTTGACGGACATTCGTGATTCGCATGACGGATTTGCATTACGATTCAGTCCATCAACCATCAACACCATCCACGACTAAAAAATGGCCGCCGGTTCTCATCCCCAGCGGCCATTTAAATTTCCCGTGGCTAATACTATCTCTTACGCAGGTTCGGATGCGGAGCCGGAACCGTATTGGGTCCTTCTTCGCCCGTACCATCCTTAATATCGATGGTGTTTTCGTCGCCACCTACCTGACCGTATCTGAAGATGAAGCGGTCGGAGTTGATGCCTTCTTTTTCTACCAGGTATTTGATCACTTCATTCACACGGTCCCAGCTCAGCTGCTGGGCTGACTTGCTGGATTCTCCGTAACCGATAACGGCTACTTTACAACCCGGGTTATTCCTCATTTTCTCTGCAATGCTGGCAGCCAGCGCTTTACCGTCCTTGCTCAGCGTAACGGATCTTCCTTTGAAAACAATGCTGGGCAGGTCGCCGATAAAGCATTTTGTTCTGCCGGTACCTGGACCAAAACCACCGGAATCCAGTTTCGCATTGATTTCCTTACAGCAGGCCGGATCCGGACATTTACCTACTCCATCAGCATCTACCGGCTGACATTGTGTTGGTGTAATCAGTTCTTTATCCTTACAATCCGGAACGCCGTCACCATCCGTATCCCGGCTAACCCCATGGGAATCTACCGGGCAACCGGCCGGTGTATTGGGTTCATGATCGAACTGGTCTGTTACTCCATCGCCATCTGCGTCATCCAAAACAGGTTTGGGTAATTTCATGTGGCGGGGAGCATTGATTTCGCCATAAGCGTAATCCAGCGGGTTGATCCACCAGAGGGGTTCAACCGCCCTGCTTCCGAAATTATAATTCAGGCCGATAGAAAGAAAATTATAAGAATCATAATCGCGGGTCATGGCATGAACCGCAGGAGATCCGGTTTCCTGCCATTGCTGTCCGTCAATCAGATCGGATTTGGTAATGGAAACCTTATCCTCAAGGGCAATATTAAACCGGTTGGATAGCTTAAATTCAACACCGGCGCCTAAAACCAATACCGGACGGAATGGGGTGCCTCCAAAAATACTGGGCTGCGACTTATCGCGTTCGGCTAGCGTTTCAAAAGAACCGTCCAGCTTATCTTTCAGCGCTTTTTTGATGTCTTTCCTGTTGGCATAGGTAAAACCGGCCGCGCCAAACTTGGCCACGATGTCATTATACTTGTAATAGTCACCGGCGGCATCCTTTAAATTATACAATGTACTGTAAGTCATAGCTCCAATACCACCGAGTGCATAAATGGCAATCCCTGATTTGGATTTGTGAAAACGGATATTATTTAAAGTGACAATACCCTGTATGGATAGTTCCTGTATCGTAGTGCGGTAATTATAAAAAACGGGTTCATGTGCAGTGGCATTATAAATGGGAGCCAGTACGGGATTGGCCGCATAACCGGTTGTAGATGGCTGCCAGTTCAGGCCTTTTGCGCGCAACCAGTCATATTCCAGGCGAAGGGAGAAAACATAACCCAGGGCTTTCCTGACATGAATCCCCGCGCCAAAAGTCGGCAACCAGGAACGAACATCTCCTGAAACAGTGGATAAACCTCCTTTGATACCAATTTCCAGTTCATTCCGGGGTTTGGCCGGAAAGGGATAGGCATTATTCATAAACTCGTTATGTTGAGGTATCCTCTTCGATGGAATAAGAGAAGAGTCCCGCAAATCGTAGCTGCTGCTGTTTTCTGTAGTATTATCCTGAGCAAAAGATTGAGAAAGCAAGGTCAAAAAGAAAATCACTAACAACGAGTACATTTTCCCTGTCATAAACTGAAGTTTGATATGAACAAAGTGATTAAAACCGTTTATACACTTTAGCAAAAATATAAGTTAACCCTTAAATTGCAAATTTTTTATAGCCTAAAGAAACTGGAAACCACAGAATTGTATTGGATTAGATCTAATTTCATGCCCGCCGCATTGGGCAAGCGCTTCCCCAATTTTTAAAATAGTAATTTGCCGCCCATATTTTATGCAAATAGCCCAGTCAATACTTCGCGAAGAATTGGTCGTTTTTGAGAAGAAATTCCGGGAAGCGGTAAAAAGTCAGGCTCCTCTGCTCGACCGCATCATGCGATTCATTGTAAACAGGAAAGGTAAACAACTGAGACCAATGTTTGTGTTTTTATCCGCCAGGCTTTGCGGACCTATTAATGAGTCCACCTACCGTGCGGCTTCCCTGGTTGAAATCCTGCATACCGCCACCCTGGTTCACGATGATGTGGTGGATGAATCACTGGAAAGAAGAGGTTTTTTTTCCACCTATGCCTTATGGAAAAACAAGGTATCGGTCCTGGTGGGCGACTACCTGCTGGCCAAGGGATTATTACTTTCCCTGGACCACGATGATTTCAGGATCCTGCAATTACTCTCCGGCGCTGTTCGTAAAATGAGCGAAGGGGAATTGCTCCAGATTGAAAAAGCCCGCTCTTTAAATCTGGATGAATCAGTTTATTTCGAGATCATCCGGAATAAAACCGCTTCTTTACTCGCCTCCGCCTGCGCTGCCGGGGCTTACTCCAGCAGCGGAAATGAACAGTTGTCGGATAAGCTCAGCCGTTTCGGCGAAGCCGTAGGTGTTGCGTTCCAGATAAAAGACGATCTGTTTGATTATGGCGATGAACAGACCGGCAAACCATCCGGCAACGATTTAAAAGAGAGAAAACTTACCCTGCCCCTGATCTACACCCTGAATACGGTGGAAAAATCACTCCGCCGGGAACTCATATATATCATAAAAAACCAAAACCGGAATCCCGGAGAAGATCAAATATGTCACCGGGAAGGTCGTGGAAGCCGGCGGCATCCGTTACGCCACTGAAAAAATGAACCAATACCGCGATGATGCCCTCGCGATCCTCTATGAGTTCGACGACAGCGAAGTGAGAAAGGGATTGGAGGAATTGGTGCGGTTTACGACGGACAGGAAATATTGACAGCGTTGACGGTTAACGGATGACGGTTGACCGACTTTATGCGGATCATAAAGATCAAATGCCGTCGGATCGCACACCGGAAGTCCGTCAACCGTCCATCTGTCAACCGTCAACTCAAAATTCTTGCACAACAACACATGACAAAGCGTTGGACCATAAAAAAGCCAGATGAACAAAAAGTTCTTTCGCTCCGGCAGTCACTGAATATCAGCCAGGTCCTTTGCGGCGTGCTGGTGGGCCGGGGGATAGAAAATTTTGAGCAGGCAAAAGATTATTTCCGTCCGGATATTTCTCAGCTGCATGATTCCTGGCTGATGAAGGATATGGATAAGGCGGTGGCAAGAATATTCACAGCATTTGAAAAGAAAGAAAAGATCCTGGTATTCGGTGATTATGATGTGGATGGTACAACTGCCGTTGCCTGCATGTATCAGATGCTTTGTAAAATTTACGATCCTTCACACGTAAATTATTATATCCCCCACCGCCACCGCGAAGGCTACGGAATTTCGAAAGCCGGTATCGCTTACGCCGCAGAAAACGGATTCGGATTAATTATTTCGGTCGACTGTGGAATCAAATCCATAGACCTGGTGAATGAGGCGGCGGCGGCAGGGATCGATTTCATCATCTGCGATCATCATCTTCCGGATGCCACGCTGCCCGCCGCTATTGCTATTCTGAACCCCAAACAGGCGGGCTGCCAGTATCCCTGCAAGGATCTTTGCGGCTGCGGCGTGGCTTTCAAATTAATTACTGCCTTATCCGTTCAACTGGGTTTGCCGGAATCAGCGTACTTCCGGTTTCTCGACCTGGTTGCCATTGCCATTGCAGCCGACATCGTTCCGATGACCGGAGAAAACCGGGTGCTGGCTTTTTACGGATTAAAAAAACTGAATGAAGATCCGAATCATGGCATCCGGGCACTGATGGAACTCAGCGGACTGAAAGCACCCGCTTCCATTACATCCGTGGTTTTTATGGTTGCCCCGCGCGTGAATGCAGCCGGAAGAATGGATGATGCCCGAAAAGCGGTGCAAATGTTTGTAGCGGAAAGTTATGAAGACTCCCTTTGCTTTGCCAGACTGCTGCACGCCGATAATTCGGATCGTAAGGAAGCAGACCTGAATATCACGCAGGAAGCCCTGTCCATCATTGAAGGAGACGACATCATGCGAAACAGGAACTCCACGGTGGTCTACCAGTCGCACTGGCACAAAGGCGTTGTCGGCATCGTTGCTTCCCGCTTAATAGAAACCTATTACCGGCCCACTATCGTACTCACAAAAAGTGGCGAACTCGTTTCCGGCAGCGCCCGCAGCGTGCAGGGATTTAATTTGTACGAAGCTATTCATGCCTGCAGGGAACACCTGCTGGGGTACGGGGGCCATTTTGCAGCCGCCGGCATGACACTTTCTCCGGGAAATGTCGAATTGTTCAGTAAGAAGTTTGAAGAAGTGGTATCCGCAACCATTGAACCGCAATTCCTCATTCCGGAATTGAAGATTGATGCAGAGATTCAATTCCGGGAAATCAATTTCGCCTTTTTCAATATTCTTCAGCAGATGGAACCCTTTGGTCCGGAAAACATGAAACCCGTTTTCATCAGCAGGCAGGTTCGCGATACCGGCTATTCCCGCCTCATCAAAGAAAAACACATCCGCTTTTCCCTCCGCCAGCAGGACACCGTATTATCCGGAATCGGTTTTAATATGGCCGATAAAATGAATTTGCTCAGTCAACCCATCGATATCGTTTACACACTGGACGAGAATGTCTGGAACGGGGAACGGAGTCTGCAGTTGAGGGTGCTTGATGTGAAAGTTTCGGAATTGAATCGTTAATGGCAGATGGTGGATAGTAGATGGTCGAACCTGTAAAGCAATTACCCAACGTATTACAGAAACATAGGGTGTCTGATTTCTCACGATCGACCATCCACTATCCACCATCTGCCATTAACGATTATTATCTCACGCTTCCAAAATAATCCCGCTCCTCTTCTCCCCTCCAATCAATTCCACGCTGCGCTGAATAAAATTCGTGAGTTCATTTCCTTTGAGCAATCCCTGGGATAAGAGGGCAAGATCGGCCAGGTTGTGAACCAGCTTCAGTTGTTTTTCTCCATCGTTCTCGCCCAGTACGGTTTTATAGATGGGATGGTTCCCATTTATCGTCAGCGTGACTTCGTCGGGCATGCTGGCATAAAAAGCGCCCATGCCGCCATTGAGGGCAGCCATATCTTTCATGCGCCGCATGAATTCGGGCCGGGTAGCGACAACCGGAAGTGTTTCCGGGCTCAGTCCGCGGATCTCAACCGTTACATGCAGCGACGGAATATCCATCTTAAATAATTCTTTCAGTTTTTCTTCTTCTTCTTTGCCAAGTACGGTTTCAGTGGAATCCTGCTTATCAACCAGGTTATCTGTCACATCACTGTCTACCCGGGTAAAATGAACGGAATCCCATTTCGTTTTCCATCTGATTGATGAAACCGGCATCCACAATGGTTTCCAGCTTCACTACTTTATATCCCTTTGCTCTGCGCTTCGCGGATATAGCTGTCCTGCTGAACCGGATTGCTGGTATAAAGCATCACCTGCTTGCCTTCTTTATTTTTCTGCAGGGTTTCTGTGGCGATCTTATATTCATCCAGGGTATAAAAGCAGGAACCGTCGGCGTCTTCCATAATATGAAACTGGTTGGCTTTTTCCAGAAATTTATCATCGGTCATCATGCCATACTTCACAAACAGTCCGAGGCTCTCCCATTTTTCTTCGAACTCCTTTCTGTCGTTGGTAAAAATCTCTTCCAGTTTATCAGCAACTTTTTTGGTGATGTGATCCATTGATCTTTTTTACATTCGGATCGCCCTGCAAATAACTTCTGCTCACATTCAACGGAATATCCGGACTGTCGATCACTCCCTGCAACAACATCAGGAATTCCGGAACGATATCTTTCACTTCATCGGTAACAAAAACCTGGTTGCTGTAGAGCTGGATCTTATCTTTCTGGATCTCGTAGCTCTGTTTGATTTTGGGAAAGTAGAGAATGCCCGTAAGGTTAAACGGATAATCCACATTCAGATGTATCCAGAATAAGCGGGGCTTCATTAAAAGGATACAATTCTTTATAGAAATCCTGGTAATCCTGGGTGGTCAGTTCAGCTGGGTTTGCTTGTCCAGGCAGGATGGGTATTATTGATCTGTTTGTCTTCGAAACTAACCGGTACGGGCAGAAAACGACAGAATTTCTCCAGCATGGAACGGATCCGTCCTTCGTCCAGAAATTCCCGGCTGTCTTCATTGATATGCAGGATGATATCGGTACCCCTTTCCGCCTTGTCGGTTTCTTCCAGATTATATTCCGGGCTGCCGTCACATTCCCATTTCACGGCCTGGCTTCCCTCTTTATAACTTTTGGAGATCACTTCCACCTTGTCGCTGACCATAAAAGCGGAATAGAAACCCAGTCCAAAATTCCCGATAATGGCATTTTCGTTCTGGCCCTTATATTTATTTACAAATTCTTCGGCGCCGGAAAGCGCCACCTGGTTGAGGTATTTATCCACTTCTTCCGCCGTCATCCCGATGCCCTGATCGGAAATGGTAATGGTCTTCTCTTCTTTATCGAGCTTTACCTTAATGGTCAGATCGCCCAGTTCGCCTTTCGCTTCCCCCAGGGAAGACAGGGTTTTAAGCTTTTGGGATGCATCTACTGCGTTGCTAATCAATTCCCTGAGAAAAATTTCATGATCGCTGTAAAGGAATTTTTTAATGATGGGGAAGATGTTCTCTGTCTGAACCCGGATACTTCCTTTTTGCATATTGAAGGGATTTTTGAGGTAGTTGGCAAAGATAGTGCCATTGGGGGTAGGGCTGACAGGATGACGGGATGGTTGACGGTTAACGGATGACGGTTGACGGTTGACGGTTGACGGATCTCAGGTGCGAATTCAAACCTAAAGTCCGTCAACCGTCATCCGTCAACTGTCAACTTTTTCTATTCGCTTTTTCCCCCCAAAACCCTTACCTTCGCAGCCCAATTAATTTTTTTACCAAAAACAGGGAAATGAACAATTATGAATTGATGGTGATTTTTACCCCTGTGCTGTCTGAGGAGGAATATAAAGCCGCCCAGAAAAAATTCACGGCCTTCGTTAAAGAAAACGGCGGCAAAGTGGTGCACGAAAATCCCTGGGGACTAAAATCACTGGCGTATCCCAATCCAGAAAAAAACCACCGGTTTATACTGGGTTCTGGAATACAGTGCGCCATCCGACTTCAATGAGAAGCTGAAAATTCAGCTTCTCCGTGACGAAACTGTGCTTGCGTCACATGGTACACAGACTCGATAAATACGCCGTCGAGTACAATGCAAGAAAGAGAAGTGGCGTACCTACAGGAACCGAAAAAGCGGAGGCTTAAGCAATGGCAAAGCAAATGAAATTAAATATCTGACCGCGATCAAGACCCAGCAAAGAGCCAAGAAATTTTGCCGTTTTAAGAAATACCGCATTCGTTATATTGATTATAAAGATGGTGAGTTCCTGAAAAAATTCCTGAACGAACAGGGTAAATTGTTTCCGCGCCGCATTACCGGAAATTCGCTGAAATACCAGCGCAAAGTAGTCGATGCAGTAAAAAAAGCCCGTCAGATGGCTATTTTGCCTTACGTAACAGATCTTTTAAAGTAATCATCACCCTAACCTTCCGGCAAACGGGAGAACAGTCGGCCACCGGTCTGATTGGGACAAAATGCAAACAAAATAATGGAAATAATATTAATACAGGATGTAGATAACTGGCGCCGCAAATGAAATAGTAAGCGTAAAGAACGGTTATGCCCGCAATTTCCTGATTCCTCAAAAAATGGCCGTTGAAGCCAGTCCTTCCAATCTGAAACAATTGGAAGAGAGGATAAAACAGCAGAAAAAGAAAGAAGAAAAACTGCTGGCTGAAATAAATAAGGTAATCGAAGTGCTGAAAGGAATCTCCGTTGAAAATCGGCGCAAAAACCGGCACCAGCGGAAAGATCTTCGGAAGCGTTACTTCTGTCCAGATGGCCCGCGCCATCCGCGACCAGAAAGGATATGAAATTGACCGCCGCAGCATCCATATTCTTTGAGAAGTGAAAGAACTGGGAACTTACAAGGCCAAAATTGATTTTGGTAACGGCAATGAAACCGAGGTTGATTTTGAAGTATCGGCTGAATAAACACCGGTTCGAAATCGTTTTTAAACCCCGTCCCCGACGGGGTTTTTTGATGCCCGGGACAGCCGTTTTCACCGGCTTTCGCCCCGTCTGTAAAATTTTCCTGAGAATTAAAAATCCCTATCTTTACATTGCTCTGTTACTCTGGTTCAAAGTGTGTGCTGGTGCGGTTTTTTTCAGGTCGCGCCATCGTTCATCGTAGCTACGAAGTTTTAGAGTCGTTTTAATCATTCATTAATTTTAGCACAATGAACATTTATGTAGGCAACCTCTCCTGGCAAATGACCGATGAGGATCTCAGAAACCTTTTTGAACAACACGGCGCTGTTGGTTCCGCAAAAATCGTTAAGGACAAAGTTTCAGGCCGCAGCAAAGGCTTCGGTTTTGTTGAAATGGAAAACGACGCAGAAGCACAGGCAGCTATTACAGCTCTCTACGATTCAGAAGTAATGGGTCGTAAAATCATCGTCAATGAATCCCAGCCCAAACAACAGGGCGGCGGTGGCGGCGGTTTCAAAAAGAGAAGCTTCGGCGGCGGCGGTGGCGGCGGTGGTTACAAGAAAGGCGGCTTTAACCGCGGAAACAGCGGTGGCGGCGGATTCGACAGAGATTATTAATCTTACTCCATATACGAAATTTGAAATCCTTCCTTGTGGAGGATTTTTTTATGCTGCTCCCGGAATTTTTTGTGAAATCGTGATGGGTTGACGGATGACAGTTGACGGTTGACGGTCTTTATATGAATCAGTAAGATTAAATCTTAATCATGATATTTCACAGAAGTCGCGTCAACCGTCATCCGTCAACCCATTACTTTTGCTCAATGTCCCCAATCCCCAAAATAGCACTCTTACTCCTCCTCGCTTCCTGCAACACGGGTCAGCATAAAATCAAGAACATTCCGCGGGATACGATTCCGCATCCCGAATTATCTGTTCGGGGAAATTTCAGCGATCAGCAGTTGCTGCGCACCGACAGCATCCGCATCGATTCCTTTTTTCAAAAATTTCCCCTTTTCACTAATTTCCGTGATGAGGTAAGAAAATTTTATGCTTACCGCCAAAACCGGTTTGCGTGGTATGATGAAAACGGGCTGACCGAGCAGGCCGACAATCTCTTCAACCATCTGAATAATCTGGAAAAAGAAGGCATTCAAACGCCGGTTCCGTATAAGGACAGTCTCGACAAACTCTTCAACGACCCCCTTCCGAAAGAAGGCGCAGATCCGGATATCGAACTCCTGCTTACTGCAGAATATTTTTTTTATGCCGAAAAAGTATGGCAGGGCATTCCGGAGAAAGAGAGTACAAAATTGCAGTGGTATCTCCCGAGAAAGAAACTGGATCTTCCGCAGTTAATGGATTCTCTGCTGAAAGACAGCAGCGCCTCGCTGTTCTCCACCAACTTCAGCAACCAGCAATACAACCAGCTAAAAGCAGCATTGCAAAAATACCGGCATATTGACAGTGCTAGGACTATGGAAACCGGTTCCGGCAAACGGCAGCATATACAGAAAAAATGACACGGCAGAAATCATTCACGAAATCAGAAACAGGCTATTCCTTTTGGGAGACCTGACCGAAGATTCAGGATCCAGCCTGTTTGACGATTCACTGGAAGAGGCCGTAAAATCATTTCAGTACCGCTATGGATTGCACCCGGATGGCATCATGGGGCCTGCCTTTTTCCGGGAAATCAATATTCCGTTAAAGGAAAACATCAGCAAGCTCATCGTTAATATGGAAAGGACCCGCTGGGTACCAGCTTCACTGAGCAATCAATACCTGATCATTAATATTCCGGCCTTTACACTATATGTTTATGACCAGGATACCCTGGCATTTAAAATGAATGTGGTAGTGGGAAAAGACATTCACAAAACCGTGGTCTTTAATGGAGATCTTAAATATGTTGTGTTCAGTCCCTATTGGAACGTGCCCGCGTCCATCATGAAAAAAGAAATCCTCCCTGCTATCCGGAAGGATCCGGACTATCTGAAAAAACACAATATGGAATGGAACGGGAATATGATCCGGCAGAAACCGGGGGCTTCCAATTCCCTCGGACTGGTAAAATTCCTTTTCCCCAATTCATACAATATCTACCTGCACGATTCGCCGGCTAAAAGTCTTTTTAATGAATCCTCCCGGGCCTTCAGCCATGGTTGTATTCGCTTGGCCAATCCGAAAGAGCTGGCTGAATTCTTACTCAGAAAGAATCCGGAATGGAATGAGAAAAAGATAACGGCCGCCATGCACCGGGGCAAAGAACAATATGTAACGCTGCCCAATCCGGTTCCGGTCTACATCGCCTATCTCACCGCCTGGGTCGACAATCAGGGAAAACTGAATTTCCGCAAAGACATTTATAACAGGGATGAAGCGCTGGAGGAGATGCTGATTCGGAAATGAGTTGAAGTTGACGGATGACGGTTGACCGACCGTCAAATCTACTCTCAATCCAAAAAGCTTAACATTCAACTCCTGCAGCGTCTTAACCTTATACGCAGAAGGAATCAGCACCGATACATTGTGTTTGCTGCCTCCATAACTCACCATGCGGACCGGTATTCCGGAGAGGCCATCGAAAAGTTTTTCCAGTACATTTTCGGTAGCAGCAATTTCATTCCCTACAATGGAAACGATCGTCTGATCGTTTTCTACTTCTGTTGTTCCGAAAGGTTCCAGTTCCTTCAGGATCTTTTTCAGATTGGCTCCGTTGTCGATGGTAAGGGAAACCGCCACTTCGGAGGTCGTAACCATGTCGATGGAGGTTTTATATTTTTCAAATACCTCAAATATCTTCCGCAGGAATCCATAGGCCAGCAGCATCCGGCTGCTTTTGATATTGATGGCGATGATCCCGTCTTTTGCGGCAATGGCTTTTACCCCTGATGCAGAGGCTGTTTTTTGAATGACGGTTCCCGCAGCCCCGGGCTGCATGGTGTTGAGCAGTTTCACCGGAACGTTTTGTTGCTGCGCCGGCCAGATACAGGTAGGATGTAAAATTTTTGCTCCGAAATAAGCCAGCTCGGCGGCTTCATCAAAACTGAGCTGTTCCACCGGAATGGTCTTTTTAACGATGCGTGGATCATTGTTGTGCATGCCGTCGATATCCGTCCAGATTTCACAAACAGAAGCCTGAATGGCTGCCGCCACCAGGGATGCAGTATAATCGCTTCCGCCCCTTTTCAGGTTATCCACTTCGCCCTTTGCATTGCGGCAGATATAGCCCTGGGTAATAAAGAGATTTGATTCCGGATACCTGGCAAGCAACTGGGTAAGCCGGATGCGGATCTGGTCGAGCCGGGGTTCATCTTCCGCATCAATGCTCATAAATTCCAGCGCAGGCAACAATATATGGGGGATTCCCTTTTCTTCCAGGTATACGCTGAACAATTTGGTAGACAGCAATTCGCCCTGGGCGAGAATATCCTTATTCAGGGATTCGCTGAATGAAATACGCAGGATGATGCTCAGGAATTCAAAATGTTCCTTGATGATGTTGAAGGCAATCTGCTGACTGGTATCGGTCTCCAGCAGCTGACGGATAAAAGCATGGTAATGATCCGATAATTTATTGATCTGCTCCTGTGCGGTTTCGCGCTGAAAGCGGGCGGCCGACTGGCCGATTTCTACCAGGGCATTGGTGGTTCCGCTCAGGGCGCTTAAAACGACAATCTTCTTCTCCGGACTGGCCGTGATCAGCGTGGCTACGTCATGCATGCGCTCCGGTTTACCCACCGAAGTGCCACCGAACTTCATTACTTTCATACTACCCTGTTTTTTGGGATGGCAAAGATACAGGTTGATGAATTACAAAAGGAGAAAGCCTGCCGGAAAGCCAGGGTTTTAGAGAATTATTAAAACAGAAACGCCCCGGCAGCTTTCCGGCTCCGGGGCGTTTCCAACTTTTTATTTTTATTTTTATTTCTTCAGCAGTTTCTGGTTATACAGGTTATTATTCAGCAGTACCTGCACCATGTAAATCCCCTTCGGCAAATAACCCAGCTGATCCACCATGATGCTGTTGCTTCCGTTATTTACGTAAATGGATTTGGTCAGGATCTGCCTGCCGGAATTATCCATCACCCGCAACACACCCATGGACTGTTTATCTGAAAACAGATTCAGGATGGTATAATTATCGATTGGGTTCGGATAAAGGGAGAAACCTGTTACCGTGCTGATCCAGTTTTACCGGCACAACTCTACTGTAGCTGAATTTACCACTATTGTCAACGATGCGCAGCCGGTAGTAAACAATATTGCTGTTCACATTATAAAGCTGATCGTTTAAATTATAATTATGAACCGGGTTCAGCGACTGACTCATATTCACCTGCCCGACCGGAATAAAATCTTCCGCATTCGTACTTCTTTCCACCACATAATAAGATGCATTGATCTCGTTGGTTGTTGACCAGGAAACCTTTACATTATTGGAAGAAACATAAGCAGCATTAAAATCGGTAATTGTTACCGGCAACACCTGAATCTGGCAGATTTCCATGTTGGGAGGAAGCTGGGTGAACGGGAAGGTCTGGGTAAGAACACCGGCGTTACCATCGGCAGCACCATAATTATCTTGTAACTGTAAATCCATAACTCACACCCGCGGCTCCGCCATTAGCAGATGAAGCGGCATTTAATGTTCCATTTGAAAATATCACCCCACCACCGCCACCGCCTCCGGGACCATGCTGGGTTGCATCACTGATATCGGGGTAATTGCTTCCTCCATCCCCGCCATTCGCTATTGCAGTAATACCGGAATGACCACTATTTGCATAGATCAGTATACTTCCTCCTGCACCGCCACCGCCTGATCCATCAATTTGCACGGTACTATTACCCGTCAGCACCGGAAGCATCAATTGTCCTGTTCCTGTAATGGTCAAGGCATTAATAATGACAATTCCACCTCCGGCAGCTCCGCTGCTTGCGAATCCGGATCCGGGTGTACCTGTGGCATTATTGGTTGAACCAGCACCACCACCGCCACCCAAAATCAGCCGGCTGGGGCTGTAATAATTAACGCATTGGGCTATAGGAAGTGAAACTGGTACCGCCTCTCCCACCGGAGGACTTAAAAGTATGACCATCCATTTCCTCCCAGTTCCCCCTGTACCTCCGTTACCACCACCACCGCCACCAGCATTCTGATCATTATGCTGCGGGATCACTATCTGTTGCACCGCCACCGGCATTCCCGGGCGCACCTCTGCCATAACTTCCACTTGGATAGCCTTCGGGAGCCGGGTATTTCCAATCAGAGAATTATTGAAATTTAGATAACGTGGTGTTCCTGCAATTCCTTCGCCCTTACTTCCATTCGTATTTGCAGTGGAGAGTGTATAAAAATCCTGAAATGATCAGAGCCGCTCTCGCCATTAAAACTCGTCCGCCGCCACCTCTGAATCCGGCTCCTTTTGCATTGATGGAATAACCATTAAAATTAAAATTATTTGTTGCACTTAAAACCGTTACTCCGCCAGTTGAACCATTCCACAGAGGAGTGGTAATGTTTCCTGTTAAGCTTAATATTAAAATGCGGTTGAATAAGAATGACCTGATAAGTATATTGACCATTTGTTCCAAAAGCAGAATTCTGGTATGAATAGGTTAAAGGCGCCGAATCAAGATTTAATGTACCTCCGGTGGTAGGCACTGGATTGGTAGCAACCACAAATTCCATATTGCCCGCAGATAAGACTTGTGCTGGTAAACCCTGCTCCCAAGTCCGCGTATTCGCTTCCGTACGCTGAATTGGTTACAGGCGGGCACAATAATCTGAGCACCCTGCATTTGGATAATCAGAAGGATATCTCCAATGGTTATGTTGTCTGAACCAAATCAGTACCGGTTCCGGCAGGGCCCAAAAGATATTGAAGTTGAACCTGCCGGTAACATTTGCCTGGGTCCCGGATAATAAGTATTTTCATTTTTATTTCTGCTTACATTATCTGTTCCGGAAGTTCGCGCAATTCGGAATAACCGGCTGAAGCCAATATTGAAAAAGAAAACAATTGCAGGACCAAAACCCCAAGGATAAGCGTCAGATTCCCCCGCAATCTATTATTTACCGGTGCGGAAAATTAACTTCCTCCGGCACAGCCTCTTTTATATGGGTACCGTTATGTTTTCACACGTAGGTTGTAGATCTGTTTCATAAGAGGACGGTTTATTTGACATCATAGGAGTTCCAATTGCTGTACCAAAGCCGATTCTCTTGGTTCATAAGGGTTTACACTCATTCTTTTTTATAGGTCTTTCCCATTTTGAGATCGTTTTTCCGATTTTGAAATTTTGTCTGAAGTAGTGCTGCGGCAGGTAAAATCTATTCCATTCTTCCCGCTACAAGCAGGTAAAATATTCCATTGAAAGAATAGATCCTATAAGTTTTCGATGAATACCCTGAAGTCTTCGACGAGCGTGCAAACCGGGCTTCGATTAATCTGCAGCTAGCTGTAATAACTTAGTTAAGGAAGAAAAATTGTATTTCAATAAAAATTCGATAAAAGGAAGTCAGATCACGGGCGGAATACTGAACTTTTCAGCCAGTATATCCAGGTTTTCAACTACGGCCTGCAGCACAGGTATCCCCTCCCTGTTTCTCTGGGCTTCCATTTCCCTTTCCGGGTCGCCGGGAACCATCACTCTTTCATATCCGCTTCCCGGCCGGGCATTGCGGAATCGGAGCAGCCATTGGTCCATATCCTTTTTGAAGTCTTCCGCTTTCCGGAAACCATCGATGCGGAGGGCGCCGAAAAAATGACCGATTCCTTTTCCCGGCATGTTCTCCGGGATAGGCACGTACGCAGGAAAAGGAGGAACCCAGGGTCCATAATTGGCCCCACTGAGCACACCGGAAAATATATCAACGATGGCCCCCAGCGCGTATCCTTTATGACTTCCGTGCTCCCGGTCGCCGCCCAATGGCAGCAGCGCGCCACCGGTTTTTAATTCGTGCGGGTTAAAAGAGGGGTTACCCTCTTTATCCTGGATCCATCCTTCCGGCGCGAGCTCATTTTTCCGCTGTAATACTTCCAGCTTTCCATTGGCTGCAGTCGTCGTGGCCAGATCGGCCACAAAGGGCGGTTCCTTTCCCGATGGAACGGCAACGCAAATGGGATTGGTTCCCAGTAGCCGCTCATTGGAAAATGTAGGCGCCACCAGCGCACTCGCATTGGTCATCACCATCCCGATCATATCTTCTTCCAATGCCATCATTGCATGCTGGGCTGCGATGCCAAAATGATTGGAATTCCGGACGGCGATCCATCCGGATCCTACGGCTTTTGCTTTTTGAATTGCCAGCTCCATGGCGAAAGGCGCAACCACCAGTCCCAGTCCGCTGTCGCCATCGACCACGCCGGTTGACGGGGTTTCGTGAACAATTTTAATTTGGGGGCGGGAATTTGCCCTCTTCGCTTCCCAGAGCCTGACGTAACCCGTTAGCCGGGCGATGCCATGAGAATCTATTCCGCGCAGGTCTGCCCTCAGCAAAACGGTAGCTGCCCGTTCTGCATCTTCCTCAGAAAAATGAATGCTGCGAAATACATCTTTTGTAAATCTCCTGAGTTCGGCGTAGCTGAATATTTTTTCCATGTACAGATGCGGTCAGGATATCAGTTTCATGTTGACCGGATCCCAATCCATTATTTTATTTTGAAAATAACTTTCATTCGCGGCGAGGCAGGGCGCCGCAGCGCGGAAACCGAATACCGGATCTTCCACCACCGGCGTTCCATTCCGCATGCCCTCAAAGAAATTAGCGAAATGCTCCATGTGTTCATCGTATCCTGCCGGCGCACGGAAAACCGTATCCGGATCAGCATGATCCCGCTGGTCGTCGGCTGACCATTTCTCATTGTATTTTTTCAGCAATTCTTCCTGCATGGCTTTCGGGTAGGTCGTCAATGCATCCCATCCGCCGATGCCCGGCGCCTTCGACATTTTGTGGTGATGAATGGTAAACCCGTTTCCTTCCAGACTCAGCACCCCTTCCGATCCGATGAATTTTGTACCCCCCGATTCATTGTTCCCGCTGATGAAATTAACCCGCAGCATCAGCTGAAATTCCGGATGCTCCTTTGTTTCGGGATATTGGATTACGCCCGTCATTACATCGGGCACGTCGCGGCCGTCTTTCCAGTAAGCGAGTTGTCCGGATGAATAAATTTTCTCGGGACCTTTAGAATCCGTAATGGCATGAATGCCGGATAGCAGGTGGATAAAAAGATCACCCGCAACGCCGGTTCCGAAAGCGCGGTAATTCCGCCACCAGAAAAATTTCTTCGCATCATAGGGCTGATCCGGCATTCCCTGAATATATCTTTTCCAGTCCACCGTTTCGGGCGATTCGTCTGTCGGCATCGTATACTCCCAGGCTCCCAGCGCACTTTGCCTGTCAAAATTTGCCTCGACGCAGGATAGCTGACCGATTGCCCCGGAACGGAACGCCTCACGCGCTTTGGTCGTGCCAATACTGCTTACCCGCTGGCTTCCGATCTGCATGGTCTTTTTACTTTTTTTCCAGGCATCGATCACGCCCAATCCTTCGCTGATTTTATGTACCATCGGCTTTTCACAATAAACCGCTTTCCCGCTTTTCAAGGCATCAATGGAGATCCGGGAATGCCAGTGATCGCTGGTGGCGATAATAACGGCATCCACATCTTTCCGGTTCAACAGTTCGCGGTAGTCTGCGGTAACAAAAAGATCCTTTCCATAAACTTCCTTCGCACGTTCCAGTCGTCCTTTATACAAATCACAGGCGGCAACCATTTCGGTGCCGGGCACTTTCAGTGCGGCCTCCAGGTCGTTATTTCCCTGAATGCCAATGCCGATGACCCCGATGCGGATTTTATCATTGGCTGAAATTTTCCGGGAATAGCTGTCTACCCGGTTTTGCCACTGATCCGCAAAAGCAAAGGAAGAATTCGTAGCGGCCAATGCCAGGGCAGTGCCGCTCATCTGTTGCAGAAAACGGCGGCGGGAAGCAGAAGAAGATTCTTTCATGTGGGATTAATTTTAAAATAATAAAAGAGGATATAAGGTAAACAAAAATGCCCTCATTACGGTGAGAGCATTTTCTTATCGGAAAACTTAAAAAGGAAGATCGTCGACCGGGGCAGAGACTTCACCCGGCGAAGGAATGCCTGACATACTTGTGGAAGCCTGGTTGTGGTTTTCGTTTCCGTAACCAGCACTATCATTCGTATTCCTGCTGCCGAGCAATTGTACACTCTGTACACGCAGCGTTAAGGAAACGCCCTGCGTTCCATCTGTTTTCTGGTAGGTGCGCAGATCCGGAGTGCCTTCTGCATATACCTGTGTTCCTTTTTTCAGATAAGGAGCGATCGCTGTACGATCCGTCCAGTAAGCACAATCCACCCACACCGTTTTCTCCTTCTGATTTCCCTGGGCGTCCCGGAATTTTTCCGTGTGCGCCACATTGAAATTGATCACATTTTTACCATTCACGAGATTGGTCACACAATCTTTTCCAAGATTTCCGATGACTTGCAATTTGATCATAACTTAAAATTTAGCTGCGTACTTAAAATTGTTTGAAATGGCAATTTACAGGATTTAGGAGGCTGGGAAAATACTATTTTGTGGGAATAGTATCTTTGCGCCTATGAGCAGGAAAGGAAAAGTGCTGGTGGCGATGAGCGGGGGTATTGACAGTACCATTACCGCCCTGATGCTGCATGACCAGGGTTATGAAGTGATTGGCATTACCATGAAGACCTGGGATTATGCCAGTTCGGGATCTTCCAAAAAAGAGACTGGCTGCTGCAACCTGGACAGCTTCAACGATGCCCGCATGGCTGCCGTTCAGCATGGTTTCCCGCATTTTGTGCTGGATATTCGGGATGAATTCGGAACCGCCGTGATCGACAATTTTGTGGAAGAATATCTTGCCGGCCGCACGCCCAATCCCTGCGTGATGTGCAATACCCATATTAAATGGAGGGCCCTGTTAAAAAGAGCCGATGCCCTGGAATGCGATTTTATCGCCACCGGTCATTATGCGAATATTCATCAGCACGCCAACGGGCGATATTTTCTCAGCAAGGGCATCGATGAATTAAAGGATCAGAGCTATGTGCTCTGGGGTTTGCAGCAGGATCTGCTGAGCCGCACCCTGCTTCCCCTCGGCAATTACCGCAAACCGCAGATCCGGCAGATGGCCATGGATTACGGCTATCCGGAACTGGCTAAAAAAAGCGAGAGCTATGAGATCTGTTTTGTGCCGGACAATGATTACCGGGGTTTCCTGAAGAAAAAAATGCCGGAGCTGGAATCCAGTGTGGAAGGCGGGAGCTTTGTGGATATGCACGGTAATATCATCGGCAAGCACCGGGGCTATCCTTTTTATACCATCGGCCAGCGAAAGGGACTGGATATTGCCTTCGGAAAGCCCGTTTATGTTACGGCCATTCATCCGGAAAATAATACCGTTGTGCTGGGGGAAGAAAGCGATCTCGCCGGACAAAGCCTGATGGTGAGCGGCCTCAACCTCATGAAATATGATACCATTCCCGATGGCATGGAAGCGCTTACCAAGATCCGCTATAAGGATAAGGGATGCCTGAGTAATTTATATCCCGAAGGCGACCAGGTTCGCGTACAGTTTTATGAACCGGTTAAAAGCATTGCCCCCGGGCAAAGCGCCGTTTTTTATGAAGGCGATGATGTGGTGGGCGGGGGAATTATACGGCGGCATGCATTCACTACGCCGTACGGGGCATGAAGATCTCTGCGGGCAATTGGAGAAAATCCCTTAATCTTTGCGCCATCTTTAAGGTGAGCTCCCTGCGACCGGAAAGAATGGATGATACATGACCTTTTGATCCGATGAATGGTTCCAGATCTTTAGCCTTTAAACCCCGTTCCTCCATTTTTAGTTTGATTGCGTCTATGGGATCTAACTCCGGCATAATAATGTGTTTATCCTCATAGTCTTTTATAAGCACAAGCAATAAATCCAATTCGTCCGCATCACGGCTTCCCGACGCGGCATGGAATATGTGCATCGTGCGCAGCACTGCTTTTTTATATTGGGTTTCTGACTTTATCACTTTCCAATTCATCATGATTTCCGTTTAAAATTTAATATTCGGGTATTAAAGCCGATTGTAGCTGCATTTATTTTATCGTAAGCGGCATGCGTCCCAAACCAGACAACATAAACCGCGGACTTCAGGAAATTAACAGATACAACCAGCCGGTAATCATTCCCTTTTATATTAAAAATGACCCTGTTATTGGCTACAATACTCGAATTCCCGTATACTGCCTTTAATTCATTAAAATGCCTGACCGACAATTTTGAGAATTCATAATACCATGTCAATAAAGAAGTTTTCGCATCCGGATATTTATCTATATAGTAAAGTATGGTTCCTTTAGCTATAATATTCATAAACGAAGATAATTAAAAGTTTTCAAATTGCAAACTATCAACCGCTTTTTGGATTCATCGGGCCAATTGATATTTCTGTCTTTTTAAGCACATTTCAAAAATAAACAGATTACCCACCTCCCGGAATACCCGCTTCGTGGGATATTGGGAAGGGGAGAATTACCGGGCTTACGAAAGATCCACAGTTACAGTGAAACGGGAAACCCGAACTTGCAGGGCTCATGTAGTCGGCATGGGAATTATCAGGAGAACAGTCGGCGTTTAATCCCGGTTTGCAAATGAACGTCAGCCAAAATGCTTTAACCTGAAAGCATAATCATATTTTATCTTTTTCATTTCACCGATATTTTCCAGCCATGCAGGCTCCTCATGACTTATATCAATCATTTCCCGGGTACTGGTTTCTTTAAATGTATCAGCGACTATTTTTAAAACGTCGAGTTCAGCTTCTTCAAACAGGCCGGCATTAAATGATGTATCCTTATTCGGTGAAAAAGACTCTCCCACGCCACCGTTAGAAAATTCCCGGTACGTGATATCAATTTTGTTATGGATTGCCGCATATTCAAAAATACTATTGAAATTTTGTGGAACAGGTCCGAGATGAATTGCGACATATTCTGCACCACTCATACTGAAACAGGTTTTTTTAAAATGTAAAAAATCGGCATAGAACAGCAACTTATTCATCTTTGTTTTCCATGGCCGGATATGCACTGTAAAAAAGATGATCATTTCCATTAGTTTCTGAAGATTCGGCGTTTTATATCCTGTATAAATACCCGGCCCGCCCGGCCCAACTCCATGCATCAGATAACGGGGCAGCGCCGTATCGGCAAAAGACTGTTCTTCTTTTATAAGCTTATCCAGGTTTTTGAAGAACCGGCGTGTTCTTTTTCTTTAAAGGCCGAACTGAGCAGGGTCAGTTTTTTAAACTCTTCGGGATCTTTCGCAAGCTCAATCAGCCGGGCATTGGAAACATTAGGCACCTCACCGGCTTCGTACTGCCGGTATACGTTTGTCCCGAATCCCAGGATATCAGCCATTTTAGCAGCGGATAAACCATATTTCATCCGGATGTCTTTGATATCATCGGGAAAAGGGATTTTATATTTCTCCCGGTATTGATTATAAGCCTGATTTAGATTCAGGGTATCAAGGGTGGCATCCGTAAAAATTTCATTACTGTCTTCACACAAATAATAATGAAACAGGATTTCGAACGATTCTTTTCTAAAATCAATCTTATCATTCTTTTGCATCATTTTCATTTCCTTTCCGGTAATAGGACTTTTCATAATTTCTTTCATTTAAAATGATACGTCATGGGAGAAAGGGCTTCATGAAATGATAAACAAACAACAGCCGTCTTCATCCCTGCTTTTTATCGTATTCATACAAAGTTAATATTTTTATAGAATAATACTTTAAAGTTGATAAATAACGATATTATTCCATTATTATCAATCTTAAAATTCAATGTTGCCTGTGCCTTTGGAGTAGTGAAACCTGCATTGGCATATTATTCTAAGCTAATTAGTGTCTTCCGGTGTTGGAATACCCTCTTCGTGGTATATTGGCTTAAATTTCCCGTAATTTCCACATGTCTAAACTCCACCAATACAATACCCTTCTCCACTGGACCGGCAATTCCGGAAAGGGAACGGAGAATTACCGGGCTTACGAAAGATCTTATACGGTTTCGGTAAACGGGAAACCCGAAATTGCGGGTTCTTCAGATCCGGCTTTTCGCGGGGATCCGGCTAAATACAATCCGGAAGAAATGCTGGTAGCAGCCTTATCTGCCTGTCACATGCTTTCGTTTTTGCATTTCTGCTCAGCCGCCGGGGTGATTGTTGTGGATTATTCAGATTCCGCCAGTGGAACAATGGAAGAAACCAAAGAAGGAAACGGGAGATTTACTGAAGTGGTCCTGAAACCAAAGGTGATCGTGAAAGAGGCTTCCATGATTGAAAAGGTAAATGCACTGCACGTTAAAGCACATCAATATTGCTTTATTGCCAATTCCTGTAATTTCCCCGTCCTGCACCAGCCGGTTTGCACAACTCAATAATGCCACTTATCGGTTAGCCCACGGCTATTTTAACCGGATCCTCCAAACCGGTTTTATCCATCAGCGAAATATAATTCATCTTAGGGTTATCTTAGGGTTATCTTAGAGGTTATCATAGGTTATAAACCTATAGATAACCCTGATGATAACCCTATTATAATCCTAAGATCATAGTGAGTCCGGCCTAATTTGATGCCAGGCCGGTTACTATTTTTACAGGATCTGGACAGGCTTAACTATTCTCCGCATACACCGGGATGGTCGCCCAGTGCTTCTGTTCATCTTCGAACAGGGGGTTTATCAGCCAGTTAAACATCATGCTTCCCAGATTCAGCACGGGATTGGGAGTGGTTTGGGGGTATTTTCAAAATATTCGGCCGATTGCATTTTTAATTTCACGGCAACCAGTTTTTTCTTTTTAAAGGATTCGGATAATTCCCGGAAGATCCTGGTGTCAGGCAATAGATCTTCTGAGTAAATGAGCGAAGCCAATCCACGCAGTTTCAGATAAAATCCTTTCCCTTTTTTAAAGAAATCCAGTTTGGCCGGCATTTCCTTATCAAAGGATTCGATCACCTGTGTGGGCCGGGGAATAATAAACCAGGCATTTCCTTCTGCATCTACTTCTGCAATCTGAACAATATGGGTGGGAAGTTTGGATAAAGAGTTTGCATCTGAGACAAATAAGGCATTTTCCAATTCCATCATTTTTTCACCGAGTAACTGAACTGACATATCCTGTATCATGGTTGCTGAGTTTCCCCCGAAGTTTCAAGCCCCGTACCAAAACTTACCGGCTATGAAAATGAAGGATTTGTAAAAAGACGGCACCTCTTTTTATTCCTGATTTGGGAGTGATTTTCCGAAATAGATTCGTTGGTTGACGGTTGACAGATGACGGTTGACGGACCTTAATTTAAAAGTCCTAAAATATATGGGTCTGTATAGTCGCTGATAAAATGAAGTACGTTGGAATATTGGGAAAATTCGTGCCGGTTGTGCATGGTCGTTAGTACGACAGCGGGCATACCGGCGCGCTCTCCCGCTTCTATACCTTTGGGCGCGTCTTCAAATAAAAGGCATTGCGAAGGATCGGTACCGAGTAAGGAAGCTGCCTTGATAAATGTTTCGGGATGCGGCTTGCTGATGCTGACATCATCTGCACTGACGCTTTGAAATATTTTCGGATATGCAGATTGTCCAGCACAAAATCAATATTAAAAGGGATGGCCGCGGAACCAATGGCCATGGGAACATTTACGTCAAAAGCTTTTTGTAAAAAAGCTTCCAGTCCCGGAATCAATTTCAATTCAGGAAGAAAGGCCTTTTGATATCTTTTTCTTTTTCGACAGACCAATGTTCCATTTCTTCAGGCCTGAACCGGTCTGCTCCGAAAACACGGATAAGCACTTCCGAATTTTTCCCGTACATGTGACTCCGCACCTGCTCACTGGTCAGGCCGGCATTCAGTCCTTGTTGAGTATATCCGACCAGGCATCAATATGATATTCCATATCATTGATCATGGTTCCGTTGAGATCGAAAATCAGCGCCCGGGGAAATGTTTTCATGAACGGTTTCTTTAAAAGAGATGCCACTGTCAGGGGATGCTCAATCCTCCCGAACAGTGGCATACAACTGAATCGTGATTATCAAATCATTTACTGTTTAGCCAGCTTAACGGTTTGCGCATAGGTACTACCCTGAATATGCAGGATATACATACCCCTGGCAGCACCGGCCGGCACCAGGTTGATCAGGTTATCACCTGCCTGTGCATTGTATGATTGTTTTAAATAGGTTTTACCAATAATGTCCGTAACCGTCAGCGACAGATTTTGCGCTTTGTTCACATTTACTTTCATGCGGATCTGATCACTGAAGGGATTGCTGTAAATGACCAGCGTGCGGCCGTCTTTTTCTGAAGTAACAGCAACCACCTGACTATACTTGAATTTTCCGTCGAGGTCAACCATCTTTAACCGGTAGTAATTGTTACCTGGCAGCAGGAAGCTGGTCAGTAAAGCTGTAATTCGCCGTAGTGGATGAATATCCTTTTGCCTTTACGCTGCCAATATTTTGCCAGTTCCCCTGGTCAGCGCTTCTTTCTACTTCGAATGAGGAGGAATTTATTTCCTGCGCAGTCGCCCAGGAAAGTTTGATGGAGGCATCGGCATTTTTGGTGGCTAGGAATTGAACGAGTACTACCGGTAGTGTGGCTGCCTGCCCAAACGATAAGCACCATTTATTGCTAATATCTAATGGAAGTCAGCAGGACCATAAATTATGCCCAGGCATACAAGTATTCGGTCTCCGGACCATTACCCGTCACAATTGAAAGTGTAAACATTTCGGATAATTAGATGTGAGAGCTCCATTCAAACTATGTATAAGAATCTACTCAATACCACAGTTATAAAATATACCAGAACCTTCAGGATCCGTAGAGCAACATAATACATACCAGCAATTTAGTGCTGGCACTGTCATATCATATATGGTCCGATCAATGGGTGATTACCGTCATCATTATTCGCATTAATCACACTATTTATATTCGCCAGCCGAACATGGAAGTTCCATTCAGATCCACCTGATCATTTAAAATTACTGCAGTGCGGCCGTTGTTGCATCACTTCCAATAATGACATTGAAGTATCGAAGAATTGCATATAGGTATCAATGGTTAACGTAACTCCGCCATTAACTTTCAAAGAGCCTCCATTGATAATTACATCATCTAAATGCGGTAGCGTCCAGTTATCCAGTAGCATCTGAGCTCGTTTGATTTGACGAACCATAGTAACATCGGAATTAATGATAATAGTACAATTATTACAAGGATTTGGAGGAGCAGTAATAGTAGGATTAGTAATCGCATCCCAGCCCCAGAAGCGCTTATCATCCAAAGTATAATTCCTCCGGAACAGTTGCATTATGATGTAATAGAAGTATAAACTCTGCGCCTGTCGATACAAAAGACGAAAGTATAAATACCCCCGTAAAAATCAGAAAGTAAAATTTCTTCATAAACAATTCATTAATCTGTTAGCCGGCTATCCACAGAAATCCCTGATGGAAATATTCAGGAGTTTCCTCTTTGGTAAAGGATAAGGTTCACAACAGATATGGGACTGTTCTCAGGAGGGACGACGCAGCGGTTTTATGTAGTTTGGATTTTGCGGAGAAGGGAGAATTAAAGGATATGTAACAAAAATAAGGTAGTCAACCGAATAAAAACCAACTGCTTTTTGAATTTTATCTACATTTTAGTTCACATTGTAAAAATACCCGGTTCGACCTGATATCAGGTGGGTCTTTTACCGTATTCAGTGTGGATGTTGCGGCTATTTCATTATTGGCCAGGACAGGGTTGCCCTTAGTCTGATTACAATACTGCAGAGATATAAGGCTTTCAGGACCCGGGTTCCCGGTTCTTCCGGCAGGCTTCCAGAAAGGCTTTCCGGACGCCGGCGGTGAGCGGGCTGTCCTGATCCGGCATCCTTTCCGGATGCCATTGAACCAGCAATAACCAGGAGCGGCGCTGCGGGTTTCCCCATTCCATGGCTTCCACAATTCCGGCATCGCCCGTGGCCGTTATTTTCAGGTCTTTAGCAGGCTTCCCGGCAGACTGGTGATGAGCCGAATTCACCTGCCCGGCATCCACCCGGCTAACGGTTGCCAGGAGGGAGCCCGGAATAATTTTTACCGGATGGAGCTGATCAACGCCTTCTTTCTTTCCATGAAATCCAGAATGCAGGACCGACGGAATATCCGGCACCAGGTCTCCGCCCAGGAACACATTCACCATCTGCAATCCACGGCAGATGCCTAAAAGCGGTTTTTCTTCAGCCAGCACATTCCCGATCACGGCGTATTCAAACTGATCGCGCTCCGGTATAATTTCTTTCAGATCATAATCCTTTACATATTCCGGCTTGCCATACAAATCCGGTTGCACGTCTTCCCCGCCGCTCAATACCACGCCGTCGCAGGCAGCCACGGCTTCGGGATTGTTTAAATACATGCTGAGCTTTACGCCTTCCGCTTCCCCGGTGGCTTCAATCCAGCGGCGGTAATTTTCGTATTTGCCACAGTCGGTGATTCCGATGCGGAGTTTTTCACTCATCGTTGATGATTAATGGTTGATGATTGATCTTACAAATGCAAAGTAAATACAGATCCTTCATTTTCGACGGATTGTACCTGAATACTTCCTTTGTGCAGCAGCAGGATCTGCTGACACAGGCTCAGGCCAATGCCACTTCCGTTTTTCCGGGTGCTGAAAAAAGGGATGAAAATCCGGTCCATCAGGGATGACGGAATACCGCACCCGTTATCAGCCACTTTGATATTGATCTTGTTGTTGCTGGCATTAAAAGCCGAGAGCTGAATCCTGGGATGGGGTTTATCTTTTACCGCTTCAATGCCATTGACCAGCAGGTTGATCAGCACCTGTTCAATCAGCGTGGCATCCATTTCGTAGGATAATTCAGGGTTCTGCAGAATGATCTCGAGCTGCACGTTTTTCTGTTCCAGGGTCGGCAGCATCAGCTGATGCAGGTTTTCAAACAGATCGCGCAGCAACACTTTCCGCAGGGTGGGCGCCACGATCTTATTCAGATTCCGGTAGGTCTCGGCAAATTTCAGCAGGCCTTCGCTCCGCCGCCGGATGGTTTCAATACCCAGCTCCAGATCTTCAATGGCGGAGGGCTGTTCCTTCATCAGCTCCGTTGCTTTCTGCAGCCGGTCCAGCATGGTATCCGCCAGGGAAGAAATGGGCGCCACCGAATTCATGATCTCATGCGTCATCACGCTGAGTAATTTCTGCCAGGCTTTGGCTTCTGTTTCATCCAGGGCCTCATTCACATTCTGAAATGCCGCCAGTTTATACATTTTACTATCCGTTTGAAAAGCCGTGGCCGAAGCCAGCACTTTTACGATCCCGTTATCCCTCGATATCGAAACAATCTTCCCTACGCCGGGCTGCAGCTGGTTGATTTCCTTGAAGAGGTAAGCATCCCGCTTTTCCAGAGAATGCATGGTTTTCAGATAAGGAATGCCGAGGATCTTTTTCAGGGAATCATTCATCCAGACCACTTCCCCGCTTTCCGTTTCATAAGAAAGAATCCCCGTTTCCACCAGCTCCAGGATCTTCTGCAGATAAAGAAACTGGGTTTCCTTTTCCCGGCTGATCACTTTAAAGGTGCTGTTGATGTCGTTAAACCCCTTCCGCATGGTTTTCAGTTCATCCGGTGCGCGGTTTACATCAAAATGACGGGAGAAATCGCGGTAGTGCATCGACTCCACAAACTGGTCCAGCTCATCCTGTGTTTTCCGGAAGAACCGGTAAAAATCACTGAACTGCCAGGCCAGCACGGGCAGTAAAATGATCAGGTATATATATTGAGCGGTAACCACTACAACGGCCGTAAGGCACAGCACCGCAAACAAAATAATAACGCGGATGAGTATGCGAAGCTCGAATTTTTTAAACATTGCTATATATCATATTTACTCAGCCGGCGGTAAAGTGCGGTGCGGGTTAATCCGAGTTCCCGGGCCGCCCTTGAAATATTACCCTGATGTTTTTCGATCACTTTCAGAATGGTATTCTTTTCAATGGTGCTGAGCGTGAGATCATGGTCTTCCGCATCTTCGATCTCCCGCACCGTTTCGAGCGGGGAAAAAATAATGTCATCGGCATGTATCTCGTCTCCCTCACACATGATCACCGCCCGTTCGATACTGTATTGCAGTTCCCGCACATTGCCGGGGAAATGATAGGCTTTGAGCTTTTCAATGGCTTTATTATCCAGTTCCAGGGTCCTTTTCAGATACTTTCCGGCATACATATGCGCAAATTCACGGGCCAGGGTGGCAATATCTTCCGGGCGTTTCCGCAGGGGCGGCATAACAATTTCCACCGTATTGATGCGGTAGATCAGATCTTTCCGGAAACGGGTTTCATTGGCCAGTTCCGTCAGCGGAAGGTTGGTGGCGCAGATCAGCCGGATATCCACCGGGATCAGCAGGTTGGATCCCAGCCGCGATACCTGGCGGTTTTGCAGCACCGACAATAATTTCGCCTGCTGCTGCAGGGTGATATTCCCGATCTCATCCAGAAATAAAGTGCCGCCGGAGGCCATTTCAAACCTCCCGGTGCGATCGTCCCGCGCATCGGTAAAAGCGCCTTTCTTATGTCCGAATAATTCACTTTCAAATAAGGTTTCGGTCAGTGCGCCCACATCCACTTTCACGAACTGTTTGGCGGCCCGGAGGGTTTTCTCATGGATCATTTTCGCCATCAGGTCCTTACCCGTGCCATTTTCACCCAGGATCAGGATATTGGCATCGGTGGGTGCAATCTTCTCCACCTTGCTTAATATTTCCCGGATGGCCGGCGAAGTGCCGATCACCGTCCCTGTTTCTTCACCTGCCGCATTCTCTTTTGCCTTTACGGCAGGAGAACCATCTTTTCGCTGCAGGGTTTCCCGGATGGTGCTGATCAGTTTTTCATTATGCCAGGGTTTTACGACAAAATCCACGGCGCCGTCTTTAAGCGACCGGACCGCCAGGTCAATATCCCCGTAAGCCGTGATCATAATAACGGATGCCGTCGCGTCCCATTCCTTTATCTTGCGCAGCCAGTACAATCCTTCATTGCCCGTATTGATGGCGCTGTTGAAATTCATATCCAGCAGAATCATGTCAAACTGCTTCTTATACAGCAATGACCGGATATTCTCCGGGTTCTTTTCGGTGATGACTTCCGCGGCTTCGGTTTTAAGCAGCAGCCTGACGGCGGTGAGAATATCCACATCATCGTCAATAACAAGAATTGAGGCGTTTTTTAATACCATACGGAAGAATAAAATAATTTTGAAGGTTAAGCAACAAAACAGTGCCACAAGTTTACTCTAATATAATATGGTGACAATTAATTTTTTAAGGGAATCCGGCCTTCCGCCACCTGTATCAAAAGCGAACAGTTCCTGTATCGGAAACGACCGGGTAGACCCATACCGGATTTATAATTGGTTGTAAATCATCTAAATTGAGATCTGGCACGTGGTTGCCTTTACATGGATCTGTAATTCTCAGTTTCAGCTATAATTATAACACCGGGTATTTTTATACCGGGTGCTTTTTAAAAAAAATAATTTAATAAATGGTAGACAGGGTTATAAAGAAGAAGAAATGGCCGCTCAAAAGGATCCTGACAGTGGCAGGGATCACCGCACTGGTTTTGCTGGCTTTCGGCAGTTATTATTTTACTTCGGGTAAATCGGCCCTGAACGTGGAACTGGACCGGATCACCATATCCACCGTTACCAAGGGGCCCTTCCAGGAAACCATTCCGGTGAACGGGGTCGTGCTGCCCATTACCAGTATTTACCTGGATGCCCTGGAAGGCGGCCGCGTGGAAGAGAAATATGTGGAAGACGGCGCCATCATGAAAAAAGGGGAACCCATTCTCCGCCTGTCCAACACCGACCTTGAACTGAACCTGGCCAACCAGCAGACCTCCGTTTATACCCTGCTGTCCAATATGCAGCTTTCCAGCGTAACCGCCCAGCAGAATACGGTAAGCAAACTGAAAATATGGCCGACGTGGAAAGTTTCTATAAAGAAGCGGAAAGAGTTTATAACCTGGATAAGAAATTGTATGCACAAAAAGCCATCGGTTCCCAGGAATTCAAAAAGGCCGAAAACAATTATAATTACTATCTGCAGAAAAAGGAACTGACCCAGCAGATCCTGAACCAGGATTCTATTTCAGTAGCCCAGCAGGCCGACCAGGATACCCAATCCTATAACGGGGCTGAAAAAACGCTGAAGATCCTGCAGCAAAAAAGTAGGCGACCTGGTGGTGCGCGCTCCGGTAGACGGACAGCTTACCTCCCTGGATGCCGAAGTCGGCCAGAATAAAAATAAAGGAGAACGGCTGGGACAGATGGATGTACTCAGTGGTTTTAAAGTAAGGGTGGATGTTGACGAACATTATATTTCCCGCATTTACACCGGACTCAAAGGCAAGTTTTCCTTCGCCGACAGCAATTACGATCTGAAGATATTTAAAGTGTATTACACAGGTTACTTCGGGGCATTTCCAGGTCGACATGCAATTTATGGGCGCCGTACCCAAGGGCATCCGCAGAGGGCAAACCCTGCAAATCCTGCTGGCCTTGAGCGAAGAAAGACAGTCCGTGCTGGTACCCCGCGGCGGATTCTATCAGCAGACCGGCGGCAACTGGATATTCAAAGTGAGTGAAGACGGCAAAAAGGCCTACCGCGCCGATATCCAGCTGGGCAACCAGAATCCGGATTATTATGAAGTGCTGCAGGGCCTGAACCGGGCGACAAAGTGGTCACCAGCAGTTATGAAAACTATGGAACCATGCAGGAACTCATTTTTAAAAAATAATTCCCTCATAACAGTCTAAAATAAAAAAAATGATACAGATTCACGATCTGGAAAAGATCTACAGAACCGAAGAAGTGGAAACCATTGCGCTGAACAAACTTTCGTTCCAGGTGAACGAAGGAGAATTTGTTGCCGTAATGGGCCCGTCAGGCTGCGGCAAGTCAACCTTATTGAATATCCTGGGCCTGCTCGATGATCCGGATAGCGGCAGCTTCATGTTCAACGGCATTGAAGTGGCTCATTTCAATGAACGGAAAAGAGCCGACCTGCGCAAGCGGAATATCGGATTCGTATTCCAGAGTTTTAACCTGATCGACGAACTGACCGTTTTTGAAAACGTGGAACTGCCCCTGATCTATCTCGGCGTTAAAGGTGATGAAAGAAAAAAAAGAGTGGAAGAGATGCTGGACAAGATGCAGATCATGCACGCCGAAACCACTACCCGCAACAACTATCCGGTGGTCAGCAGCAAAGGGTTGCCGTAGCCCGGGCCGTGGTGAATAAACCCAAACTGATCCTGGCGGATGAACCTACCGGAAACCTGGATTCCTCCAATGGTAATGAAGTGATGGAACTGCTCACGGATCTGAACGAACAGGGAACCACCATCATCATGGTAACGCACTCCGAACACGATGCACGTTACAGCCACCGGATCATCCGGATGCTGGATGGACAGACGGTGACGGAGAATATTTTAGCGTAAAAGAGTTAACGGTTGAGAGTTGACGGTTGACGGACGTTCATCTGGATCATGAATACTGAAATCTGTCACAATGTTACACCATGAATCTGTCAACCGTCAACTGTCATCCGTCAACTAATAAAAGTATCATGCTAAAAAATTATTTCAAAATCGCTTTCAGCAACCTCTGGCGGCACCGGGTTTTTTCATTTATCAATATACTGGGATTAACGGTTGGCATGACGGCATGTTTCCTGATCTTCCTGTATGTGAGGTTTGAATTAAGCTATGATGATTTCCACAGCAAAGCCGACCGCATTTACCGGGTTGTCTACTGATATCAAAACACCAACGGAAACCCTGCAAACCCGGGCCCGTCCTGGGCCGTGGGTCCGCATATAGCGCAGGATTTCCCCCAGGTGGAAGCCGCCGTAAGAATCACGGGAGACGAACTGCTGGTCAGAAAAGGCAATGTCAAATTCCAGGAGACCAATTCCCTGTATGCAGACTCTTTATTTTTTAAGGTATTTGATTTTAAATTGCTGAAAGGGAATCCCCACACCGCACTGAATGAACCCTTCAGCCTTGTTTTATCCGAATCGGCAGTAAAAAAATATTTCGGCAATGCGGATCCGGTCGGACAAACCGTATTATTTACCGGAGACGGTCTTCCTGCAAAGGTTACCGGCGTAATGAAAGATATGCCGGAGAATTCGCAGATCAAGGCTGACATGCTGGTTTCCATGAGCACGCTGACCCGGAAATTTAATAAGGGACTGGATGACCAATGGGGCAATTACGGGAACAACACTTATGTTCTTTTAAAACCGGGCGCCAATGCTGAAGGCTTTTCAAAAACAGCTCCCTGCATTTCTTGAAAAAAGGAACGGATCGGAGATGAAGCAACTGAACATGTATCCGACCTTAATGCTGGAGCCTTAAAAGATGTTTACCTGCGTTCCACCCGGGATGGACAGCAAAACGGGCAATATTAATAACGTTTATATTTTTTCCCTTATCGCCGCTTTTATTATGCTGATCGCCTGTTTCAATTTTGTGAACCTGACCACCGCACGCTCGGCGGAGCGGGCCAAGGAAGTGGGCATCCGGAAAGTGGTCGGCGCCTTAAAAAACCAGCTGACCTTCCAGTTCATCGGCGAATCCGTGATACTTTGTTTAATCGCATTTCTTTTCACGCTGGGCCTTGCAGCCCTGCTCCTGCCCTCTTTCAATCAACTGGCAGGAAAAACAATCAGTCCGGGTATTTTTGATCAATGGAATTATATACTGATCCTCTTTTTTCCGGCAATCGGCATCGGACTGCTGGCCGGGTCATATCCTGCACTCGTGCTTTCTTCCTTTAAACCGGTTACCGTATTAAAAGGCAGGTTTAACAGCGGAACCCATGGCATCCTGCTCAGAAAGGGTCTTGTCGTTTCCCAGTTCACCATTTCCATTGCGCTGATCATCTCCACCATCATCGTATACAATCAGACGAATTATATGCGGAATCAGGATCTGGGTTTTAACAAAGACCAGATGATGGTGATCAATACCAATGCCGATCCTGCCAAAGAGAGCTTTCCGGAATGCGGTAGCCTCTCTGCCCAATGTGAAGTCGGTCGCCATGTCATCCAGCGTGCCCGGCGGCGGAAATCCCGGAGCTTACTCAGAGATTGAAAATAAAAAAGGAGAAATGCAGATTGCCAACCTCGATTTATATTTTGTGGATTATGACTATATACCGCAATACAAGATTAAAATCATTGCGGGACGCGCCTTCTCGCGCGACTTTCAAACCGACACCACGCATGCCATGATCCTGAACGAAGCAGCCGTAAAGTTATTCGGTTATTCTTCTCCCCAGCAGGCCGTGGGCCGGCGATTCAACCAATGGGGAAGAGAAGGAACAATCATTGGCGTGATGAAAGATTTTCATTTCCGATCCCTGCAGCAGGAAATCAAACCGCTTTCCATGCGCATCGAGCCGCAGGGCTGCAACCTGATTTCCATTAACCTGTCCACGCAAAATTTACCCAAAACCATTGCCGCCATCGAAAGCAAATGGAATACCTTAATCCCGGCGCGGCCGTTCAGTTATTTTTTCCTGGATGAATTCTTTGATAAGCAATACCGGAGTGAAGAAAGATTTGGAAAACTGTTTCTCAATTTCGCGGTCCTCGCCATCTTCATATCCTGCCTGGGCTTGCTGGGACTTGCTTCCTACAGCACCATGCAGCGTACACGGGAAATCGGCATCCGCAAAGTTTTGGGGGCATCCGTTCCGAATATCGTGAACCTGCTGTCCAAAGATTTTTTAAAGCTGGTTGCCATTGCCATTATTATCGCATCGCCCATTGCCTGGTGGGTAATGCATAACTGGCTGCAAGGATTTTGCTTACCGGATCCCGATCGGCTGGTGGGTATTTTTCATCGCGGCCCTGCTGGCCGTTTTGATTGCGCTCATTACCGTGAGTTTCCAGGCAATCAAAGCTGCTGTGGCGAATCCGGTGAGCAGCCTTCGCTCAGAATGAGCTATGGCTGCCAAAGAGAGTTTGAGATCGGAATGAGAAAGGGTGGATGGTTGATGGTAGATGGTTGATGGACGCTCGCTCAGGTGCGAATCCGCACAGAGGAGCCATCCACCATACACTATCTACCATTAACGAAAACATAAAACAAGACAAAAATATCATGATCAAACTAGAGCATATTTCCAAATGGATCAAATCGGGAACATCCGGAATTTCATTCTGAAAGACATCAATCTCAATATCGGGGAAGGGGAATTCATTTCCATCATGGGGCCTTCGGGTTCCGGGAAATCCACTCTGCTGAATATCATCGGGATGCTGGATACGCCGTCGGAAGGGGATTATGAGTTTCTGGACACGGAGGTTTATAAACTGAAAGAAAAACACCGGTCCAATCTTTATAAAACCCATATCGGTTTTGTTTTTCAGGCTTATCATCTGATTGACGAACTCACGGTATATGAAAATATTGAAACCCCGTTAATCTATCAGAATATCAAAACATCGGAACGTAAAGCCATTGTTGCCGATATCCTCGACCGTTTTCAGATGGTGGGAAAAAAAGATTTATTCCCGACCCAACTTTCCGGCGGGCAGCAGCAACTCGTGGGCATTGCCCGCGCCCTGGTAGCCAAACCCAAACTGATCCTGGCCGATGAACCCACGGGCAACCTGAATTCCAAACAGGGGGAAGAGATCATGGAATTATTTACCAAACTCAATCAGCAGGACGGAGTAACCATCATCCAGGTAACCCATTCGGAAAAAAATGCCGGTTACGGAAAGCGGATCATTCACCTGCTCGACGGGCGGATCGAAAAAACAGAGTCAAAATAAAAGATTACACCGATGAAGCGGTTTCATAGCTGGATTCTTATTCGTCCATGATTTTTCATTTCAACGGATATGGGCAGGACAGCAGTGCACATGACCTGAATCTGAAACAATGTATGGATCTGGCCATACAGAATAATCTGCAGGTGAAGCAAAGTGAGATCCAAATGCAGACGAGTGGCGTACAATTCAAACAGTCAAAGGATAATCTGCTTCCCCAGATCAACGCCAGCGCCAGCCAGGGTATTAACTATGGAAGAAGCATCAACAACTTCAACAACTCTATGTTGACCAGCAGAATAATTCCGGGAATTATGGCGTCAATGCCAACTTGCTTTTGTTCAGCGGATTGCAGTTGCAAAATGCCATCAGCCAAAATGCGCTGGATTATGATGCCAGCAAAATGGACTGGCAGCAACAGAAAGATAATGTCACCCTGAATGTCATTCTCCAATACCTGACCGTACTGAGCAATCAGGAATCGCTGGAAATTGCCCGTCAGCAGGCAACCGTGGACAGTATACAGGTGGAAAGACTGGAAATTCAAAACCGCGCAGGCGCCATTCCGCCGGCTACCTTATATGATCTCAAGGGTCAGTATGCCAGCGACCTGGTGAATGTGGTGAATGCGGTAAATACACCTGGAACTATCAAAAGTGAATCTGTTTGCCCTGTTGAATATTCCTTACCAGAAAGACGCCACATATGAAATGGTTCCGCTGGATGCCAATACTTTGCAGTTCGGAGGCAGTTCAGACAGCATTTATCAGACGGCCCTTCAAATCATTCCGAATATTAAAGCCACGGATCTGCGGGTAAGATCTTTTGAGAAAGCCATTGCCGTTGCCAGGGGAAAATTATATCCCACGCTGTCATTCTATGGTAGTATCAATTCCAACTATACCAGTATTGCAACCACCGGAATTCCCGGAACGGATTTCAAGACGTCTACCGGCCAGTTTGTGAAATCGGCGCCGCAAGCTATGATGTGCAGGCTTATTCCATACAACAGCAAAAAATCGGTTTTGGCGACCAGTTCAAAAACAACCGGTTACGAATATCGGCTTACAGCTGAATATTCCGATATTAAATTATTTATCGACACGAAACAATGTCAAACAGGCAAAGATCAATCTGCAAAATGCAAAAGTGGTTGCCAATGCATCCCGGAATCAGTTGCAGCAGCAGGTTGAACAGGCCTGGCAGAATCTGAGTGCGGCTTACGGACAATACAAAGGTTATCTGGACCAGGTAAATGCTTATGGAGAATCCTTCCGCACAGCGGAGATCCGCTTCAATACCGGTGTGATCACGTCTGTGGAGTATGTGATTGCAAAAAATAATTATGACCGCGCCAATACCAATCTGAGCGCTTCCCGATACAATTATATTTTCAGAACAAAGATCCTGGAATACTATCAGGGGCGGCTGGCGCCTAAGTAATTGATAGCAATTGATGACGGATATTGCAGATAACGCTTTCAGTAACTTGCCGCTGTCAATTATCCACTGTCATTATCAATATTCATATCCAGCCATCCATTTCCTCAGACCATCCCCAATCTTATCCGTTTCCACCATGAACCCATCATGGCCATAGATGGAATCGATGCTGATCATTTTACAATCGGGAATATAATCGGAAATAAATTTCTGTTCGTCGGTCGGACAGAGAATATCACTGGTAATGCCGATGATCAGCGTGCGCTGCCGCATGGAGGATAAAATTTTTTCAGATCCCCTCCCCTGCCACGGGAAATATTATGGCTGTCCATCGCTTTGGTCAGGAGCCAGTAACTGTAGGCATTAAACCGCCGGGACAGTTTATTTCCCTGATAGGAGATATAGGAAGAAGCCCGGTAATGGTCCAGTTTATTCCGGATCCGGATCGGATTGCTTTTCCTTCATGATGGTATAATTCCGGTAAGTGAGAATGCCGATGCCGCTGGCGGCGCTCAGTCCTGCCGATCCCGCATCTTCGTGCGGATTTTTCCAGGTGGCATCAGCTTCTATGGCCAGTCGCTGTGCGGAATGAACGGCGATGCCCCAGGCGGTTTCTGCAGCGGAAGTGGCAATCAGAAAAAGATCCTGAATGATTGCAGGTTCCATCAGGCACCATTCCAATGCCTGGTATCCACCCATGCTGCCACCCATCAGCAGATCAATCCGGTGAATGCCCAGGTGTTTCCGCAGAAGAATATGCGCCTTTACCATATCCCGGATCGTGATCGCCGGAAAGCTGCTGAAATAGATTTCGCCGGTATCCGGATCCTCGCTCAGCGGCCCGGAAGTGCCATAACAGGAGCCGAGGATATTGGCGCAAACAATAAAATGCGTTTCCGGATCGATGATATCGGTGCTCCCCCACCATGCCCGGCCACCAGCGGATGACATCGGAATTGGCGGTAAGGCATGACAAATCCAGACCACATTGTCCGCCGCTGTCATTCAGTTTGCCATAGGTATGATACGCGATCCGGATATCCGGTAAGGCCTGGCCGTTTTCGAGCCGGAAAGGCTGATCAATGATGAAATTCCTCCATGCTGCCAGATTCAGAAATTTATGGATGCAAAATAAGGACATGCCTGTTAAACGGGCAGGAAAAATATTTTTACGCCCCATTTCCATCTTTACACATTATTCCCGGATGAATTACCTTTGCAAAAATCTTTTTATGGTCCATGTTGAAGTAACCCGGGTCAGCGACGATTTCGGATTCGAGGGAAAGATGCCAGCGGCCATACCGGGTAGCAATGGACTCCAGTCCGGAAAGCGGCGGTCATAATTTCGGCTTCCGGCCGATGCAGATGTTATTGATTGGGCCTTGGCAGCTGCAGTGGTATTGATATCATCTCCATTCTTAAAAAACAAAAACAAACGGTGGAAGGATTCCGGATCGGCATTGATGGCGAAAGAGAATCCGGCAAAGAAGCCACTATGTGGAAACATATTCAAGATTGTTTTTGAATTGAAGGGAGCTATAGATCCGGAAAAAGCACAAAGAGCCTGTGCGCTTTCCATTGAAAAATATTGTTCGGTGGCGGCAACCCTGAAAGCGGCGGATGCAGGATTCAATGGGAATGCAGATAATCCATGAAATGGGAAGGGCTTTACTTTTTCAACCTGAAATGCAGGATCAATCCAGCGAAGGGAAAGAACCTTCCTTATTTCAACCTGAGATCATTGAGTAACAAGGGCGATTCAGCATCCCCGGATAATAATTAAAAACAGACTATGCCATTACACCCTGTTTCCAGGCTGATCCGAACAGGACAAAACAAACCGAAGAAATGGAACATTCTTCGCCGCTGTTTCTGACCAGCAGTTTTTGTTTCGACAATGCGGAAGAAATGCGGGCCGCATTTGCCGATGAAACGGATGATAATATTTACAGCCGGTTTTCCAATCCCACCGTACAGGAATTCACTGACAGGATGTGTGTGCTGGAAGGAATGGAATCCGGATTTGCCACTGCTTCCGGCATGAGCGCCGTATTTGCTTCTTTTCTCACTTTTTTGAAGAAAGGGGATCATCTGCTTTCCTGCAATGCCATTTTCGGAAGCACGCATACAGTCATCACCAAAATCCTTCCCAAATATGGCATCGAATACAGTTATGTACCTGCTGGCTGATCCGGATGCCTGGGAAGCGGCCATTCAGCCGAATACCAAAATGATCTTTCTGGAAACCCCCACCAATCCGGGGCTGGATATGATCGACCTGGAAGCTGTGGGTAAGCTGGCAAAAAAACACAAACTGATTTTTTGCGTGGACAATTGTTTTGCCACACCCATCGGTCAGCTTCCCGTCCAATTTGGTGCAGACCTGGTCATTCATTCCGCCACAAAATGGCTGGACGGCCAGGGGCGTGTACTGGGTGGAATCGTACTGGGCAGTAAGAAACTGATCCATGATATTTATCTTTTCTGCCGGAGTACCGGGCCCGCCACTGTCTCCCTTCAATGCCTGGGTACTCAGCCGAAGCCTGGAAACCCTGGAAGTGCGCATGGAACGGCATGCATCCAATGCCCTTTACCTGGCGCAACAACTGGAAAAACATCCGGCCATCAGCTGGCTGAAATATCCATTCCTCGAAAGTCCCATCCGCAATATGCCATTGCCAGAAAGCAAATGAAAAACGGCGGTGGACTTTTTTGTTTTGAATTGAAAGGCGGACTGGAAAGCGGAAGAAAATTCCTGGACAACCTGAAAATGCTTTCCCGGACCGCCAACCTGGGCGATACCCGCAGCATCGCCTCTCATCCGGCCAGCACCACCCATGCGAAATTAACTGAAGCAGAAAGACTGGCAGTGAATATAACGCCCGGGCTTATCCGCATTTCGTGCGGGACTGGAACATAGGGAGGATATTTTGGAGGATATTGTGCAGGCGCTGTGAGGGATGGATGGTATATGGTAGATGGTCCATGTGAGTGATCAGGCAACCCATGTTTCAGTAAAAATCAGCAAATGATTTATAAATAGATCCATTTGCATGCTCTCCGATTCATTTCCCACAACGAATCCATTCATCCATCATCTACCATCCACATACAGCATACTCTTCCCCACTCATCCCAAATCTCTCCCTTCCCCTCCAGCCATTCTTTCACGGATTCGGTGGTAACGGATTTGGGTCTTTCCAGCGGAAAGCCCAGGGCACGGTCCCAGCAAAGGCTGGCCAGCACACCCAGTGCGCGGCTCACACCAAACAGAACGGTATAAAATTCATATTCCACCAGGCCGAAATGCACCAGCAGGGCGCCGCTGTGGGCATCCACATTCGGCCAGGGGTTTTTTATTTTTCCAAGCGATTGCAAAACAGGCGGAACCGCTTCATAAATATTCCAGACGGTTTGTACCAGGGGATCATCGGGCAAATGTTTTTTACCAAATTCCATCTGGGCTGTAAAACGCGGATCTGTTTTCCGCAATACGGCATGCCCGTATCCCGGAACCACTTTCCCTTCACTCAGTGTTTTCTTTACATAGTCCACGATCTGTTCCTTGGTGGGCAGTTCGGTTTTCAGTTCTTCTCGCATTTCCAAGATCCATTTGATCACTTCCTGGTTGGCGAGGCCATGCAAGGGACCGGCCAGGCCATTCATACCTGCAGCAAAACTCAGATAAGGATCACTCAGTGCAGAACCCACCAGATGGGTGGTATGTGCGCTCACATTGCCGCCTTCATGATCGGCATGAATGGTCATATACAACCGCATCAGTTCCTGAAAGGTTTCATCTTCATAACCCAGCATATGGGCAAAATTGCCGGCCCAGTCCAGCAGGCCATTGGGTTGAATATGATCTCCGTTTTTATATTTTCTGCGATAGATATAAGCGGCAACCCGGGGCAGGCGGGCAATCAGGTCCATGGAATCATCGAACACCGCATCCCAGTAATCTTTTTTATTCATGCCCTCGGCATATTTCTTTGCAAACTGGCTTTCCGTTTGCAGGGCCATGATGGCAATCACAAATTGCGTCATCGGGTGGGTGGTCACCGGCAATGCTTCAATGGCATCAAACACATGATTGGGCACATGACTGCGGCGCTGCCAGTTGGCCGTCAGGTCCTGCACATCTTTTTCGTCGGGCAATTCGCCGAGCAGCATCAGGTAAAACACCTTCCGGCAAGGGTTCACTGCCACCGGCTGCTTTTGGGAGTTTCTCCTGAATTTCAGGAATGGAATAACCGCGAAAACGGATGCCTTCCTGCGGATCCAGCAAAGATGTTTCGGTAACCAGTCCGGTCATTCCCCGCATCCCCTGGTAAATCTGAGACAAAGTAGTCTCTCCGATTTTCTTTGAGCCATGTTCTTTAAGAATATCTTTGATTTCTGCACTGAGGCTTTCCGCTTTGGCTTTAAACCTTTCTTTAATAGTCATACCGCGCGTTTAAAGATTATCTGGGATAAGATGGCTAAAGTTAATTCATGAAAGCTGTAGGAACAAATGAATGGATGCTTAAGTTTATCTGCGAAGGGATTCGTTGACGGTTGACAGATGACGGTTGATGGACTTCCAGATTTACATTCTGACAATCGTAATCTATCATCCATAAATCCATCAACCAGTCATCTTATTTCGGCGCTCTCCAATAAAGCCAGACCGCCAAGACCCCGAAAATGATATTCGGCATCCAGGCAGCAAGCATGGGAGAAAAATTTCCTTTGGTTGCAAAAGTTACCGAGAACTTATCCATGATCACGAAAACAGCAGCCATCACCAGTCCGATGGCGAGGTGCAACCCGCTTCCGCCCCGCACTTTCCGCGTGGCGATCACGGCACCGATCATGGTTAAAATGATCACAGAAAACGGAGACGCATCCCGGTGATATCTTTCTTCCTTATAGGTATTGAGTCCTTCAGTGCCACGGATTTCTTCCATCCTGATAAACTGTTTCAATTCGCGGAGTGGTGAATTTATCTTTCAGATATTCATCCCTTCGCAGTTCTTCCGGCTGAACATTCAGGTTAATATTCATGGTCGGAATCAGGCGGGCAGTTTCTTTTAATCCATCATTGGTATGTTCCACCACACCGCTCAGCAGCCAGTCCTTTTTTGCCGTATCCCAGTTCATGGTTTCTGCCCGGAGATTATAGTAAATCTTATTATTTTTTATTTTGGAAAGGAAAAAACTGCTGGCTGTTTTCCGGGCGGTATCATAATATTGCAGTCCGACATAGGTTCCCGCATTCACCCGCAGATAAAAATTATTCGTGCGATAGGGATCACCGTTATAAGAGCTGTTGCGGTCGATATAAGTTGCCTGGAAGTTGGTTCGGATTTCATTGGCTTTGGGAACCCAGTACTGACTGGCAAACCAGAAAATCGCGCCAAGAATGAAAGCGCCCACAAAAAACGGGCGCAGCATCCGGTGATACCGCACGCCGCCGGCCAGGATGGCAATAAATTCCGATTGCCCGGCCATCTTGGAACTGAAATAAATACAGGCAATAAATACCATCAGCGGAAAGATCATCGCCATGATAAAAGGCACAAAACCAATAAAATAATGGGTAACGATCTCCCAGGAACTCAGCCCCGATTTTACAAAATCATCCGCTTTTTCACTGGTGTCGATCACCACCGCTATCACCGTAATGGTGAGCATGGTGAACACAAAAGTGCTCAGGAATTTGCGGAGTATGTACCAATCCAGTTTTTTCATGAAAGAAAAGCGTTGCGAAAATACAGCAATGGCCTGTAGGAAATGACGGTTGGATGTTAAATCACGGACCTTCTATCATAATCACCCAGGGAAAAAACCCCGAAAAATATAACTTCGCCCACTTAAATTGGTAAGATGTATCTAAAAAAATGGTTTCTGCTGCTGAATTGCCTGTTATTGGTTTATTTGTCCGCTTTTTCCCAGGATACGGTAAACTATGATCAGCATGAAGCTTTTGCGCCGGTTTTTTATCCCAATAACGGAGATGAAGTCAGAACAGCCGGCGGAACACCGGGTCCGCAATACTGGCAGAACGAAGCGGACTATTCCATTCAGGCAAACCTGGATGATGAAAATCAAAAGATTTCGGGAAACGTAACCATAACTTACCGGAATAACAGTCCGGAACCATTGCCTTTTTTGTGGCTGCAACTGGATCAGAATATTTACAAGCCGGATTCCCGCGGAGAGGCTACTACTTCCGTTTCCGGCGGCCGTTATGCCAACCTGGGATTTGACGGTGGTTATGATATCCGGTCTGTTGTCATTCTGAGCAATGGCCGTGAAGAAAAAGCAAAATATTCCATCAGCGATACCCGGATGCAAATCCTCCTGGCTGCTCCTTTAAAAGCACATGGAGATTCCTTAAAGATCCGGATTGAATATAATTTCGGAATTCCCGAAAGGGGCTCGGACCGTATGGGACGGATGGAGACAGACAATGGCTGGTTATATGAAATCGCCCAATGGTATCCGCGCATGTGCGTGTACGATAATGTAGAGGGATGGAACACCCTTCCCTATCTCGGAGCCGGCGAATTTTATCTGGAATATGGCAATTATGATTTCAGCATAACCGCTTCTTCAAAATAACTGGTGGTTGCTTCGGGAGAATTGCTCAACCCCGCGGAAGTGCTCTCTCCGGAGCAGCGGAAAAGACTGGAAGCTGCCCGCAACAGTGATAAGACTGTTATGATCCGTTCGGAGAAGGAGATACTGGATGAAGCTGCCAAACCACCCAAAGGCAGGAAGACCTGGCATTTTCGTTGCCAGCGCGCCAGGGATGTAGCCTGGGCCGCATCGGCGGCATTTATCTGGGACGCTGCCCGGATCAATCTTCCCGATGGGAAAAAATCCCTGGCCATGAGTGTATACCCCGCCGAATCTGCCACGGATTCCGGATGGAAACGGTCCACTGAATTTGTAAAGGGCGCCATTGAACATTATTCAGCCAAATGGCTTCCCTTTCCTTATCCATGCGCCGTGAATGTAGCCGGACCCGTTGGCGGCATGGAATATCCGGGCATTGTTTTCTGCAGCGCATTCAGTCAGAAAAAAGAATTGTGGGGTGTAACCAGCCATGAATTCGGTCATACCTGGTTTCCGATGATCGTTGGAAGTAATGAAAGAAAATTTGCCTGGATGGATGAAGGATTCAATACGTTTATCAATGCAGTGGCGGATAAAGATTTTAATCACGGGGAATTTTATTCAGCGCCTCACAACAGGCGACGCGCCGCAAGATTCTTCCAACCCACTTCCGAAAGTATCATGACCATTCCGGAAGTTACCAATCCCCGATATCTGGCAGTGAATGCTTATGATAAACCGGCCATGGGACTTGAATTACTCCGGGAGCAGATTTTAGGTGAAGATAAATTCGACAGCGCATTCCGCTATTATATCCGCAGCTGGGCTTATAAACATCCGACACCCTGGGATTTTTTTCATGCCATGGAAAATTACAGCGGCGAAACGCTGGACTGGTTCTGGCGGGGATGGTTCCTCAATAACTGGAAAGTGGATCAGGCGGTTATGGATGTAAGTTATCCGGAATCCAATCCGGCAAATGGTTCGATCATCAGCATAGAAAACCGGGAGCAACTTCCGATGCCGGCAACCGTGGAAATAAAAGAGATCGGCGGTAAAACCGGACGGGTAAAACTGCCGGTTGAAATCTGGCAGCGGGGCCCGGTCTGGAAATTCTTTTATCCCTCCACCCGGAAAATCTCAACCGTGACCATCGATCCGGATCAGGACGCTGCCGGATAGTGATGAGGGCAATAATGTGTGGACGGGCGAAGTAATCACAGTCTTTGTTTCAAAACTCCCACCTGCTCATTCTTCCAGGAAATAAAATCTCCCTGCAGAATGTGTTCGCGGGCCTGTTTCACAAGATGAAGATAAAAGCGAGATTGTGTACACTGGCGATCGTCAATGCCGTGAGTTCCTTGCTTTTCACCAGATGCCGCAGATAGGCTTTGCTGTATTGGTTGCTGAAAATGCCAGTCGATACCCTCATCAATCGGGGAAAAATCATTTTCCCATTTTTTATTGTCGATATTGATCACGCCCTTCGAAGTAAAAAGCATTCCGTTCCTTCCGTTCCGGGTAGGCATCACACAATCGAACATATCCACACCCAGCGCAATACATTCCAGCAGATTCCAGGGTGTTCCCACGCCCATCAGATAGCGGGGTTTTTCCGCCGGAAGATTTTCGCAGCAGAGCGCCGTCATTTCATATAATTGCTCATCCGGTTCACCCACACTTAATCCGCCGATGGCATTTCCCACCGCATTCTGGGATGAAATAAATTCACAGGATTGCCTGCGCAGATCTTCAAAAACACCACCCTGCACGATGGGAAAAAGATTTTGTGTATATCCGTATTTGTCCGGCGTGTTGCCAAACCGTTCCAGACAGCGGTCCAGCCAGCGGTGGGTAAGATCCATGGAATTCTTCGCATATTCATATCCGGCGCCAAAAGCCGGGCATTCATCAAAAGCCATGATGATATCTCCGCCAATACTGCGCTGAATGTCCATTACTTTTTCCGGGGTGAACAAATGCGGGGATCCGTCGATATGCGATTTAAACACCACGCCCTCTTCGGTAATCTTCCGGGTGCCGGCCAGGGAGAAAACCTGGTATCCGCCGCTGTCGGTCAGGATGGGTCTGCTCCAGTTCATAAACCGGTGCAGGCCTCCTGCATTTTCCAGTACGTCGGTTCCGGGACGCAGATAAAGATGATAGGTATTTCCCAGAATGATCTGGGCCTTCACTTCCTCTGTCAAGTTGGTTCCGAAGTAACCGCCTTCACACTGCCGGCCGTACCCACCGGCATAAAAATCGGCGTTGGAATTTCCCCATGATCCGTGCGGATCAGCCCGGCCCGCGCATTGGAAGACAGGGTCTTTACTGATTAGTTCAAAAGATAATTGAGCCATGTGGAAGAACGCATGCAAGGTACAATTCGTGGATGGTATGATAGTCGGATGGATCTTCATGTACGAATTCAAACCTGAAATCCATCCACCATCTACCGTCTACCATACACGAATTAGCTCCGGAATAACCGCTATATTACCGTAAATTTACCATCCCTAACTAACTGTATTGAATGATACAACCTGCCGCCTTATTTATCCTGGAGTGAGATTTGGTTTGTCTTTTTTTGTCTGATCTACCGGTATCCAGGTTTTTTATTATATCTGGTTTTTTCAGCGGCTGGCTTTTTACCGCAAACCTGCAAAAGAAAAATCCCAGCAGCATCCGGTAAGCGTGATCATTTGCGCCCGGGATGAAGCGCCCCAACCTGGCCGATAATCTTCCGGGCTCCCTGGTACAAACCTATCCCAAGCACCATGAAGTGATTGTAGTGAATCACAACAGCCAGGATGATACCCGTTACCTGCTGGAAGAATTCAAAAAAACTTTTAAGGGGCTGCATATTGTAAACCTGGAATATGAGGCCAAAGGGATTCCCGGGAAAAAATATCCGCTCAGCATGGGCATTAGAGAAGCCAGACATGAAGTGGTATTGCTTACGGATAGTGATTGTGTTCCGGCCAGTGAATTCTGGATAGAAAAAATGCAGGACGGATATGATGAGGGGATGCAGATCGTGCTGGGATACAGTCCTTACCGGAAACAACCCGGGCTGCTGAATAAACTGATCCGGTTTGAAACCTTTCATTCGGCCATTCAATATTTATCCTATGCGCTGGCCGGTCAACCTTATATGGGAGTGGGAAGAAATCTTTCCTATAAAAAGGAGTTATTTTTTAGGAACAAGGGATTTTCCTCCGTCAATCATTTGCCTGGCGGTGACGATGATTTGTTTATCAACAAGGTTGCCACGCCGTTCCAATACGCGGATCGTGATCGATCCGGAATCATTTACCTTATCGGAACCCAAAAAAACATTCCGTGAATGGGTGAGACAAAAAACCCGGCATTATCAGCACCGGAAAATATTACCGGCCCAAACAAAAATTGCTGCTTGGCATTTATTCGATGAGTCAGTTTTTATTTTATCCTGCTTTTATCCTCAGCCTCATTTATTCGCCCTGGACCTGGACGCTGGCCGTATTTGGTCTGCGTTTTCTTGTGCAGGGAATCGTGTATTTCCGAGGCATGAAAAAACTGAGTGAATCAGATCTTTTCCCGTTCTGGTGGTTACTGGATATCTGGATGATCGGATATTATATCATCTTTGCACCTTCAATATGGAAGAAGCCGCGCGTGGAATGGAGATAGTCACCCGCTATTTTTCTGATTTTACACCGGAGCAGCTGGCGCAGTTTAGTGCCCTGGAATCACTATACAGCGAATGGAATGCGCAAATCAACGTGATCTCCCGAAAAGACATCGGCGGTTTGTATGAAAAACATGTGCTGCATTCCCTCAGCATTGCCGCCGTATTTGATTTCCCGCCCGGCACCAGGTGATTGATATCGGCACCGGTGGCGGATTTCCGGGTATTCCGCTGGCCATCTTTTTTCCCGACACGCATTTTCACCTGGTAGACAGCATCGCCAAAAAATTAAAAGTGGTGGAAGCCGTAGCAGAAGCCTTCGGATTGAAAAATGTAACGCACCCAGCATATCCGGGCAGAAGAAATCAAAGGGAGAAAATTTGATGTTGCCGTCTCCCGCGCGGTGGCTCCGTTAAAAGATCTGTGGAATTGGTCGCAAGCCCATTGCTGACGCAATCCGCAGACCATTCACATGAAAGCACGCATCCGCCGAAAACCTTCCAATTGCCAGCGGGCTGATCTGTTTAAAAGGCGGCGACCTGGCGGCGGAAATTTCAGAAAGCGGCACCCGCCCCAGAGTTCAGGAAATCCATCGATCTGTTTCCGGAAGAATCGTTTATGAAAAGTATATCCTGCAGGTTCCTTACGAACGCAGCGGTGAATCCTGAGCTGAGTATTCACCATCACAAAGCGTATCAGCATGCAAAGCATCACCGGTATTTTATATTTAATCTATTCCCGGACTTAAGGGTGATTTGACTCGGATTGATCTGCACTGTTTCAGTGATCGTACTATTTTCGAAGTCTGAGGAGGTCATCAACTGTCAACCGTCAACAAAAATTTCCCATTCTAAAATTTAAACTCATGTCCATATATGTTGTCATTGTCGACGATCATCTGCGAATGCGAAATACACTGGAACAGATCATCTGGATACAGAAGGATTTGAACTGACCGGAAGTTGTGCCCGATTCCAGGAAGCAATTGTCCTGATTCCGGCGCTGCAACCGGATGTGGTGTTGATGGATATCAATCTCGGCGAAGAGGAAACCGGAATAGATATCATCCGGAAACTCAAACCAAGATTATCCGGAATTTCTGTTTATGATCTGTACCGTATATGATGATGATGAGAAAATATTTGATGCCCTGTATGCGGGCGCAAATGGATATATTCTGAAAAAGACGACATCCCGGCAGACTTGCTGCGAGGCCATCCGGGAATTGATAGAGGGCGGCGCGCCCATGAGCGGCTAGATTGCCCGGAAAGTGGTAAATGTTTTCCAGGTATACTACTGCACACAGGGATTATGGCAGGAATCCTTTTCATGCGAAAAGGAAAGACCGCTGCCGGCTTTATCGAACCGGGAAAATGAAATCCTGCAGCAACTGGCCCTCGGACTTCTGTATAAGGAAATCGCAGCAAACCTTTACATCAGCCAGGAAACCGTACGAAAACACGTTTACCAATTTATGAAAAACTGCATGTCGGCAACCGGGTGGAAGCGATCAATAAATATTTCAGAAGATAGATGATATTCGACTCCGGATTCTACCATTTCAGTTCGAGCCGGTTATTTATTCCGGTTCACGTCTGCCATCCGGTGGGAAGCATCAATTTCAATGAGTTTCAGATCCGTAAGCCGGTGGTTCACTTCGAATTCATAGTCGGACTGGTCCATTTCCATGGTTCATAAACAAATCGGGGAATGGATTTATCTTCTTCCGGTTTCGATCCGAACATAGAATATTGCGGAATATATGCCAGTTCCCGGCTGCCGTCTTTGAATTGCAGCAGCACATCGATGGGCATCGGCACTTGTCCGATCATCCGCAGGCGAATCCTGGTTTTTCCATTTACTTCCCACAGACTGTCAATTCCATAATCGATCTTTTTGATGCTGTTGATCCAGAAATCCTTGTACCAGTCCAGTTGCAGATTACTTACTTTTTCCGCCACCCGGATAAAATCATCGGCATTCGGATGTTTGAACCGCCATTCGCGGTAGTATTCCAGTAGAATTTTATCCAGCTCCTGATCTCCGACGATATATCCGAGCTGATCCATAAATACGGCCCCTTTATAATAACTGGATAGATTATAACCCGCATTGGTATTGATAATAATCAGCATAAGTACGTCAATGGTTCCTGTAAATTGCTTTTTGCCAGATAAAAATAATTGTTGTATTCTTTTTTAAAAGTTTGTTCTGCGCGACGTGTCTTTGTTCAGATATCCCCATTCCGTGCAGCGGCATATTGGGTGAATCCTTCATCCATCCAGGGATATTTCAATTCATTGGTGCCCAGCATACCCTGGTACCAGCTATGCATCCATTCATGCATCCAGCCGCCGGCATCCTTTGAGCAGTGTGGCCATCGGATATTCCATGCCGCCATCTCCTCCATGAATAAATGAATATTGTTTATAAGGATAGGGGCCAAATGTTTTTTCAATAAAAGGCAGTGCTTTTTCAGCCTGATCCAGGATATTCAGCCATTTCTTTTCCGTCGCATTGGTTGTTTTATACAACAGATGCAGGGTAAGTCGTTCCGGATTTTTTTGCTAACATGTTTAAATTCCGGATCCGCAGCCCAAACAAAATCATGCACATTGGGCGCAAAAAAATGCCAGTTGAGTTTTTCGCCGGCCGGCCTGATTACTTTCGTACCCTGGGTTTCATAGCCATATCCGATCTGACTGCGGATTTTGCAGATAACCGGTTCCGCCCAGTATATATGATTTATCAATATGGATGTTCACATCAAAGTCTCCCCAGACTCCATAAAATTCGCGTCGCGACATAAGGTGTGGCATGCCAGCCTTCATAATCATATTCACAGATTTTAGGATACCACTGACTCATGGAATAACGCACTTTGGTATCCGGATTATCCCGGCCGCTTCTGCGGATCTGCAAGGAACCTGCGCTTCAAATTCCATATCAAAATTAACCGTGCTGTTTGGAAGAATGGGTTTGGTCAGATTCACTTCCAGAATGGTTTCTTCCACTTTGAAAGTGCTGCGCCACACCATTCATTTTCAACGAAATGATTTTCTGATAACCTATCTCTTCCGGTGTTAAATGCTGAATCCTGATCTTTAACCCGCTCATCCCAGTCCGGGCTTCCCGTCAATGATCAATTTGCCCCAGCTCGCGGCTCCGGTTGTCCATCATACTGTTTGGCTGAAATGCATTCCAGTATAAATGATAGAAAACTTTTTTAAGGTATCAGGAGAATGATTGCTGTATTCAAGATGTTGTTTTCCGGTAAACCGGTTCGTCTCCACATTCATGTCGATATCCATAGTATATTTCACACGCTGCTGCCAGCGATCCGGCTGGGCAAAACAAAAAACAGACCAATACCCTGCGCAAGAATCAGCAATCACAGATATGCTCCTGCAGAAAACCATTCGTTAAAAAAAACCAGTCGCATTCTGATTGCATAATATAAACGGATAAATATAAATTAGATAAAATGATGCTTATCCTTTCCCTTCCAGCACGATTACGATTTCTCCCTTCACTCCTTTTTCCATGAAATGATCGTGCGACTTCCTGCAAGCGTTCCGCGTATATTTTCTTCAAATAGTTTGGTCAGTTCCCGGCTTACGCAACATTTTCTGTCCTGCTCCGAAATACAGAATGAATTCCTCCAGTGTTTTAACAAGCCTCAAAGGAGATTCATAAAAAACCATGGTTCTTTCTTCGTCTGCCAGTTTTTTAAGAAGGGTTTGCCGTCCTTTTTTTAAGGGCAGAAATCCTTCAAAACAAAAACGGTTCATGGGCAGTCCGCTGTTCACCAGGGCCGGAACAAAAGCGGTTGCCCCGGCAGGCATTCCACCCTGATATTCACCTGGATACATTCCCGCACCAGCAAAAAAGCCGGATCTGAAATTCCCGGTGTTCCGGCATCTGTCAGCAGGGCCATCATTTTACCCTGCAACAACTGATCAACCAGATGACGCAATACTTTATGTTCATTATGCTGATGATAGGGCGTAAGGGGTTTGATGATCTGATAATGATTCAGCAGTTTGAGTGAGTCCGGGTATCTTCTGCCAGAATCAGGTCGGCTTTTTTCAGTACTTCCAGCGCCCGGAAACTGATGTCCTGCAGATTGCCGATGGGAGAAGGGACGAGTATAGAGCATAGTTGGAAATATGGAAGTTGAAATTGAAGTGGAATTTAATCAATCAATTGTACTTCCACACTTCCAGACTTCCACATTTCATATTCTATGAACGAATCTCAAAATATTCCATCACCGGATTAGCCAAAAGCTTTTTACCTGGCTTCTTCGGCAATTTGTTTTGCCTCCTCCGCGGATTGCGGCTTCTACCTGAAGCTGAATGGTTTTGCCGATCCGGACATCCTTACCGATTGCAAACCGAGATTGCGAAGACCACCCATCACCGCTTTTCCCTGTGGATCCAGTAATTCTTTCAAGAGGCATCACTTTAACCTGCACCGAAAAATTCATGCAATCCTGTTTTTGAAGACCAAAGATAATACAATGTAAAAAAGGAAGATGACCGGCACGGCAAGCCAGTGAAAGAAGTAAAGCGAAATCAGGGCAATCAGCAGCAACAGAATACGCGGAACCTGCTGACCCGCAGCGGCTTTACTGAATTTCATGGCCATAAAGGGAACCGGCTGATCATTCCATAACTCAAGAAAAGTACCATAGCATATAGATAAACCATTTATTCAGCAGGATATTAATACCCAGTTGCTGTTTCTTGTCCAGTAGATCAGGGGAAATGAAGCGACCAGCAATCCGACGGCCGGAACAGGAATTCCTTTAAAGCAATGCGACTGGGTTTTATCCAGATTGAAGCGGGCCAGGCGGAGGCAGCCGCACAGGGAAGAATAAGCGCCGGCAACAGCCAGATCATGGAAACATCCGCTCCATTCTCCTGACGCATAAAACTCATTCTTAAAAACTGGTAGAGGATCATGCCGGGAGCAACACCAAAGCTCACCACATCTGCCAGCGAATCCAGTTCGCGTCCCAGAGGAGAATTCACTTTCAGCAGCCTGGCCAACAAAACCATCGATAAAATCCGCCAGCCGCCGCCAGTGCCAATGAACAAAGGGGCCAGCCAGATCTTTTCCGGAATATCCACATACTGAATGCCATCTGCACTGTACACAATGGTGATCCCGTTTTGCAAAATGCAGATCATGGCAATGCAACCAAAAAATAAATTTAGGAAGGTAAAAAAATTCGGGATTTGTTTCATGAATATGCGTTTGAGTTCAGGTTATAATGTATCGTTCTTCATAGCTGCTTCAATTTCTATCAACTGTAATCGGAATATTCTTCATCAGATCCTTATTTCCGTTTTTCGTAAGCCAACATTATTTTCAATCCGGACGCCCAGCTTTTCTTCCTCAATATAAATGCCGGGTTCAACGGTCAGCACCATTCCTGCTCGCAAAGGTTCGGTGCGTGTTCCCAGATCATGCACATCCATACCCAGGTGATGGGAAATACCGTGATACAGATATTTCCAGTAAGCCGGATTTTCACGGGTGGAATTCTTCACATCGGATTTGCTGAGCAGTCCGATTTTCTGAAAGATCTATATCGGCTTCCTCACCTACCTGCTGATGATATTCATTGATAATGGTTCCCGGTTTCAGCAGACTTTTGGCAAACTGATGCAAATGCAGGCAGGCATTATACACTTCTTTCTGCCGTTTGCTGAATTTTCCATTTACCGGAATCGTGCGGGTAAGATCGGCATTATAACCGCCATATTCCGCGCCAAAATCCATCAGGATCATATCACCATCCCTGCATTCCTGATTATTGGAAACATAATGCAGCGTGCAGGCATTGCCGCCGGAAGCGATGATACTGCCATAGGCCGGGCCCGTTGCTCTTTGCGAAAGAAAAGAATGCTGGATCTCCGCCTCCACTTCAAATTCAAAAACACCGGGTCGCATAAACTTCATTACCCGGTTAAATGCATGATGCGGTTATGTCGATGGCCTTTTGCACCACTTCCACTTCTTCCGCCGTTTTCACCGACCGCAGTTCTTTCAGTATCGAAGCGGCACGCTGGTACTGATGCAGCGGATATTTTTTCTTACATTCTTCAATAAACCGGTATTCCCGTGTTTGCAATGGAACTGCTTTTGCGGTCATTTTCATTTGAATCCGAGGTAAATATTTTTTGCCAGATGAATCCAGGCTTGTAAAAGAGCATCTGCAGCGTCCAGCCAGATGATGCGTGCTGATTCCGGAAATGGATTTCCCTTCTTCCGCCCGTCAATCTTTTTCCATCCCATTTTTCTTTAAGTTCATTGGGCCTTACCAGCACCAGAACTTCCCGGTATTTCGGATCCGGATGATCCGGAAACAGGATCAGCATGCTGTCTTCCTGAACGATTCCGGTAAGCCAGTAGAGATCACTGTTTTGCTTAAAAGGATAAATCGCATCTCCATTGGAAGGCATTTCATCGTTGCTGACAAAAATGGCAATGGAAGAAGGCAGCATTTCCTTTTGGAATCTTTGCCGGTTCTGCTTAAATATCAATGGATTGAGGGGCAGGTATTTCATCCTTGTAAAAGTAGGGAGGATTGACGAAATCACCACAGGCTGCCGAAAGCGAAATAAATCAGATTCCGTTTCCGGTAAAACGCCATGGCGTTAAACAAAAACACAATATTATGGTCATTTAATATATTTTATCAAATTTATACCCCTTAAAAAGGACTTTTTTTAGATAAAATTTAATTTTAGTTTTGAGTCCTAAACGATTGAATATGTCAATACCTGTAATGGGGCTTCCTTTAAAGAAGTTAATGAACCTCGGTTTAAAAGTTACCGGCAGTATACACTATCAGTTGAGTCCGGAGGAATTGGCTGATCAATGCGTACAAAGAAAGGAAGGGATCATTACGGATTCCGGTGCGCTCGCAATCAGCACCGGCGAATATACGGGTCGTTGTCCTAAAGACCGCTATCTGGTGAAGGATGAAACTTCGGTCCATGATATTAACTGGGGTAATTATAATCAGCCGGTAACCGAAGATCAATTTAACCTGATCTTCAAGGAAGTTACGGATTATCTGAACCGGCTGGCTGAGCTCTGGGTGCGGGACAGCGCGGTTTGCGCAGACTCCCGGTACAGGCTAAATCTCCGGGTGCTGTCAGACACACCCGCAATGAATTTGTTTGCCTACAATATGTTCCTTCGGCCTGAAGCAGAAGGATTCAAACCAGACTGGCATGTACTGGCGGCGCCCGGATTAAAACTGGATCCGGAAAAATGCGGGATCCGTCAGTCGAATGCCGTGGTCATCTCTTTTAAGCACCGTGTGATCCTGCTCGCCGGAACAGCTTATACCGGCGAAATGAAAAAATCTGTTTTCTCTGTATTGAATTATCTGCTTCCCCTACAGCAGCAGGTGCTGACCATGCACTGTGCAGCCAATATGGGCAAGACTGGCGAAACCGCCATATTCTTCGGATTGAGCGGCACGGGCAAAACCACACTGAGCGCCGACCGGAGCCGAAGACTGATCGGAGATGATGAACACGGATGGGATAGCCGGGGCATTTTTAATTTCGAAGGAGGTTGTTATGCAAAATGTATTCATCTGAAAGAATCGAATGAACCGGATATTTTTCATGCCATCCGATCCGGAGCATTACTGGAGAATATCGGTTTTTTCCCGGGAACGAACCAGGTGAACTATGAGGATAATTCAAAAACCGAAAATACCCGGGTTTCCTATCCCCTCGATTATATTCCGGGCGCCGTGATTCCTTCCATGGGCAGGATCCCGTCAAATATTTTTTTTCTGACCTGCGATGCATTTGGGATTTTGCCTCCGGTATCAAGGCTGACTGCAGAGCAGGCGATGTACCAGTTCATTTCCGGTTATACCGCGAAGATTGCCGGTACAGAGGCTGGCATCACGGAGCCGAAATCCACATTCAGCGCTTGTTTCGGAGCGCCCTTTCTTCCCCTGCATCCCGGGTTTTATGCTAAGATGCTGGGCGAAAAAATCCGGAAGCACCAGGTGAGCGTCTGGCTGATCAATACCGGCTGGAGTGGTGGCGCTTATGGCAATGGGGAAAGGATTCCGCTTTCCTATACCCGCGCCATTGTAAGCGCCATACTGGAAGGCGGACTCGAAAATTGCAACTGGAAAGTGCATCCGGTTTTTCATTTTGCCATGCCCGAAACCTGTCCTGGCGTACCTGGCAAATTACTGGACCCGGAATTGAGCTGGAAAGATCCATTGGAATACCAGCTCAAAGCAAAAGAACTCGCCGCCCGCTTCATCGAAAATTTTAAAAAATATGAAGAGGAGGTTCCGGCGGAGATTTTGGACGGGGCGCCGGAGATATAAAGACGTGAATGGTTAATGATGGATGGGCGAACCCGTAAGGCAATCTTTCCCATTCGACAAAAACACCAGGGGTGCCCGATCTTTCAGACTGTCCATCAACCATCTACTATCTACCATCCACGATTTGTTCTTTATCTTTCAAAACAACCCATACAGCTGCGCATCAATCCGCGAAATAATTTCTCCCAGATGTTCTTCATTTTCCGGGAATTTATTCTTGTCGACGTCAATGACCAGGAGGCCGCCCTCTTTATATCCTTCAATCCATTTATTGTAGAGGTCATTTAAGCGTTTGAGATAGTCCAGTCTTATATTTTCTTCATACTCCCGGCCTCTTTTCTGAATCTGGCCGACAAGCGTAGGCACCGAAGCCTGCAAATAAATCAGCAGGTCGGGTGGCTGAACCATCCTTTTCAGGGTTTGAAAGAACTGGAAGTAATTATTATAATCCCGCTTGCTCATCAAGCCCATATCGTGCAGGTTGGGCGCGAAAATATGCGCATCTTCATAAATCGTACGATCCTGGATCACCGTTTCCGTGCCGCTATAAATCTCCAGCAACTGATTCAACCTGCCATTCAGAAAATGAATCTGCAGATTAAAACTCCAGCGGGGCATATCGTCGTAGAAATCATTCAGATAAGGATTGTGATCGGCATCTTCAAATTGAGGGATCCACTTGTAATGCTTGCTCAGCAATTCAGTAAGGGTGGTTTTTCCTGCACCAATATTACCGGCTACAGCGATATGCTTTGGTTTCTTCGTTTTTGCCATGCCTAAATGTAAAGTCTTATCCTTGAAATATAAAAAAGAATCGTTATTGAAATGCGGGCGTAAAAACGCTTTGGTTTATGTATTTTAACCCTTTTAACGAAGGCTGACAAGAACGAGCTGTGGTCCCGACAAAACAGGCGACGGTCTTTCGCCGAATTTAATTCGCCTGCGCTTGGTACAGCCATCGCAAAAAGGCGTCGATCCACTATTCGCATTAAACCCCATGGCTTCCCGCACAAGCGACAGGGTCGCTGTCGCGCTTTTCCTTGCTTTTACGGCGCCTTCTGCCAGAATTCCCTGAATGATGTCGGGGCTGCGCTGCAGCGTATGGGCTTTTTCCCGCAGGGGTTTGATAAAGCTGACCATATCCTGCGCCAGTTGTTTTTTCATATCTCCGTAACGAATGCGGCAATGATTGAAGTCGTCTTCGAACTTAGCCACCGTTTCAGCCGGACTGACCAGGCTGAGCAGGGTAAATAATCCCTGAATATATTCCGGTTTGATACTATTTTCAGCAACGGGACCCTGATCTGTTCTGGCTTTCATGATCTTTTTGGTGATCAGGGAATCATCGTCATTCAGATAAATCGTATTCATTTCATTCTCACTTTTGCTCATTTTTCCACTGCCTTCCAGATTGAGGATCCTGATCAGGTCAGCTCCATAACTAAAAGCGGTAGGAACCGGAAATACTTTCCCGTACCGGTAATTAAACCGTTCTGCAAAATTCCGGGTCATTTCAATATGCTGCTCCTGGTCTTTGCCTACCGGAACTTTCGAAGCCCGGTGAATTAAAATATCCGCGGCCTGCAAAACGGGATAGGTTAAAAGTCCGGCATTGATATTTTCCGGCTGCTGCCTCACTTTATCTTTGAACGTAGCGGTTTTTTCCAGTTCACCGCGGTAAGCCAGCATATTGAGATAGAGATACAGTTCGGCGATTTCCGGAATATCGCTTTGTGCATAAATCACGCATTTCTCCGGATCCAGTCCGCCGGCCACCAGCTCGGATACCAGCCGCAGGGTATTTTTTTTCAGGTCTTTTGTATCAGAATGAGTGGTGAGACTGTGCCAGTCTGCAATAAAAAAAAAGCATTCATATTCATCCTGCATACGCGCCCAATTCCTTAAAGCCCCGTAATAGTTGCCCAGGTGCAGAAAACCGGTGGGCCTGATACCGCTGAGTACGATTTCTTTCTTTTTTTCCATGAGGAGGACGAAGGTAGGAAAAGTGGGGAGAATTTAGGCCAGGTGATGATGGATGACAGTTGATGGTTGACGGACTTCCAATGTAAAAACCTGGTAATATTTGGGCTTCCTGATCCCGATGAAGTCTGTCAACCGTCATCCGTCATCCGTCAACATCAAAAGCCATCCCCATTTCATAAGTGGTATCCTTTTTCTCCCCGAATCCGTTATTTTTGTCTATAATCCTCTTTCATGGAAGTAAACGACGCCCTTATAGAGCATTTGTGCAGGCTGGCCAACCTGGAATTTGACGAATCGGGAAAACGGGAAATAAAGGCGGATCTTGAAAAAATGATAGGCTTTGTAGAAAAACTGAATGAAGTGGACACATCCGGAATTGAACCACTCCTGTATATGGGAGAAGAAACGGATGTTCTCCGGGAAGATCATTTCGAACCATCCATTAACCGTTCGGATGCGCTCAGAAATGCACCCTTAGCGGATGAACAATATTTTAAAGTGCCCCTTGTTGTCAAAAACCCGGCTGAATAACCTGACATAAAGAAATAACCATTCTATGAGCTTACAAACGATCATTCTTCTCGATAATATTCAGAAAAGTTATTTCATGGGAAGGCAGGCCGTTCCGGTACTGAAAGGGATCAGCCTGGAAATTTTGAAAAATGAATACGTAGCCCTCATGGGGCCCTCCGGTTCGGGTAAAAGCACCCTTATGAATATTCTTGGTTGTCTGGATTCTCCGACTGCCGGAAAATATGTTTTGAACGGACAGGATGTCAGCACCATGGAGGATGATGCGCTTGCTGAAGTCCGCAATAAAGAAATCGGATTTGTATTTCAGCAATTCAACTTATTACCCCGGCTTACCGCGGCGGAAAATGTTGCCCTGCCCCTGGTTTATGCCGGTATCACTAAAAAGACGCGGATGGAAATGGCCATGGAAGTGCTGGAAAAAGTGAGCCTTACAGACAGAAGCCACCATAAACCCAATGAATTGTCGGGCGGACAGTGTCAACGCGTAGCCATTGCCCGGGCGCTGGTGAATAACCCATCCCTGATCCTGGCGGATGAACCCACGGGAAACCTGGATTCAAAAACCTCCATTGAAATCATGGAAATCTTTAATAAAATTCAGGCTGCAGGCAATACAGTGGTGCTGGTGACCCATGAAGAAGATATATCTCATTATGCCCATCGCGTTGTACGGCTTAAAGATGGCGTAATCGAAACCGACAAAAGAAAAGAGGGCATATTTGAACCTGCACTTTAATTTTTCATATAAGTTCCCGATGATGAACCATGTCGCAAAAGATCTATACAAAAACAGGGGATGCCGGTAAAACCAGCCTGCTGGGAGGCAGTAAGGTTTTTAAAAATAATATTCGCATTGAGGCTTATGGCAATATTGATGAGTTAAACTCTTTTATTGGCCTTCTGGCCGATCAGTACCATGATGAGCAGAGCCGGGGAATGTTAAAAGAAATTCAGGACCGCCTCTTTACCATTGGATCCGCACTGGCCTGTGATCCCCATAAAGAAATTGCATTGAAAATTCCGGATCTGATCGAGGAAGATGTACTTCTTCTGGAAAAAGAAATAGACCGGATGACCGGAGTATTACCGCCCATGAAATCCTTTATTCTGCCCGGGGGGCATGTGGTGGTTTCTACGGCTCATATCTGCCGTTGCATATGTCGCAGGGCCGAACGGAGTACCGTTCAGCTTGATACAGCAGAGCCTCTTGGCCAGCCCCTGATCATAAAATACCTGAACCGGTTAAGTGATTATCTTTTTATCCTCGCCCGTTATGCAGGCCATCAGCTTGGGGCAGTGGAAGTGGCGTGGGTGCCGAGGAAATCAAATTAAAATCTCCCCATCCTGCATCCTGAGCACCCTGTCACTTTGCTCCGCCAGGGATTCGTTATGGGTCACAATCAGGAAGGTCTGGTTAAGCTGTTTGCGTAAATCGAAGAATAACTGGTGCAATTCCCGGGCGTTGGCGGAATCCAGGTTCCCGGTGGGTTCGTCGGCAAACACAATATCCGGGCTGATTGATCAGCGCGCGGCAAACGGCAACCCGTTGCTGTTCCCCACCCGATAAGGCTGCCGGTTTATTCTCCATGCGGTGACTCACCCCAAGGATTTCCAGCAGTTGCCGGGCCCGGTCCCTGACCTCCGATTTCTTCCTGCCGGCAATCCACGCCGGAATGCTTACATTCTCCAGGGCTGTGAATTCCGGTAAAAGGTGGTGAAACTGAAAAACAAATCCGATATGCCGGTTCCGGAATGCGGCCAGTGATCTTCCTTTCAGGGTATGCAGTTGCCGGTTTTCCAGCAATATTTCCCCGGATGCCGGTTCGTCCAACGTACCCAGAATATGCAAAAGGGTGCTCTTTCCCGAGCCCGAAGGGCCTACCATACTGACTATCTCACCCCGGCTGATATCCAGGTTTACCCCTTTCAGCACATGGAGTTCCCCGTAGTATTTTTCGATATTTCTGGCAGAGAGAATGGGCTCGGCTGGCGGCTGCTGGGATCATCAGCAAATATAACAACCTTGTTTAAAGCGGAATAAGGTCTGTTTCTGCCCTATAAATGGTATTTGGTGGTTTCATTATAAAAATTACTTTTGCGAAAAATTAAAGGCAGCGTTTCCCATACTTTTCTCCGGGAAACTCCCGTTGAATCTGACCTTATTAAAACATTCAGAAATTAAATACAGGAATAAAAATGTTTTGGACACTAGAACTCGCCAGTTACCTTGAAGACGCCCCCTGGCCTGCCACGAAAGACGAATTGATCGATTATGCGATCCGTTCCGGCGCCCCGATTGAAGTGGTTGAGAACCTGCAGGAGTTGGAAGATGAAGGTGAAATCTATGAGGGGATAGATGATATCTGGCCCGACTACCCCTCCCAGGAAGATTTCTTCTTTAATGAGGATGAGTATTAACAAATCATTATGTGGATAAAAAATTCCCTCTCCGGAGGGAATTTTTATTTTCTTAAGCCTGTCTGTGCCAGCATTGACCCTGTTCCGTGACGCTGTTTTCCTTACCGGTCAGGACTTTTATTTTACGCCACTTCATGGTTTTTTTCCATTTCCTGAATAACCGCTTCCGTAACGCCGGTAAAGGAAAACCCTCCATCATGAAAAAGATTTTGCATGGTCACCATCCGGGTAAGATCGCTGAATAAAACAGCACAGTAACCCGCACAATCATCAGCACTCGCATTTCCCAGCGGACTCATTTTTTCCGCATAGGCCTGAAATCCGTCAAAACTTTTTACTCCGCTGCCGGCAGTCGTTTTGGTAGGCGACTGGGAAACCGTATTGATCCGCACTTTATTTTTAATTCCATAATAATATCCAAAACTGCGGGCCACACTTTCCAGCAGGGCCTTGGCATCTGCCATTTCATTATAATCCGGGAACACCCGTTGTGCGGCAATATAACTCAGCGCCACCACGCTTCCCCAATCGTTGATGGCATCCATTTCATAAGCGGTTTGTAAAACCCGGTGAAAGGACATGGCGGAAATATCAAGCGTTTTCTGATTAAACCCATAATCCAGTCCTGTATAGGGCTTGCCTTTTCTGATATTCACACTCATCCCGACAGAATGCAGAATGAAATCGATCTTCCCGCCGAAATGATTCATGGCATCTTCAAAAAGCTTTTTCAGATCCTCCATATTGGTAACATCCGCGCCAATCACAGGGGCTTTCACGGCAGCTGCCAGTTTATTGATCTCACCCATACGCAGGGCAACCGGCGCATTGGTCAGCACCAGCGATGCTCCTTCTTCATGGCAACGCAATGCCGTTCTCCAGGCAAGCGATTTATCGTCGAGCGCACCAAAAATAATTCCTTTTTTCCCTTTTAAAAGTTGATAAGCCATGTGTCGGGTTAAATTTTATGTTGGTAAAAATAAGAAGATATTTTCAACGGCAGCGTGTTCACCAACATATGCTTTTTTGTATATTAACAGCTGCAAACATTTTAACCCTTCCCACTATGCATTTAAAATTCCGGTTGCTGCTGATTTGCGGACTTGCATTTTTGTCTGCCTGCAACCACAACCTGGTCAGCCTGGATTACACCAACGCCAAAGATGAAGTACCCCCGCTGACCAACCTGGTTTTCCGGTTCGATAAATCGCTGGTCAACGACTCACTGACCAACCAGTGGGATTCCACCCGCTATATTTCTTTTGAACCGGCGATTCCGGGAAAGTTCCGCTGGGAACATGGGGATGAACTGGTTTTTTCGCCAACCGCCCCTTTATCTCCTGCAACCAATTATAAAGCGACCCTGAACAGTGATATTCTTCAATACAGTAAATACGACCGTTTCAGTCAATGCGGAAGAGATCCGGTTTCATACGCTCGCCTTAAAACTGGAAAATACCAATGGCCTCTGGGTCCTTCCGGACGAGCAAACAGCAACGCCTATTTCCGCAAATGGATCTCTATTTCAACTATCCCGTCGATCCGGCTGCATCTAAAAGAAAAAATGAAGATTTCAGTGGACGGCAAGCCGGCAGCATATGCACTTCAAACACTTTCCCCTTCCGCGAAAATCTCCATCCGGCTGTCGCGGGATCAAAATGGAGGATAAAGATTATGAAACAAAGATCAGTCTGGATAAAGGACTGGTTCCGGTTGGCGGAAACAATGGCACAGCGGACATAACTGCTGTCAGCGCCGTGATCCCTTCTCCCTTTATCCTGCACATTAATGAAGTTGCTTGCCAGTCAGGAAGGATTGGGCGGAACCATTACCGTAAGCACCAGTCAGCAGATCAATGCAACGGATCTGGCAGCGCATATCAAAATAATTCCTGCCGTAAAATTCAATGCGGAAACAACGGAAAACGGATTCCTGATCCACAGCGATCAGTTTGATGCTGATAAAAGTTACCAGTTAACCCTGAGCAAGGGATTACGCGGAAAGATCGGCGGCACACTGCAGGAAGATTATTTCAATAACATCAGCTTTGGCGAACTGGAGCCATCCATCAGTTTTGCCAACAGCAAGGGTATTTATCTTTCTGCCAAAGGAGAAAAAAATATTGAGGTCCGGATCACCAATGTAGCGAAAGTAAAACTGGTGATCTCCAAAATTTATGAGAACAATCTGCTCAGCGCCAGAAGTAACGGATATTATCCCCAGGAAACCACCGGTGAAAATGCAGGATATGATTAATGAGGATATCAGCCTTACGCCGGGCGACGTGATCTATGAACAGGAAGTGGATACCCGCATCCTGCCGAAATATGGCAACAGCCGGCTTTTCCATTTCGACATTCAGGACAAACTTCCGGATTTCAAAGGCATTTATCATATTATGATCCGTTCGGCAAAAGATTACTGGGTCAGGGACAGCCGTTTCCTTTCCCTTTCCGATATCGGACTGATTGCAAAAGATGCCAGTGAGAACCTGGTGGTGTTTGCGAATTCCATTCAAACAGCCAATCCGCTAAAAGGAGTGAACATTGTTGCTTACGGCGCAAATAACCAGGTATTGGGGATGGGCGCAACCAACGATAGCGGTGTGGCGGAAATAAAATATACCCGTCGGGAATTTGCCGGCTTCCGGCCGGCCATGCTGATTGCCAAAACCGAAGATGATTTTAATTTCCTGCCTTTCAGCAGTACCCGGGTAAATACTTCCCGGTTCGACGTGGAGGGAAAGAATCCGAATGCCAGCGGACTGGATGCTTTTATTTATCCGGAACGGGATATTTATCGTCCGGGTGAAAAAATCAATTACTCGGTCATTATCCGGGATTATACCTGGCATTCCCCGGGCGAAATTCCGGTGAAATTGAAATTCCTTTTGCCCAATGGAAAAGAACTGAAGAATTTCAGGAAAAATCTCAATGCACAGGGCTCGCTGGAAGGCAATATTGAACTGCCCCTTACGGCCATCACCGGATCCTATTCACTGGAAGTATATACATCGAATGATGTGCTGCTGAATTCCCTGCCTTTCCGGGTGGAGGAATTTGTGCCGGACCGGATTAAAGTGACGGCTAAACTGGATAAGGATTTTCTGGAGCCGGGGAACACGGCGCAGCTGGAAATTCATGCGGATAACTTTTTCGGTCCGCCGGCTGCCAACCGAAATTATGAAGTGGAGATCCAGCTGAAACAAAAAACCTTTTCACCGAAGAAATACAAAAACTACGATTTCAGTCTTTCCAACCAGAAAACCTTTTATGATAAAGTTGTACGGGAGGGAAAAACGAATGGGGAAGGAAATGCAAAGGAAAAATATGAAGTGCAGGAGATGTATAAAAATATCGGATTGCTGCAGGCTGATTTCTTTACAACGGTATTTGACGAAACCGGAAGGCCCGTCAGCCGGCTGACTTCCACGAATATCTATACCCAGCCGCATTATTTTGGCATTGCAGACGACGGAAGCTGGTATTATCCACTGAACCAGCCCATCCGTTTTCCGCTCGTCGTGCTGGATAGAAATGAAAAATTGCTGAATGGCATTCCGGCAGCTGTATCCGTGATCAAACACGAATACCGGACCGTACTAACCAAAAGCGGTGCTTATTTCCGGTACGAATCCCAGAAAGAAGATAAGCTGATCAGTTCTTCCACCGCAACGGTCGGCGGAGAGCAAACGGTATATTCCTTTACGCCCCGATCGCCGGGTGAATACGAAGTGCGCGTAGCCATGCCCGGAGCAAACAGCTATGTGAGCAAATCTTTTTACAGTTATGGCTACTGGGGAAGCGATCAGACTTCTTTTGAAGTGAATAATGAGGGGCATGTGGATATTCAGCCTGACAAATCTTCTTATTATAACGGGGAAACCGTAAAGGCGCTGTTCAAAGCGCCATTCGACGGGCGAATGCTGGTGACGCTGGAAACGGAAAAGCTCATCAGCTATCAGTATGTAAATGTGGTGAACCGCACGGCCAGCCATCGACCTGAAACTCACTGCAGAGGATATTCCCAATGCTTATATCACAGCAACCCTCATCAAACCGCACGGCATGTCGGATATTCCGTTAACCGTTGCTCATGGATTTGAGAATATGAAAGTAGAAGAAAAAAGCAGGAGGATCGCAGTGGAAATCCTGGCAAAACAAACCGTCCGCTCCGGAACACATCAGGAAATAACGGTAAAAGCCGCACCAAACAGCATGGTTACGCTGGCCGCTGTTGACAATGGCGTTTTGCAGGTCTCCGATTTTAAAACACCGGATCCCTACGGATATTTTTATGCGACGACGCGCACTGGCTGTAGATGCTTATGATCTTTATCCGTTACTGCTGCCTGAAATAAAAGCACGGCTGAGCAGTACAGGCGGAGATTCCGAAACGGACATGACCAAAAGGACGAACCCCATGCCGGCCAAAAGAATAAAAATCCTTTCCTACTGGAGCGGTATTAAACAGACTGACGGAAATGGGGAAGCGGGTTTTGCAATTGGATATTCCGCAATTTTCAGGCGAAGTGCGGCTGATGGCTGTTTCTTACCGAAATGAACGCTTCGGTTCAGCCGAATCGAAAATGACCGTTGCCGATCCGCTGGTGTTGAGTACGGCGCTTCCCCGCTTTCTGACCCCCTCCGATTCTGTGCTGGTACCGGTAACCATAACCAATACGACCGCAAAAACGGCTATGGGATCGGCTATTTTAAAAACAACCGGTGGCATACAGGTGGCAGGAACCGGTAAACAGGATCTTTACCATTCCGCCCAACAGCGAAAAGCGCTTATCCTTCAACGTGATGGCCAAACCCGAAATGGGAACCGGAAAAGTAATCGTGGACGTAAATGGTATGGGAGAAAAATTTTCCGATGAAACGGAAATCAGCGTGCGGCCGGCGGCTTCACTGCAAAAAAACACAGGCAGCGGAATGCTAAAGGGAGGATCATCGCAAACCATAAATTTTGATAAGGCCGATTTTATTCCCTCCAGTATCAGCAGCCAGTTGTTGCTGAGCCGTTTCCCTGGTGCGGGATTGAGCAAATACCTGGGATACCTGTTGGAATATCCTTACGGATGCACGGAACAGACCGTTTCAATGGCTTTCCCTCAATTGTATTTCGGGGATCTGGCAGATGCGCTTCATCAGGGAAAGGACATGCGCAACAATGCAAACTACAATGTGCAGGAAGCCATCCGGAAAATAAAAATGAGGCAGCTGTATAACGGAGCGGTCACTTTATGGGATGATGAGAAGTCGGCCAACTGGTGGACGACCATCTATGCGGCCCATTTTCTGATTGAAGCCGGCAAGGCAGGTTTTGATGTGGATAAGAGTCTGCTGGAAACCATGCTGGGTTATATCAACGGGCAATTGCGTGACAGGAAGACGATCAATTATTATTACAACCGCGACCAGCATAAAAAAATTGTTCCCAAAGAAGTGATCTATGGATTGTATGTGCTGGCCCTTGCCGGTAAACCCAATACGCCGGTCATGAATTATTATAAAGCCAATCCTTCGCTGCTGAGCCTCGATTGTAAATATCTGCTGGCTGCAGCTTATGCCATTGCCGGCGACAGAAATAATTATAAGCAATTCCTGCCGGACCAGTTTGCAGGTGAAGAATCGAATCGCTCAAACAGGAGGCAGTTTCTATTCAGATATCCGGGATGAAGCCATTGCCCTGGATGTGTTGATAGATGTGGATCCTGAAAATGCGCAGATCCCCGAAATGGCAAAACATGTCACGGAAAAACTTCAGCAGCGAAGCTGGTATAGTACGCAGGAATTGGTCATTCGGTTTTCTGGCGCTGGGTAAGATTGCCAAACAGCAGGCCGCTTCGGACGCGACAGCAGAGATAAGGGTCAACGGTAAGACCATTGCCCATTTTACCGGTGCAGATCTAAAGATCAGTCCGGCGCAGCTGAAAGCCGGGAGTCCGGAAATTCAGGTAAAGGGGAAGGGAAATATCTATTATTACTGGGAACAGGAAGGTATTTCCGCCGGCGGGAACTATGAAGGAATCGGATAATTACCTGAAAGTGAGAAAACGATTTTTCGATCGTTACGGAAGAGCCGTTACACGGAAACAGTTTCAAACAAAATGAACTGATGATCGTGCAGATCAGTCTCGAAAAATCATTCAGCGGGGATGTGGAAAATGTAGTGATCACCGATCTGCTGCCGGCGGGATTTGAAATCGAGAATCCGAGAACAAAAGAGATTCCCGGCATGGAATGGATCAAAGATGCTTATACCCCAACGGCACTGGATGTACGGGACGACCGCATCAATCTGTTTGTGGATGCCGACAACATAAAACAGACTTATTATTATGCGGTGCGGGCTGTTTCACCCGGCATATTTAAAATGGGACCGGTCAGTGCAGACGCCATGTATAACGGGGAATATCATTCATATAATGGAGGGGGAATGATCAGGATTACGGAATGAAGCATTAAAAATCAGATCCCGTTATTTTTTTTACTTTTTAATTTCAATCGAAAGTTCGTCGAATTGTTTCTCATCAATCGCTGCGGGCGCATCCAGCATCACATCCCGGCCGCTGTTGTTTTTTGGAAAGGCAATAAAATCGCGGATGCTTTCACTTCCGCCCAGAATGGCGCAAAGCCGGTCGAATCCAAATGCAATGCCTCCATGGGGAGGTGCGCCATATTCAAAAGCGCCAAGCAAAAAACCGAATTTATGGTTTGCTTCTTCGCGGCTCATGCCCAGGGCATCAAACATTTTTTCCTGCAGTTCACGCTGGAAGATCCGGATGGATCCGCCGCCGATCTCATTTCCATTCAGCACCATATCGTAGGCATTTGCTTTGATATCGGCATAGGGATGTTCGAGATATTCGTCAGCATCTGGGAATGGCCGGATCATTATTGATCATCATGGCAATCTGATCGGGTTTGGGCGCGGTAAACGGATGATGACGGGCAACCCAGCGATTGTCTTCTTCACTGTATTCAAACAAGGGGAAATCAAGCACCCACAGCAATTTGAATTCATCTTTTTTCCTGCAGGCCCAGCTGTTCTCCCAGTTCCAGCCGCAGTTCACTGATGGCTTTACGGGTTTTTTCTTCCCTGCCCGCCAGGATCAGGATGGCATCACCTGGTTTAGCATTGCAGAAAGCGGCTATGGCTTTAGTCTTTCTTCAGCATAGAATTTATCTACACTGCTTTTGAATGTCCCGTCTTCATTGCACCGGATATATACCAGACCCTGCATGCCGATCTGCGGGCGTTTAACCCATTCCGTTAGTTCATCGAATTGTTTGCGGGTCCAGGCAGCGGCTCCCGGAACGGCAATGGCCAGACCGTTTCAGCCTGATCAAATACGTGAAAACCGGCCTTGCCGATCAGATCATACCATCGGCTTCCAGTGCATCCTTTTCTTTCTAACAGGCGATTTCAGATTGGCAATTTTCATCCCGAAACGGATATCGGGTTTGTCATTCCCATAATTCCACATCGCATCTTCCCAGCTCATCCTTTCCACCTCATCCTTATATTCAATCCCTTTTACTTCTTTAAAAATAAACTTGATCATACCTTCAAACATCCTCAGAATATCATCCTGTTCAACAAAACTCATTTCACAGTCGATCTGGGTGAATTCGGGCTGACGGTCGGCCCGCAAGATCCTCATCCCGAAAACATTTTACTACCTGGTAATACCGGTCGTACCCACTGACCATCAGCAGTTGTTTAAAGGTCTGCGGGCTCTGCGGAAGGGCATAAAACTGACCCGGCATTCATCCGGGAAGGCACTACAAAATCACGGGCGCCTTCCGGCGTGGATTTGATCAGGAAAGGGGTTTCGATATCCATGAACTGTTTGCTGGTGCAGATAATTCCGGGCTGCCCGGTTTACGGCATAGCGCAGTTCCAGGTTTTTCTTTACTGCAGTCCGGCGCAGGTCGAGATAGCGGTATTTCATCCGCAGATCATCTCCTCCATCGGTATCATCCTGAATGGTAAAAGGCGGGGTGGCCGATTTATTCAAAATGGTAAACCGGCTTACTTTGATCTCAATTTCCCCCGTTGGGATTTGGAGGTTCTTGTTGGACCTTTCGGAAACGGTTCCCGTGGCCTGAATAACAAATTCCCTGCCCAGGGGGGTTTCCGCCAAGGCTGTCATTCAGGGCTTCATCCAAAAAGCAGCTGGGTAATCCCATAACGGTCGCGCAGATCAATAAAACTGATACTGCCGAACTTTCTGATGCTTTGCACCCATCCGGCCAGGGTGACTTCCCGGTTAACATCTGCCAGTCCTAATTCGCCACAGTCATGTGTTCTGAACATAGTTATATCCTAGATTCAGCCGGCAAAGGTAGGGCAATGACGCGTAGAGGGAAAAGGATTAAAAAAAATTAAAAAACCGGTTCAGCCCTCTTTCATTTCTAAAAAATAGTTTTTACCTTGTAGCATCCGTACGATTCACCTCCTCTGATTAAACCGTCCTGGTAATCCTATTCTTACCTGAACCCTTCCATCCAACACCCTTGTAAGGCCAACTGTTTCTGATCGGACCGACCTGAAGCAAGCAAAAAGAAAAACGGACCTTATGGAATTCATTATCATTGTATCCCTGGTGATGGGCGTACTGATCCTGCACCGGACCCTTTCTGCACTTTTCAACAAGTTTTATATCAGTCGTCAGCAACGGAAATTTATTGAAACGAAACCTTTTACCACAGCGTTGTTTCCAAATATATCCGTTTTTATAACAGACTGGGCCTGGAAGATCAGCGTAAGTTTCTTTTCCGCACTTTCCTTTTTAAAAAAGCCCGGAAGTTTCCATTATATCGAAGTGAAAGGAAAGTGCGGAAATGCCCATCCTGATCAGTGCGGTGGCCGTTCAGCTCACTTTCGGTCTGGATAAATTCATGCTGAATTATTTCAATGACATTTTTGTATTGAAAGATGATTATCACTATGGATTCTATTCCCGTCCTTTTATGGGCCATGTGGACCAGAGCGGCATTTATCTTTCCTGGGATAATTTCATCAAGGGAATTAGCGGGTTAACCCCCAATTGCAATGTCGGATTGCATGAAATGGGTCATGCGCTGGCCTACGTAACTTTTATTACAGAAACCGAAGAGGACAAACATTTCAAGAAAGAGTTCAAGAATTTCTCCAAAGTGGCCCGCCCCATCTTTACCAGCATGCAGGGAGGAAAACGGAATCTGCTGGGTGAATATGCGGCCGTGAACTACCATGAATTCTGGGCGGTTTCCGTCGAAACCTTCTTCGAAAACCCTGTATGCTTAAACCAGGATTTACCGGAACTCTATGAAGCCATGTCCAGGCTATTAAAGCAGGATCCTTTACAATCCCGCAATGGAAAAACCATTTTCCTGCTCAAAGCTGTTAAAGAGGAAGCGGAGAGCTTAAATTAACGGGGTTCATCATTTCTCCTCGTTCTGCCTCCGGAAACCAATTGCCGCTCTGGATTCTTTTGGCGGATTAATTAGTTTTTTTAATGTTTCAAAATGATATGAACATCTTCTTCATTTTTATTTACCTTTTTATCCTGATCAAACATTCTTTTTTCCAGTTGCTCCAGCTTTAACAAGATATCCTTATTCATCATCAATGCACCTCTCATTTTACTGAAAACCCTGATCACCTGAATATTTACTGAATATCGCTCTTTCACTGTTTAAAATACAGGATACCATTGTTACACCCTGTTCGCTAAAACAAAAAGGAGCATATCTTAATCCCTGCATGTCTTCTTTGGAGGACGCAAATTGCGTCCTCCAATTTTCTAACTCCTTGACATTCATTTCAAACATAAAATCCGGAGGAAAACGATTGATATTCCTTCTTACGGCTTCTTTCAGCCGTTTTGTTTCCACCCCGTATAATTCCGCCAGATCGCGATCTATCATTACTTTCTGATCCCGGACCATATATATCCTGTTCAAAATATTTTCTTCCGCAACAATTGCTATTTTCCGATCAGCGGTCATACAATTAAATTTATTGGAACTTGGTTTCTTCTCAAAGCTAACAAGACCTTTGTATCCAATAAATACCACATTATGGTAATGTGATCCGGATGGCTCTTTAACCCTATTTCATTAAAATTCTTTCAAACCGTTTTATATCCGCCAATGGGTCAATAACTCCACCTCCGGAAATTTTCTCTGCCAGCTGTGCAGCAAACTAGGGGGCCAGGGAACAGCCTTTCGTTCCCAATCCGTTGAGAATACCTATCCGGGGATATTTGGGATGAAAGCCGGCAAAGGGTCGTCTTTCCAGAGTGGCCGGACGAAACGCTGAAAAATGATCAACGATTTTAAAGGGAACTTTAAGAAAGTTCTTTAACCAGTTTTCCGTGGCGGACCTGAAGCTTTCCGAAGGCTGGTCATCTGCAAACTCCCATTGATAGGAAGACCCCACCCAGAATATATGTTCCTTCCAGGGCACAAGGCTCATGCCTTTTTTATAAACCGTTTGTCGGGGAATATCATTGATTTCCACCAGCAATCCTTCTCCTTTATTCAGGGCAAAGGGCAGTTTTTCAAAAAATGGATTGCCCTGCCGGCACTTTCCCATCGCAGAAAATAATGTACTGGCTGCGTCATATCCGAATATTCAATGGCTGACTCCCGGACAACCAGCTTATCCATGGCTTAAATGTTTCCACCCGTAAATAGTTCTTTTCCTGCAGATGGCTTCGCCAGGCATATCAATAATTTTTCTGTCTGAACCAGATAACAGGGATGAATAACGCCCCAGCCCAGATCGAACCGGAAGATATTTTCATATTCCTGCGCATCCTGCGGGTTTGCATATTCTTCACCGCCGACGCCAGGCAGATTTTTTGCCAGCCGCAAATACGTGGAATCTTCTTCATATCTTTTTTGAAATGCCTGCAGCATCTGAACAGTAGGGAAAAAATCAACGACAGCCGTTTCCGAAATCAGATCCGTTTGAAGAAATGATCCCATATCGCTGTACGACTTTCCAGGCAAAGGGCATCAGTTCCTCAATCATCCAGGTTTTTACCATCCTTCTGCCGGTAACCGGATTGATCAGTCCGGCTGCATATTTCGAAGCCGACCCAGGATCGGCATCATCCATTACCCGGCAGGAAATCCCGGCCTGTTCCAGCCACCAGCTTAACCAGGTGCCCGCCAATCCCTGTCCAACGATCAATACATCTGTTTCCTGCATAAATTTTATTTCCCCGCAACCCTGATCCGTATGCCTTCCGTATGCGCTGCAAATTCCGGTGCATACATGCACTGCAGCGCGCTGATGCCATTGCTGTAAGTTCCGGCGGTGGTAACAAATAAAGGATATTCGAATACATGCGTTCCTTTCGGCAGGTAATCAAAGAAGAAATTGGTGCTTTCATCCTTTGGTGCTTTCATAATAACCCAGACTCGCCCTGCCAGTGATAGCCACTCAACACATTCACAGGTTCAAGACAGGCAGCCCGCATATCTTTCAAATGTACATATTCCATGTCCCGGTCGCTCTTAATGATGATCCGCATGATCAATTTATCTCCCGGCTTTAAAATATTTCCTTCATTAACCGGCTCCAGCACCGGCCCGCTGCCGGTATTCTTTTGGATATACAATGCTTTCGTGATGGATAAGGCTGATGCCGCCGTCGTTATCTTGTCCAGGTTTTCAAAATACTGCCAATAGACAGCTCCCCAGGACGGAGATACGGTTTTACCCGATTCAGGGTGAATGACCACGCGTATATTTCCCATCGAAGGTTGAACGGAATCGCCGGGAATCACTTTCTTCATATAACCGGTTCCGGCTTCCGCTTTTTCATTGGCTGTATGAATTGTATAATCTCCCAGACTGATATCCGCATTTTGCGCGCCCCCAGCCAGTTGCTGCCATTCAACAACAGCGCATAACAGGCATCGGCAGTTGCTTTGGTGTTGCTCCAATGCCGCGTTTGTTTTTGCCGGAGCAGCCAATACTTCATCTGATCGGTTAATTTCAGATCCGGGCCGATCTCGTTAAATGCTTCAATGAGCAGGGACTGTGTTTCCACCGGTGATTCCGGCCCAGTAATAACCAGGCTTAACGGATTTCCAGTACATACCCAGGTCTTCCGATTGCGTGGCATTTTCTTTCAAGGATGCAAGAATATCTTTTGCTGTTTTCTGATCGCCGGTCCGGTATAAAAACAAAGCGATCATTCCGCGCAGATACATATTTTGTTTTGCCCAGTATCTGAATGGCCAGCTTGCGGTAATAATTCATGGCCGGAAATACAGATCCGGGTAACCCAATCTCCGGAAAGAAACTGCGCATATATAAATACTGGATCTGGGTAGCTGAAATATTTTCTTCTTCTTTTTTCGGACGATGATCGTATGCCGATTTCAGTTCCTTATCCAGATAAGCAATGGCCGATTTCGCAATCTTATCCAGAGCGGGTTCCTCCCCTTCCGGAACGGCCTTCAGTTTTTTCAGATGTCCGATTCCGGAAATAATATACTGGGTGATATAACGATCATCCCTGCCGCCTTTGAACCAGGGAAATCCGCCTCCTTCCGATTGCATCATGTTTCAATTTATCCAATGCTGATTTTAGCTCCCTGCTCATCCTGACCATATCGAATAAGAGGGCCAGGTTTTTCTTTTGCTGATTTTCATTTTGCGCTTCCAGCACCCAGGGTGTTTCCCGAAGCAGTACCGTTTTTAATTCTTCATTCTTCTGAAGATTGCTGAACAGGGCTGCAGTATCCATATTTTTCCATTGTTCAAAAATAGCCTTGATGCCCGGTGAACCGCTTACAATTTGAGTGGCAAGCGCATTGGCATAAAACCGGTTAAAAGTCTGTTCCGCACATTCATAAGGAAATTCCATCAGATAGGGAAGCGACTGAACCGCATACCAGGCCGGATTGGTTGTATATTCCACCGTGAGTGACTGGTTCTTTAATGTCGTTCCCGATTTACTTTCCAGTAATTTCTCCCAGGAAAACTGCAGATTGATTTCCTGCTTCCCAAATTCAACGGAAGTGTTTCGGTAACCAGCATCCGGTTGCTCAGCACCGGAATGATATTTTCTTCTCCGTCACTGGCTCGGTCATTTGTTTTTGCCTGTAAGCCGGTAAACCACCGGCTGTTGAAAGTTCGTTGGAATGACTGTGGGAAAATTGACCACCGTGCTTTGCCCTGCTGCCACGCTGAAAGACTGACTCACGCTTCTTATTCTGAAAGACGATATTCTGATTGCTGTTGTTGGTGGCATCCAGCCAGTCCAGCTGAACCGTGCCGGTCATTGTTGCGGCAGACAGATTGGAAATTTTAACCGGGAGCTGCATGGTATCCCCTTCCCGGAAGAATCGGGGCATATTGGGTTGCAGCATCAGTTCTTTTTGAGTGATCACCGATTTTTCGGAATAACCGAAGGCCAGATCTTTGGTATGCGCAAAAATCATCCATTTCCATTGGGTTAAGGCTTCCGGCATCGTAAACGAAATTTCAACATTCCCGCCAGCATCCGTTTTCAGGTCCGGAAAGAAAAATGCGGTTTCGTTGAAATTTTTGCGGATTTGGATACGGATGGGTTTGAGGATACCTGTGTTGCTGTATCCTGACCAGGTTCTCCATCCTTGACGATCTTCGGCATAGAGCTTCGCAATTTGCAACGTTCTTATCTTCTTCTGCGGTGCTGATACTTTAGCTCCGTTCTGCCATACCATCTGAATAATTTCTTTTATCGCTGCTCCCGGAGCAGCACGCTCAGAATCATCATGTCTGCCATATAAACTGTTCCCGGTATCCTCGCGCTGATCAGTCAATTGATCATATTGTTTATAGATAATATCCAGCCGGATTATCCGGCAGCCGGTTTATCATAGAAACCTGATCATCAAAATTATCAATTCCGTTCCAACTATTCTCTCCACGAAAATACAGGATAGAGATCCGGAAGTTCCCAGCTATGTTTTTTAAACTGATCCAGCGAAGCATCATACATGGCTGTAAGCACTTCTGCGGCCACTTTATTTTTCTTGTCGCCGCTGATCTTTATTTTCCATTTCTCCGCACTGCCCGGCAGGGTTTTATCTCTCCAGGTTTCATAACTGACCTGCAATTCTTTGTTCGTCCAGGGAACATGAATGAGGTGATTGCTGCTATACCAGCGATTGTTTTTTATGAATACATCATTCACTGCAAATCCCCCGCGATCTTTTTCTTCAACTTTCAGGCAGTTGATTTGATTTCATTATTGAGTTTGTAAAAAGAATAAGTTGTGAGGCTGTCGTCCAAACCTTCCCTGGCCCGGATAACAAATACATCCGATGCGGAAGATCCGGTCTGAAAACTCAGTTCCTTTCCCGGTTCCCCGGTCTGATCATCCGCAACAATCGCATTATACGAAGGAAACGCCGTTTTTTTCTCCCGGCTGCTGACCAGCTCAATATATCGTTTATCTGTAATCGTTTCTCCGTTTTTGTCTTTTGCACTGAATTCCATCAGGAACCAACCACCAGGTAGCCTGTAGTTGCTTTTTTGAATCCAGTGGGAATAATCCCGATCGCCCGGGTGCTGTCTGTTTTTTCCAACAGGATTGACAGCTTTTCCCAGGATGCCTTATTCGTTTCATCCTGATATTCATCATTCGGAAAAGACTGAATATACTCCGCTTTCTGCATCACAAACTGATCTGGCTGCTCCCAATACCTTTTCCTGATCAGGCGATCCGGCGATCTTCAATCGGTACACCGTAACCGTCAGAAGTTGCGGCACAAATTCTCCGGAGGCATTTTGAGTGGTTACAGGAATCTGTTGCAGGCTGTCTGCATCCATCCTGCTTTCCTGCGGAAGAGAAGATACGATCTGGAACGACTGGTAACTGGCCGCCACGGTTGTGCTGGCAGAACGGGTTTCTCCATTCAGGTCGGTAATATCCGTTTCAATCCGGTAACGGAATACGGGTTTGGATTCTTTATTAATGCCGGGATCGGCCAACGCACGGAAATCAATATTGAATTTGCCGTTGACATCGGTTACGTCCTTCGCCATGCGTAATTTCCTGTTCCGCGCCGGACGGCATCCTCCGGAAATACCAGGGGTACGGAAACCGCGATTCGCGGAAGACCCGGTAACTGACTTTGGACCCATTGATATTATTTCCCGCATATCCTTTGGCAGCACCGCTGACATGAATACTGTCCCCGATACGTGTAACTGCCTTTTACCGCGTATCATATTCCACATAAAATTTCGGGCGTTTATATTCCTCAACAGAAAAATCCCGGCTGTCGTCCGTAAGCGAATCCTGTATACTGAATGCCCCGTTCAATAAATTATCCGGCAATTTAAAGCTCCCGTGAAAGGAACCAAATTCATCCGGCCTGGTCATTACTGAATCCACCCGCTGGTCATTTGCATCCAGCAGATACAATTTTATTTTTACCTTTTCAGCGACCTTATATTTTTTCGTCTGATAATCTTTCGTCACCAGCAACCCTTATAATAAACAGTTTGCCCCGGCCGGTAAATGGCGCGGTCCGTAAAAAGTATATCCTTCAGCATTTTCTTCTCAAAAGTCTTCGCATCCGGGTTCAGCACGGTCTCACTGTTATTAAATGAATAAACTCTTTGGCCGGATACGGATAAATAGTCCCTGCCATGATAAAATTCAAATCTCCTTTCGTAGTACCGGTCATCCTTATCTTTCAGCAGGTGGAAATAGCCATGCGAATCCGTTTTATAGGATCCATTTTTACGGTAAACTTCTTTCCGCTGCCTGGCATCATACACCCGGTTAAGGATTTGAACGGTCACCCCGGCCAGCGGCGCTCCCGAATCGCGGTCTGCTACAAAATAATCCTCCCCGTGATTCACAAAAGCAATAGAGGAATTGAAAAAGTATTGCACAGCCAGCACTGCCCTTTTCACTAAACGAAGGATCCGGGCTCGTAAATAAAGCGTATTGCCCAAAAGGCAGCGCATCTACTTTAATTTCCACCCTATGCTGCTGAAAATCGTTTGTTTCCGGCAGCGCCTGATCAAAACTTTTCAATACCGGGAAACGAAGCAGTTTTTTCCAGAGATTTTCATCCCAGCCATTGTCACCCAGGGCATCCCGGGTTGCATCGTCTATCCGGATAATGCGGGCATAAAGATGATTCACGTTCTTATAGCTGACCAGGGCCCTGAAAGGCAGATCCGGAAGATTTACTTTTTCCGTTTCGAGCGTAAAGGATTTATGCGTGATATTGTTCAAAAGGGAACTGCAGTTTGTTTTTCCTTCTGATGAATCCTTTTGGATTAACACCCGTTCACAAATCGCTTTCGCCTTTACAAAGTCAAACCGGTTTGCCGTATCATCTACCGGATCAAAAGAAGCCGCTCTTTGCGAATAAAAAGCAGCCTGTAAATACCAGGCCTGGGCGGCAACCGGCAGCACGGGGTATTGATTTGTTATTTGCTGCAGGGCAGTCAGATACAGCGAATCTTTTTCCGTCATCACTGCGTATCGGTTCACAAAACCAATCCGGTTGATATCCGCATCAATCTCTGCATCGGGTCTCGCATCCGCCGCATGAAACCTCAGCAGGTTCTGAAATAATTTCAGAGCCGTCAGATGATTGGAGGAAGTAGCGGAGCCCTTAAATGAAAACTCCCGGAACTGATTGACTGGCAGAAAAACGGCCGGATTGTTCATCACAAATGCATCTTCCGCAAGCGGCTGTTCCGGATCATCATCCTGAAAATAAATCAGCGCGCGATACGCCAGCAGATCATAAAGGGTCGGGCGCAAATTGCGCGCATTCCCCTTTATGATGATCACATCAAACGGCGCAAGATTTGTTCGTTTCAAAAGTGCCTCCTCTTTCAGAGAACCCAGATATAGTTCGCGGATTTTTTTATTCAGCATTCCAGCCGTCCAGGTACTAATATCTTCTGATGAATCATTTTGCAATTCCGTTCTGCCCGATAAGCGATATCGCTGTTGTTGCAGATAGTTATATAACTGTTCCGCTTCCAGACTGCTCAGCAAGGCTGCTACCCGGGGCGGAGCTGACCGAATCTCTTCTTCATAACGTAAGCGCGATTTTGTGATATCTTCTGCTGCTGCCCCCTGCAACTGTTCCATGTACAGGACGGCTTTTACCCATTGCCCCTCCTGTTTCTCCTTTTTTGCGGCGGCATAAATTTTATTCACTTCTTCCAGCGCTGATTTCGGAAGACCCTTTTTCTTAATCAGGGAGTCGATCTTTTTCCAGGTTCTTTCGTACGGAAAAGGCGTTTGCGCAAAAAATATTTTATAGCTGAGCAGGGCAAGCGAAAGGAAAAAGACTGATTTTAAGGTCATATCATCATTTTTTGTCCAAAAGAGAGGCATATGGAAGGGTTTAAAAGGGTTAAGGATGCCTTTTTTACCCGATTACATATCCCTTAACTAAACTATAACGATGCCAAACTAAACTTCCGGATGCCCCGGCCATCTTAGAAAGGTATTCATTTACTCACCTAAAAATAAAGATTATGAAAGCGAAATTCGTCTTACTGATGGCAGCCGGTTTATTCCTAGCTATCGCATCACAGGCACAATTTCACGGTACTTATAAAGATAACCGCGATGTGAACCGCGACCGCCACGAAATGACTTATGAAAGAAATAAGGTTTCCGGTGATCACCGGGAAATGAGAATGGACAAGCGCGATCTGCGCCACGACCGCAGGCAGTTCAATAAAACCAAACGGCATCACCATCGTCATCATGGCCACAAACATGGCCGCCGTTTATCTTAAAACAGAATAATGTATTCCCCGTAGGAAACTCCGGCACGGGCCGGTTATAACAAGAGGTCGTCTCCGATATAAGAGCTGGCCTCTTTTATTTTTTAATCACTTTGGCCATCGTCGCTCCGATATCGGCGGGACTCTGCACCACATGAATTCCACATTCTGCCAGGATCTTCATTTTGGCTGCGGCGGTATCTTCCGCACCCCCAATGATGGCGCCGGCATGTCCCATCCGGCGTCCGGCAGGGGCAGTTTGTCCGGCAATAAATCCAACCACCGGTTTGCGGTTATTCGCTTTAACCCAGCGTGCTGCTTCCGCTTCCATACTTCCCCCGATTTCACCAATCATGACGATGCCATCCGTTTCCGGATCATTCATCAGCAATTCAACCGCTTCCCTGGTGGTAGTGCCGATGATGGGATCGCCCCCAATACCGATGGCTGTTGAAATGCCGAGTCCGGCTTTCGCCACCTGGTCGGCTGCTTCATAAGTAAGTGTTCCCGATTTCGAAACGATCCCGATCTTCCCTTTTTTAAATACAAAGCCCGGCATGATGCCCACTTTACATTCATCCGGCCGTAATAACCCCCGGGCAATTGGGTCCGATGAGACGGGTATTTTTTCCTGAAAGATAATTTTTCACTTTCACCATATCCTGCACCGGAATGCCTTCCGTAATACAAACCACCAGGGCAATACCCGGCTTCGGCAGCTTCCATAATGGCATCTGCAGCAAATGCAGGGGGTACAAAAATAATGGACACATCGGCCCCGGTTTCTTTAACCGCTTCCGCAACGGTATTGAAAACGGGCCGGTCAAGATGCTTGATTCCACCTTTCCCGGGCGTAACTCCGCCCACCACTTTCGTTCCGTATTCAATCATCTGGGAAGCATGAAAACTTCCTTCCGTTCCGGTAAATCCCTGTACAATGATCTTTGAATTCCTTATTAACTAAGACTGCCATTTATTTTTGTTTAGTTCGTTTCTGATTTGCCGCAAAATTAGTTATTTCAGCAATTCATCCATATTCCGGTTATTATCAATTTTTCCTTTCATTTCCAGCATCCGCATATCCTTGGCATCCTGAAGAAATTCAGAGGCAAAAATAAATTCATTGAGTTTTTGGTTTTTGCTGAAAATGATTTCCTTATTACTGCCTTCCCATTCTTTTAGTCCCTGGTACATATAAATAATATGATCGCCGGTTTCCATCACACTGTTCATATCGTGCGTATTCACCACGGTAGTAATATTATATTCTAGCGTAATTTCCTTGAATCAGTTTATCGATCAGCAGGAAGTCTGCGGATCAAGTCCGGAATTCGGTTCATCACAAAACAGATATTTCGGATTCAGCACAATGGCCCTGGCAATACCCACCCTTTTTTTCATACCCCCGGAAATTTCCGCAGGAAATTTATTATTCACATCCTTCAAGATTCACCCGTTCCAGCACTTCGTTTACCCGCTTTAGTTTTTTTGCAAAAGAATCTTTGGTAAACATATCCAGCGGGAACATGATATTCTGTTCAACCGTCATACTGTCGAACAAAGCCGAACCCTGAAACAGCATGCCGATCTGCTGACGCAACATTTTCCTGTCCTCCTCATTCATGGCAGTAAAACTCTGACCGCTATAGCTGATTTCACCCGAGTCGGGTTCAAATAGATCCGACCAGGCATTTCATAAAAACCGTTTTACCGCTTCCGCTGGAACCGATGATCAGGTTGCATTTACCGGTCTGCATTACGGCATCTGACATCGTCGATAACCGTTTTACCACCAAAGGTCTTTTTTAAATTTTTTACTTCAATCATGAACTTTATTGCTTATAATAAAATGGCTGAAAGCACATAATCTGCCAACAGGATCAGCACACAACTTACAACAACGGATTTGGTACTGGCCCTTCCGATTTCCAGCGCCCCGCCTTTTACATAATATCCATAAAAAGAAGGAATACTGGAAATAATAAAAGGAAAGTATAGGCTTTTACCAGCGCAAAAAAACATTATAGGGAATGAAATTCGAAATGCAATCCTTTGTCGAACTGGGAAGCCGCAACAATTCCTGTTGCCACACTGGCCAGTCTTCCACCCCAGATTCCCAATACCATGGAAATAACCACCAGCAAAGGAATGGTGATCATCGCAGCCAGAATTTTTGGGAGAACCAGGTAGGTACTGGTATTGATCCCCATGATTTCCAAGCGCATCGATCTGTTCACTCACCCGCATATTCCCAAGTTCTCCCGCGATCTTACTGCCCACCACACCCGCCAGTACAATACATACCAGGGTAGGTGCAAATTCAAGGATAACGGTATCGCGTACAATCATGCGCGATGGTGGATACTGGGAATAAGCGGGCTCACCAGCTGATAGGCCGTTTGCAAGGCGGAAACCGCACCCATGAAAAACGGAAATGATCACCACAATACCCAGGGAACGGATGCCGATTTCCGCACATTGATGCATGAATTCTTTCCAGTACATTTTGAAGTTTTCCGGTTTGGAAAACATGTCCTTCAGCATCAGTATATATCGCCCGAATTCTGTAAAAATATTCATGAATGATAACTGGAATGAAAGTACAATTTATTTTTTGGTTCTTTTCCACCAGCCGACTGGCGCATGGCTTCATCAGATGTATGCTGACATTTTATTTGTGCATCGATCACAGCCACCAGCGCCATATTATAAATATTCCTCACCGAACTTCCCAGCTGCAGAACATGCACCGGTTTTTTCATCCCCAGTAAGATCGGGCCGATGGCATCGGCGCCACCCACTTCTTTCAATAGGTTATAAGCAACATTCCGGCTGCCAGATTTGGAAAAATCAGGGTATTCACTTCCTGATCCACCAGGTTACTGAAAGGGATAATTCTCCCTCAGAATTTCATTGTTCAAAGCAATGCTGGCCTGCATTTCGCCATCCACAATCAGGTCAGGATCTTTTTGTTTCACAATTTCCGTGGCTCTGGCCACCAGTCTGGCTTCCGGAGAATTGCTGGTTCCAAAATTTGAATAACTCAGCATTGCAATGCGCGGTACCAGGTTGAAATGTCTTACTTCCTTCGCAACCAGCAAAGTGATATCGGCCAGTTCTTCTGCGGTCGGATTAAAATTCACCGTGGTATCGGCCAGGAACAACGGTCCTTTTTTGGTGAGCATAAGATACATGCCCGCAATCTTTTTTACGCCTTCTTCCGTGCCGATAATTTCGATGGCCGGCCGGATGGTATCCGGATAATTTTTGGTAAGACCGGAGATCATTGCATCCGCCTCGCCGGTTTCCACCATCATACATCCGAAATAGTTCCGGTCGCGCATAATCTTTCTGCGATTCATATTTATTAAACCCGCGCCGCTGCCTTTTTTGGAAGAATATTTCTGCATAATTCTTTCTCCGTTCCTTCTGATTCTTCGCTCGCGGATCAACAATGGGCAATTCATCAATGTCAATTCTGTTCGCTGCGGCAATGGACTGGATCCTTTCTTTATTCCCCAGCAGGATGGGATAAGCCACTCCTTCATCATATAAATCTGGGCTACTTTCAGAATTTTGATATTATCGGCTTCTGCAAATACAAGTCGCCTGGGATCGCGCCTGGCTTTATTACCCAATACCCGGATCAGCTGATTATCCAGCCCCAGCCGTTTATTCAGTTCAATGGCATAGGCATCCCAGTTTTCAATCTTGATCTGTGCCACATTACTTTCAATGGCCGCTTTGGCCACTGCAGGGGCAACGGTAGAAAGCAGCCTCGGATCCAGCGGTTTTGGAATAATATACAATGGCCCGAAGCTGATGTTTTTTTCATTATAGGCCATATTCACAATATCCGGAACAGGTGTTTTGGCCAGATCGGCCAGCGCCTTTACGGCAGCCAGTTTCATGGCTTCATTGATCTGCGTGGCGCGAACATCCAGCGCGCCCCGGAAAATAAAAGGAAAGCCCAGTACATTATTCACCTGGTTGGGATAATCACTGCGGCCGGTTGCCATGATGAGATCATCGCGTACAGCCATGGCGGCTTCATAAGCGATCTCCGGATCGGGATTGGCCATGGCAAATACAATGGGCTTTTTGGCCATGCTCTTTACCATTTCTGCGGTGACCACATTGCCGACACTCAGTCCGACAAAAACATCCGCATCTTTCATTGCCTTTTCCAGGGTCAGATCCGGTTTATCATTGGCAAACAGGATTCTGTCTTCGTCCAGATCATTCCGTCCTTTATGAATGACGCCATCCTTATCGAACACAATAAAATTTTCCGGCTTCGCACCGAGCGCCACATAGAGTTTGATACAGGCCATGGCGGCGGCTCCCGCACCATTGATCACAAATTTTACCTTGTCAATTTTTTTCTTCTGGAGTTCCAGTGCATTGATCAGTGCTGCGCTGCTGATGATTGCCGTGCCATGCTGATCATCGTGCATCACGGGAATCTTCAGGGCGGCGCGAAGTTGTTTTTCGATATAAAAACATTCCGGCGCCTTGATGTCTTCCAGATTGATGCCGCCAAAAGTGGGTTCCAGCGCTTTGACGATCTGCACAAATTTTTCCGGATCCTTTTCATTGATCTCAATATCAAATACATCGATATCGGCAAAAATTTTGAACAGTACGCCCTTCCCTTCCATCACCGGTTTGGAAGCTTCCGGGCCGATATCTCCCAGCCCCAATACGGCCGTTCCATTGGTGATCACGGCCACCAGGTTGCCCTTAGCGGTATATTTATAAACATCTTCAATATTATTCACGATTTCCTTGCAGGGTTCCGCCACGCCGGGCGAATAGGCCAGTGAAAGATCCCGCTGTGTTTTTGCTTCCTTGGTGGGAATCACTTCAATTTTACCCGGCCTTCCTTTGGAGTGATATTCGAGCGCTTCTTCTCTTCTGAGTTGCTTTTTTTGCATAGGATTTTGGTTAAGAAGATCATAAACACTTGCCCCCAGCCAGGCCATCATTCCCATACCGTTTTCGATGGCAGATTCATCAATATTAAAAGTAGGGGTATGTACGCTGGATGTAATTCCTTTAGCTTCATTCATCACGCCCAGCCGGTAAAAACATCCTGGGATTTCCTGGGTATAATAACCAAAATCTTCTGCTCCCATCCGCACTTCTGTTTCAGATATATTTTCCTTTCCGGCATATTCCTCTGCTTTTGTTCTGGCTACCGGATAAAGCTGTTCGTCATTATTTACAACCGGATATCCCACGTCTACATTCACATCAATTTCAGCGCCCATGAAATGGCCAGTCCCTTCGCCATTTTCCGGATCAGTTTATGCGCCTGAAACCGCCAGGTTTCATCCATTGCCCTGAATGTACCCATCAGTTTTACTTCGGAAGGAATTACATTGGTCGTATAATCCGCCCTGAAATGAGCAGATCGATAATACGGATGGCGTAAAGGGGCTTTTATTGCGACTGATCACCTGCTGCAGCGCCACCACCAATTCGGAAGCGACCAATATGGTATCCACGGTGAGCTGCGGTGTGGATGCATGGCCACCCTTTACTCTTACGGTAATATATATTTCATCGGCGCTGGCCATGGATGGCCCGCTACGGAAACTGAGTTTGCCGATCTCCAGTCCCGGATGTACATGCAGTCCGAAGATGGCCTGTGGCTGTGGATTATGTAATACCCCTTCCTTGATCATGAGGCTGGCGCCTCCCGGATTTTTTTCTTCCCCCGGCTGAAAAATCAATTTTACTGTTCCCTCCCATTCGTCCTTTAATTCATTCAGTATTTTAGAGGCGCCCAGCAAAATGCTGGTATGTGCATCATGTCCGCAGGCATGCATGACCCCCTCGTTCTGCGATTTATAAGGAATTGCATTTTCTTCGCGTATAGGCAGTGCATCCATATCGGCCCTCAGTGCAATAACCCTTTTCTCCGGGTTTTTTCCTTTGATCATACCCACCACACCTGTGGCAGCTTTCACTTCAAAGGGAATACCCAGTCCCTTCAATTTTTCCTGCACAAAAGCGGAGGTTTGAAATTCCTTATAACTTAATTCGGGATGCGCATGCAGGTGGCGGCGGATATCAATGGTTTCAGGTGCGTATTGTTTTGCGAGTTGATGGATCTTTTCTTTCAGCATAAATAAATATTACTCTGGTTTCACTTCAATGATATCCGGAACGATGTAAACGCCGGAAGGGAAAAATCTGGTCAGCTTATCCATATAGGGTTGCGCTTCTTGCTGTGTTTTGAAATTGCCGACTTTCAGTTTGTAATTTGGCGGCTGATAAATAAGATAAGATTTGAGTTCGGGATATTGCTGATAGATTTTTGTTTTAATGGCAAAGACCTCGTTTCTGTCTTTTGAGTTGGCAATCTGTATCCGGAAGCCCGGCTGGTTTCTCCGGCTGTCGCGCGTGGTGACTTCATTGATCCGGATCTGAATATTCATCAAGGAATCAACCCGCGGGTCCCGCTGTATGGCTGCAGAAACCAGGGCTGAATCCTGGGCTTTCAGGGTTCCCGCATACAATAAGCCTATGAAGAATATTAGTTTTCTGTTCATTTTGCCTGCATTAAGATTTCCTTCTCCTGCACCAGCAACTCCAGGCTGCCGCTGCATCCGATTCTTGCAGCCCCTGCGGCAATCAGTTCCATGGCAAATGCGTAGGTTCTGATTCCTCCGGAAGCCTTGATCCGAACCTGCCCGGGCAGTTCTTTTCTCATCAGCTGTACATCTGCGACTGATGCGCCTTTTTCCGCATAGCCCGTAGATGTTTTCATAAAATCAATTCCGCCCCTTCCATATAGCTCACAACACCGGATAATTTCGTCTGTTGTCAGCAGTCCGCTTTCCACGATCACTTTAATGATCCTTCCTTTCTGATGAATGGCTTTTACCAGCTCCAGCATTTCTTTTTCCAGATAATCCCACTGCCCATTTTTTAATGCTATCAGATTGATCACCACATCCAGTTCATCCGCGCCTTCTTCCATAGCCCGTCTGATTTCATCCAGCTTCGATGATATGGAAGAATAACCCATCGGGAATCCAATCACGGTTGCTGTTTTTACCCCGTTCCTTTCACCTGCCCGGCAGCCTGTTTTACCGTATAGGGCGGTACGCAGACTGCCGCAAATTCATACTGAATGGCTTCCCTGCATAACTGATCAATTTCCGCAAAACGGCTGGCCGGTTTTAAGAGGGTATGATCAATATAGGAAGATATTTCTGGTTCCGGACCGTGCATTTAACAGATTTCAGGTTCGAAATTAGTTCATTTCAGTAAATTCGGTTCCGGGATCCTCCGGAACCAGGAAAAGCTTTCAGCGTAAGGATTCCAATAGTATAGGCTGAATGTTGTAAGGATTTTGCTTTTTCACGAAACCCTTCTGTTTATTTATCTGTCTAATTATGAAACGCATAGTAAATTTTCGTCTGTTCATCCTTTCTTTTCTGTTTTTATCGGCTTCCGGATTAAAAGCCCAGGGTAAACTTGACAGCCTTTTGCCCATACGGGGCCTGTGTATAGATGCCCCTCCGCCGGCTGCGGTGGATTCCTTTGTAACCTTTATTGAGCAGGCTATGGCCCCAAAGAATATAAACCTGCTCATTCTGCAGATAGACTACCGCTATCAGTTCAAATCGCACCCGGAACTAACCGATTCCCTCGCGCTTTCCACGGCAGATGTGAAAAAGATCGTAGCGGCCTGCCGGAAAAACAATATCCGGATCATTCCGCAGATCAACCTGCTGGGCCATCAGTCCTGGGCCAATAAGACCGGCATGCTGCTGAAAAAATATCCGCAATTCGATGAAACACCCTGGATCAAGATGCCGGCTGTGTATCATTGGCCAAATGCCGACAGCCTGTATTGTAAAAGTTATTGTCCGTTGTATCCCGGACTGCACAAAGTTGTTTTTGATGTCATGGACGAACTCGTGGACGTTTTTGAAGCGTCGGCTTTTCATGCCGGAATGGATGAGGTATTTTTTATCGGGGAAGATAAATGCCCCCGTTGTGCGCATCACGATCGCTCAAAATTATTTGCCGATGAAGTAAGAACGCTTCGGGACCATCTCGCTGAAAGGAATAAGACCTTATGGATCTGGGGAGATCGCCTCATTGATGGCCGCACCACCGGCATTGGCATGTGGGAAGCCAGTTACAATGATACCTGGCGTGCCGTGGATATGATTCCGAAAGACGTAATGATCTGCGACTGGCATTATGAACGCCCGGATAAAACGGCCGTGTATTTTGCGATGAAAGGACTTCAGGTGCTGACCTGTCCCTGGAGAAATCCCCAATATGCTGTTCAGCAGATTCAGGATGTCCTGAATTTTCGCGCCGGTTCAACCCCTGAAATGAAAGACCGGTTTCAGGGTATTCTTGAAACCACCTGGACGCATCCCGGAAGGTTTATGAAGGGTTATTACAACCCGCAACCAGGCGATGAGCAATCTTCCTGGAATACCTATAAGGTAATTTGCAATGAGATCGGGAAGCTGAAGTAAAGATCAGGCGATCTTCCGCCTTCTGAGGAATTTGAACAGCACAATGGCTATAACCAGCAGCAGACCGAATATTAAAAGATCGTAGCGGATCATGGATGCCTTGCGCTCATCATTCTGACGAAGCTGTTTTTCCGAATCACTGATATATTTTGTTAACCCGGGGAAATTTTTATTTATCTCCTTTACTTCGCGAAATTTCCGAAGAGCTTCCTTGTAATACTCCCGGTCGAAGAAAATGACCCCGTCTCCAAATACCAGCGACACTTCGCTGGGTTGTGCGAGAACACCGGCACTGTCCAGAAATTCCTCCAGAATGGAAACCGGAATCGCAAAATTTAAACCGGCAGCCAGTCCTCCGCTATTTTCAAGACTGCCGAAAGTGGTCAGTCCCACCACTTCCCCCTTTTCATTGCAAACCGGGCCACCGCTGCTGCCGCGGTTGATATTGGCATCCATCTGGATCAGCGGCCATCCGTCCACAGATTTTTTCAGGGCGCTTACAATGCCGGTTGTAAGGGTGGGTTCAATGGCCGATTCGGATGCAACATAATTATTATTTGTCACCGGCCCGGGAAATCCATATACAAACAATTGTTCGCCCACTTTGGGTAATTCATCCCTTGCAATTTTCAGTGTAGGCAGGGAACTGTCGCCATCAATTTTCAGAATGGCAATATCCTTACCCGGCATGGGCTGACCCTTGATGATCACATGCGCAGATCTTTTTAATGGGAACTGGATGCCCATTGGTCGGAATCCGACACTATATTCGATAAAGATTTCTTTTTTCAGATCATATAGGGCCATGGAAAATAACCGGGCATATACAGAAGCATAGGTATTATACAGCATGGATTCTTTGCTGATCGGAAAACCGGGTGGCCCAGGCGTTTTCAAACGCAGAAATATTGGCTTCCGTGATTTGCTGAAAGGCGGAAAGAATAAACTGGCGGCGGATAAAGGCATTATCCCGGTCAATCAGGTGACAATTGGTAGCCACATAACCATCGCCGGTGATCAGGAAACCGGTTCCGCTGGAAGTAATTTCTTCGGGTTCCTTGATATAATCAAGTGGAGCTTTAAAAAACCGGTTGGGATGATTATTGATCTCGCGTAAGTACAATATCCAGTTTCTGTTCAGGCAGTATAGATGATCCGCTGCTGTCGATTTTCTGCATGGAGTCCAGCAGGTGGTTAAAATTGCGGGAATCCAGCTGCATCTTATTCACATATACATCTGCAGAAAAAACGGTTCGTACCATAACCACCCCGGGCCGGTTGACCCCATAGTTCTGAACGGCGGTGAGCTTCTGTGCTTTTGCCGGTATGGAAAAGGAAAAAACAAACAGCAAACAGGGGTAAAAATGGCCTCAATAGAAGAAGTTGGTTTTTCATGGTAAGGTCATCTCCCTTATATAAAACCTTAAAAGGGCTAACTTGTTGTTGTTTAAAGGTAAACTTTTTCTATGTCTTCCACTCCGGCGCCGCTGGCAGAACGTCTTCGTCCTGAATCACTTGACCAGCTGGTGGGTCAGAAACACCTGACCGGCAAGGGCAGTATCCTCCGGACGGCCCTGGAACAGGGTAAAATGCCTTCCATGATACTCTGGGGACCGCCCGGCACCGGAAAAACCACGCATTGCCAATATTATTGCGCATACCCTGCATGCTCCTTTTTATACCCTGAGCGCCATTTCCTCCGGGGTAAAAGAAGTGCGGGAAGTGATCGAAGAGGCCAGACAAAAGGAAAAAGTGATCCTTTTTATCGATGAAATCCACCGGTTTAATAAAGGACAGCAGGATGCCTTGCTGGGCGCCGTTGAAAAAGGAATTGTAACCCTGATCGGTGCAACTACGGAAAATCCCTCTTTTGAAGTAAACAGCGCCCTGCTCAGCCGCTGCCAGGTGTATGTACTGAAACCGCTGGATAAAGAAGAACTGCTGCAGGTCTGATGCGACACGGCCATGAAAAAAGGATCCGTTTTTCAGGAAAAACGAAATATCGAATTGAAGGAAACAGAGGCCCTGATCAATATTTCCGGTGGGGATGCGCGTAAACTGCTCAACCTGCTGGAACTGGTTACGGATGCCGCCGGAACAAAGAATCCATTGATCATTACGGATGAAATGGTGATGGAAACAGCGCAGCAACGGATCGCGTTGTATGATAAGAAGGGAGAACAGCATTATGATATCATTTCCGCTTTCATCAAATCCATGCGGGGCAGCGATCCCAATGCCGCTGTTTACTGGCTGGCCCGGATGATTGAAGGTGGGGAAGATGTGAAATTCATTGCCCGCCGGATGCTGATTCTTGCCAGTGAGGATATCGGCAATGCAAATCCCAATGCCCTGTTGCTCGCCAATGCCACTTTTGATGCGGTGAATAAAATCGGTTATCCCGAATCCCGGATCATTCTTTCCCAATGTGCCATTTACCTGGCCAGCTTCAGCAAAAAGCAATGCCTCCTATATGGCCATCAATGAGGCGCTTGGATACGGTTAAACAAACCGGCGACCTTCCCGTTCCCCTGCATATCCGGAATGCTCCCACCCGGCTGATGAAAAATATGGATTATTCGCAAAGGATATGAATACAGTCATAGTTATGAAAAGAATTTTTCCCCGCAGGAATATCTTCCGGCAGGAAATCAGCGGAAAAGCTTTTTATGACCCGGGAAAAATGCGCGCGAAGAAGAAATGCGGAAACATTTGAGGAGTCTGTGGGAGAAGAAGTATGGATACTGAATCCTAATCATCAACTGCTATTTATTTCTACATTCACACATTACACATGACCTGGATCTGCAAACCATTTGCCGAACTGACCCTCCAACGAACTCTATGCTATTCTGCAATTGCGCAATGAGGTTTTTATCGTGGAACAAAACTGTCCCTATCAGGATTGTGACAACAAGGATTTAAAAGCCTGGCATCTGATGGGAATGGAGAATGAAAAACTGCTGGCTTATGCAAGACTGCTCGCTCCCGGAATTTCCTATAGTGAATCTTCGATCGGCCGCGTAGTAAGTTCCCCTGCGGTCACGTAAAAAGGCATGGGAAAAAAACTCATGCAGGAAAGTATCGAACGGATCAAAAAACTCTTTCAAACAGATACCATCCGCATTGGCGCTCAACTTATATCTGAAAAACTTTTATGAATCTTTCGGTTTCATCCAGGACAGCGAGATCTATCTCGAAGATAATATTCCACATATTATAATGTTGAGAAAACCAAAATGAAACAGTTTTCCAGTTATTGGAATTTGTCCAAATAATATAGTTTATCCTGCTTACACCATATAAAGAATATTTCCCGTTCTTGTATGGTAACTGGTTTTTATTTATTAAGAACCAGAATCCAAACCGCCGAAAACTAAATCGATATTCAATGAAAACAGGTTTACACTCCACTACGGAAGTGTTTGTGTTCACTGGCCATTTTGCTGGTCATTTTATAACTCCTTCCTATAGTCAGCTTTCTGCCGGCAATTATTTTGAAGCAGGCTTTACTGTAGGTCCGATGGTATTTCTCGGTGACCTTGGTGGTCACTATGGAATAGGAACTACCTTTTCTGAAAGACTATAATATGAATGCCACAAAACTTTCATATGGTGTATATCTTGCAGCACATCCATCTGAATTATTCGGCATCCGTCTCTCCGCCAATTTTGGAAGAGTAGAAGGAGATGATAACTATATCAGTAGGAAAAGGTGGTTATGAAGTAAGCACGACTTGAACAGAAATCTGAATTTCAAATCAACTATTACCGAAGCCAATTTAATGCTGGAATTGTATCCAACCGTTTTATTTGAAGATCAGCCAACGGAAGTAACCGGACGGCTGAGGCCTTATGGTGTGATTGGTGTGGGTGTATTTCATTTTAATCCGATGGGCTCATTATATTGATCCGAATACTTCACAAACCACCTGGGTTTATCTGCAGCCCCTGCAACGGAAGGAGAAGGATTTCCGTACCCGACAGAAATAATTATCCGCTGACCCAGTTGAATATCCCGATGGGTTTTGGTATTGAAATATTATGTCAGCGAGAAAGTAAATCGTTGGTCTTCGAAGTTACTTTACAGAAAAACATTTACGGATTATATAGATGATGTGAGCACAAATTTTGTTGATCCGGCCGTATTTGCAGCGCAACCTTCCGGCACGGAACATCACAGATTGCAATTGCCATGTCGAATAAAAGTCCCCTGCAGGGTATTCCCGGAAGCGCTTACAATCCCGGAGATAAAAGAGGAGACCCGACACAAATGGATGCTTATTTCACTTTCGGTCTGAAAGTGGGAGTTCGTCTGGGAAGTGATCATACGTTACGACAATTCAACCAGATGTCCTTTGCTGAGGTTCTAAATATTTTTGTTGATCCGTACCCTTTATTTTTTTACCCTTATGATGAAAACTACACTGAACCGTTAAACGATCAGTTAAGATGGCTTTCGCATATGCCTCTTGCATTCTAATGACAACCGCGCTATTCTTATGCCGGCGGCTCATTACCCGTGACCGACGGCCGTAATGATCACAAAAAATCTGAACAGCAAAAAGCATAAAGTGAGACTTTTTACTGCATCAGATTACTAAAACCCTTTTGTTTACGGTAGATGGCGTAGATGAAAAACGATATACCTTATTCGTATTCGATCTGGATGGAAAACTGATAATCCAGTCTGTTATCCTGAACCATGAAACCAGTATTCTGCCGGAAATCCTGCAGGTGGTTACCTGTATGAAGTTTTTGCAGATGATACAGAAAGTGGAAAACGGACAACTGAAAGTTAAATAACCCTTAAACGCAACCCAATAAGCAGCGGGAGAAATTGGTAAGATCCTTTTATCCGAAGGTTAAGTAAAACCTGATCCGTTCCCTATTATTTTGTACCCAAACGGTTTTATTAATTCAATCCCGCTTCTCTTATTGGACTTACATATTTTGGTTTCTCCAATATCCTCAGCGGCCGGCGATGAGTAATTGCCGGCTGTTTGTTTTTTAACTCCGCTGACCATTCGTTTTGAGGTCATTTTACATTCATTCCGTCATCTTGAATCCTTCACGTCTTTCATTTCTTCTTTCAGATACTTGCCCGGTAAAGCTTCTCTTTCACTTCCATCAGTTTTTCAGGTGTTCCTTCAAAAAGATCTCTGCCGCCGCCATCTCCGCCTTCCGGCCCCAGATCAATAACATGATCGGCCACTTTAATCACATCCATATTATGTTCAATCACCAGCACGGTATTGCCCCGGTCCACCAGTTTATTCAGCACATCCAGCAAATGACTGATATCCTCAAAATGCAAACCGGTGGTCGGTTCATCCAGTATATAAAATGTTTTACCCGTATCCCGTTTCGATAATTCGGTACCCAGTTTTACCCGTTGTGCTTCTCCCCCGCTCAGTGTTACGGCAGACTGTCCCAGCGTGATATATCCCAGTCCCACTTCCTGCAATACTTTTATTTTCCGATAGAGATAAGGTACGTTCTGAAAAAATTCACACGGCTTCATCAACCGTCATATCCAGCACATCGCTGATCGATTTCCCTTTATAACGGATCTCCAGGGTTTCGCGGTTATATCGTTTGCCATTGCATTTTTCACAATGCACATATACATCGGGCAAAAAATTCATTTCAATCACCCGCATACCGCCGCCTTCACAAACATCACAGCGGCCGCTTTTTACATTGAAAGAAAACCGCCCGGCAGTATATCCCCGGATCTTTGCTTCGGGGATGGATGCAAACAGGGTTCGGATATCGGTAAAAAATCCACAATAGGTTGCCGGATTACTTCGCGGCGTACGGCCGATGGGCGACTGATCAATTTCAATCACCTTATCAATATTTTCCAGCCCTTTGATATTTTTATATTCCAGCGGCATTCCCTTTGAATCCATAAGCATGATGACTCAGAATCGGATAAAGGTTTCATTGATCAGTGTGGATTTCCCGCTTCCGCTCACGCCCGTTACCACGATAAATTTTCCCAGCGGAAACTGTACATCCACATTTTTTAAATTATTTCCTTTGGCTCCTTTCAACTCCAGGAATTTCCCATTTCCCTTTCTTCTTTCTGCCGGAATGGCAATCTGTACTATGTCCGTTCAGATAATCTGCTGTGAGTGTATTCAGTTTCAGCATTTCTTCCGGCGTTACCCTGTGCAACCACGCGACCTCCGTGAATACCTGCCTTCGGACCGATATCACCAGGTAATCAGCAGCCATCATGATATCCTTATCATGTTCCACCACCAGCATACTGTTGCCGATATCCCGAAGATTCTGCAATGCCAGGATCAGCCGCTGATTATCGCGCTGATGCAAGCCGATGCTGGGTTCATCCAGAATATAGGTGATGCCCTGCAGTTGCGACCGATCTGCGTGGCCAGCCGTATACGCTGCGATTCGCCACCACTCAGGGTTCTGGTAGGGCGGTTCAGTGTGAGATAGGTAAGACCCACATCCAGCAGGAACTGAAGTCGTTCACGGATTTCTTTCAAAACATCTTTTGCAATCGTATTTTGTTTATTATTCAGTCTTTTTTCAATATCCATCAAACCAGGCAAGCAGTTTATCCAGGTTCAGATTCACTGAGCTCCGCAATATTCTTATTGATCAACCCGGAACCACAGACTTTCTTTCTTCAGTCTCGCACCGCCACAGGCATCACAGGTTTTCAATTCCATAAATTTTTCCACCCATTCCCTGAGCGAATCCGTTCTGGATGCCCCAAACCATCTTTTCAACATGGGAATCAGCCCTTCATATTCCGCATCGCCCGGAACCTGTTTCGTTTTCATCAAAATCCAGCGCCTGCTCTCCGAACGGTTTCCGTATTTCCATACAGGATCAGGTTCAGTGCTTTCCGGGGCATCTCTTTAATGGCGTATCCAGACTGAATTTATTTTTCTTCGCCAGCTTCTGCACCTGGTTAAAAACATAGGCTTCCCTTTCCCCGCCCAATGGAACGATGCCACCTTCATTTCACCGACTTGCTGTCATCCGGAATAATCGCATCCATACTGATCCGGTAAACGGCACCCAGTCCTTTGCAAACAGGGCAGGCGCCATAGGGAGAATTGAAAGAAAAACTATTGGGAGAAGGTTCTTCATAACTGATGCCTGTATCTTCACACATCAGTTGTTTACTGTACTGAACTACTTGATTGCTTATCATTGATCAGCAGAAACATCAGGTCCTTTCCCATTTGCAAGCGCATGTCTGAACACTCTGGCTTACGCGTGTTTTCATATCGTCGGTAACCGCCAGCCGGTCAATCACCACTTCAATATCATGGATCTTATAACGGTCCACCTGCATCTTCGGCACCAGGTCTTTCATTCTCCGTCCACCCGCACTTTCACAAATCCTTTTTTGCGGATATCTTCAAACAATTCGCGGTAATGCCCTTTGCGTCCACGCACAATGGGCGCGAGCACCGAAATTTTTTTATTCTTGAATTTCTGAAAAATATTCTCCACAATCTCTTCTTCACTGAATTTCACCATCTTCTTACCGGTGTTGTAAGAATAAGCTTCGCCGATGCGGGCATACAACAGGCGGAGAAAATCATATACTTCTGTAACGGTTCCCACCGTACTGCGCGGATTTCGATTGGTGGTTTTTTGTTCGATGGAAATCACCGGACTCAGGCCTGTGATCTTATCTACATCGGGCCGTTCCATATCGCCGATGAACTGCCGCGCATAAGCGCCAAAACTTTCCATATACCGGCGCTGGCCTTCAGCATAAATGGTATCAAATGCCAGGGAAGATTTCCCACTGCCACTGATACCGGTAATCACCACCAGTTGATTTTTGGGAATGGAAATATCAATATTCTTCAGATTATGCACCCGGGCTCCAAACACTTCAATCATTTCTTCCCCGGCCGGAAGAGACGGATCTATTTTGTTCAATCATAAATAAAAATAGGAATCGATAAAGATAACAACAAAATACCGGGCCGTCTTGTTCCGCAATGCAAATGTTAAAAGAGCCAGTCTGTATTCAATGAAAAATAATTTTTGAATTTAAATATCCGGTTTTTATCTTTGTGGCAGTTCTTATAAACTGCTTATCAAGAAAGGCTGAGGGTAATGGCCCGCTGAAGCCTTGACAACCTGCCCGGATCTGATCCGTGACAAGGTGCCAACTCCATCTCGTGTAACCACGGGACAGATAAGTCAGATCCAAAGCTTATTAATCAACCAATATATTAAAAGCTCTTCTGACATTCGGAAGAGCTTTTTTATTGCCTGCTGGTGAACATGCCCACCCTCAATAAAAGAATCTTCCGGAGTTTTCAATTCTTGAGAGCATATTTATTCACCTTAAAAAGATCCCGCATCAACGGGAAAGGAGGATTTTTTATGCAGGAAACAACAGCATTCATTCACAGCATTCCGGTGGATCCGCTTACCGGCGCCGTGTCCGTTCCTATCTATCAGACTTCCACTTTTGTACAGGAAGCGCCCGGGGTAAACAAAGGCTATGATTATGCGCGAAGCAATAATCCAACCCGCGCCGTACTTGGAAAATCTGGTTGCCGGTCTGGAAAAGGGCGCCGTGGGACTGGCTTTTGCCAGCGGACTGGCAGCCATCGACGCCGTACTCAAATTACTGGAAAGTCGGCGACGAAATGATTGCCGTGGATGATATTTATGGCGGCGCTTTCCGGTTTTTCGAACAGGTTTATAAAAAATTCGGGATGAAAGTGAACTATGTGGATGCCTCCGATCCCGAAAATGTATTTCAGGCGCTCAACCCCAAAACCAGACTGATCTGGCTTGAAACGCCCAGCAATCCCACGCTGAAAATTGCAGATATTGCCGCCATTGCCGCTGTTGCAAAAACCCAGGGACTGCCTGCTTTGTGTGGACAATACTTTTGCCTCTCCCGCGCTCCAGAAACCCATTGTACTGGGCGCCGATATTGTGGTTCATTCCGCCACCAAATATCTGGGCGGCCATAGCGACCTGATTGCCGGCCTGGTGGTAACCGCCACTGCAGAACTCGGCGAAAAGATCAGGTTCTACCAGAATGCCTGCTGGCGCCATCCTGGGGCCCTTCGACAGCTGGCTGCGTGATCCGGGGAATGGAGACCCTGCACCTGCGGATGCGGCAGCATTGCGCTAGCTGCCCAGCAGATCGCTGAATTTTTACAGGATCATCCGGCCGTGGACCAGCGTTTTTTATCCGGGCCTGCCCACGCATCCCAATCATGCCATTGCCAGAAAACAATCCCGGGGCTTCGGCGGCATCGTATCTTTTACCTTGAAAGAAGATACCCTGGAAGCGGCAAGACGCTTGGTAACCAGTACAAAACTGTTCAAGCTGGCGGAAAGCCTGGGCGGCATCAAAAGCCTGATCAGCCATTCCGCTGAAATGACCCATAAAACCATTCCGGCGGAGAGCAGAAGGGCCGGCGGGGTGAATGACAGCCTGGTGCGGCTTTCGGTCGGACTGGAAGAACCGGAAGATTTAATAGCAGATCTTTGCAACACATTGGACCGGATTGTTGTTAAGGACAAACGATTATTCCCAAAAATTAGAAACCTGTTGAAAAGATAAATATCATGGAGCACATAAGCAATTAACGATCGGACTATTCGGATTTGGCGTTGTTGGCGAAGGGCTTTACCGCATTTTACTACAAACTCCCTCCCTGAAAGCAACCATTAAAAAAGTATGTATCAAACATCCGGGTAAAAACAGAAATGCGCCGGAAGAACTTTTCACAACCGACAGGGATGCATTGCTGAATGATCCCGAAATCAATGTGATCGTGGAAGTGATCAACGAAACCGAGCCGGCCTTCGAGATTGTGTCCACCGCTTTAAAAAACGGAAAGGATGTGGTCAGCGCCAGCAAAAAAATGCTGGCCGAACATCTGCCGGAATTGCTCGAATTGCAAAAACAAACCGGTCATTCCATTCTATATGAAGCAGCCGCCTGCGCATCCATACCGGTGATCCGGAACCTGGAAGAATATTACGACAACGATCTGCTGCATTCCATCCGGGCGATCGTAAACGGATCCACGAATTTCATCCTGACCAAAATGTTTGAAGAAAAACTCGACTTCAAACAGGCCCTGCTCCTGGCCCAGCAACTTGGGTTTGCAGAAAGCGATCCTTCCCTGGATGTGGAAGGCTATTGATGCGGTGAATAAATGGACACTCCTGTTGACCCATGCGTATGGCATTGTAACCGATCCGCATATCCATTGTATTCAACGGCATTCAGAATATACAGGCCGGCGATGCCACGGTTGCTGCGGAAAAACATTATGACATCAAACTGGTTGCCCAGGCAAAAAAATTATTGAACGGCAAAGTGGCGGCCTTGGTACTGCCCCAGTTTGTAAAAGCGGATGACCACCTGAGCTTTGTGAAGAATGAATACAATGGCGTGGTGATCGAAAGCGGATTTGCCGACAAACAATTTTTTTACGGAAAAGGTGCGGGCAGTTTCCCGACTGCTTCTGCCGTATTAAGTGATCTTTCCGCACTGCGTTATCAATACCAATACGAATACAAAAAATTGTATCACCATGCCCCACTGGAACTGGCCGATGATTTTTACGTCAAAGCCTATATCAGTTTCGACGACTGGCAATACATCCCCAAAGAAAAATTCGAATGGATCGAAGAATGGCATGCCGAAAGCGACCGCAAATACCTGATCGGCGTACTTCCTTTCAAAGAACTGCAGCAAAATACCTGGTGGCGCGAAAATAAAACTTCACTCATTCTCGCACCCGAAGCCATTATTGAAGATGTGGAAATACGGAAACTGAGAAAGAAGAGTCTGGAGCTGGCGGGAATAATTTAGTGGATGGTGGATAGTTAATAGTAGATAGACGTTCGTTTCAATCATTATTTTGACAAGCCGGATAAATTACAGTTATTCAATAAGCCCGACACATCAGGGCTAGTCGAATTTGTTCGTATACTGTTCGTATATTGTTCGCATACTGTTGGAATGCCATTGACCCAGCCCTGCGAAAAAATACCCGTTGCGGAACAAACAAATCACCAATTGTAAAATATTTATTGTCTTATTGTAAGACGGTAAGACGATAAATCGTACATCCATTGTATCATATGCGGACATCTCTTTCTGCTCCCGCCATCATAAAATACTGATTGCCAGTAATTTGCAAACCCGGCATTCCCTTGGTGCTGATTTATGATGATAGTTGATGATCAAAATCAGGTACGAATTTTCACCAAAGTGAACGTCCATCCACTATCCGCCATCCACCATCAACAAAAACAAAGGCATGTTTAAAAACTATCTCAAACTGGCCTGGCGAAGCCTCTTCAAAAACAAGGTTTCCTCCTTTATCAATATTGCCGGCCTGGCTGTAGGCCTGGCTACGGGCATCATTATTATGCTTGTCGTGGCCGATGAATTCAGTTACGATAGATTTCACAGCAACCTCCGGGAGATCTATTTTGTAATGAAGAATCAGAAGCAGAATGGAGGAATACATACAGGCCGGTCCACAGCCGGCCCGCTGGCTCCTGCCCTGCGCCATGAAATGCCTGAGGTAAAATACGCAGCGCGTGTTGCCGATGCCGGCGATCAACTGGTAAGAGTGGGGGACAAAAGCATTTACGAATCGGCGATGTATACTGAACCGGAGTTTTTCAACATGATGAGCTTTCCGGCAATAGAAGGGAATCCGGTTGCCGCTTTGCAAGATGGAAGTTCCGCAGTCATTACTGAGCGTGCTGCTAAAAGGCTTTTTGGCAATGAAAGCCCTGTCGGCAAAACATTCGTATACGATAATTCCCATGTTTTGAAAGTAGCTGCTGTGCTGCAGGATGTACCAGCAAACAGCAGTATTCAATTTGATATCGCGATCCCATTCCGGATTTTTGAAGCGGAAAATCCCTGGCTGAATAAATGGGACGATAACCGTATACAGACCTGGGCACAGCTGGTTCCATCTGCCAGCATTGCCGCTTTGAATAAGAAATTAACCAGATTGCTGCAAACGAAATCCGACGATGGCAGCGTCTCTTTGTTTGTGTATCCGTTTAAGGACATGCGCCTGTATGGAAACTTCAGTAATGGCAAGCCTAACGGAGGGAAGATATATATGGTAGGACTGCTGGCCATCCTTGGACTATTCATCTTAGGCATCGCCTGTATCAATTTCATGAACCTCGCCACGGCACGCTCTGAATTCCGCGGGCGGGAAGTCGGTGTACGAAAAGTGCTGGGGGCAGCAAGAAAACAACTCATCCTTCAATTTTTGAGTGAGGCCCTGGTTACCTCATTCCTGGCACTTTTATTAGCTGTACTGATAAGCCAACTCGTATTACCAGTCTTCAATCAATATACTGAAAAGAATATCCGTTTTGATATGGGCGATTGGCGGATCTGGACTTCACTGCTTGGGATTGGATTGTTCACCGGGCTCCTGGCTGGCAGCTATCCGGCTTTTTTCCTGAGCAACTTTAAAACGGTCAGGGTGCTTAAGGGCGTAATGTCCCGGGGAAAAGGCGGAGGGGGTTTCCGCAGGGTGCTGGTTACGATCCAGTTTTTTGTTTCTATTTTCTTTATTGTCGGCATCATCGTGTTTTACGTACAAACGAATTATGTAAAGAACCGTCCCTTAGGATACGACCAGGAAAATCTAATTGATATCACCGCCAGCGGGGACCTGGCGGGTAAATTTGACATCTTTAAAAATGAACTGGCAAAAATATCAGGCGTAAAAAATCTATCTGCGGGTTCCGACAATTTACTGCAATACGGCAGCGGCGTTAGCCGGAAGGATTGGACTGAAAATCTGTCCGGCCACGAGATTGGCCTGCTGGTTACAGATGTCCAATACAACTGGATAAAAACAGCAGGATTAAAATTGATGGAAGGCCGTGATTTCAGTCCCGAATTTGGCACGGACACATCCGCCTGCCTCATCAACCAGGCTACCATAGAAAGTCTGGGACTCAAAGAACCGGTAATCGGAACAAAGCTGGGTGGCAAGGCCATTATCGGCGTGTTTCAGAATTTCGTTTTCAACAATCCTTCCGGCATAATCGCTCCCATGGTCGTTTCCCTGAATACCCACCGGCTGAGTCATTTTTTTGTGCGTATTCAGAATGATGGTCGGTGGCGAAAAACACTTGCCCAGATTCAGCAGGTTGCCAAAAAGATCAATCCCGATTATCCGTTCGAATTTTATTTTACCAAAGAGAACTATCAAAAAAGATTTGAGGAACTGGCATCGTATGGGTTCCTGGCATCACTATTCGGAGGCATGGCGATCTTTATATCCTGTCTGGGCTTATTTGGTCTGTCGGCCTTCCTTGCGGAGCGGCGAAGTAAAGAAATGAGCATCCGAAAGGTATTTGGTGCAAGTATAAAAAACGTATGGTTATCCCTTTCAGGGGATTTCTTAAAACCGGTGCTGATCGCCTTTTTATTCGTAATACCGATCGCTACCTGGAGCATGCAGACAATGCTTTCCAATATTACTTATCATATTAACTTAAGCTGGTGGATGTTTGCCATCGCCGGATTATCAGCTCTTTTAATAGCCCTGCTGACTGTCAGCTATCAGGGTCTTAGAACCGCCCTGGAAAATCCCGCAGTGAAGCTGAGGTCCGAATGATCATCTTTCCAATCGCTGTTATCCGTCAACCAAATAAAATGCTAAAAAACTATCTCAAAATCGCCCTCCGCAATCTCCTTCGCCATAAAGCCTTTTCAGCAATCAATATTGTCGGGCTGGCGCTCGGCATGGCCTGCAGCCTGCTGATCATACTCTGGGTGCAGGATGAAAAAGCGGTAGATGGCTTTCATGTCAATGGCAAACAATTATTCCAGGTATACGAACGCGAGCATAATGACGGGAAAATCGGAGCGGGTTATGCCACCCAGGGCTTGCTGGCCGAAGAATTAAAAAGAGTGATTCCGGAAGTGCAGTATGCCAGCAGCCTGGATTACGCTGCGGCGCCCGGCACCCTCAATACCTTTGAAGCAGGGACTAAAGTGATTAAGGAGAACGGGAATTTTGCAGGCGCTGATTTTTTCAGCATGTTCAGTTATCCGCTGCTGCAGGGAAATCCCGAAACAGCATTAAGCGCGCCGGCCGGCATCGCCATTTCGCGGAAGATGGCGGAAGAATTTTTTGGAAGCGCTGAACAGGCGATGAATAAAACCATTCGCTTTGACAATAATGAAAACCTTCAGGTAAGGGCAGTTTTTGAAAACCTGCCCGCTCATGCCTCCCGGAAATTCGATTTCCTGAGAAGCTGGAGCGATTATGTGAAACAAAACGACTGGGTGCATAATTGGGGCAATACAAGCCCCGAGACTTATATTCAGTTGCGCAAAACTGCAAATCCGGGAAAAGTGGAGGCTGCCATTAAAGATTTTGTTTACCGGTATAAACAAAAAGACAATGGATCTTTTACAGAACTGGGGTTGCAGCCCTTTCCTGAAAAATACCTGCATTCCACTTTTAAAAACGGAAAGCCGGATGGCGGACGTATAGAATATGTTCATCTGTTTACCCTGGTTGCCATTTTTATCCTGCTGATCGCCTGCATCAATTTCATGAACCTGGCAACGGCGCAATCTGCCAGACGCGCTAAAGAAGTAGGACTGCGCAAAGTGATCGGCGCCTTTCGCTCCTCCCTGATCAGACAGTTTTTAGGCGAGGCCCTGATGCTCACTTTCTTTTCGGTTATACTGGCCGTTGTTTTAGCCGTCGGCCTGATACCTGCATTTAACAACCTCACCGGAAAAGAGCTTTCCCTGCCATTTGCTCAACCCGCATTCTGGGCTGCTTTAGCGGGTCAACTGCTCATTACCGGACTGGTGGCCGGCAGTTATCCCGCCCTGTTCATGTCGTCACTCAACCCCGTGCGGGTGTTAAAAGGCAGTTTGAAATTCAGCTGGCAGGCAACATTTTTCCGGAAAGGACTGGTGGTTTTCCAGTTTGTGCTCTCCATTTTACTGATCGTGGGGATGATTGTCATTTACCGCCAGGTGAAATTTATTCAAACTACTAATCTGGGGTACGACAGGGACAATCTGGTCTATCTTCCGATTGAAGGGGAACTGATAAAAAAATTCGAACTGTTTAAGGAGGAAGCCGGAAACATACCGGGTATACAAAGCATTTCTAAAATGCGGAATTCCCCGACGATCATTGAACATCATACCGGAAGCATCAGCTGGCCGGGAAAAGATCCGAATGCGCAGCTTTCTTTTGCTGATGCCGTAGTAGGATATGATTTCGTGAAAACGATGAAGCTGAAGATACAGGAGGGCCGCGATTTCTCGAAGGATTTCGCCGGCGACTCCCTCAGCTATCTCCTGAATGAAACCGCAGTAGATAAGATCGGATTCAAAGATCCGGTCGGCCAGACCGTTAGCTGGGGAAATCATCCGGGAAAAATTATCGGCGTCCTGAAAGATTTTCATTTCAGTTCCATGCATCAGACAATCGATCCGCTGATTATAAGGCTGGATGAAAACTGGCCCTGGGGTACAATCCTCGTCCGCGTAAACGGGCAGCATACGAAGGAAACGATTACTGCACTCCAAAAGATCTGTACCAGCTTAAATCCGAAATTTCCATTTACCTATACGTTCTCCGACCAGGAATTCGCCAATCTGTACAAAAGCGAAGAAGTGGTTTCACAGCTGGCGAGCTGGTTTGCCGTTCTGGCAATTTTTATTTCCTGTCTGGGGCTTTTTGGACTGGCAACCTTCACGGCCGGCCAGCGCACCAAAGAGATCGGGGTGCGCAAGGTATTGGGCGCAACCGCAACCAGCGTGGTGGGTCTGCTTTCCAAAGATTTCCTGAAACCATTGCTGATCGCAATAACCATTGCAACGCCATTGGCCTGGTTCGTCATGAACCGCTGGCTATCCAATTACGCTTATAAAATCCATCTGGACTGGTGGATCTTTGTACTCGCCGGTTTAGTTGGCTGTTTGTATCGCAATGCTTACAGTCAGTTATCAGAGCATCAGATCTGCTTTGATGAACCCGGTAGCGAGTTTAAGGGAGAACTGACAAAAGTTGCTGTAATTCGCAGGGAAAGATCAATTGTTGAGATATCGGCTTATGATCGGTCTTTGATCGGCTCCTGATCCGCTTGTGAATTACTACTGTTTCTCCGATAATTTCCCTTTCTCCCATACTCTGCAAAATGGCCTTGCCGCCAAAATGGCATAAAAAGGCGACATCATTAATTATTATAAAGACTGGCGAAAACCTAATGAATCTGTTATTAAACCTTCATACCATATTGGGGGTAAATCCATTGCGCAATGGACTTACCCCCAATATGGTATGAAAAGAATGATCAGTAGGCCTCGCTGCGTCTCTGATTTCGACTGTTTGGGCACAAAGCCTATAGAGTATGGTTTGCCATCCTCCTGAATGCAAAAAAACCAGGTGTTTGCAACTAAAGAATCAGGGAAAAGAACGGTCGCAGACATCTGTCATTTCGCTTAAAATTGCAGAAGAAAGCGCCAAAGCAAAAGAGACTTCCACCCTTTTGACTCATAACCACCCGGGAGGAATTGCAGGGTAAGGGATATTATTCATTTCAACGAAAAGGTCCGATAGGAAAACAAAATAACCGGCTACAACCAATGTCTAAACAAATTAATGTAAAGGGTAATAACATTACCATTATCAAAGTTGGTACAGAGGATTATATTTCACTTACCGATATGCTCAAAGCTAAAGATGGCGATTTCTTTATTTCCGACTGGCTGAGAAACAGAAATACAGTGGAGTTTTTGGGAATTTGGGAAACCGTATACAACCCCCATTTTAATTATGGCGAATTCGCCATAATTAAAAGCCAAGCGGGCCTGAATAATTATAAAATCAGTGTGAAGGAATGGGTAGAAAAAACCAATTCAATAGGCATGAAGGCGAGCGCGGGAAGATATGGCGGCACCTATGCCCATGCCGATATAGCTTTTGAATTCGGAATGTGGGTTAGTGCTGAATTTAAAATCTACCTTATTAAGGAGTTCCAGCGTCTTAAAGCAGACGAAAGTGACCGTCTGAAGTTAGCGTGGAGCCTGCAACGCACTCTGGCAAAAGTAAATTACCAGATACATACCGATGCTATTAAAGAAAACCTGATACCCGAAGAGCTTACCCAAAAACAGGCTTCTTTTGTGTATGCGAATGAGGCGGATTTGCTGAATATGGCTCTGTTTGGCAAAACGGCCGGCGACTGGCGTAACGGGAATCCAAAAGCGGAAGGCAATATCCGGGATTATGCCAGCCTGGAACAACTCGTTGTGCTCACCAATCTGGAAAGCCTGAATGCCGTCCTGATTGACCAGGGCTTGGCTTCATCAGACCGACTTTTGCAACTGAACAAAATTGCCATTCAACAATTAAAAACATTGCTGAGCAATTCAGCCATCAAAATACTGAAATAGTCTGATCTGAATGACAACAATAAGCAGGAACTAGCCTTAGTGCTCTGTTGAAAATTGGGAGCAGCTTCGCATTATCCCTCCACCCTTACAAACCCATCCGCATCCACCCTCAGTTTATTTTCCGCCTGAATAAAATCGATCACTTTGCGCAGCTGGCCTGAATGGATTTCGGGGAAATGGTCGAAGAGGGAGGCGGCGGGAATGGATTGCTGATGCGTTCTTTCCATCACGGTTTTATAAATGACGCTGAACTGGTCCGGGCTGAGCTTCGGTTCCTTGTTTCGCAGGCACTGGTCGCAGATGCCGCAATCTTCGGGCGATGCTTCTCCGAAATAACGGGCGATATAAGTGCTGCGGCAGTTCGGCGTGGCAATATAGCCCAGCATGGCGTTGGCCCTTTTAATAAATTGTTCTTTGCGGAACTTATACGCTTTCCGGTCAATCTGTACATCCGCTGCTTTTCTGCGCGGCTGATTAAAATAAATCTGCGGTTCTTCTTTTTGGGGAACATAATCGATCAGCTGAAACCGATGCAATTCGTAAAGCCCTTTCAGCACCTGCTCCGGCGGCCATTTCAGCAGCCAGGCGAGTTGTTTCTCGCGGATCGAAACGGGCTGATCATAAATCCCGGAATAGGTTCTCAGCAGGGTTTTGATCAGTGGCTCCAGGCCGGGATTTTCATTTTCAAATGCATAAAGGGTTTCTTTCTCACAAATAAAATAAGCAGTGGCCGGTTTAAATACCGTTTCATTCAGGGAAAGCAGATCTTCCTGACCCAATACCTGCAGCGCCGCATTCGTCCGTTTGGCGTCTAAAGAAAACCGCTTCAGAAAATCGGCAAAGTCGAATGGATAATAAATACCCACGGTTCCCAGCGGCACCTGCAGATAATTAGTGACTCCCTGGTATACTTCGCGAATAAATTCCAGCGGAGGATATTGTATTTTATGAAGCCCCTCCAGGTCCTCCAGCATCTGATCATTATACAATAAAATCGCAAATGCTTTTTTCCCGTCGCGACCCGCACGGCCTGCTTCCTGGTAATAACTTTCCAGACAGTCGGGTACATCGGCATGCAGCACCAGCCGCACATCCGGTTTATCAATGCCCATGCCGAAGGCGTTGGTGCATACCATGATCCGCACTTCATTCTTCCGCCAGCGATCCTGCTTTTCACTTCGCTCTTCAGACAGCAGACCTGCATGATAATAATCAGCGGAAAGTCCGTGCATATTCAGGAGATCGCTGATCTCTTTCGTACGCCGGCGGTTGCGACAGTAAATGATGGCGCTGCCTTCCTGTTTGCGGAGAATGCCGGTGAGTGTATTAAAAATGGAAGTTGTTTTCAGCGCGCTGAAAGAAAGATTGGGGCGAAGAAAGGTTTGCGTGAAAACAGCGGGCTGCATCATTTTTAACCGGATGCAGATGTCGTCCCGTATTTCTTTGGTTGCAGATGCCGTCAGCGCCAGTACCGGCACGCCCGGCAACTCCTCCCTCAATGCGGCAATGCGCAGATAAGGCGGACGGAAATCATAGCCCCACTGCGAAATACAATGCGCTTCATCCACCGCAATCAGGTTCACTTCGAGGGCCGGTAAGAATTCTTTAAACAGATCGGTTTCCAGCCGCTCGGGGGAGACATACAGGAATTTACAGTTACCGGTAATGGCGAGTTTAAAGGTTGCCATCACATCTCTTCGCGACATGCCGGAGTAAATGGCAAATGCCGTAATGCCCTTGCTGCGCAAATGCTGCACCTGGTCTTTCATGAGTGCGATCAGTGGACTGACCACCAGGCAGATTCCTTCTTTTGCCAGGGCGGGTACCTGGAAGCAGATGGACTTGCCGCCGCCGGTGGGCAGCAGGGCCAGCACATCCTTTCCGGACAATACCGACTGCACAATATCTTCCTGCATGGGCCGGAAGGAGTCATAGTTCCAGTATTGTTTTAATATTTCGCGCGGAGAACGGTTCATGCAATGGTTCTATACAACTCAAAATCCGGGGACCAAAAACGAATTACAAACTTTGAAAGTTATTATTATCGAAATCTCAGCCCGGCTCAGAGCAATACTATCCTATCTAAAATTACTCCAGCTTTTTTACAAAGAGCCTGGAGGAGTTGATCAGCAATACCACATCGCTCAGCGCCATGGCCAGCGCGCCGATGGCCGGCGTCAGCAGACCAATGGCCGCCACCGGAATCGCAATGATATTATAAAAGAAAGCCCAGAAAAGATTCTGGCGAATAGTAGAGAATGTGAGCGTTCCCAATTGCAGCGACATGGGTAATTTTTTCAATCCGCTGTTCATCAGCACCACATCCGCTGTTTGCAGGGCAAGCTGAGAAGCATCGCTCATGGAAATGCCCAGCGTTGCTTTCGCCAGGGCGGGTGCATCGTTGATTCCGTCGCCCACCATGGCAGTGGGCGCGATGGCGGAAAGCCTGGCGACCTGTTCCAGTTTTTGTTCCGGCGACTGTTCTGCGATCACTTCATCAATGCCCAGCAATTCCGCTATATCGCGGCATTTTTGCCAGCGGTCTCCGCTCAGTAAGATCGTCCGGATATTCCGGTCTTTAAAATAACGGACTACTTCCACTGCTTCGGGCCGGAGTTCATCCTGCATATCCACCCAGCCTGTCAGCGTGCCATTCTTCGAAACATAAATATTATGTTCGGCATCTTTCATTTGCTGATCTATTCCCTTTTTCGCTTCCAGGCTGTTCGGGGTTGAAGGCCCATTTCCATTGTCTGAAGCCCGATTTAAATCTTCCCGGATCATTTCATTTTCTTCCGTAAAAAATTTCAGCGATCCGGCTTTGTATTCATTTCCCTGCGCATCCGATGCCCGGATGCCAAGTCCTTTTATCTCTTCCAGTTTTGTCCACCGGATTTCAGGTTGTCGTTTTCCAGGCCTGCGCAACAGACTTCGCAATCGGATGATTGGAATACTTTTCCAGGGAAAAGAGGATGCGCTTAAATTCAGATTCCGTAATGGCCTTATCCGACATCTCAGATTCCCTGATGCTGAAAGATCCGGTGGTAAGGGTTCCGGTTTTATCAAAAACAACCTGGCGGATATCTTTAAACAATTCGAGACTGTCTGCTTTCCGGAAAAGGATTCCATTCCTTGCAGCCCGGCCAAGTCCGACCGCAATAGCTGCCGGCGTGGCCAGTCCCATGGCGCAGGGGCAGGCAATCACCAGCACGGCAATGCTTCGCATCAGGGAAGCCGTCAGATCATGCAGCAGAAGATAATTGACCAGAAAGCACAGCAAGCGCAATACCGATCACGACCGGAACAAAAACGGCGCTGATCCGGTCGGCCAGCAATTGAATTTTGGGTTTATCCTGTTGTGCCCGTTTCACCAGGTTAACCACATTGGATAAAACAGAATCTTTTGCTGCATGCATTACCTGCGCTTTGAGCGTACCCTCCAGCAACAAGACTTCCGCCAATAATCAGATCTTTTGGCATGTTTGCCAAGCGGCAAGACTTTCTCCCGTAATAATGGCTTCATCCACCTGCGCTTCTCCCCAGAGGATCTTTGCATCGGCGGGCACCTGTTCCCCGGTTTTGATCAGGATCAGATCTCCGCTGCGCAGCTGCCGGCTGTCCACCGGAAAAACAATTTCCTGGTGCTGATCATCAAAAGCGATCATATTGGCTTTGAGTTCCTGCGATTTCAGCAGCTGCTGAAGGGCTTTTTGCGTACTGTGCAAGGACCGTTCTTCAATATAATTTCCCAGGAATACCAGGGTAATGATGGCGGCGGACGTTTCATAAAACAGATAGGCTTCCCCAAGCTGCAGGATGGTTCCGGCCAGGCTGTAAACAAATGCTGCCGTTGCGCCCAGGGCAATCAGCACATTCATATTCGGCTTCCGCATGCGAAGGCTGCTGATGGCGCTTCTTCCAAAAAAATACATTCCCGTAACATAAACCGGAACACATAGAACAAACTGAACCCAGGGGTTGCACCAGCCAATGCAGGGGTTGCCAGTGCGAGAACATATGCAATATGCAGCAGCAAGGTAAAGGGAATACAAACGGCCAGGTAAAGAAGAAACTTGTTGACGGGTTTCTTCTCTGACCGATCCGTCCGCAACAAAATATCCGAGATTCGAAATTCCTTTTTTGAGTTCCGCTTCCGGAATATTGGATCTGCATGCTGAAAACTCACTTCTCCGGCCGTAAGGCTGACACTCACCTCCTGCATTCCTTTTTTCTCCAGAAATCCTTCAACGGTTTGCGCACAGGCGCTGCAACTCATTCCTTCCACTTTCCAGTTTATTGTTTCCATACTCGTGCTGTTCATAAAACCAGCGGCAAATTTACCGAAATCCCGGGCGGCAGGTCATCTATTTCAAATAGCAGGATTCTATCTTTGCCGGATGGAGCGGATCTTTACCCTTTCAGCCATTCAATCACTGGCAGCGGAATTCTGGCAAACCTATCCTGACAAAAAAATATTCTGTTTCAGCGGTCAGCTGGGCGCCGGAAAAACAACTTTTATCCATGCGCTCTGTGAAGTAAAAAAAGTGAAGGACACGGTGAGCAGTCCCACGTTTTCCATCATCAATGAATACGGTTATCCGGGCGGAACGATTTATCATATTGATCTTTACCGGATAAAAGATGAGGATGAAGCCATCCGGGCAGGGGTGGAAGACTGTTTATATTCGGGTGAAATCTGCCTGGTGGAATGGCCGGAAAGAGCACCCGGCATTTTCCCGCCCGGACAGCCTGTGCATTGCAAATTGAAACGATTGATAAAACCCACCGGAAAATTCAGGTAACCGGGTCATAATCGAATAAATTCAGGATAAAATTGTAATTTTCACCCCCACACTTGCGGTCTTAAAACTGCCAGGATAAGTCCTGAAATCATGTCGCAACAGAAACCGTATATCAGCACTTCCTTTAGCTATGAAACTTTAGAAGAAACGCTGGATGTAAAACCGAAATCCAGCATGCTGCACATTGGCGTTCCCAAAGAAACCGCTTTTCAGGAAAACCGGATGGCCTTACGCCCGAAGCCGTAAGCGTGCTGATCAGCAATGGCCATGAAGTACTGATCGAACACAATGCCGGCGAAGCCGCCCATTACCGTGATAAGGATTACAGCGAAGCCGGCGCCCGGATCGTATATGAAAAGGCGGAAGTGTATAAATGTCCCACCCTGGTTAAATCTGCCCCGGTGGTGGAAGAAGATCTTCCCCTGTTGCAGATGAACCAGACCATTATTTCGCCCATTCATTTATCCGCGCTGAAAGCCGAGCTGCTGGAGAAGATGATGGAGAAACGGATCACCGGCATTTCTTTTGAAAATTTAAAAGACGACAGTGGCAGTTATCCCATCGTGCGCAGCATGAGTGAGATTGCCGGCGGTGCCGTGATGCTGGTCGCTGCACAATACCTGAGTTCCGCCAATCATGGCAAAGGGCGTATTGCTGGGCGGCATTTCCGGTATTCCGCCAACCAAAGTGATTATTCTTGGTGCCGGCATCGTAGGGGAATATGCTGCCCGGGCGGCGCTTGCCCTGGGCGCTTCCGTGAAAGTATTCGACAACAGTGTATCCCGGCTGAAAAGGCTTCAGAATAATATCGGATTTCGGATATATACTTCCGTGATTGAACCCCGATTCTTTCCAAACAATTAAAAAGCTGCGAAGTGGCCGTGGGCGCACTTTCTTCCCAGACCGGCCGCACGCCGGTGGTGGTTACGGAAGAAATGGTCAGCAATATGCGGCCGGGCAGTGTGATCATTGACGTCAGTATCGACCGCGGCGGATGTTTTGAAACATCAGAAATCACTTCCCACGAACATCCGATCTTTATCAAATATGGCGTGATTCATTATTGTGTTCCGAATATTCCTTCCGGTTTTGCCCGAACAGCCTCCCAGGCCATCAGCAATGTGATTACGCCATTGTTGCTGGAAGCGTCGGAAGAAGGTGGATTTGAAAACCTGGTCTGGCACAAGATCCATCTGCGCAGCGGCATTTATATGTTCAAGGGGCGCTGACCAATTTCCATCTCAGCCAGCGATTTGATCTGAAATATACGGATCTGAATTTGCTGATTGCGAGTCAGCGGTGAGGAGATGGACAGTTGACGGTTGATGGAGCTACTCAAAAAGTTTGATACTGGATTGAATTGCTACAGCAATCGCTGATTTATTTCAACTACATGTTGCAATAATCCGTCATCCTCAACTGTCAACCATCCTTTTTGATCTTTCCATATCAATCACCGTACTGCAAAACGCATATTCCTGCGGATCATTTGAACTCACAATCACCAGCCGTTCTCTGCAATAGTTCTGTATCAGTTCATGGTACAGCGCTATGCCCGGGCATCCAGATTGGTGGTGGGTTCATCCAGCAGCAAAACCGGCGTATCGGAAAAAAAGGCCTGGGCGAGTTTAACCGTTGTTTCATGCCGGAGGAATAATAACGGATCTGTTTATCTGCCGCATCCTGCAAGTCCAACTGCTTTCAAGTATCTGTGGAAATGACTGATGCCGGCAGAAAGGGTTTGAATGATCTGATGAAACCTGAAAAATTCATTGGCCGTCATTTCTTCGATCGTTTCCAGATAAGGGGCAGCAATGGAAAGGATATCTGAAAGATGGTCAGTCGGTCGGAATTTCGCTGTCGGTATTATAATAAGTAATCTTTCCTTCGCTGGGCATCAGGCGCCGGCAATAAATTGAAGTAAGGTGGATTTGCCCGAGCCATTGGGACCGGTAATGGCATATGCATTCGATGAAGAAAATTGATAGTTGAAATGCCGGAATATCCATTCCCGGTTAAATCGTTTGCCTGCATCAGACAGCGATAATCTTCATCGAGATTGCTTTTACTGTAGCGTTTAATGATGCCCCGGCCGCTTTCCCGGATAAAGGTCACGATTTCATCCCGTTCATCCGTAGCCGAAAATTCTTCTTCCAGAAATTCCAGCGCCTGGGAAGTATTCAATCCTTTATTATAAATGATGCGGTAGATATCGAGGATATGATTGATCTTGTCGATGGTGAATCCTCTTCTTTTCAGATCCGACAGAATTCACACCGCAATAACTCAGCGGCAAACTGCCGGCTTTGATATAAGGCGGAATATCTTTTCCCACCAGGGAACCGCCCTGAATAAAAGAATGCTGGCCAATCTTCACAAACTGGTGAATGGCGCACATGCCGCCGAGAATGGCATAATCTTCAATGATCACATGACCTGCCACCTGGGTATTATTGCTCATGACGCAATAATCGCCCACGATGCAGTCATGCGCAAGATGACAATAAGCCTGGATCAGGCAATTGTTGCCGATGGAAGTTTTTTCCCGGTCTTTGGTACCCCGGTTAACGGTAACAAATTCGCGGATGGTGGTATTATCGCCGATAAAAACATTGGAATATTCTCCCTGAAATTTCAGATCCTGCGGAATGGCGGCGATCACTGCCCCGGGAAAGATCCGGCAGTTTTTTCCGATCCGCGCACCTTCCATAATGGTCACATTGGAGCCGATCCAGGTGCCTTCGCCTACTTCCACATCCTGATGAATGACGGAAAACGGATCAATTTTTACATTGGTGGCAACACTTGCATTGGGATGAATATATGTATGGGGATGGATCATTCTTTCATCGGTTGATGGGTTGACGGCCTGCTGCCTGGCTTGATAATCTTATCTTTAATTATTGCAGGTTGCTTCATAAAAAATGCTGAGCACAACCCAGCCCTACAAAAATAAACTTATTTGCCACATATTCTGCTAATTTAACTTCGCTTTACCAGCTGTGCCATCAGGTCGGCTTCCGTTACGACTTTATTGCCCACAAATACGGTTCCGCGCATTTCAGCAGATTCCTCTGCGGATGGGATTCAGCAATTCCATTTTCATGACCATGGTATCGCCCGGAACCACTTTCTGCTTTGAATTTACAATTGTCGATTTTCAGAAAATAAGTATCGTACTGGCCACCGCCTGCCATGGCATTGATGGCCAGGATGCCGCCGGTTTGCGCCAGGGCTTCCACCTGCAAAACACCCGGCATGATGGGATTACCGGGAAAATGACCAACAAAAAAAGGTTCATTAAAGGTTACATTTTTGATTCCGACAATATGCTTATCGGTCAGTTCAATGATCTTATCCACCAGTAAAAAAGGATACCGGTGCGGAAGTGTTTTTTCAATTTGCTGACTGGTGTAAATCGGCTGCTGGTTAGGATCATAAACCGGTGTATTCTTTAGATGTTTGTTCTTCCGGATATATTGTTTGATCTTCCTGGCAAACTCCACATTGGTGGAATGTCCGGGCCGGCTGGCAATAACATGTCCTTTGATGGGATAACCGATCAGGGCCAGGTCGCCAATCACATCCAGCAATTTATGCCTGGCGGGTTCATTCGGAAACCGCAGTTCCAGGTTATTCAGATATCCACCGCTTTTAATCTCCATATTTTCCCGGCCAAAAGCCTTTGCCAGGCGGTGCATTTCTTCTTCGGTCACTTTTTTGTCCACGATCACGATGGCATTATTGATGTCTCCGCCCTTGATCAGGTTATTGTCCAGCAGCATTTCCAGTTCATGCAAAAAACAAAAAGTACGGCAGGGAGCAATTTCCGTTTTGAAATCCTTCATGGATTTCAATCCGGCATGCTGGGTGCCCAGTACCGGGCTGTTAAAATCGATCAGCGTGGTCACTTTATACTCCAGGGAGGGCATGGCGGTCATTTCCACCCGCTTTTTTTCGTCGTAATGGGTAATATTATTATCGATGCTGTACCAGGCTTTGGCGGCATCCTGTTCATCCAGCCCGGCTTCTTCTATGATTTCCACAAAGGGCTCCGAACTGCCATCGATGATGGGGATTTCCGGACCATTCAGTTCAATCAGGCAATTGTCAACTCCCATACCCACCAGTGCGGCCAGAATATGTTCTACGGTGCTTACTTTGGCGCCATTATCTTCCAGCGTGGTTCCCCGGGAAGTATCGGTAACCAGGTCGCAATCTGCCTTGATCAATGGGTCTGCCGGCCAGGTCAATCCGCTGAAACTGAAAACCAAAACCGGGATTTGCCGGGCGAAGGGTCATATCCACATTGATCCCCGTATGCAGTCCGGTTCCTGAAATACTGACTGCCTGGTTTAAGTGTATGTTGTTTATCCGGATTGAATTTTGCGTCCATCAGATTGAATTATAACCCGCAAAGATACAATTTGGACAGGACATTCCGTGCCTCCCGCCGGGAAGGGAGTATTAACAAAAAATTACCCGCCTGCATTACCCTTAACCGGAAATGAATTAATTTTATTTGTATACAAACAGAAATATGGAAGGAAAAAAGCCAAAGATCTTATTGTGCGAAGATGATCGCCAACCTCGGAATGGTGTTGAAAAATTACCTGGAATTAAATGATTTTGACGTAACGCTGGAGCGGGACGGCAGGCTGGGTCTTGCTGCATTTCAGCGGGAACATGTTGACCTTTGCCTGCTCGATGTGATGATGCCGCATATGGATGGATTTACACTGGCAGAAGAAATCCGGGATGTGAATCCCGACGTTCCGTTGTTTTTCCTCAGCGCCAAAACCATGAAGGAAGATATTATCCAGGGATATAAACTCGGCGCGGATGACTATATCACCAAACCTTTCGACAGCGAAGTGCTGTTGCTGAAAATCAGGGCGATCCTGAAAAGAAATGATGACTTCAATAAAGAAGCGGACAATAAGGAATTTGATCTGGGTTCCTATCATTTCCATCCCAAACTCCGGCAACTGGATCATAACGGTCAAACACAAACGCTTTCTCCCAAGGAAAATGAATTGTTGAAAATGCTGGCTGAACATCTGAATGATCTGTTACCAAGGGAAGCGGCACTGAAAAAAATCTGGGGAAGCGATACCTATTTTAACGGGCGAAGCATGGACGTGTATATTGCCAAACTCAGAAAATATCTGCGGGACGATATCAAATATCGAAATCGTGAATATTCATGGAAACGGATTCAGGCTGGTGGTTCCGGTGAAAGTCTGAGATCCCGTCATCTTCCGCGAAAATACCACTTTTCATTCTCTTCCAGGTTGAGTAATGCTGTCAGTTTATCGGCTGCCCGGGCATAGTATTCTCTTAAAAACGGAGTGCTGTAACATTTTACAATGAAATTCCGGCAGCTGATATAGTGATAACGGATATGGTGAAAGATGATTTTGAGGAATGTTCGGTCACAAACAAACCCATACCCGGCGAAAGTAAAATCCAGGATCTTAGCAATCATCCCGGTACATATTTTCGTTATCCCTTTCATGACTTAACAGGTAAAAAATTCGTGCCAAAACCGGCGCTAAATCATAAAAAAATCCTTAGCTCCTGATTTACAGCAGGGTAGCAAAGCCGATTATCCTTCCACTCCGTACTTTTTCTTAAACCGGGAAGGGCTCCCGCCGGTGAATTGCTTAAAGAGTTTATTAAAATGGGAGGCGCTTTCATAACCCACCGCATAAGCTGTTTCCGCAACCGGTTTATCCTGAAGCAACAAGGTTTTAGCCTGGCTGATCCGGTACTGATTCACAAAATCGGTGAAGGTCATTTTAGTCTGCTTTTTAAAATACCGGCAGAAAGCCGCTGTGCTCAGGTACACGATCGACGCCACTTCGTTCACATCGGGATGCTGGTCGAAGTGGGCGTGTATATATTCATAAACGGAAGACATCCTGATCTTATCATTGAGAAATATTTTCACACTTGTATCGATCTCATTTAAGGTACTTGCTTCTGCTGAAACGGCCAGGATCTGAAAGATTTGTAAAAGCAAAACCAGCTGATCAAAATGAGAAAGACCCTGCATTTTTTTCAGTTTTTCAGAAACCAGTGATTTTGTCTTGCCATGAAAACTGATCCCGTAAGCCGCCCGGTTAAACAGGTTGCTGATACCCGTTAGTTCAGGGGTATGATCGAAAGCATTTCCCAGGAAGGACTGTTTTAACTGCACCACAATCTGTTTGTACTCCGTTTCGAGGCCATAGTCAAAATTCAGGTGCGGAATGTTCGGGCCAATCAGCACCAGATCACTTTCGGTATATCCGGAAACATGTTGCCCTACATGCCGGAGACCCGCTTTCGCTTCCACATAAACCAGTTCATATTCCGGATGATAATGCCAGTAGAAATAATTTCTCAGGCTGGGTGTAAATAACCGGAATGACTGACCTTCATCCGGTAAAACAACTTCGAGCTGAATCTTCATATTCCGTTGAATTACTCCAAAACTACTATTTTTCAAACCTATTTATAGTAAAATTGGTCAATACAGAGCATGTTTTAGTCAACCGGGCTGTTGGATGGCTACATTATCCGGACGAATTTTGGGTCATAAATCAATAAAAACATATTATATGAAACAGCAAACCATGGCGCCTGCAATGATCCCCAACAATGCCCATAAGGAAATACCGGGAAATCCTTCCACCGCCACCAGCAGTAAAATCCGGTTAAACGACCGCAGCAACGGAAAGCCGCTGCAGGTACTCAGCGAAGCGGATTGGAAGTTCTGGATCCACAATGGTTTCGTTGTTGTAAAAAATGCCATCACGAAAGTGCAGGCTAAAAGAACAGCGGATTTCCTCTGGGAGTTTGAAGAAAAAGACCCCTCCAATCCGGAAACCTGGTACACGGCGCCCCGGGCAGAAATGCAGATGAAGGAGCTGACCAATACCGGAATGGTGGAAGTATACAATCATCAGTATCTCTGGGAAAACCGGCAAACCCCCAGGGTACATGCAGCCTTCACCGACATCTGGGGTACGGAGAAATTATGGTGTACGATCGACCGGGCCAACCTGAATTTCCCGATGAGGCCGGGCCATGATTACAAAGGATTCATCCACTGGGATTATGATCCGGAAACGAAGCCGCAGAACGTACAGGGCGTGCTGGCGCTCGGTGACCAGACAGACGAGAACATGGGTGGGTTTCAATGTATCCCGGAACTCTACAGGACTTATGATGTCTGGAAATTAACACAGCCGGCCGACCGGAATCATTTCCAGCCCGATACCACCGGATTTGAGCTGATGAAAGTAAAGCTGGAAGCCGGTGACCTCCTCATCTTCAACAGTCTTGAACCGCATGGCATCAGGCCAAACCGGAGTAAGGATAAAGTCCGCATCGCCCAGTACATATCCATGATGCCCGCAGAAGAAGATAATGAGGCTTTGCGCGAATGGCGGATCAATTCCTGGAAAAACCGGATTGCACCTGAAGGATATGCTTTTCCCGGAGATCCAAGGAAATGGGAACAAACAAAATACCAGACAGCCACGCTTTCTCCCTTGGGCAAAAAATTGCTGGGGCTGAACCGTTGGGATTGATTGCGAGTGAACAGATTTCAACAATAATCGGACCATTCCGGATCGCTTGTAAGCGGGATATCCGGAATTTCTTAAAAATCTTGTTTACTAATAACATAATAAAACGACAGACTATATATAGTGAATAGATCCGGACCTGTTGTAAAAAAGCGCCAAAAGCGTATTGTCAAAAAATGACATTGTTATTTTAGGTAACTTGATAAGTAGGCTGCGCCTATCCTATCCCCGCTATTTTCTAACATTTAAACCTTTTTTATGAACTATCCAAACGAAGATCTCCTGGTCAACCTCCGGATTGAGTTTCCACCGAACAGGATAAAGGCAGAGAAAGTCATCCGGAACTGGTAGGCGTTCTCAACAGTTTTAAGGGGCTCAAAGAAAAACTACAATCGGCGATTGGCAGAGATCGAGACGATTTTAAATGAATATTATAATGAACATAAGTTCTCCCCGAGGGCGGAAACCAACATTTTAAAATGGAAAGTAGTAAAGGAAAAGGACGGCTCCGTGGTAGAAGTTTATTTTGACAGCTCCAAAGCGGAGATCCAAACCACCGACACTCAACCAAAGCCCTGTCCTAATTCCTAATCCTCCACAGATACATGTTTATTCAATAGCTAGCGCAATCGCCAACTCCACCGACAGGACCGGGTGTTCCGGCATACACCATAAAACTGCCGGTATTCTGACATTTATTGGCCATTTTGCTTCAGAGAATAAGATTAAAGAACTGCCTGTGAAAACGAAGCGGGTTTTTATAATCTGCTGGATTTTGCTATTCAGCACTGAGCTGCCGGGTCAATGCCCTGAGCAACAAACATTATACAAAAGGCTCGTATTGCTGGAAAATGAGGGTGCCGGCAAATCTGCGCCAGACCCATTAAGCGAATTGATAAGCTATCAGTTGAATTGCGACAGTCAGCATGATTCAGTTTATGCTTTTTTGTTACGGCTCATCAGCGAATCATATTCAAGAAAAAGAGGAATATTTTAAATCAATTCAATATTCGCGTGCAGCAATCGGGGTCATTTCCAACAAAGCCTGGAGAGAACCTAACAATCCGGTTTCGCTGATACGGAATTATTTCAATTTAAGCGACGGTTACGGGGCTTTGAATAAAACAAGCGAGCAGATTAATGCTTTGGACAGCTGCCTGTTACTGTCGGTGACCCTGAAAAGGTTTGATGAGTTTTACCTGTATGCTTTATGGGAAAAAGCAAACTTTCTCTTTGACATAGGAGACTACCAGCGCAGCCTCGGATATGTTAAAATGAGTAACATGGCACCTGCGGGATTACTGCATAACGAAAACGATTATCACAATTTATTTCTGAATATTCACGTTAATGCCCTGCTGGGAATGCGCAAATATGATTCCGCAGAAAAGCTCCTGAGTGAACAGCTCGCAGACAAACAACAGTTCTCCAAAAATTACCTCGGTCGCACTATATGCGCAAATGGCAGAAATTGAAGTGAGCAGAAAGGATTTCAGGGCCGGTTTGTCCTTTTATCAAAAGGCATTGCAGGCAAATCGGCAGATCCATTTTGATCTGGGATGTTTGCAGATACTGGAAGATATCGGCTATCTTATCTATTATGAACCGGGGAGAGGGTCAGATAAGGCATTGGCTTACTACAAAAAGGCAATGGGCTATATTGACCCTGAAAATAAAACGACATTGCAAAAATTTGAAATCCTCAATTTGTTTACCAATATTGCAAATGTCTACGTTGAACAGAGCAACTACGATTCTGCTTTTTATTATTTTCAGTCGGCATTTAATCAGGTAAAGCATGGATTAAATGAAAATACATTGTTAGCCAGTCCGCTGGATTCTTTCTTTGCCTACAGGAGAATGCCATTTCTAATAGCTCTGCTGATCGACAAGGGGGACGCCTGCCTGAAGGCATTTCGTCAAACCAGGCAGCAGCATTTCATGAAGGATGCGTTGCGAATATATACTGTAAGCGACCAATTGCTGGACAGAATAAAGGCAGAACAATCCGAAATTACTTCAAAACTTTTCTGGCGCAAAAATACGCATCGTCTATACGAACACGCTATAGAAGCCTCCTACCTGGATCATAACCCTGAAAATGCGTTTTATTTCTTTGAAAAAAGCCGTGCAGTTTTGCTGAACGACCAGCTGAACCTGCAAAGCAAGGCCGGCAGCGATCACATGCTGGCACAGGCACAGGTAAAGAAAAAAATACTGCAATTGAAATGGGAGCAGGATACCCTCCTGGCATCATCCGGACGATATGCGGAAATCCAAAATGAAATTTTCACCTGCAACGACAGGTTGGAAGGTTTGGGGAAAATAATTCAGGAAAAGGATCCCCTTTATTATCAAAGTTTCCTGGATACCGCTATCATTACACTTCAGAACATAAAAAATGCGTTGCTGAAAGATCAACAGGCTCTTCTTGAGCTGTTTACGGGCGATAGCTCTGTTTATACGCTGCTCATTACTTCAAATGATACCCGGTTAAATAAAATTAATAAAGCAGAATTTGGCAGTGCAGTCAACAGCTACACAGCATATATTTCAAATCCAACCCTGCTCAACAGGGAGTATAACAATTACATTAAAATCGCTGGTCATTTATATTCATTGATGTTCGCGGATAAACCGCCGGCTCCGGGACGCATCATTATTTCTCCCGACAACTTTTATTTTCCATTCGAGGGCCTGGTTAGCAATACCCTGTTAACAGCGCCGGTTTATTTTCTGGCTGATCATGCGGTTAGTTATACTTATTCGGCCCGGTATCTTCTGAATAATTTTACTGAAGACAAATCCCTCAACATAGAAAATTTTTTAGGTGTAGCGCCTGTTGAGTACGCCGCTGCTTTTTCATTATCTTCCTTGCCCGGAAGTGATCTTTCCCTTAACCGGATTGGATCCGGTTTCAATAATCAGAAAAACCTGACACATGGGCAGGCTACACGGAATAATTTTTTAAATCAGTATGCAAAATATAAAATCATTCAGCTCTACACCCATGCATCGGACAGCGGCCGGAATGGAGAACCGGTGATCTATTTCGCTGATTCTGCCTTATTCCTTTCTGAACTGATTCCCGAAACTAAGCCCGGCACGCGGCTCATTGTGGTATCGGCCTGCGAAACGGCAAACGGACAATTGTACCAGGGAGAAGGCGTGTTTAGTTTCAACCGGGGATTTGCATCCCTTGGCATTCCTTCCGCCATTACTAATTTATGGTCGGTGGATAACCAATCCACTTACCGCATCACGGAAAACTTTTACAAATATATCTCTGAAGGAGCGCCGGCCGATATTGCCCTTCAAAAAGCCAAACTGAAATTTATCGGGGAATCAAGGGAAAACAGGCCGCCTTATTTTCAGGCGGCCGCCATACTAACCCGCAAGTCGGAAGTATTTGCTGGTAAAAAGAAAAGGTCATGGCCATACATTGTTCTGATCACGGCAGGGATTGCAGCCTTTTCCTTTTTTGGCTTGAGAAAGCGTGGGAAAATTGTGTAATGTGTTATTTACCGGAACCTTATGAAGGTGATTGGGATTATTAAATGTAAAAATTCATAATGAAGTATATTATTGAGACCGGCTGTAAATTAATAGCTAAATTGGTTTACTATTTTGGTCCGGCCCTTGACAGGTCGTTTACATTTAAATCTCTTTTATTAATCAGCAGTAAAAATGAAAACAGTCCTCATTACCGGCGCCAATGGCAACCTGGGTTTAGCGGTAACAAAGAATCTTTTAAGCCGGGGTTACCAGGTAATTGCCAGCGTGGCGCACGAAGCAGATAAAAAAGATTTTGAGTCCTTTTCGCCCATCGATGTTCAGGTTGTCAATCTGATGCACGAAGAAGAGACCTATGCATTTGTACAATCGAATATCAAAAAATACGGGAAAATTGATGCGGCCCTCTTACTGGTTGGAGGTTTCGCCGCAGGAAATATTTCCACTACATCCGGCACGGATCTGCACAAACAATTTTCCCTGAATTTTGAGACTGCCTACTATGTTACGCGTCCGTTATTTCAGCATATGATGCAGATGAACAGCGGCAAAATCGTTTTTATCGGCGCCCGCCCTGCCCTCCTTGCGGAGTTGGGCCATGAACTGCTGGCCTACAGCCTGAGTAAATCCTTATTATTTAAACTGGCCGAATACCTGAATGCCGCAGCAAAAGGAAAAAATATTTCTGCCACGGTGATTGTTCCCAGCACGCTCGATACACCCATAAACCGTAAGAGTATGCCCGATGCTGATCCGGAGAAATGGGTAAAGCCGGAGCAGCTGGCGGAAATACTGGAATTCATTATTTCAGAAAAAGGAAATCCGTTGAGGGAAACGGTTTTGAAAGTGTATAATAACAGTTGATTGTCATACGGTGGGATACCAGTCAAACAAACCTTTTATGCATAAATGCTCTTCCTGATCCTGATTTTAAATATTTTTCAAAATCGAAGGCCTTATATTTCTCTTTAAAAGCGCTATAAGAGATCAATTCAACGGGAAGACAATTGGCGGTAGCAGGTATATCTCCGTTAATATGTCTTTGATATCTCGCTTTTAGGTCAGATGCGCAGCCTTTATAGAATTCTCCATTGTTACATTTCAATATATATACATAGTACATACACGTAAATGTAAAATCGGAGAGTATGTGGAAAAAGGTGCATTAACGGCGAATATGTCGGAAAACAACTTGTAATATTTGGAGAAAAAATGAGAATTCTTTACTGGCGGGCTTCGCGGACCTCGTCCGCTGAAGCCCGCCAGTAGAGAAGCCACCTTCGCTAAGGCTACGGCTGGTGAAGGCGGAGAGGGCGGGATTCGAACCCGCGATAGCGTTTCCACTATACACACTTTCCAGGCGTGCTCCTTCAACCACTCGGACACCTCTCCAATTAAATTCAGACAGTCGAACGGAAATTCGACAGGCGAAGGGCGGCAAAAATAAGGCATCCGGAGCTTAAAGTGCGAATATTTTTAAGGCATTTGCTGTTGTAATCGTAGCAACCGTTTCCACGCTAACTCCCTTAATTTCAGCCAGCTTTTGCGCCACGTAGCTGATATAACTGCTTTCGTTGCGTTTTCCCCTGAAAGGAACCGGCGGCAGATAAGGCGCATCCGTTTCCAGCACTATATTTTCCAGCGGAATATTTTTCAGCACTTCGGGTAATTTGCTGTTCTTGTAGGTAACCGTTCCGCCGATCCCCAGATAAAATCCCAGCGCAATAATTTCCCGCGCCGATTGCTCATCTTCATTAAAACAATGAAATATTCCGTTCAGACTTCCTTTCTGATGTTCCCGGACTACAGCAATTGTTTGCTCTATCGATTGCCTGGAGTGGATGACAATGGGCAATGCATAATGCAATGCCCATTCAATTTGCTGATGAAATGCCCGGTATTGTTGGCTTTCAAAGCTCCGGTCCCAATAAAAATCAAGGCCTGTCTCCCCTACTGCTGCAAATTTCCGGAGGGACAACGAAGTCTCCACCCGTTTCAATTCTTCCGAAAAATCTTCTTTTACCGAACAGGGATGAAGCCCCTGCATGGCAAAACATTCCCCCGGAAACCGGCTTTCCAGATCGAATAAAAACGACTCGCTTTCGCGGTCAATGGCCGGGAGGTAAAATCGCTTAACGCCGGCCTTCCTGGCCCTTTCCATTACTTCATTTATGTCGGCCGCAAAGTCTGGAACATATAAATGACAATGGCTATCAATCAGTTCCATTATATAGGTTTTTTTTGAAAACCCGATGCTGCTTTCAGATTAAATACTAAATTTAACAGACTAAGTGCAAACACTTAGTCTCCCTTTTTACCCCCTTTTTACCCTTTTACCCCAACCATGCCTTCATGCTCTGAACGGGTGTATCGGCATGGTTATCTGTGAAATATGTTTGGTGAATCAAAAAATGTTCTACCTTTAAATCAGTTTTCATAGGGTACGGATTAAAAACGGGCCAGGGTGTCTACCCCGGCCCAATTCTTTTAACAGATCCGGTTCCTGGTAAATTGCAAATTTCTCTCTTCAAAAACCACTGCAATCCTTCTTTTATCCGATCGCTTCAAACGAATATCCTTTTTCTGAAAAATACGCCATTACCAATGGAAGGGCTTCCTGAATCACCCTATATGACTTTGCGCTGTCATGGAACACTACAATACTTCCCGGGCCGGCTTTTTTAATTACTGTTTTTGCAGCTTTCTCCCCATCGACTGCCGGATCAAAATCGCCACTCAGCACATCCCACATGATCAGTTTATATTTCAATACCTGTGTAAGATTCTTAATTTGAAATGCAGAAATCCTGCCATAAGGCGGTCGGAACAGATCCGAATCAATCAGCTCCCGGGCTTTCTCTATATCTGCCAGGTATAATTTATCGGGCGTTTTCCAGCCATTCAAATGATTCATGGTATGATTTCCAACCCGATGCCCTTCATTCAATATATTTTTATATACATCCGGCTCGGCAATTACATTTTTACCAATGCAGAAAAAAGTTGCCCGCGCATTGTATTTCCGCAACAGATCCAGGATAAAGGGAGTAGCGCCTGCATGCGGGCCATCGTCAAAACTCAGGTAAACAGACTTGCGGTCTGATGGAATTTTCCAGATCCCCGAAGGATACAATCTTTTCAACCAGCCCGGTGTTTTGCTGAAATAAAACATACGGCAATTTAAATCAGAAGCTGTTGATATGGATCACTTCTCCGTTTTGACGGAATATTTTCCCATTCTCCTTCAGAAACTTTATCTGGCTGATTTCATCGCTGAGCAGTTTGTCCATGTAATTTTTCACTTCTTCATTCGTAATGGTTACCGGTTTCCCGGTATAAAGAACCTGATCCGTATATCCGATCAATACCGGATCCAGCATATTGTAAAAAAGATTGCGGCTGGCAAAAATATCAGATCCGATCACTTTGTCGCCCGACAGGCAAACAATTCCCACCATCGTGCTGTCACCCGCTTTAAAATGATCATGAAAAAAATTAAAATACTCGTTCTGCAGGGTTTGCATTTTCTTATCGCCGTTACGGGAAAGATAAGCCAGGCTTTTGCTTTTTACGTGCTGACTATCCAGCTGGCGTGATACCTCCTGCCAGATCAGCACCTGGTTCTGGTCTTCATCCAGCACTTTCCTTAATGAAGAATTCGCAAAATTTTCATACCGGAATTTTCTCTCCTTTTCACTCCATCTGCCTTCTTCCACGCACATGACGGAAATATACTGATCCCGGCCATCGGGAACCAGCAATGTATCCCGGGTTACCATGCGGTCCTGCCGTCCACCCGAAAAAATTTCACCGGAAGCCACATAGATCGTCTGGTCTGAAATATTCCGGACACGCATATAATGTACGTTCTCCGTGGATGCCGTTCCTCTTTCGGAAACCGTTGCCAGCCCTTCTCTCAGGGCGCGGTTAAGGGAAATAACCTGCGACATGGACTGTCCAAAGCCTCTTTGTTTCGGGCGTACCGGAATGATCTTCAGATTTTTGAATTCGACCGCGCTGTCGTAGTCCACATACAGCGTTTGGTAGGTCAGTTGCTGGGCATGAGCAAGCGCCTGCAGGCCCAGCAGCAATAATGCGGTAAAAAAAAATTTCACCCGTGAATATACAATTTCAACCCGCAAACCGCAACAGAAAAACAGGGATTAACATTTATCTTTGCATTCCATGGAAAAAAAAATCAGGGTGCGGTTTGCTCCCAGTCCCACAGGCGGTTTACACCTCGGCGGCGTTCGCACCGTATTGTATAATTATCTTTTCGCCAAACAACATCAGGGCGATTTTATTTTACGTATTGAAGACACGGATCAGTCGCGCTATGTTCCCGGAGCCGAAGAATACATTTACGAAACCCTGCAGTGGTGCGGACTGGAACCGGATGAAAGTCCGCTGAAAGGCGGCCCCTACGGACCTTACCGGCAAAGTGAACGCAAGAAAATTTATCGCCAGTATGCAGAACAACTGGTAAAAGCCGGCCAGGCTTATTATGCATTTGACACGCCCGGCGAACTGGAGTCGATGCGCTTACAATACAGGACGCCGGAAAATCCTTCTCCGCAGTATGATCACCGCATCCGGAAAAAAATGCGCAACGCACTCAGCTTATCTCCCGAAGAAACGGAAAAACTGATTGCAGAAGGGATTCCGCATGTTATCCGCATCAGCATACCGGAAAATGAAACGATCCGGCTGAACGATATGATCCGTGGTGAAATCAATTTTGATACTTCCCTGCTCGATGATAAGGTATTGCTTAAAACAGACGGCATGCCTACTTATCATCTGGCCGTTGTTGTGGATGATCATCTCATGAAAATCACGCATGCTTTCCGGGGCGAAGAATGGCTGCCCAGTGCGCCGTTGCATGTATTGCTCTGGAAATATTTGTTCGGGGAAGACCAGATGCCGCAATGGGCGCATTTTCCGCTGATCCTGAAACCCGACGGCAATGGAAAGCTGAGCAAGCGGGATGGCGCAAGGCTTGGCATCCCCATTTATGCGATGGACTGGAAGGATCCGGCTTCCGGTGAATCCATTCCCGGTTTCCGGGAAACAGGATTTATACCCCAGGCTTTTGTTAATATGCTGGCGGTATTGGGATGGAACGATGGCACCGAACAGGAATTGTACAGTATTGCAGAACTGATTGAGAAATTTTCCATTGAAAGGGTTCACAAGGCCGGCGCCAAATTCAATTATGAAAAAGCGAAATGGTTTAATCATGAATGGATCAGAAAACTTTCTGCTGAAGAGCTGATGCCTTTTGTGAAAAAATTATTTGAAGAAAAGGGCCTGCCCGTTACAGATGATCAGCTGCTCCTTTCGGTGATCGGGCTGGTCCGGGACCGCTGCAGTTTAATTCCGGATTTTTATCCGCAGGCAAAGTTCTTCTTTGAAGCGCCCCGGCAATGGGACCTGAATGCTGTAAAACCAAAATGGAGTGATCAGAAAGCAGATTTCTTCAGGGATTTAATTGATCAGCTAAGGAATTTACCGGACTGGAATGCAATTTCCCTGGAAGCAGCATTCAAAGAACTGGCTGTCGCGAAAAACATCAAGGCCGGTGAATTGCAGCTGCCCCTGCGTATTATGCTGGTCGGTGAAAAAATGGGACCTCCTGTTTTTGAAATCGCTGCCACGCTGGGAAAAGAAGAAACCATTGACAGAACTGAAAGGTTCCTGAATCAGATCGGAAAGGCTTAACTTTCTCTACATGCGAAAAGTAAACAGGCTGATTTATTTGCTGGCTTTCATCAAACTCATCCTGCCTTTCATTCTGCAAAATCCAATTTACGAACCGCACCGGGACGAATTCCTCTATCTCGCAGAAGGCAATCACCTGGCCTTCGGTTTTATGGAAGTGCCTCCCTTGCTATCTGTTTTTGCCTGGCTTACGCATCTTTTCGGTGGCGGCATGTTCTGGATCAAAATCTGGCCCTCCCTGTTCGGCGCTTTTAATTTTATTCTGGCAGGGAAAATTGTTCTTTCGCTGGGTGGAAAAAGCTTTTCCATTTTTCTGCTTTTTCTGAGTTTCATTTTTGGCGCTTTTCTGCGGGTGCATTTTCTTTTCCAGCCGAATTTCCTGGAGATCTTTTTTTACAGCCTGATCGGGTACGGGTTGATCCGCTATATACAAACCTCAGAAAATAAATGGTTATATGTCGCGGGCGCCGGCATGGGGCTGGGCTTGCTGAGTAAATATTCGGTTGCTTTTTATATTGTTTTCGTGATCATTGCGCTCCTGCTTAGCCCGCAGAGAAAGATATTTCTAAACAAACATTTTTATTACGCACTGGGCGTTGCCGTTATCCTCTTTCTTCCCAATTTCATCTGGCAGTTTATCCATCATTTTCCTGTACTGCACCATATGGATGAACTTACCAAAACCCAGTTGCAATACGTTAGCCCTTCCTCTTTTCTGAAAGACCAGATCATGATGTTCTTCCCCTGTTTTATGGTCTGGATGGCAGGTTTGATTTATGTACTGACAGCCGGTCCGGCCGGAATTATATATTCCTGGCCTGGGCCTATCTGGGCGTGATCGCCATCCTGCTTTATTTTCATGGGAAAAGCTATTATGCGCTTGGACTATATCCAATATTGCTGGCCTTCGGGTCCTATGCGCTGGAAAAATGGACCGCCAACCGGTTATATTTTCTTCGTTTTGTGATCTGCACATGGGCGGTTCTCTTTGGTATTTATACTGCCCTCATTGCATTGCCCATGCAAAAGCCCGCGGCGCTTGCCAATACCTATGTGAAGATGCATGCGTTTAAAACCGGCGCCCTGAAATGGGAGGACCTCAGGAATCATCCCTTACCCCAGGATTTTGCCGATATGCTGGGATGGAAAGAAATGGCGCAAAAAACTGGCGCCGCCTATAACAGCCTGAGCGAAGCAGAAAAAAAACAAACCATTGTTTTTGCCGATAATTACGGAATGGCCGGCGCCATTAATTTCTACCGGAAAGAATACAACCTGCCGGAAGCCTACAGCGACAATGCCAGTTTTCTCTACTGGCTACCGGACCAATATGCCTATCAATAACCTGGTGCTGATCACCGACGATCAGGAAGAAATGCAACATGCCTTCATAAAAGATTTTTCAGGCGCCATACTCTACGACAGCATTACCAGCCCCTATGCCAGGGAACGCGGAGACCTGATCATTATTCTGAAGGGAGCGAATGATGTGTTCAGGAAGTTCTTTAAGGAAAAAATTGAGCGGGATAAACGGAGGCTGGTGGAGCATTGAGCATCGGTTGATGGTTGATGGTAGATGGTTGATGGACGAGCCTTATAAACAATTTCCAGGTATTTTACAGAAACAAGGGTTCCTGATTTTTTTCGATCGTCCATCTACCATACATACCATCAACGATTATTAACTAAATTTGTCACCATGCCAAATCCCCGCCCCATCAGAGTCCTGGTCGCCAAAGTCGGTCTCGACGGTCACGACCGGGGAGCAAAAGTAATTGCCACTTCGCTCCGGGATGCCGGCATGGAAGTGATTTATACGGGACTCCGGCAAACCCCGGAAATGGTGGTAAATGCAGCACTTCAGGAAGATGTGGACGCTATCGGCATCAGCATACTCAGCGGGGCGCACATGACTATTTTTCCAAAGATCATCAGCCTGATGAAGGAAAAACAAATGACGGATGTGTTGCTCACCGGCGGTGGCATCATTCCTGAAGAAGACAGGAGATCGCTTCAGGAAATGGGGGCAGGCAGGCTATTTGCACCCGGAGCCAATACCCACGAGATTGCGGAATACATCCGGGAATGGGTAACGGAGAACAAATGGAATGTAAACATTTGAAAAAACGGAACATGTACCAGACATTAATCACCGCCCTCGCTGAAAATATTTTTACCATTACCATCAACCGGCCCGAAAAATTAAATGCATTGAATAGCACGGTGATCCGGGAACTGGGGGAAGCCGTTGAAGAGATATATCAGAATGCGGCCATCCGGGCCGCCATCATTACCGGCTCGGGTAACAAAGCCTTTGTGGCCGGTGCAGATATCAGCGGTTTTGCGGGCCTAAGCCGGGAGCAGGGCCGCAAACTGGCCAAAGAAGGATCAGATGTTTTTTTCAGGATCGAAAATGCGCCCAAGCCCATCGTGGCGGCAGTAAATGGGTTTGCGCTGGGCGGTGGCTGTGAACTCGCCATGGCCTGTCATTTCAGGCTCTGCAGCGACCTGGCGCAATTCGGTCAGCCCGAAGTGAATCTGGGCCTGATCCCGGGCTACGGAGGAACGCAGCGGCTGACACAGCTGATCGGAAAAGGAAGGGCAATGGAAGTTCTGCTTACCGGCAACCTCATCAATGCTTCCCTTGCCCTGCAATACGGACTGGTCAACTACGTTACCCCTCCGGACGAATTACTGGAAAAAACAAAAGTGATCCTGAGCCAGATCATCAGTAAATCGCCGCTGGCTATTGCAAAATGCATCGCTGCCGCTAATGCGGCCGTCGGCAATGAAAAAGGATATGCGCTGGAAACGGAAAAATTCGGAGAAAGCTTCGGAACAGAAGATATGAAGGAAGGTACTGCCGCATTCCTGGAAAAGAGAAAACCGGTTTTTAAAGGATCCTGAAAAGCCGGGGTCCGTATTAACCCACCATTTAAATTTTGAATAGGATATGTATGTCGGTCCGCCCCTGAACGATAAATTGCACTGGTATAAGGATGCCATCATTTATGAACTTCATATCAAGGCCTTCCGGGACGGAAACGGAGATGGGATTGGCGACTTCGAAGGCCTGCTCCTCACCCTCGACTACCTCCAGGATATCGGGATAACGGCCATCTGGCTCCTGCCCTTCTACCCGAGTCCGCTGAAAGATGACGGTTACGATATTGCAGACTATTATCATATCCATCCCGCTTACGGCAATATTGAAGAGTTCAAACAATTTCTGGACGAAGCCCATAAACGGAACCTGAAGGTGATAACTGAACTCGTTATCAATCATACTTCCGATCAGCATCCCTGGTTCCAAAAAGCCCGCAGGGCGCCCAAGGGATCGCCGGAAAGGGATTTTTATGTGTGGAGCGACGATCCGAATCAATACAAGGATGTACGTATCATTTTCCAGGATTTCGAACCCTCCAACTGGAGCTGGGATGCCGTTGCGGAACAATATTACTGGCATCGTTTCTTTCATCACCAGCCGGACCTGAATTTTGATAACCCTGTGGTTCAGGACGAGATCCTAAAAATCATTTCCTACTGGAGCCAAATGGGTGTGGATGGATTCAGACTGGATGCCGTTCCCTATCTTTTTGAACGGGAAGGAACCAATGGGGAGAACCTGCCCGAAACACATGCATTTCTGAAAAAACTGAGGAAACATGTGGACGAACATTTTCCCGGAACGGTTTTTCTTGCTGAAGCCAATATGTGGCCGGAAGACGCTGCAGCTTATTTTGGAAACGGGGATGAATGTCATATGAATTTTCATTTCCCTTTAATGCCGCGGATGTTTATGGCGTTACAAAGGGAGGACCGGTACCCGGTCACCGATATCTTTGATCAGACTCCCGCCATTCCCGATACCTGCCAGTGGGCGATCTTTCTTCGCAACCACGATGAACTCACCCTGGAGATGGTAACGGATGAGGAACGGGATTACATGTACAAAGTGTATGCAAAAGACCCGAAGGCCAGGATCAACCTGGGCATCCGGCACCGGCTGGCCCCCCTGCTGAAAAACAACCGGCATAAGATTGAATTGCTGAACTGCCTGCTTTTTTCCCTTCCCGGAACGCCGGTGATTTATTACGGAGACGAAATCGGCATGGGTGATAATTTTTATCTCGGCGACCGGGATGGCGTGCGGACGCCCATGCAGTGGTCGCGCGACCGGAATGCGGGATTTTCAACTGCCAATCCACAGCAACTATATCTGCCCCTTATCCTTGATCCGGAATATCATTATGAGTCCGTGAACGCAGAAACCCAGCGGCTAAACACGTCTTCCCTGCTCTGGTTCATGAAGCGGATCATCAATATGCGCAAACGGTATAAGGCATTCGGCCGCGGCAATCTCAACGTATTGAACCTGGAAAATCCGAAAGTTTTTGCTTTCACCCGCACTTATGAAGAAGAAACCCTGCTGGTGATCGTAAACCTCTCCAAATTTCCCCAGCCGGCAGAAATAGATCTTTCCGATTATAAAGGATATACCCTGATCGAAGTGGTAAGCCGGAATAAATTCCCCAGGGTAAAGGAAGATGGTTATTATTTTTTTACGCTGGCCGCCTATGCATTTCACTGGTTTGCCCTCGAAAAAACGAAAGACGAAATTCAATCATCCGCCACGCTGCCTTTTATCGAAATCGCCGGATGGAATGAGATGCAACAATTGCCGAATATTGAAATACTGGAAACCGTAATCCTTCCGGGGTATCTTCCGAAAACAAAATGGTTCAACGGACTGCATAAAGCGCTGTACACGTTAAAGATCAGCAATCACGAAATGATCACTTTTGGCGAGCAGCCGGTATGCTGGATTATTTTCGATGCCGTTTATCAAAGCGGATTGCCGGAGGCATATCAACTGCCCCTGCGCTTTGTTTTAGAAAAAGAAGCCGAAAAGATCCGGGAGGTAAATCCAAATGCATTACTCGCCGTTATGGAATGCGGTAAGAAAAAGGGATTTCTCTGTGACGCATTTTTTACCAATTCCCTTCAGCAGGATCTGATCAATCACATGGTGGGGCAGCAGGAGGTATCCCTCCGGCTGGGGCGGATGGATTTCTATGGCAATAATTCACTGAAAGAATACTGGAAGGAATCAGACGAGGTCAAAACGCGCATTCATACTTCAGACGAGTCCAACACATCCATAACCTACGACAATCGTTTTTTCCTGCGTATGTACCGGAAAGTGGATATTTCCATTAATCCGGATCTGGAGATCACCCGCTTTTTAAGCGAAAAGGCCAAATTCAAATACATGCCGCGGTTCATCGGGGCCATTGAATGGAAATATGATCAAAAGGCGATTGTGCTGGGCATCATGCAGACAATGATCGAGAATCACGGGAATGGATATACGTACATGCAGGAAAGGGTAAATAATTTTATCGAACGGGTCATGGCCAGGGAAAAATCCCAGCTCAATCCTTATGAGTTCATCGGAACCCTGGTGAATCCCGCAGGCTTCGAGCAGCTTCCGGAACATCTGCAGGAGCTGATCGGCACCCATGCAGCAGGGGAAACCCGGTTGTTGGGCAAACGAACCGGTCAGATGCACCTGGCGCTCGCATCGGGAGAGGAAGAGGCTTTTAAACCGGAACCATTCTCTCTTCACTATCAGCGGTCACTTTACTCTCATATGCAATCCCTGCTCCGGGAGGCTTTTCAGAACTTAAACCGGTATCAGAAAAAGGCAACCGGCGATCTGGCAAAAAAAGCAGAACTGATCTTATCGCAACGAAGCGTGCTGTTGGAAGAAATGAAAAAGATCTATGCAAAAAAACTGGATGTAATCAAGATCAGAATCCATGGGAATTATCATTTATCCCAGGTATTGCTTACCGGAAAAGATATGGCCATTCAGGATTATGGCGGGGATGCCGCCCGCAGTTATAGTGAACGCAGGTTAAAACGGGCTGCTTTCCGGGATGTGGCATCCATGGTTACCTCCATTTATGAAGTTACTCTTGAATCGTTCCGGAATAATGATCATATCTCAAAAGAATCGCATGCCGACCTGCTTCCCTTTTCCAGCTTATGGGCACATTATATCAGCGGCATCTTCATCAATTCCTGGAAAGAAACGGTAAAAGGAAGCAAACTGATTCCTGCCGATCCGGAAGATCTTTCCATGATGCTGCAGAACTATCTGCTGCTTCAGATCCTGAATAAATTAAGCTACGATGTAAATTATCATGAAGAAAAGACACCCGTTTCGTTCGACATCATATTATCTCTCCTGAAGCTGGACAATCAGCCGCAGCATGCCGTTGCTGAAGCAGTCGGAGCCGTTGCCAAAAGCAGTTGACCGGCTTTATTGTTACTAAAAATCACACTTACCGGTTATTGTTTACCACTTCTTATTGGAATAAATTGGGTTTGTTTAAACCCTTTTCATGCTTGTTAAAACCTACGGAAGCGCTGTTTACGGGGTGGATGCCATTACCATTACCGTTGAGGTGAATGTGATGAAGGGAAAGAACTATTTCATTGTCGGCCTGCCCGACAACGCCATTAAGGAAAGCCTGCAGCGGGTGGAAAGCGCTTTAAAAACCAATGGATACCTGATGCCGAGGATTAAACTGCTGGTAAACCTTGCCCCGGCCAATATCCGGAAATCGGGATCTGCCTTCGACCTGCCGATTGCCATTGGAATTCTGGCAGCGAGCGGGCAGATTAAAAATCCGGCCCGGCTAAAACAACTACTGATCATGGGTGAATTAAACCTTGACGGGAGTATTCTTCCGGTTAAAGGAGCCCTGCCGATGGCTATACAGGCCGGACGGGAGAAATTCACCGGATTCCTGGTACCGGAGGCAAACCGTTACGAAGCGGCAATGGTGAGTCAATCTTTCCATTTATCCGGTGTCGCATATCCGGGAAGTTGTTGATTTTATCGATGGCAATAAGATCATACCACCGCTCCGGACAGACCCGCGTCAGGACTTTTTCTCCGGCCAGTTTGATTTTGATATCGATTTCAGAGATGTAAAAGGCCAGCAGAATATAAAGCGGGCGCTGGAAATTGCAGCGGCGGGCGCGCATAATGCAATTCTCATCGGTCCTCCCGGTTCCGGGAAAACCATGCTGGCGAAAAGGCTACCAACCATTCTTCCGCCACTCAACCTGCCCGAAGCGCTGGAAACAACAAAAATTTACAGTGTGGCGGGTAAACTGCCTGCGGGCTCCATGCTGATTGCCCGCCGCCCTTTCCGTTCACCGCATCATACTATTTCGGATATGGCCCTTGTTGGTGGTGGAGGCATCCCCCAGCCTGGTGAAATTTCCCTGGCGCATAACGGAGTGCTCTTTCTGGACGAGTTACCCGAATTTAAGCGAACGGTACTGGAAGTGATGCGCCAGCCCATGGAAGAAAGAAAAGTGAATATCAGCCGCGCTAAAATGGCCATCGATTTCCCTGCCCGCTTTATGCTCCTCGCATCCATGAATCCCTGCCCCTGTGGATTTTACAATCATCCGGAACGGGAATGCAGCTGCCCCCCGGGAGCTGTCCAGAAATACCTGAATAAGATTTCAGGCCCCCTGCTCGACCGCATTGATCTGCACGTAGAAGTGACGCCGGTCAGCTACGTTGAACTGACTTCAGTCAACACCGAAGAACCTTCATCCGTGATCAGGGAGCGTGTCATGCGGGCAGGAATGAGACAATCGGAAAGATTCCGGGATCATCCGGGAATTTATGCGAATGCCCAAATGGGCAGTGCGCTACTTAAGAAAATATGTGTGCTGAATACCACCGGCTCGGCGCTTTTAAGAATCGCCATGGAAAAGTTAAACTTGTCGGCGCGGGCATTTGACCGCATTCTCAAGGTTTCAAGAACCATTGCAGATCTTGCAGAATCGGAAGAGATTAAAACGGAACACCTGGCGGAAGCTATTCAATACCGGAGCCTGGACAGGGAGTCCTGGGCTGGTTAATTATCTGAGATTTTCAACCAGAAACTTGGCATCCAAATGGTTCATTCTTTCAAGCTGTTTCAGCTTAAAGGTTTTGAAAGAAAAGATGCACTTCAGTATTTGTTGGGTCAGTTAGCCTGAGAATTTTGAAATCCAGCGCCGGACGGGCGTTGCGGATATAAAAAGCATCCCATTGATAGCGATGGAAGATACTGAAGAAATTATCGGTCCGTCCCCTGAATCCCTTTACCTGGGCCATTCCCGTAATGCCGGGCTTCGCGCAATATCTGAGCGGATAATTCGAAATCGTAATGCTAAATGCCTGATCGTCTTTCTTCATAAATGGACGGGGTCCCACAATGCTCATGTTACCGATGAGTACATTCAAAAACTGCGGTAATTCATCCAGGCTGGTAAGACGTAAATAGTGCCCAATATGGGTAATGCGCGCGTCATTGTGCGAGGCCTGCTTAGTATCCGAATCCTGATTTACAACCATCGTACGTAACTTATAGCAACGAAAAGGAATACCCAAAAAGCCGATCCGCGTCTGGACAAAAAATACAGGCCCTTTCGAATCCAGCTTGATTAATACGGCCAATATGGGAATTAGCCAGCTGAGAACCAATGTAATAAGAAGAAGTGAAGCAATAATGTCAAAAAGACGCTTTCCTGTCTGGAACAGAATTCCACTAAACCGTGCTTTCACCTTTTTCTTCTTCCTGGAAATATGTTGAAAATGCGTAATATAGCTTTTGCTAACAACTCCGGTGGTCATAAGATATCAGTTTTAAACGATCAATAATTACTTCAGTTAGATACGACTTAATACAAATTTCCTGCCTTTTACCCTCCTTTCACCTGGCTATTCCCCTATTTTAACAAATAATGTACCTCATTTAAACCTTGACGTCATTCCACTGAAAAAGGATGCTTCGCGGGATAAAAAAAATTATATAAAAAATCCAAACGGGGTATTTTGATTTTTATTGCAAAACAATGGAAACTGAATGGTTTTTAAAAAAAAATATTTCGATTTTTAAGGATTATAAGTGCATGCACCTATGCGCTCATTACAAAATGCGGAACAGGCAAACCATTGTATCACCAATAAAAATGGGACCGTGTTATCAGCATATGCTGAACTTCGCTGACAAATATCCGGTGGCATTTGGCCCAAGCAACTTACCTTGTGAAAATTTCTGCACGATCGGTCGGTTATAGAACGCATCCTTTAAATATTAATATGAAAATTGGCATCCTGGGGACGAGAGGTATTCCCAATCAATACGGTGGATTTGAACAGCTCGCTGAATACCTGTCGGTCGGATTGCTGGAAAAGTCTTTTGAAGTTTATGTTTACAATACCCATAATCATTCCTACCAGGAAAAAACATGGAACGGGGTAAATATCGTTCATTGCTACAATCCGGAAGATAAGTTAAAAACCGCCGGTCAGTTCATTTATGACCTCAACTGCATCCTGGATGCGCGCAAAAGGGACTTTGACGTTTTACTGATACTGGGATATACCAGCATTTCCATCTGGGGAAGGTTATTCCCTAAAAAAGCCGCCATCATTATTAACATGGATGGGCTGGAATGGAAAAGAAATAAATATGCAGGAAAAATAAGAAAGTTTTTATTTTATGCTGAAAAACTGGCAGTAAAATTTTGCGACTATTTTGTTGCAGACTCGCTTGCGATTCAAAAATATCTGCAAAGCAAATACGACATACCCAGCACGTTTATTGCCTATGGCGCTGAAATGCCCGGGAAAGCGGAGGAATCCGATCTCGACGAAAAGGGCCTTATCCCTTTCAACTATTTCCTCATCATCGCCCGTATGGAACCGGAGAATAATATCGAAATGATGCTCGACGGATTTTCTGCAAGCCTATCCCGGAAAAAAATGATCCTCATCGGTAATCCAACAAACCAGTACGGCACTTACCTGCAAAATAAGTTCCGGAACGACAAAAGGATCATTTTTTTAGGCGCCATATACGACAAGGAAAAATTACATTCCCTGAAGGCGTTCTCCGCCCTCTATTTTCATGGTCACAGCGCCGGCGGAACAAATCCATCCCTGCTGGAAGCCATGGCAAGCGGTGCGCTGATTGCGGCAAACAATAATGAATTTAATGCATCCTTATTGCAAAAGGATGCCTATTATTTTTTAGATGCGGATGAAGTCAAAAACCTGGTGGAAAAGGTTACGCATGGGGCAAAGGAAAATATAATGATTGCAAATAATATTAAAAAGATCCGGGAAGAATTTTCCTGGCCCAAAATCATAGACCAATACGCGGAGTTTGTAACTGCCTGCTATAATGATAAGAATTCATAAATAAATGTGTATTATCCGGCTCGGCCAATTAACAAGATTTTCATGTATTCGCCCGTTATTTCAATTATTACCCTCCTCGTATTCAATCGGAGAAAACATCCTCGAGCAAACGATCCGGAGCGTACTGGATCAGACATATCCGCATATTCAATACATTATCATCGATGGCGGGTCAACAGATCAGTCGCTAAACATCATTAAGAAATATGAAAAAAATATTTTTTACTGGGTCAGCGAAAAAGACAAGGGCATCAGTGATGCCTTTAATAAAGGGATAGCCCGGGCTACGGGGGAGTGATCGGCATCATCAATGCGGATGACTGGTTTGAACCTGACGCACTCGAACGGGTTGCCAGACAAATAGGCGGACGCCGAAATCTGTTTTGGGGATATCCAGTTATGGAAAAACGAAAAAAAGGAATTGATACAAAAAGGGAATCTAGAGTTGTTAAGCAGAGAAATGACAATCCATCACGCCACGGTATTCGTGAAAAAGGAAATATACGAGACCTATGGAGTATTTGATCTGCAGTACCGCTGCGCGATGGATTATGATTTACTGCTGAGATTCAAAGTAAAAAACTGCCGGTTTATATATGTCCCGCATGTACTTTCCAATATGCGATGGGGTGGCTTCAGCGACAAATTCTGGTTAATAGGCTGCCGCGAAACACTCGAAATAAAAAACAAATATTTACCGGAAAGGAAACTACTTAATCAACTATACTACGTTAAGCATCTGGCTGCGATACGGATGGCCAAAACCCTCTCCAGCCTTAACCTCGAATTTATTACCCGTATCTACAGAAAGTTATTTTCCCCCATCAAAAAAGAATATAATCATTAACCTTCCGGGATTGCCGATCGATTTCCTTTGTACATAAACAAAGGAAAGAATACAAAAAGCACAATACCATACTGCGTTTTTAGCGGTGCGTCTGTAAAACAATAACAGAACAGGAGAATTATCAATATCGCAGAACGACCGATGGCTGGATTTCGCCTGCCATCCTGATCAGGCCTGCGCACACCAAAATAAAAAATGCCAATCCAAAAAGGCCCGTTTCCAGGATCGCCTGTAGAAATTGATTATGCGAATGATAGCCGAGATAGCCGGTTTTATTTCCCGGGGTACCCCCTGTAAACATATTTTCGCGCGTATACTTTTCAGCCAGCACGTCCTGGCTGTCGCCAGGGCTTACCCCTAATATCCAGGCATGCTTTTCATTTAAAATCTCATATACAAATCGCCAGGATAACAACCTGAACTGAACGCCTGTAAAATAATCGCCCGGGTTAAATTTCTGTTGCCGGATCAATGAAATACCGGCATCTGCTTCATCCTGCAGCCGTTTGCTGATTGGAGTATGGGCCAGGAGCAGGGCCGCCATCAACCCTGCAATCAAAAAAAGCCCTGCAAAGCGGTAAGCCCTTCGTTTGACAAGGGCATCGGTAAAGGCAACGATGTAAAGAATATAAAGGAAATAAATGATGATCACCAGTTTGGAGGAGAGCAAAAAAAGGAAAAAGGAAAAATAAACAATCAGGAAAATAATCCAGGTCCTATTCTTTAAGAAGAGGAGCCTGGAATATTCATCTATCAGAAACAAAATACCGAAAAATATGATCACGGAGAACTGAATGGCGTGATCTGAATACAACCTCACAAGGGGATGATAAAAAAATACACTGGCATCGTGATAGTGAAAGAACGAAACAGCAGCCCGTGCGATGGCAAGGATAGTTGCCGCGAACAAGATATATACGCAGCCCTTCATTACCCTGCCATAGGATTGCCTGCTCAGCAGACTGCTATAAAACACCCCCACCGGCAAAACAACGATTCCAAGATTGGTTTGAAAAATGGAAGTCCCCTCCTGCTGGTTCCCGGTATACAGTAAGGCGATTGCCTGCATGGCAAAAAATAAATATAACCCAATGATAAAAAGATTAAAAAAGGCCGGGTTCCACCATTTTCCGCTTTCTACCCTGTAGGCCAGCAGGGCATTGGCAGCCAGCAGGATCGTAAATAAACCGACAAAAAAGCGGATACTGAAAATAAAGCTGAATAGGAAAAGAATCAGCAGCAGCTCGTTCAGCCGGTTCAGTATTTTGCTCTCCCGAATTCTTTTCATACAAGGATTACCCAAATATACAGTTATAAGTGCCAATATTTACTATTTGCGACCATGGATACCATCCGTCCTGAATACGCTGTCAGCGAAGCCGGAAATATGATTCCTCCGCCAGAACATTTATTCATAATAGATTTAATTTGCTATTTTTGGCAGACTGAAAATTTCTTTCTTAACCATTACTAACTGATTATTCGAAAGATATCGAAATGAGTGAAGAAAACATAAAAAGAGAAGACTACATAGACCTGCCTCCCTTAAAAAAAATCACGATCCAACTCTTTCGTTTCGTTTTCGCAATCGTCGATCAGTTGTACGACGTTTTAAGGAAGAATAAACTGCTGCTTCTGATAGGCGTGATTTCAGGCATGGCCGCAGGATATTTCTATTATAATTCCAGGACTGCATATTATGAAGTTTCAATGATCGCCGAGTCTTCTACGCTGTACAGGAAAACACTGGCAGAAATAATCGGCAACGTGAATAATCTGATCATTACACAATCCTACGGCAGGCTGGCTAAAGAGTTCAGCATTAGCGAGCAGCAGGCGCGACAGATAAATTCCATAGAAATGACCAGCCTGCTCAACGAATCGCTGGAGAAAGACACTTCCACAAAATATAATATACCATTCAAGATCATTGCCCGGATAAAAAAGACAGAGCTGATAGATACTTTTCAAAATGCCGTTGTAAGTTACCTGGACAATAAGCCCCTGCTGAAAAAAATCAATGAAGCACAGGTCAGGTTCTACAATGAGAAGCTAATATTTATAGACAAGGAGCTGGCCAAACTGGATACTCTGAAGACAGAATATAATCGCTTTCTCGCCTCTTCAAAGATTACGACCACATACTACAGCAACGATGTTGACCTCTCCAATATATACAGGCAGGCAAATCTTCTGTACAATGAGAAAGGAGCCACCCAGGTCTGGCTGAGCGCAAATTCAAATCTCGTCCAGGTCATTGATGAATTTAAAAGCCCCGCGTTGCCGAAATCTGCCTCCCGTTCCAAATCCATGGTCGGCGGATCGCTCATCGGCCTCGCTATTTGCTTCCTCCTCGGCTTGTACACAGACCTGTACCAAAAAACCAGGAGCTATAAAGTGTAGTTGCGCTATAAAAGTCCGGACCTGAAAGCCAGCCCAGAATAGATTTTAACCTTTAAGACAACCCTTATTCCGGCATGCCAATGAAAGTAATCGGGTCATTGAGGAAGTGGATAGCACAATACAGGAGCAATTTGTTGATTAACAGGCTGTTTGCAGTCCTGAGCATTGATATTCTGGTCAAATTGGCCGGGATTATTCTGCTACCGGTTTATCTAAGACTGATGACTCAGGAGGAATATGGCTTGTATGGATATCTCCTGTCCATTATTTTCACTTTTTCCGTGGTTTTGAATTTCGGTCTGTATATACCGCTGAGTAAATATTACCATGATTTTGAAAATGAGGAAGAGAAGGGCCGGCTTTTATTTACCATTTTTTGCCTGCTGGCGGTTATCCTTACTTGTGTCATTTTCCCGATTTACTACTTTAAGTGGGATTATTTACTGGTGAAAATTCTTTTTAAAAACCAGATCCATTATGCGAATTATCGCGGTTCCGTTCTGCTGGCACTCGTCGTATGCATTGGAAATTTCATGCTGACTAATTTTTTATATACTTCAGAGAAAATAAAACATCTGAAGCAGTATAATTTTTTAAGGATTGTATTCATCAATATTACCGCGGTTACTTTTTTGTTTGTTCTGAAGAATCAGGACAAGGTCAGGGTTCGCCTTGAAACCACATACATTGTAGAAGGGATTCTCTTCCTGGGTTTTATCTATATCTTTATAAAAGAAGTCAGAACCCGCTTCAGCCGCAAAATTGCGCGGGCCGGGTTAAAGCTCGCAATTCCGGTGATGCTGTCTGCCGTTTTCGGCATCGTGATCAATTTCAGCGACAAATTCTTTCTTGAAAAATACGGCTCTTTTAAAGAAATGTCTTATTACTATCTGGCGGTATCCTGCGCGGGAGTGATCCCCCTGATATTTAACTCGTTTCAGAATGCCTGGCTCCCACTCTTTCTTAAGGAAAAAGACCTCCGTAAAAATGTTGCCAAAACGAACAAGCTGATCTTCCGGATCTTCGTCATCTTTGCGGTTCTGTCCGGTTTCATCCAGTTCTTCGTCTGGGTTATCCTTTCGCTGGGAATCATTCAAAGCAAATACCACGAAGTTTTATATATCTTACCGCTACTTCTAACATCGCAGGTTTTAACTGCGCTCACACCTTTATACGGGAACTATCTGGTTTATTTTGAAAAAACACACGTGGTATTCGTGACCGGCTTTTTTATTTGCTGTATCAGCCTCGGCCTGAGCCTCCTGATTATTCCACGCTGGGGGGTGTATGGCGCCGGCGCGGTATCCATTGTATCCAATGCCTGCTATTTTATAACCTACTATTTTATTATAAAGATCTACATTCAGAAAAGAATAAGCGTAATTCCAGTTACAAATTCAAAGTAATTTCCCCCGGACACCGACAATACAAAAAATGGAAATATTATATGGCACCCGTTCCCTTTAACAGAAACTCACGGAAAATATCGAAATTTGCAGACCCGGACCTTATGAGAGCGATTTCTCAGAAACCAGTTTTTTAAAAAAGTTGATTTAATGACGTTGTCTCCCATTGCTTTATTTACTTACAACCGGCCCCACCATACAAGGAAGACCGTCGAGGCCCTGCAGCAAAATAAATTGTCATCCCGGAGCGACCTGATTGTTTTCTCCGATGGCCCGAAAGATGCTGTTTCCGCGACCCTGGTACAGGAGGTGAGAAACTACCTGAAAAGCATCAACCATTTCAAATCGGTCAGCATCATCGAAAGAAAATCAAACATCGGCCTGGCTGCTAATATCCTCAAAGGCGTTCAGCAAATCATGTCCGAGTCCGAAAAAGTGATCGTACTCGAAGATGATCTGCTGACTTCACCCTTCTTCCTGGATTTCATGAATGAGGGGCTGAGTTTATATGAAAATGATGAAAACGTGATTAGCATTCATGGTTACCTGGTTCCCCTGGAAGAAAAACTACCAGATACCTTTTTTCTGCGGGGAGCAGATTGCTGGGGATGGGCAACCTGGAAAAGAAGTTGGGATCTGTTCCAGCCCGATGGCAGCCTGCTGCTGGACAGGCTTATAAAATCGAATCAAACGAAGCAGTTTGATTTCGACGGAAGCTATCCTTACCTGCAAATGCTGAAGGACCAGGTTGCAGGCAAAAGAGATTCCTGGGCCATTCGCTGGTATGCGTCTGCTTTTTTAGAAAATAAATATACTCTTTATCCCGGCAAATCGCTCGTAACAAATATTGGTGGTGACGGTAGCGGGATCAATAACGGTGTTGAATACTTTTCACCTGCTCCTTTCCATCAAAACCGGGTAACAATATCCCGGATCGAAGTATGCCAAAATGTTTCTGCCTTCCGGGGTTTTGCCGCATATTACCGGAAAGCCAGACACCCGAATCTGTGGAATAAGATCAGGCGCAGATTAAGAATGGCACTCAGCAAATACCAGAAGACTTATTGAAGCATTAAATATCTCGATATCATCTGGGGGGGGGGGGGGGGGGGGGGGGGGGGGGTTACCCACCGGAGTCTACTTTTCAATATAAACGAATGAAAATAATAGATAAAATCATGCGTTCGGAATATTTCAGCGATTCAGCCACCGGTATTGATCGATATCGGCGCATCGGGCGGGATCCATTCCAAATGGAAATACATCGCGAAATATGCATATTGCTTGGCATTCGATGCGGATGACCGGGAGTTTCATGTAACAGAACAAACTAATACGACTTATAAAAGATTGATCACTTTCAATCGTATTGTTACCGCTGAACATGTTGACCAAACTAATTTTTATCTGACCGCCTCTCCTTTTTGTTCAAGTTTACTGGAACCGAATAAAGAAAAACTGGAGCCGTGGGTATTCAGCCCTTTATTTTCTGTAGAACGGGTCACTCCTTTACCCGCAGTTACTTTACAGGATGCCCTGCAGCAGGCGAATATTGACTACATTGACTGGTTTAAAACAGATACTCAGGGTACAGACCTCAGGCTTTTCACCAGCCTGCCGGCCGGTCTGCAGCTCGGGATACTGGCGGCAGAATTTGAACCGGGTATTATAGATGCCTATGAAGGGGAAGATAAGCTATACGCAGTTATGCAGGAGATGCGTAACAAGGGTTTCTGGCTGTCATCCAATGGCGGTAAAGGGCGTACAGCGCCTGCATGCCAGTTATACAGGCCAAATTCGGTTCTTTTATGACCAAAAGAATACTGCGGAAAACACCAGGGTGGGCCGAAGTGACCTATCTCCGGCAGTCCGGCAATGGATCATCAACGGCAATTTTTATTATTATATGTTTTTGCGTTTTATTAGAACGCCAGTATGGCTTTGCGCTTGAAATAATAGAAATTGCCCTACAGTAGATATGCCTGATCCACTTTTTCATGATTGCAAAAAAGCAGCCTTGAAAAAGATTGAGGCAGAAAAGCGAAAGGCGCCCCTGGTGATTTTAAAAAGACAGTTCAACAAGTTATTTGCTTCAATTATCGATTAATTATTTCACGCTATTTCATATTTATATTTGAGTTAAAATAAAATAAACAGCATGCCGAATAGGATTTTATGCCCTTCCTGTAATAATGAAAATATAACCACAGCTTCCACAATTAATACAGATGATATTATAGCGCTGTATAAAAAAAACGGCATCCTCACTAAAGCTGTCAAAAAAGCTCCAACCGTCCTGCTCCTGCATTGCGCTGACTGTGATCTTAAATTTTTTAACCCACCCATACCGGGGGATGAGAACTTTTATAATCAGTTGCAAAATCAAGACTGGTATTTCCTCCACTCTGATAAAACGGAATTCGCTTATTCAAAAAAGTTTATTAAAGAGGATAATAAGGTTTTAGATGTAGGATCAGGCAGGGGCATTTGGTCGAAATATGTAAAAGAGGTGAACGGGGCGTTCTACCAGGGAATTGAATTTAGTTCTAAATCAATAGAATTGGCTGAAAGGGACGGAGTGAATGTCATAAAGGAAAGTATTGAAGAGCACGCCCGGAAATCAGGAAGCAGCTATGATGTGGTTGCCGCATTTCAGGTATTAGAACATATCGAAAGCATTAGAGAATTCTTCGCAGCCTGCGTAACCTGTGTAAAGCCAGGTGGAAAACTTACTATTGCGGTACCCAATAATGAGGGATTTCTAAAAGGAATGATCAATAATTGGCTGAATTTACCGCCTCATCATATAAATCACTGGAACGAACGCTCCTTAGTGAAACTGGGAGAAATATTTAATTTAAAAACAGTAGCCGTTTATAAAGAAAAAGTGACGCCCGTACATAGGCTGCTTTTTTACAATGTACGGATTTTTTCCAATCTCAGCAGGATGATCGGGTATAAGAGTGGGATTGTCAACCATTCTTTAAAGTTTAAAATTCTCAATAAGATCTCTTTATTGGATGGCAAAAATAGTGATGCCGTTTTCTTAAAAGCAGATTTAAAGAGCGACGGGCATACCATCATCGTTGTGTATGAAAAATGAAATATTGTTGGAATAAAAAGAGTATTTTCAGAAAATGATAGTCCGAAATTTCAACGCTTTTAAATGATTAATTTCTGTACTCTGTTCGATTCAAATTATTTAACCCGGGGGTTGGCGCTGAATGAGTCATTGGCAACGGTTTGCCCTTCCTATCATTTATATGTGGTGGCCTTTGACGACGATAGCCATGAATATCTGCTGAAAGCCCGCTTACCCAACCTGACCCCCCATATCATTAAAGGATTTTGAAGATGCGAAATTACTTGCGATAAAACCGTCCCGGACCATTGCCGAGTATTGCTGGACCTGCACACCTTCCATTATATCTATACTGCATTGAAAAATTCCAATTACCATCCTGTACTTATCTGGATGCAGACATGATCTTCTACGACAATCCACACATACTGAATCGAGGAAATTGTCAATGAATCAATTTTAATTACTGAACACCGGTATACCAGAGACTATGATGTTTCTGCAACGCACGGTATATACTGTGTACAGTTCATGTATTTTAAAAATGACGAAAACGGATTGAACGCCCTGACGGTGGTGGCGGGACCGCTGCCTGGAATGGTGTTTCGCCTACCTGGAAGACGGAAAGTTCGGTGACCAGCTATACCTCAACGACTGGCCGGAAAGATTCCGTGGCGTGCACGTTCTTCCAACATCCCGGAGGAGGACTGGCTCCCTGGAATATCCAGCAGTATTTCCGGAAAAGCAGATAGCAAAATATTTATTTCGGATAAAACAAAGGGCGGAACGTACCCTGTTGTTTTTTTTCATTTCCATGGATTGAAGTTCTATTCCGATGAAAAAGTAGCTTGCAGCGGCGCACTTTACGAATTGGTAGGGAAGTAAAGGAAATATTTTATTTTCCTTATATCCGCCGCTTACTGGAAATAGGGGATCAGATAACACGTTCAGGGTTCAACCTAAATCCGCAGGGCGCATTGCGACCCGCTCCTCCCGCGTAGGAGAAACCTATTTTCGAATATACAAAAAATGTAATGTTCCTGATATAAAAAGGAAAATTGACCCCATTTAAAAGAAAGCTTTTCAGTATCCGCCTGCATAATCACATCTATAAATTAGATAGCATTAAATAATACGAATGGCTTATCTGATAGACCTTAAAACGTTTACTGATAAAAGGGGCAACCTAACGGTTATTGAAAAGACAATTCCTTTTGAAATAAAGCGAATATTTTATATCTATGGCGTAGATCAATCCCGCCGTGGCCACCGACACAAAACAACGGTACAGGCAGCCATTTGCCTGCAGGGAAGATGCCGGATTTACAATAATGACGGAGAAGAAGAAGATTATTTCATACTGGATCAGCCGAACAAATGTCTGATCCTTCAAACGCGGGACTGGCACACGATGGATGGATTTTACCGGATGCCATACTCATGGTATTGCATCGGAATATTTTGATCAGCAGGATTATATCTTTGAACCATATAAGAAATGATTGAATACGAAGACCTCGGAAAGGTAAATGAACCTTTTTTTGCAGCCTTCACCAAATCATTTGATGAGGTGCTCAGGAGCGGCTGGTTTATTTTGGGAAATCACGTAAAGACTTTTGAAAAAGATTTTGCGTACTATTGCGGCACCGCCTTTTGTTCCGGGGTGGCCAACGGACTGGATGCCCTGGTGCTTGCGTTAAAAGCCTGTAACTTTGAAAAAGGACGATGAAGTAATCGTTCCATCCAATACATATATAGCAACCATTCTTGCCATCTTACACGCGGGATTAAAACCCGTTCTGGTAGAACCCGACATTTCAACTTACAATATCGACCCGGATAAAATAGAAGAGAAAATAACGCCTAATACAAAAGCAATTCTGGTCGTGCATTTGTACGGCAAATTGTGCGATATGGAACGGATCATACCAATCGCCCGAAAAAGAAATTTAAAAGTGATTGAGGACTGCGCCCAGGCGCACGGAGCTTCATATAAAAATAAAAAAGCCGGAAGTTTTGGGGATTTAGGTGCATTCAGTTTTTATCCAACGAAAAATCTCGGAGCGTTGGGAGATGCCGGATCCGTAAACACTTCCGATGAAACACTTAACCGGTCGATCCAAACCCTGCGCAATTACGGATCTCTGGTAAAATATCACAACGAAGAGATCGGTTACAACTCCCGTCTGGATGAAATCCAGGCTGCTTTCCTTTCCGTCAAGCTCCCCCATTTAGATACATTGAACCAACATAAAAGAAGCCTGGCCAATTTATATATTGCAGGGGTTGAATAAAATTTCATCAAACCAGCTATCCAGGCTGACTACTTTGACGTGTATCACATTTTCAACATTCGACATGAAAACCGGGACAGGCTCAGGGAATTTCTTTTAAAGAATGAAATCAAAACAGAAATCCACTATCCCGTTGCACCCAATAAACAGCCAGCTATGAAGGGTATATTGGATAAAGAGACAACACCCATTGCAGATGAAATTCACCGGACCACGCTCAGTCTGCCTATTTCTTCCTTTCATATTGCTTCCGACATCGAAAGAGTGATAGAAACAATGAACAGTTTTTAAAAAATGGTTTCATCATGCGGGAAAACGATTATTCCGCCTGTAACAAAATGTGTAGTTTCGGCCTGAAAAAACAGGAAAACCCGCTGACTGTATGGCCAATCTGATAAGAATCAATAAATATTTACCGTTTGCCATCCTGTATTTTTTTTTAAACTCGGTCTTTCTGCCTTTCGGCTTATTGTATACTTCTATCCTTACACCATTTTTTCTTTTTTGGTTATACAAACAGAATAAAATTAAGTATGGATGGATATTCTTCTTTTTACCATTCCATTAGCAATCATTCATTTCATACAGGGCGTTGTTCCTTACTATTATATAAGGTCTTACATTCTTCTTTTTAGCGTCTTTGTATTCATTTTAACCATGATCCGGTTTTTACAGGTGCCAAGTTCATTGAGAACAATTTTCCGGATTTTGCTAAACATCAATATTTTTCTTGTCCGGGATTGCCTGCGTTCTTTTTTTCATTCCAGGTGCCCGTGGCCTGATGTGGTCGGTGTATGATGTTTCGACCGGCCTTACAAAATTTCCCCGGCTGAGCCTGTTTACCTACGAACCTTCTTACTATTCCACACTGCTGGTGCCGCTTGCATTTTATTATTACCTTAAAATTATTTTTTTTAAATATCCGAATGCCGGTTACGTATTTTTCCTGGTCAGTTTTCCACTGGTCATTTCATTTTCCCTGGGGGCGATACTGGGAATTGCCATCAGTCTTGCTGATACTCTTTTTTTCGAATATCCGGTCGTTTTTCCTCAAAAAAAATGTTGCTGCATATTCACTTGTCACGGTGATAGTGATTACGGTAGCTTTCTTGTCCTGTACCTGGTTATCCAGAAATCCGTTGTTTTTAAGAATCAATAATATTTTTGAGGGGACTGATACGTCTTTTAAAGGAAGGGCATTTGATTCCTTTCAGCTTGCACTGAGTGTTGCCCGGGAAAAAAGCATTTATTTCGGAGTGGGCCTTGGACAACTGAAATTGCTGGGAGTCGAAATATGGAATAAATTCTATAACACTGTTTTCGATACTAATCAAATTACCATACCCAACGCGGTTGCCGAAACATTTGCCATTTATGGTATTGCAGGATTGCTGATCCGGTTCGGTCTTGAATGGTACTTTTTTTTCAGGACTAAACCATACACGAATTATTACAGGCTTGGGCTCTTCATTTTTATTTTCATTTATCAGTTTACAGGAAGTTTTTTGTTCAATATTGCGGAATATGTGATCTGGGCCTGGCCTTCAGCCAGGTATTCCCGGAATTCGACAGAAGAAATATCCTGAAAAATAACCCTCAATGAAAGTTGCATTCATATCAAGGGCCACACTGTACAGCGATAAGGGCGGGGACACCATCCAGCTTGTCAATACAGCTGCTCAACTGAGAAACCTGGGCATCGGGTAGACATTTTTCTGGCGGATCAAAGACCTGATTATACAGCTTACGACCTCCTCCATTTCTTCAATATCATCCGTCCCGATGATATACTGCCCCATATCGGCCGGGCCAAAAAGCCTTTTACATGTCAACCATATTCGTTGATTATTCGGAATACGAGAAAAGAGCAAGACAGGGTCCGTCTGCTTTTCTTTTCAAATTTTTATCCCCGGATTCCATCGAATATCTGAAAGTATTGGCCCGGTTCATAGTCAATGGAGAAAAAATAAAGAGCACCTATTATCTTTTTAACGGGCAGAAACGATCCATCCGGAAAATTGTCAAAATGGCGCAGATGCTTCTCCCTAATTCGAAAAGTGAATACGAACGGCTCTCGGTTTTCCTACGGCATTCAAAAAAAATACAGTGTCATACCGAACGGTATCGACAACAACCTGTTCATACCCGGAAACACCAGATACTCAGGGATGATCGTCTGATACTTTGTGTGGCAAGGATAGAGGGAAGAAAAAACCAATTAAATCTTATCCGTGCCCTGGCCAATACACCTTACCGGCTGATTTTAATCGGTGCCGTGGACACAAATCAGAAAGATTATTACCAACAATGCAAACAGGCAGCCGGCCCCAATATAGAATTCATCGATTCCTGGAACAGGAATCACTTTTGAATTATTACAGAAAAGCCAGAGTTCATGTATTGCCGAGCTGGTTTGAAACAACCGGGCTTAGTTCCCTGGAAGCCGCTGCCATGGGTTGTAATATCGTCATTACCCGAAAGGGAGATGCCTACGAATATTTCGGGGACTATGCGTATTATTGCGATCCGGAATCACCCGATTCAATTTTTAAGGCCATTGAAAAAGCCGCCTCGAATTCCATACTGCCGGGCTTTCCAAACTGGTGCAGGGAACAAGTACACCTGGGAAGTTGCGGCAGAGAAAACCCTTGAGGCTTATGTATCCGGAAATTCAACAATATCACGATGACTTCACAACAGGATCGTATGCCGTTCGGAGCGATCTGATAGATTGCGGGGTCCTGTCTGGCAAACAAACGCCGGTTAGCAACAACTTTCAGGGACAGATATTGTTAACATATCGGCCGATCCCGTCAATCCTTTAAAACCGGATCCCTGGTAAATTACATTGAATGTCAGGGGCGACAGACGAATATAGGATAAATAATGGTAATTTAAAGCATCCTATTACAGGAATTTTATATTGCGCTCATGAAAATACTTCTACAATATCTCAAACCATATAAATGGCTGGTGGCATTTACCTTATTCCTGGCCAGCCTCAATATCGGCTTCTCCCTGCTGGACCCGATCATATTCGGGAAAATCGTGAACCTTTCCAATGATTATGTGCAGGCAAGAAAACTAAAGCAGGGCTTTTCTGCCGATCATTTCTTCACTTCCTTTTCCTGGACGCATCCCGGTGTGATCAATTTGCTGCTGCTTTCCATAGCTGTTGCCATGGTGAGCCGGCTCGCTAAGAATTTCCAGGATTATTTTATGAATGTGGTGGTGCAGAAGTTCGGGGCCAAAGTGTTTACCGATGGCCTGCAGCATGCCATGAAACTTCCTTATCAGGATTTTGAAGATCAGCGCAGCGGGGAAACCCTGGGCATACTGCAAAAAGTGCGGGAGGATACCGAAAAATTCATCAATTACTTCATCAACGTGCTTTTCGGTGTAATTGTCGGGGTCATTTTTGTATTTACCTATGCGGCCATCTGGATACATTGGAGCATTCCGTTCGTTTACCTCGCGGGCATCCTGCTGCTCACCTTCATCAGCAATGTGCTGAGCAGAAAAATAAAAATCATTCAAAAGAAGATTGTTTCCCAAACCACGTCCCTGGCGGGTTCCACTACGGAATCGCTGCGGAATATCGAACTGGTAAAAAGCCTGGGCCTCGCAGAAGAAGAAGTGAACCGGTTAAATAAAAATACTTATAAGATCCTCGGCCTTGAACTAACAAAGGTGAAACGCATCCGCAGCATCAGCTTTATACAGGGAACTTTTGTGAATACCCTGCGGCAGGTGATCCTTTTCATCCTGATGTGGCTGATCTTTAAAGATAAAATGAATGCGGGCCAACTGGTGACCATGCAGATCTTTTCTTTTTTTGTATTTGGTCCCTTGCAGGATATCGGGAATATCATCATGTCCTACCGGGAGGCTGAAGCTTCCCTCAATAATTTTGATGAACTCATGAAAAAGGTACCGGAACCACAGGCGCTCAATCCAAAGCACCTGGGTAAAATTGAACAACTCAGCTTCCGGGATGTGGTATTCAAACACAAAACCGTTCAGCATTACGCCATAGATCATATCAGTTTTGATGTGCAGGTCGGCGAGACGATTGCCTTCGTCGGACCTTCCGGCTCCGGGAAATCCACTTTGATGAAATTACTCGTCGGCTTATACCGGCCCATGGGCGGAAGTATTCTGTACAATCACCTGGATGAGAATTCCATCAATTTCGATGACCTGCGCAATCAGATTGGCTTTGTAACCCAGGATACCCAGCTTTTTTCCGGAACGATCCGCGAAAATCTCATGTTCGTAAACCCAAATGCCACTGAAGCCGACCTGCTGGATGTTTTACAAAAAGCTTCCTGTAACGAATTGCTTGCACGGGCAGAAAACGGATTGGAAACCCTGATCGGGGAAGGCGGGCTGAAACTTTCCGGCGGGGAAAGACAACGGATATCCATTGCCCGGGCGCTGCTGAGGAAGCCCAGGGTACTCATATTTGACGAAGCCACTTCGGCGCTGGATTCTTTAACGGAAGAAGAAATAACCAATACCATCCGGGAGGTTTCTTCCCAGCGCAACCAGATCACGATTCTGATTGCCCACCGGTTGTCGACCATCATGCATGCCGACCGGATTTATGTACTGGAAAAAGGAGAAGTGGTGGAAACCGGCACCCACAGCTCTTTACGTGAAGAAAAAGGGCTGTATTACGCCATGTGGCGCCAGCAGATCGGAGAAAGGAAAAATAGCCAGGATATGGCTGAAATAGCCGTAGGCATCACCAGTTAATTCATCCGATGGAAAAACTATCCGTTGTCATCATCAGCTTTAATGAAGAAAATAATATCGGACGCTGCATCGATTCCGTAAAAGCCGTTGCGGATGAAATTGTCGTGCTCGATTCCTTTTCCACCGACCAAACGGTCCGGATCGCCACTGAAAAAGGAGCTATCGTAAAACAGCAGGTTTTTAAAGGATACATTGAAACTAAAAATGATGCCCTTGCGCTGGCTTCCAACCATTATGTATTGAGCCTGGATGCCGATGAGGCGCTGGATCAGATCCTCCGTGATTCCATTCTGAAGGTTAAGGAAAATCTTACCGCCGGAGCCTATCGCATGAATCGTTGCACCAATTACTGCGGTCAGTTCATTCGTCACGGATCCTGGTACCCCGACCGGAAATTACGCCTGTTCGATAAAAGGATCGCCCGCTGGGGAGGAACGAACCCCCATGATAAAATTGAACTCAATCGGAACCTGCCCGTGGTTTGGATAAAAGGGGATATCCTGCATTATTCCTATCCTTCTGTGGCTGATCATGTTGCGCAGAACAATAAGTTCAGCAGCATCGCCGCCGCCATCGCTTTTCAGAAAAGGGAAAAGAGCCGGGATTCTAAATATCCTCTTCAATCCTTTCTGGGCTTTCTTTCAAAGTTATTTCCTGCGGGCAGGGTTCCTGGATGGGTTTTTCGGGTTGGTTATCGCTATCCAGATCGCCCACATGACTTTCCTTAAACATGTGAAACTATACCTGCTTCAAAAATCAGCAGAATAGCATTTATCTTTACAAAAATCATTCAGACGATGGCAGGAAAACCAGGCCTTGTATGGAGCGTACTCTCTCAGAAATGTCCGCGTTGCCGGCGCGGCGCCATGTTCTCAAACCCCAATCCCTGGAACCTGAAAGAGATGACCAAAATGCCCCGCAATTGCCCGGTTTGTGGCCAGCAGTTTGAACTGGAAATCGGATTCTGGTATGGAACCGCTTATGTAAGTTATCTGCTCACTGTTGTTTTTTGCGGAATTAGTTTTGTGCTGTGGTGGCTCACCATCGGATTTTCTTTGCAGGATAACCGCTTCTTCTGGTGGCTGGGGATTAACGGCGTATTGCTGGTGGTCTTACAACCCTGGTTCATGCGGCTCAGCCGGGCCATGTACCTTTATTTCTTTGTTTCCTACGATGAACAATATGAATCGACGCCAACTAAAACATTTGATTATTCTTCTGAAGATTATTTTCTGAAAAAGGAAGATCCGGTTAAATAATAAAAATAAAAAAGCCAGGAAAATCTTCCCGGCCTGTTGAATCTATGATAGGGGTTAGTAAGCCTCAATAACGTAAAACTATAAAGAATATTATATATCTGAAAGAATTCAGAGATCTTTTAACCTGAATATATCTTTTACCCGAACTCCTTTTTCCGTCTGCTGAACCGTACAGCATTCATTTAGCGGATCATGTTCAAAAAATAAAACATAGTCCTTCTCCACTGCTTCCGCTAAAAATTGTTTCTTCTCCTGTAGTGTTTTCAGCGGAAACATATCATAAGCCATCACATAAGGAACCGGCAGATGGCCTGCCGAAGGAAAAAGATCTGCCACATAAACGATCGTTCTCCCATTATATTTTATTTGCGGAAGCATCATGGCATCGGTATGTCCGTTTACAAACCGGATACTCAATCCGGGTAAAAAATCCGCTTCGGGTAACCGGTCCTTCTGGGCCGCTTCGGGAACCCGGATAAAATTCAGCCGGCCGCTATCTTTAATTGGCAGGATGTTTTCCTTTAAAAAGGAAGCTTTTTCCCGGTCATTTGGTTCTGTGGCCCACAGCCAGTGTTTTTCATTGCTCCAGTAATTTGCGTTCGGAAATGCCGGTATCAGCTGATCCCCGCTCCGGATGATGCTTCCCCCGCAATGGTCAAAATGAAGATGGGTGAGAAACACATCGGTAATATCTTCTTTCCGGAACCCGTTTTGTTTTAAAGAATCTTCGAGGCTTCCTTCTCCGTGCAGGTAGTAATGACTGAAAAATTTTGCATCCTGTTTGTCGCCTATCCCATTATCCACCAGGATCAGCTTACCCCCATCCTCAATCAGCAGACAGCGCATCGCCCAGGTACAAAGGTTATTGGCATCCGCCGGATTGGTTTTATTCCAGATGAGTTTCGGCACTACGCCGAACATGGCGCCCCCATCGAGCTTGAAGTTGCCGGCGTGAATCGGGTAGAGTTTCATGCTGTAAAGTTAGGAGTGGATTGCTTATCGTGGATGGTACATGGTATGGTGGATAGACGCATGATGCACATAAAGTCCATCCACCATCTACCATTAACGACATTAACGACTTCTCAATGACCTCTTATACGCATCCACCAGCCAAACCATCCCCAGCGCAAAAAATAAAATCAGCGAAAGCACCGAATTCTTCATGCTGCCGGTAATTTCTTCCATCAGGCCAAAACTGAACATGCCGATTACAATGGCTATTTTTTCCGTGAAATCATAATAGCTGAAATAGGAGGCAGTATCCTTCGTTTCAGGCATCAGCTTTGAATAAGTGGAACGGCTGAGGGATTGGATTCCCCCCATGACAAGTCCTACGGCAATGGCCAGCCCGTAAAAACCAAATTCCGGATTTCCACCCCCTTCCTTAAAAATGACGGTGTAATAAGCCGCAATGCAAATAAGGATCCAGAACATGACCATGCTGATCAATACCCGCAGGTTCCCAAATTTCCCGGAGAGCCGGCTCGTCCAGATAGCGCCCGGGATTGCCACCAGCTGAATAACCACCATGGTCACGATCAGCTTCGTATCCTCCAGCTGCAACATCTTCACCCCAAATAAAGTGGCTGCCAGCATAACGGTCTGTACCCCCATACTGTAAAAGAAAAATCCGCGCAGGAATTTTTTCAGAATAGGAAGTTTTTTGATCTCCCGGTAAACTTTTTTCATTTCGGAAAATCCTTCTGTAATAATTCCTGCATTCACAGGCTTAGGCGACTTTGTTTCCGGCAATACAGCAAAGGTGATCTGGGCAAATCCGGCCCACCAGACCCCCACCAGTAGGAAAGTGATCCGGGGACCCAGCAGCGGATCGCTGGTGAGGGTCACCACCAGTATAAACCCGATGATCTGCAAAATCACACTCCCGATATAACCATAGGAAAAACCCATCGCACTTACCCGGTCGCGGTCTGCCGGCGCGGCAATTTCCGGTAGAAATGCATTGTAAAATACCATACTGCCAATAAAACCCATGGCCGCGACCATACAGCATAGAATACCCAGCCAGAGATTGGATCCGTTAAAAAAATAAAGCAGCGCACAGCTCGCTGCGCCCATATAACAAAAGAATTTCATGAAGGCTTTCTTATTGCCGCGGGTATCGGCAATGGAGGTGAGCACCGGATACAGCAGCGCGATAAAAAGATATGCGGCGGCCAGGCTGAATAATCGTACAGAGAGGAATTAATAAATTTTCTGCCCAGGAAAGTGACCTCTTCACTTCCAAATTGCTTTTTGGTAACTGCGTTAAAATAGATCGGGAAAAAAGTGGTGGTGATCACCAGGTTGTAAACAGAGTTTGCCCAGTCGTACATGGCCCATCCGCGAATTACTTTTTTGGAGGCTGTCTGCATAACCGCCAGTGGCTTTTATTGATGGATAATTCCCTTCCACACCAGGACAAGAATCACAGAACCCAGCAACAATACGATAATAACCAAACAGTTTAAATCCGTGCCGCTGTAAATAAGTGATGAAAAATCTGATCGCAATCAAAGCGACCACAAAGGCAACCAGGCTGCCAATGGCCAGGAGGGTCATACTGTCTTTTGCAAATACTTCGGGATGCACTTTATGAACATCCCAGCAGCTTTTTACAGATGCGGCCAGCATCGTAGGTACGGCCAGAAAAAATGAAAATTCAGCGGCGGTACGGCGGTCGAGTTTTTGTGCGAGTCCGCCGATAATCGTTGCCGCACTCCGGCTGAGGCCCGGAAACAGGATGGATAAGACCTGGTAACAGCCAATGACAAATGCATTTTTATTGGACACGGAATCCTGGCTGTGAATGGCTGGTTTGGTAAAAAATTTATCTATAAACAGCAAAACAATACCGCCCGCAATCATCACCACCGCAATAAATTCAATATTTCCCAGGAGGCTGTCGATATGTTTTTTCAGCAATACGCCGGCAATGATGGCCGGAATCAGGGCAATGATGAGTTTGAAGTAAAAGCCAAGCTTTTTAAAATCGAAGAATTGCTTATAATACAATACGACGACCGACAGGATAGCAGCGAGCTGTATCACAATTTCAAACAGATCGGTAAAGGCAGATTCTGAAACCCCGATCAGCGGGTTTGCAAACTTCATGTGAGCGGTGGAAGAAATCGGCAGAAATTCGGTAAGGCCTTCAATGATGGCGATAACGATTGCTTGAATAAGGCTCATTGAGGTTTTTGGGCTTTCGGTTTTTTAAAGATGCCCACAATTTCCAGCGCCAGGCCCCCGAGAATCAGGATTGGCGCAACGGTAATCCGCCGGAAGCTATACACCTGGGAAGGATCAAATACATTGGGATCTTTGCTCTTGCCGCCGATCATCAGTAACAATCCGAGCAGGATTGCGGCCAGTCCGATGAGCATCCAGCGGTAGTTTTCCTTGCCGAATAAAGGAATATATTGCCTGGATCGGAATACTCGGTTTTATTTGTTTTGCCATAACGGAATATAGGTTGCAATGTACTAAAATCAATACAATTCGTCCAGCTTCATCTTCAGGTATTTCAATACGCTGCGATGGGTACTGATGAGGGAAATAAAAATGCCCAGCAGGATGATCACCACAAAAAGCATGAGCAGCAACGGGTAATCCCGAAGGGCCTGCATATAGGGCAGCTGATTTTCCGCAAATACGATAACGGCGATCAGTCCGCCGACCGCCAGCAGCCCGCTGATCAGCCCGTTAATAAACGCCCTCAGATCCATGGGCCTGGAAATAAACCAGCGGGTTGCGCCAACCATCTGCATGGTCTTAATGAGAAAACGGTTGCTGAACATCGCCAGCCGGATGGTATTATCGATCAGGAAAATAACCAGGATGGAAATGAAAATGATCACCGAAAGCAGAATAATGCTGATCTGGTTCACAATATTATTCAGATTGGTAACGAGGGATTGCGGATACAATACATCGCTTACAGCTATATTCTGCAGCAGATCGTTCTTGATCTTATTGAGGGAATCTGTGGAGACATATTCCTTTTTAATCTTGAAATCGATACTGGCCGGCAATGGGTTTCGGTCCAGCAGGGCGCCCCAGTCCTTATTCCCGTCCTGCAGGTATTTCTGCTTGGCCCCTTCCTTAGTCACATACTCATAGGATTTAACATAGGGTCTGTGCGGCAACATAATCCACCAGGGTAGCGCTGTCTTTTGCGGAAACATTCTCCCGGATATATACATTCATCGCAATATTCTCCTTAAAGTACTGGCCGAGTTTATTGGCATTAATGATAATCCATCCCAGAATGCCCAACAGAAAAAGCACCAGCGATACACCAACGATGGCCATGATATAAGAAGGTGCGGAGCGTTTGCCTGATGTTTTCCGGGTATTCGCCATAATGAAATTATTTCTGTTTTATCTTATAACAGGAAGAGGCAAAAATAGAAGATTTACCCGCACGATGCGTATTTTTGTTGGTTCATATGGAGTATTCATTCAGTGAACTTGAAAGGAAATGGCAGGAGAAATGGACTGCCGGTCAGGTGTACCGGGTATACAATAACAGTCCGAAACCAAAGTATTATGTACTGGATATGTTCCCTTATCCCAGCGGAACCGGGTTGCATGTAGGCCACCCCCTCGGCTATATTGCCAGTGATATTTTCGCCCGGTTTAAACGGCTGAAAGGCTTTAATGTACTGCATCCGATGGGATATGATGCATTTGGGTTGCCGGCAGAACAATATGCGATGGATCACGGGGTGCATCCGGCAGACAGTACCCGTCAGAATATCAAAAATTTCAGGGATCAGCTGGACAGGATCGGATTTTGTTTCGACTGGAGCCGGCAGGTGAATACGTCGGAACCGGACTTATTACAAATGGACCCAGTGGATTTTTTTGCAGTTGTTTAACAGTTGGTATGACCGGTCAATGCAAAAGGCAGCTTCCATTCAATCTCTGACACAGGCATTTGAAACAAATGGAAGTTCCATTGTTTCAGGATATCGCAACCTGCCAGGTTTTACGGCTGCAGAATGGAAGAGCTTTTCGGAAAAACAACAGCAGGATATTTTAATGGAATACCGCCTGGCTTATTGCGGTTACGGTGAAGTAAACTGGTGTGAGGCGCTGGGAACCGTGCTGGCCAATGATGAAGTGATGAATGGCGTAAGTGAAAGAGGTGGTTATCCGGTGGTAAAAAAGAAATTAAGTCAATGGTATCTGCGCATAACGGAATATGCCGACCGCTTGCTGGAAGGCTTGGAGAAGGTGGAATTCAGTGAGGCGATGAAAGAAATGCAGAGTAACTGGATTGGAAAAAGTTACGGTGCAGAAATCGATTTTGAAATAGCGGATCATCCGGGGACCCCGGCTAAACTGCGGGTCTACACCACACGACCCGATACCATTTTCGGCGTGGATTTTATGGTAATTGCTCCGGAGCACGATCTTGTTTCCCAACTCACAACTCCTTCACAAAAAAAGGAAGTAGATGCCTATATCGCTTATGTCAACAGCCGCAGCGAACGGGAACGAATGGCCGAAAAAAAGATTACCGGCTGCTTTACCGGATCCTTTGTGCTGAATCCATTCAACGGGCATCGCATTCCGGTCTGGATCTCTGAATATGTGCTGGCCGGGTACGGAACAGGCGCCATCATGGCGGTTCCCTGTGGTGATGAACGCGATTTTAAATTCGCGAAGCATTTTCAGATCCCCATTACCAATATCATCGGGAAATATTTTAACGGGAGAAGAAGCAAATCCTACCAAGGAAGCCATTCTGGAAAACAGCGATTTCCTGAACGGGATACAAATGAAGAATGCCATTGCCGTGGTGAACGAACAACTGGAGTCGATGGGCATCGGTAACCCCCGGGTAAATTATAAGATGCGGGATGCCGCGTTTAGCCGTCAGCGTTACTGGGGGGAGCCTTTTCCGATTATTTGGAAGAACGGGATCGCTTATCCGCTGGATGAAAAGGAACTGCCGCTCTTAGTTGCCCGAAGTCAAAAATTATAAGCCTGGTCCCGATGGGGAAGGCCCGCTGGCGAATATTCCGGAATGGACATCCCGTCACCTGGAAACCAACACCATGCCCGGTTATGCCGGCAGCAGCTGGTATTTTCTCCGTTATATGGATCCGCAGAATAAGCAGGAATTCTGCGACCGCAAAGCTTCGGATTACTGGGGCCAGGTGGATCTGTATATCGGTGGAACCGAACATGCGGTGGGACATTTGCTGTACAGCCGCATGTGGACCAAATTCCTTATTCGATCTCGGTCATATCGGATTTGATGAACCGTTCCGGAAGCTGCTGAATCAGGGAATGATTCAGGGAAGCAGCCGGTTTGTTTACCGGATTGAAATAAAAGGATCAGAACAAGTCGAATCTTTAATCAGACAATCCCCGCTTTTTATTTCTTCCGGATTAAAAAATCTGGATTCCCAACAGCTTCTGCATATCATAAAAGATTCCCTGAAAAAAATATTGGGCGACCACCGGGTTGAGGCAGAAAACATTTCGGTCTCCGCAATACATGTTGATGTAAACCTGGTGGAAGGCTTGGAACTGAATATTTCCGCATTTAAATCCTGGCGGCCTGAATATGCACGTTCAGAATTTATCCTCGAGAACGGAAAATACATCTGTGGTTCCGAAACGGAGAAAATGTCCAAATCCAAATTCAACACGGTAGATCCGACAGATCTGGTTGAAAAATATGGCGCCGACACTTTCCGCATGTATGAAATGTTTCTCGGCCCCGTTGAACAAAGCAAACCCTGGGATACCAAGGGCATCGAAGGCGTACACCGTTTTCTGCGCAAACTCTGGCGTTTGTTTTATGATGAATCCAAAGGAAAAGTGTGGACCGACGATCCCGCAACCGCAGCGGAATTAAAGATCCTCCATAAAACAATTAAGAAAATCGACGAGGATACCGAACGATATTCATTTAATACAGCCGTCAGCGCCATGATGATCGCCGTGAATGAACTCGGCGATCTGAAATGCCATAAAAAGGAGATGCTGGAAAAAATCCTGATCCTGCTCACGCCCTATGCACCCCATATCTGTGAAGAACTCTGGCACCGGCTCGGGAATGAAACCAGCATCCTGGATGCCACTTATCCGGTTGCAGACCAGCAATACCTGGTTGAATCCTCGAAACAATACCCGGTTGCCATTAACGGCAAAACCAGGACCGAGCTCAATATCAGCCTGGATGCCACCCAGCAGCAGGTGGAAGCGCTGGTTCTGGCGGATGGAACCGTTATCAAATGGCTGGAGGGAAAATCACCCAAAAAAGTGATTTATGTTAAGAATAAGATGATCAATATCGTGGTTTAATCATGGTTTCACCAGCCGCACCAGCGCACTGCTCCCCTCCGTACTCTGCAAATGCGCTTCATATTGCTTGTCCCCCACTACGGCGACCATTAAAGAAGTATTCGGCGGAATGCTGCCGAGATTTTCAGCAACCATCACCAGTTCATTATCCGCCTGCAGTTCAGTAACGGGAATTTTAAAACTGTAAGCGCGGTCGGAAAGCAGTATATGCTCCCGGATCATATTGCCATTCAAAAAGACAGCAATCGAATCGCCGTCGATCTCCGCATTATCATAAAAACGGAGTTCGATGGAATCGCCTTTTATGGGAATAACCGTTTGTAATACCTTTTTTCTGCTGCTGAATTTCTGCTCGTTCGTCTGAGCTGTTACCGGAATGGCCCGGACTTCCGGAGCCGGTTCCTGTTTTGCCACAGACTACAGGTACTGCTTTTTCAGGCAGGGGTTTTTCTTCCGGTACAGGCTTTTCCAGAGACGGCGGAGTCACCGATACTGCTTCCCGATGCACCGTTGGATTTTCTCTGGCTGCAACCGGCAGCGGAGCTTCTTCAAAACCAGCCGGAACCGGAGCCGGCGTTAAAGCAATCCCTTCAATACTGTCTACGATCCGGGGATTACTGACAGAATATGCATAATTATCCAGCACGAAATCCCATTCATCCGGAAACAACGGTTCATTCGGTCCTTTCACCAGGTGCAGATCCTTTTTTGATTTTTGCTCGTCGTCCCGGGGAGAACTTTTGCCGTCAAGTTTCATAACGCCTTCTCCCGGACAATTGAAATCCGCGACGGCCAGCAGCGCTTCTCCCGGCCCCGTTCCGATAAACCTGCGGGTGGTATGATCTTCGAGTAGAACATCGTCCCACCAAACCACATCCATGGCCTGATCATCAAAATAACCCTTCACGGAAAAGCGCCGGTAATCATTTTTGGAATCGTAATAATACGAAGTGCCGGTGAGGCTGTCGCCCTTGCGAACCAGTTTCAGCTCCACCCGCGTATTGCCCATTTTCCCCCGCCAGATGCCGGTAATCGGCTGGGCCTGAATCATATCGGGCAGAATAAAAAAACAAAGCGGGAAAAGAAGCCGGAAAGCGGGCTTCGGGATGAATGCTGGCATTCCGGAAAAACGTGCCGGCAGATACTTATATTTTACGCTCAGACCGGAATAACAGAACCTAAACATTTACCCCAGGTAAACTTCCAGCAGACCTTCCGGCAGGTTCAGTAAAAGTTTCTTTCCGGCATGATCAATCTTTTCGAGGGTTTGTTCGTTTATGGGTATCAGTACTTCCTTTTCACTGATTTCCAGGCGGCACAAAATCTGCTGCGGCTGTTCGATCACTTCCAGTATTTCACCCAGATCTTTTTCTGCCATCGTATAAGTGGTATCCTACCCAGGAGATCGGATTATTTTTTTGTGTATGCTGGTTTAATTCTTCTTCCCTCAGCCATACTTCCCGCCGTAAAAATTTTACAGATTCTTCCTTATTATCCAATCCTTCCAGCTTAACAAGCAGCTCATCATCACTCTTCTTTTTGGCAGATTCGATAAAATAAGGCAGGAGCTCATCTTTCTTCTGCTCCAGGAAAATCACTTTGATCTTTGCAGGCGCAATTTTTTTCCCCAGGTGATGCTGAAGGATCAATTCCCCCTTCAAACCAAAACCCGAAACAATTTTCCCGATATTCCTAAACCTGTTTTCCATTATGCCACTTCTTTACCAAAAGAAAAGAGGCTATTCCGGAATGGAAATAGCCTCTCAAACGCTTTTTCAGATATGGTTAACCCTGAGCTTCGTTCTCTTGTTTTCTTTCCACTCTTCTGGCAGGAGCAGGGCCGCGTCTTCCACCTGGCCTTGCCTTCCGGTGATCTTCCTGACGTTTCTTCACCTGCAGTTCATGTTCGCTATGCCATTTGGAGAATTTCTCCATGGCAGCTGCTTCATCAAACAATCCCAGTGTTACCCCGCGCAACAGATGTTTCAGATATAAAACGCCTTTGTAAGAGAGAATGCGGCGAACCGTATCGGTCGGCTGCGCTCCCTTGTGCAGCCAGTCAAGCGCCTTCTGGCGATCAAGCTGAACGGATGCAGGAACTGTTAAAGGATTGTACGTACCGATCTTCTGAATGAATTTACCATCTCTTGGTGCTCTCACGTCGGCTACCACGATGAAGTAAAATGGTCTCTTCTTAGACCCATGTCGCTGGAGTCTGATTTTTACTGGCATCTTAAATAAAAATTTAAATGCGTTATTAAATAAGGTTTATTCCTAATAATTGCCTGAGGCAATCTTATCAATGCAAATGTAATACATCAGGTATAAAATGTCGAATACTTTAGGTGATTTTTTGATGATCGGCGATTTTAACGTTTCCCTAAACCAAAACCACCGCCCATCGGCATCTTATTCATTGTTTTCATCATCTGTTTCATCTGTTCAAACTGCTTCATAAAGGCATTTACTTCCTGCAATATCCTTTCCACTGCCGTTAGCAATCCGTTTTCTTCGGCTCTGATCGATCACATCCGGATTGGCGCGCTCAAAGGCGGTCATGGAACCGATCATCGCTTCGATGCCTTTAAAGGAATCATTACTGATATCAATATCTTTGATCGACTTGCCTACGCCCGGAATCATGCCCAGCAGATCCTTGATATTCCCCATTTTTCGGATCTGATCCAGCTGCTATTCTAAAATCTTCAAAATCAAACTGGTTTTTCCGGATTTTTTTCTCCAGTTTCTTCGCCTGCTCTTCATCAAACTGGCCTGGGCTTTTTCCACCAGGGTAGTAATATCTCCCATGCCCAGAATACGCTGCGCCATCCTTTCCGGATAAAATACATCCAGGGTTTCCATCTTTTCCCCGCTGCTGACAAATTTGATGGGTTTGTTTACCGTGTATTTAATGGAAAGGGCCGCGCCACCCCGGGTATCGCCATCCAGTTTGGTGAGCACCACGCCGGTAAAATCCAGTCGTTCATTAAAAGCTTTGGCCGTATTGACAGCATCCTGGCCCGTCATGGAATCCACGACAAACAGGATCTCCTGGGGATTAACGGCTTTTTTAATATTGGCAACCTCCGCCATCATGGCCTCATCCATGGCCAGCCGGCCGGCCGTATCCACGATCACCACATTCTTATTTCTGCTTTTTGCTTCGTTCACTGCCTGTCTGGCGATGCTCACCGGATCGGTGCTATCCGGAATCGTAAATACATCCACACCAATCTGTTCACCCAATATTTTCAGTTGTTCGATAGCGGCCGGACGATAAACGTCGGCAGCCACCAGCAGCGGAGAAAGGCCCTTCTGTGTTTTCAGGTAATTTGCCAGTTTCCCGCTGAAAGTGGTTTTACCGCTACCCTGCAGCCCGGCAATCAGGATTACCGCCGGATTGCCTTTGGCATTGAAAACAGCTTTCATTGCCTCCCATCAGTTCAGTCGAGTTCATCTTTTACGATTTTGACCATCAACTGGCCCGGGCTTACAGCCGTCAGCACTTTCTGACCCATGGCTTTTTCCCTGATCGTATCGGTAAATTCTTTGGCGATCTTAAAGTTCACATCTGCATCAATCAGCGCACGGCGGATATCCTTTACCGTTGCAGCAATATTGAGTTCGGTGATCCTGCCCTGTCCTTTAGCTGCTTAAATGCGGAGTCGAGCTTCTCACTTAAATTTTCAAACATGTGCCGGATACGTTATGAATGATGAAAAGAAAAAACGTGAATAAACATGTTGTTATATCCACGTTTTTCAGAAAGGCAAATGTAAGAAAATGAAGTGTAATATTATCTCAATATGTATCCGGTTTCGTGATTAAATACCCAGATAATTCCGAAGCGATTTAGCGCCTGAATTGACTTCTTAGTTTGGTGATGGCTTTATCTTTGATCTGCCGAACCCGCTCCCGGGTAAGGCTGAACCGGTCGCCGATATCTTCCAGGCTCATGGGATGATCCACCCCGATACCAAAGAAAAAGCAGATAACTTCTTTCTGACGTTCGGTAAGCGTTTGCAGAGAGCGGTCGATATCTGTTTTTAGGGATTCATTATGCTCAATATTCATTTCAGCGCTCGTCGGCATTGGGGTTTTCCATCACATCGATCAGGGTATTGTCCTCCCCTTCAGATAGCGGCGTATCCACACTGATATGCCTTCCGCCAATGCCCAGGGTGGAAGAAACTTCTTCAATATCCAGTTCCAGCACTTCAGCCAGTTCTTCGGGAGAAGGTTCCCGCTCAAATTGCTGCTCCAGCAGGGAATAGGCTTTCTGGATGCGGTTGGTCAGTCCCACTTTATTCAGCGGGAGACGTACAATACGGGATTGTTCGGCCAGCGCCTGCAGAATACTCTGCCGGATCCACCAAACGGCATAAGAAATGAATTTGAAACCACGGGTTTCATCGAAACGCTGGGCGGCTTTGATCAATCCCAGATTGCCTTCGTTGATCAGGTCTGGAAGGGTCAATCCCTGGTTCTGGTACTGTTTGGCAACGGAAACAACAAATCGAAGATTGGCTTTGGTGAGTTTGTCAAGGGCCTTCTGATCGCCCTGCTTGATACGGATGGCGAGTTTTACTTCTTCTTCCGGAGTGATCAATTCAACTTTTCCGATCTCCTGCAGGTACTTTTCCAAGCTCTGAGACTCACGATTGGTAATACTCTTCGTGATCTTGAGTTGACGCATACTCATAGGCAGGTAATTTTAAAGGGTTTTAGGTTCAAAGGGTTCATCAGATATTGGCTATCGGATCTAATAAAAACGCATAAATGAATCTTTTCTTATTTAACATTTCAGAAGGATTCACTTTAAATCTAACCAATATAACGATTTGGAAGCGAAATGCCAAACCCGAATCCAGGGTAAAGGACTGGTTTTCAGCTGATTTCCCAATTTTAGAAGGCATGATTTCTTCATAATCAGTGCATTTCGGAGAATTAAAAAAAATTTCAGGTCATGAAATATTTATCTATAATTGCAGCCCACGATCAATAGACAATAGATGAGCAAGAAACAGCAGTTTACGTTAGAATACTCGTTAAAATGCCCCCCTTCCATTTTATATGAGTTTTTGAGTACCCCGGCCGGCCTTCAGGAATGGTTTGCGGATAAGGTGGATGAACGCGATAATATTTTCAGCTTCTCCTGGAACGGTTCAACCACCAAAGCGGAAGTGATGGAAAGTGAAATGGAAAAATTTATTCGTTTTCACTGGTCTGATTCTCCCAAAGAAGAATTTTTTGAATTCCGGATTGAAAAATCAGAAATCACCAATCAGACGATTCTACTGATAAAAGATTTTGCAGATAAAAAAGATATTAAAGATCAATCCCAGCTCTGGAGTTACCAGGTGAAGGATCTTTTTCACAGTCTCGGGAACTGATTAATGTTAACGCCGGATTATAACGCCATGCAGTAATCGCCATGCAGCAACTGTTCACAATATCCTAATTTTGGTTTTCGCTATTTTGTACTTTAACCGGTAAATTTATTGCGTGATAAAAAAACTAGATAAACTGATTATTGGTGCTTTCATCGGTCCTTTTATCGCTACATTTTTTATTACTGTTTTCGTGTTGGTGCTCCAGTTCTTCTGGCTATATATAGATGATATCGTAGGCAAGGGCCTGGACTATGATTACCATCGGCACGTTTTATTTTATATGTCTGCGCAACACTTGTTCCCCTCGCCCTGCCCCTGGCAGTATTGCTTTCATCCATCATGACTTTCGGTAATCTGGGAGAAACTTTTGAACTGGTAGCCATTAAATCGGCCGGCATTCCCCTGCTCCGTTTTATGCGTCCGCTTTTTATTTGTTCACTGTTTATTTGCGGTATTGCTTTCGCATTCAATAATTATATTATTCCGGTTGCGCAGTTAAAAATGCAGACCCTCAAGTATGATATCATTGTCTCCAAGCCCGCATTCGATATCAAAGAAGGAGTTTTTTACGATAAGATAGACGGATATATGATCAAGATCGGTAAAAAAGACAAAGACGGCTCAAATATTCATGATATATTGATTTTCCAGCACAATTACAATCTGCTGCAGGATTATGCCACGGTGGCTCAAAGCGGAAAAATGACGATTTCGCCTGATAAGAAATTTCTGGAATTCAACCTGAAAAACGGATGGAATTACCAGGAAAAAGGCCAGCGGAATTCCATTAATACGGAATTGATGCGCATGGGCTTTGAGGAATATAAAAAAGTTTTTGACCTGAGTTCCTTTCAAACTGAACAAGACCGACGATAGCGCATTTAAAAATAATTACCAGATGCTGAATATGCGGCAACTGGGTACAACCATCGATTCCCTGGAACAAACAAACGGCTGCTTATCAGAAACAAGCCAAGACCCTGTTCAGTGCTCAGATACATATCCTGAGATACCTGGACAGTCCCTGGAAATCCAAACCCCCGGTCCTGAAAAATGGATTCCATTCCAGCAGCTGATACCCGATTCTGCCTTCAGATGCGGTATCGAAAATACATATTCAACCATCAATAACATAAAATCCAATACTGATATTTCTGCCGTCACTTATGAAAATGATCGGAAAAACCTGCGAATGCACCTGATGGCCTGGCATGAAAAAATTACCATGTCCATCGCCTGCCTGGTTCTTTTCCTGATCGGTGCGCCGCTGGGATCCATCATACGAAAAGGTGGAATCGGCCTTCCCCTGATCTTTGCCGTTATATTTTTCGTCGTTTTTTTTCTGCTGAATAATTTCGGAAGAAAATTTGTTAAGCAAGATGTGATGCAGCCCATCAGCTGGCATGTGGATGGCAACCTATTGTGCTTCTGCCGGTGGGCATTTTCCTTACTTATAAAGCCATGGCCGATTCCCAGCTTTTCAACAAAGAATTTTATTATCGGATGTTGAAAAAATTCCGCAAATCGAAACCATCCGGCAAAATAAAAGCTCTGATACCGTGGAGAACTCATTAAAAAACACATCGCCATTCGCGTTCGATTCCATTTACATTTGCTGACAAATTATCTCGTGGATAAAGGCAAACAAAACCTCCGCATTCAGAAATGGATACTTTTCGTTGCCGTGATCTTATTCTCAATAAAAATCATTGCCTGGTATCTCACACGTTCCGTAGCCATCCTGACCGATGCGCTGGAAAGTATTGTAAATGTGATTGCCGGACTCGTTGGACTGTACAGTTTATCCATTGCTTATAAACCAAGGGATACCAATCATCCTTACGGACATGGTAAGGCGGAATTTCTTTCTGCCGCCATCGAAGGCACACTGATCATGCTGGCCGGCGTTTTTATTATATATGAAGCAGTGAATCAACTCTTTCATCCGCAGCCCATTACAACAACTCAACTACTGGTATTTATTCTCGTGGCTGTTTCTGCCGTCATAAATTTTATTGTCGGTTTGTATCGCCATTAAAAAGGGAAGAGACAATCAATTCGGAGGCGCTGCAGGCCAGCGGACATCATCTGCAATCGGACACTTATTCCACGCTGGCCATTATTGCTGGGCTGTTGCTGATTTATTTTACGCGGTATCCAGCAGATGGACAGCATCGTGGCCATCATCATGTAGCGTTGTGATCATGATCATCGGATATCGGATTGCCCGAAAATCCGTTGCCGGAATTATGGACGAAGCAGATGATAAAATCCTGGTTAAAAGTGATTGACCTCGTCAATAACAGCCGGCTGCCCAACTGGATCGATATCCATAATCTGCGGGTGATAAAATTCGGAAATGTACTGCATATCGACTGTCACATGACCGTTCCCTGGTATCTGAATGTCCGGGAAGCGCATGCTGAAGTGGACAGCCTTCGAAAAATGATTGAAAAGAGAATTTGGATCTGCCATGGAATTTTTTGTTCATGCAGATGATTGTATCGGCAGTTGCTGTCCTATTTGTATAAAAACAGATTGCACGGTCAGGCAACATCCTTTCAGCAGAAAAATATCAATGGGATATGGAAAATGTTATACCCAAATGAAACAAACATCGACCTGATCTGACACACCTATCCTGATGATGACGGTTATGCAAATAAACAGCATTTCTCAAAAGGGCCTAAATTCGCAAACATCATCACTACTAAATTCCCATTACACCATGCAAGCTTGGAAAACATATCAGGATAAAAATCAAGGAAAGATTTCTGGAAGAATTATGGCATTGCTGAGAATTCCTTCTGTGAGTTCCGACAGTACCCATCAGACAGGATATGCTGACCTGTGCAGAAGCTGTAAAAAAATCCCTGCTTGATGCAGGCGTGGACAAAGCGGAAATATATCCGACAGCAGGGCCATCCGGTTGTGTATGCGGAAAAAATAGTGGATGCCTCCAAGCCAACCGTGCTGGTTTATGGCCACTATGATGTGCAACCGGTGGATCCGCTGGAACTTTGGCATACGCCACCATTCGAACCCACCATAAAAAATGGGATGATATTTGCCCGGGGATCTGCCGATGACAAGGGTCAGTTTTTCATGCATGTAAAGGCACTGGAAATAATGAATCAATCCGGCAATACTGCCCTGTAATATCAAATTCATCATCGAAGGTGAAGAAGAAATTGGTTCTCCCAACCTCGCGTACTTTGTTTCATCTCATAAGGAATTACTGAAAGCGGATGTGATTCTGATCAGCGATACGTCCATGATCAGTCTGGAAACCCCTTCCATAGAAATCGGCGTGCGCGGACTGGCTTATATCCAGGTGGAAGTAACCGGCCCCAACCGGGACCTGCATAGCGGCGTATATGGTGGTGCCGTGGCCAATCCCGATCACCATACTCGCGAAAATGATCGCCAGTTGTCATGATGAAAATAATCATATCACGTATTCCCGGATTTTATGATGATGTGCTGGAATCGTCTGCTGCAGAAAGAAAAAAAATGGCCGCGGCTCCTTTTGATGAAAAGGAATATATGCAGGATCTGGGTGTGAAATCACTCTGGGGTGAAAAAGGATATAGTACCAATGAACGTACCGGCATCCGGCCTACACTCGAACTCAATGGAATCTGGGGTGGATATCAGGGAGAAGGCTCCAAAACTGTTTTGCCTTCCAAAGCATCTGCAAAAATTTCAGCAAGGCTGGTTCCGAATCAGACGTCCGGAAAAATTACCCAGCATGCTGTTGGATTATTTTAGAAAAATTGCACCTGCCGGCGTAACGGTTAATGCATTTGAACTGCATGGTGGAGAACCTTATATGACGCCGCTGGATTCACTGGCCTATATCGCTGCCGAAAAAGCCATCGAAACCAGCTTTGGAAAAAAACCGGTACCGTCAGCGGGGCGGCGGAAGTATTCCGATCTGTTCCCTGTTTGAAAAAGAACTGGGTATCAAAATTGTATTTATGGGATTCGGACTGGACAGCGACAACCTGCATTCTCCCAATGAAAAATACAATATCGCAAATTTTTACAAAGGCATTGAAACGATTCCTTATTTCCATCAGTATTTTGCGGAAATGAAAGCTGATATAAAGCGCTTTCGAAAGTTATACTGAAGACGGAAATTTTTTCAAGCGCCGAAACCATACTGAAGCTGGCAGAAGTGGGATGGGGAATTCTGTAAATTGTCAAATTTCACAACATGGCAGAAAAAGAAAAATTACGCATCGATAAATATCTCTGGGCCATCCGGCTTTTCAAAACCAGAAGCCTGGCTTCGGATGCCTGTGAAAAAGGAAAAGTAAAAAATAAGCCGGGCAGGTAAACTTCCAACAGGTACATATCGGTGATGAGTTATGAAGTAAAAACAGAAGCCAAAAGATGGCGGATCAAGGTAACCGGATCTACTGGATCATCGGCTGGCGTATTCAGAAGCCGTAAAATATTATCTGGATATCACGCCTGCGGAAGAAGTGGAACGAATTCAGTTTCAGGCAGCCAGCTTTCATACCGGAAAAAGATTGAGTAAAGTGGGCAGGCCCACAAAAAAACAGCGCGAGGGAATGGGAAGATTTTCGCGAAGGCGGATCCGGATGCTCCTTAAATCTATCTTTGCAGCTTATTCCCTGTTCTCATGCGAATCGATATTATCAGCGTATTACCGGAATTACTGGAAAGTTCTTTCGCCCATTCCATTTTAAAACGCGCCAAAGAAAAAAAACTGCTGGAAATATTTGTTCATCCGCTGAGGAAATGGGCGGTCAATGAATACGGACAGGTGGATGATTACCAGTATGGAGGCGGCGCCGGAATGGTCATGATGTGCGAACCCCTTGCAAATGCCATTGAATCTTTGAAAAGAGAAAGAAAATATGATGAGATCATTTATATGACTCCGGATGGAGAATTACTGAATCAGCCCATGGCCAATGCACTTTCCCTTAAAGAAAACCTGATGATCATTTCCGGTCATTATAAAGGCATCGATGAACGCATCCGCGAACATTTTATTACACGGGAAATATCCATCGGCGACTATGTTTTAAGCGGTGGGGAACTTCCGGCTGCCGTATTAACGGATGCCATCGGAAGACTGCTTCCCGGCGTATTCAATGATGAAACCTCAGCCCTCTTCGATTCTTTCCAGGACAACCTGCTGGCCCCGCCTGTTTATACCCGGCCGGCAGAATTCCGCGGATGGAAAGTACCGGAAATATTGCTCAGCGGAGATCCGGCAAAAATTGCGGACTGGCGGAACGAAGAATCAATAAAGAAAACCGGGGAGAGAAGGCCGGGATTATTAAATGACTAATCATCGACGGGTTGTGAACGATTTCCAAAGCACAGCCTACATCAATCTGATCAATTCATCAACTTTTGGTAAAACGCCTTTCACAGCTTCAGGCATTTCTTTAGACATTCTATAAGTGGATACGCCCATAGGTTTATTAATGGTTTTGACAGAAAATTCAACCACGGTATCATTTTTCTCTTTGCAAAGAATTATTCCGATACTCGGGTTTTCATGGGAAAGCCTGATTTTTTCATCCAGAACATTCAGGTAGAAATTGAGCTTGCCAGCATATTCCGGCTGAAACTTCCCTCGCTTCAATTCAAAGATCACCATTGATTGTAAATGCCTATTGTAAAAAAGAAGATCAATAAAAAATTCTTCACCATCCAGTTCGATCCGGTATTGGTTGCCGATAAAACAGAATCCTTTTCCCATCCGTAGGATAAACTCCTTAAGGTTTCCAACTATTTCAGATTCGACCTTCCTTTCATCGGCGTTTTCATCAAGGTCCATAAAATCCATCAGATATTCGTCCTTAAATACCTCCTTAGACGTTTGAGAAATTTCTTTTGGAAGAGTGTCTGAAAAATTGTTGGGCAACTTACCCTGTTTCGCAAATAGGTTGGCGTTAAGATTGTGCTCCAAAACGGAAACGGACCAAAATTGAGATGATGCCTGAAAAATATAAAAAAATCGTTCTTCGGAATCCGCACACTTGTTAAGTAGTAGAATATGGTGGGTAAAACTGATCCCGAAAAAAGCCTTAAAGCTGGGGTCATCCAATTGGGCCGTCGCTGACGTCCCATTTGCAAATAACTGATTTTCATCATTTTGCAATTGGGCAGTCAGTAACTGCCCAATTGCAAAGCCTTTATAAGCATCAAAAAACTGCCTCATGTTCTTTAGGTTTCTATCAGAAAACCCCCTTAATCCTGGCAATTGTTCTCGAAGGTCGTCAGCTATCTGTTCAATTACTTTTGCACCCCATTTTTGAACAGTTATCTTTTCAGAGAGCATTTTTCCCGTTTTGAAATAAAGTGAAAGCTGTTCCCGGTTTGCCAGACTTGCTGCTGTGTAACGGCTTTGAACAATGCTTTGCCTTAACGCTGTAATGAATTGTACATAATCTTTATTTGAATTCATGTTTTTAGTTTTGGAGTTGCCAGCTTGTTAGCCACTTCTAATTTACCTATTGGAGAGAATGGATTTTTGCGTAAACCACCCTTGTCTCACTGTTTTTTCCCGGGTAATCGTTTCCTATATTTGGCCCGAACACTTTCATAGGCCGGCATTTCACTAAGGTTACCTTTCGGGGGCGGGCCGTAATTAAGAATATAAGACAATGGAATTTGCGGCCACTGGGCCATTGTGGACGCCTTTAGAATTCCTTATTGCCGATGATGGTGCAAGTCCGTACCAAGTCCGTCCTATAGACGGACTTGGTACGGACTTGATAATTCGTCATCAATAATTCATCATCCACTCAGAAACATGGCGAAAAACGACCGAAACAGGTTTAATTTAAGCTTCAGCCCGGAAGACCTGATTTTCTAAAAACCGGGGGCGTTTTACCCCCGGAGGCAGGATCCGTGGCAGATAAATAGTATCGACGTGCGCTTTAACCTGCCTTCTTCAGTACTTTCTTAGTACTATCTTAGTAGGTATCAGGCAAGACTCCGTAAATGGATAAAGACTCGTTAATACCTACATATGACAATCCGCGGGCAATTAATTGATATTCAGAATAAAAGGATTTTTCCGGCCGAAATTCAATGGGAGAATAAAAAAATAACGGCCATCCGGGAATTATCCCCGGCAGAAGAATGGCCGCAGCAGTACCTCTGCCCCGGGTTTATCGATGCGCATGTGCATATTGAAAGTTCCATGCTCATTCCAACAGAATTTGCCCGCCTCGCCGTGGTGCACGGCACGGTGGCAACGGTCAGCGATCCCCATGAAATTGCGAATGTCTGCGGAATGGAAGGCGTGAATTTCATGATCCGGAATGGGAAGGAGTCGCCATTTCATTTTTATTTCGGCGCGCCCAGCTGTGTTCCGGCAACGGTTTTTGAAACAGCGGGAGCCGCCCTGACTTCGGATCAGGTGGATGAATTACTTAGCAATCCGGATATCAAATACCTGAGTGAAATGATGAATTTCCCCGGCGTTTTGCAGGGCGACCCGGAAGTAATGAAGAAAATTGACGCCGCCAGGAAATATAATAAACCGGTGGATGGCCATGCGCCCGGATTACGGGGCGCGGATGCAAAAAAATATATTGCTGCGGGCATCAGCACGGATCATGAATGTTTCACTGCAGCCGAGGCACTGGAGAAACTGCAATATGGCATGAAGATCATCATCCGGGAAGGCAGTGCGGCCCGAAATTTTGAAGCGTTGGCGCCCCTGCTCAACGAGCATTGGGAGAACATGATGTTCTGCAGTGATGATAAGCATCCTGACAGCCTGGTGAAAGGGCATATCAATGAACTTTGCGCAAGAGCCGTAGCCAAAAAAACAGACTTGTTTAAGATCCTGCAGGCAGCCTGCCTGAATCCGGTGGAGCATTATAAACTGGAGGTCGGGCAGCTCCGGACCGGCGATGCTGCGGATTTTATCGTGCTCAAAGATACCGTCAATTTTGAAGTGCTCCAAACCTGGTTAAACGGGGAACTGGTGGCGGAAAATGGAAAAACGAAACTCCGCTCCGTACCCTGTACAAATCCTGTCAACCACTTTCAATGCGATCCGCTTTCGCCTGAAATTCCTTGCTGATCCGGCCGGCCAGGCCGATTATCCTTGGCCGGTTATTGAAGCGTACGACGGACAGCTGATCACCGGTAAATCAACTGCCACACCCCTGAATAAGGATGGAAAATGGGCTTCGGATATTCAACAGGATATCCTGAAGATCGTAGTCGTTAACCGGTATAAAAAAGCACCGGTGGCAAAAGCTTTCATTAAAAATTTCGGCTTAAAAACCGGCGCCATCGCGTCTTCGGTTGCCCATGACAGTCATAATATCATCGCCGTTGGTGTTACCGATGAAGATATTTCCCTGGCGGTAAACCTGATCATTGCAGAAAAAGGCGGTATCAGTTGCGTGGATAAGAATAAGGAAATGGTCCTGGGCCTTCCGGTAGCCGGGCTGATGAGCGCAGCAGACGGTTACCGGGTTGCGGAATCCTATACTGCCATCGATGCGATGGCCAAAAGACTGGGGTCCACTTTGCAGTCGCCCTTTATGACCCTCTCGTTTATGGCATTACTTGTAATACCTCACCTGAAACTCAGCGATCTGGGCCTTTTTGACGGTGACCAGTTCAAAATCCTTTAATCAGAGAACGGGTTTACCGGAAAAAGCAGGGCTTTTACCGTCATTCCGGGCCGTATTACCTATAAGCGCTTGAACAGGATCAGGGAGGGCCTTAGTTTTACTTAAAATTTGAAGCAATGGACAATACGGACGATAAAGATGTTCAAAATAATCAACCCTACAGAGCGCAGGGCGGCCGGTTCTGGATACCGCTCGGTATCATTCTGATTGGTGGATTTTTACTGGCCCGCCAAATGGGTGTGCTGATGCCCGAATGGATATTTACCTGGCCCACGATCACTGATCGTACTCGGTATTTTCTCCGGGCTGGCCCACGGATTCCGTGGAGGCGGATGGCTGGTGCTGATTCTGATCGGTACCTTTTTTCTGTTGGATGAAATGATTCCGGGCGTTTCCTTTCACCAGTATTTATGGCCGGTCGGACTAATTGCCGTAGGCCTTTTTATGTTGCTGAGACCCAAAAGGCCGCATTGGGGAGGCGGAGATTGGGGAGGTTGCAACAACCGAAATAGATTCCGGCAGGAAAGAAGAAGACTTAGACAGCACATTCGCCAAAACTGGAGGAATCCGGACTATACTGATAGCGGGCATACGGGATTCGGGTCTGCAAGCAAAGGTTTTTCTTCCGAAGACTATATTGATGTAACCACTGTGTTCGGAGGCATTCATAAGAACATTGTATCCAAAGATTTCAAAGGCGGAGACATCACCGTTTTCATGGGCGGGGCAGAAATCAACCTGAGCCAGGCAGACATTCAGGGCATAGCCCGGCTTGACATAACACAAATCATGGGTGGAACCAAACTGATCGTGCCGCCCCACTGGGAGATCCGCTCACAACTGACTTCTATTTTCGGAAATGTGGAAGACAAAAGACAACAGCATGCAACGGTTAATCCGGAAAAAGTGCTCATCCTGGACGGAAGTTCGGTATTCGGCGGCATTGAAATCAGAAACTATTAGACCAAAACAAATTTATTCAGATCATATTTAAAACATTAACCATGAACTGGTATCTCACAAAACTCGTGTACAGGATCATCTGCGGCCAGGGCAATCATACTCCGCAATTTGACGAACAACTCCGCCTGATCGAAGCCGACAGTGCTGAAGAAGCTTATGAAAAAGCCGGCGCCCTGGGTGAGCGCGAACAGGATCAATTCTTCAACCAGGAACAAAAACTGGTACAGTGGAAATTTATTAATGTGGCAGAACTGTACAAACTCAGCGGCCTGCTCGATGGGGCGGAACTGTATTCCCGGATACAGGAAACTGACAATGCGGAACTGTACATTGAGCTGACCAATAAAAAAGCAGCGCATATCCGGAATAACAGCAAACACAAATTCCTGGAAATTATTTAACGCTTATCCATTGGTCAGGTCTCCGATAACCGTCAGCAAATTTCGCAACAGCTTTTTTGGATGGTGGGTGGTTTGGGCTGTACTGCACGCACTCTTAATTTACAATTACGGATTAACTTTTCAGATAGCGGCGGTAGACAGCATTATTACCAATATTCTCATGCTTGCCGCCAGCTGGATGGTGAGTAATATTCTCCGGTTCTATATGCCGGAAAAAGACCGGAAATGGTATATTCTTTTTCTCAGCCTGATCCTGAGCCTGATGGTAACATCCGCCAGCAAATGGCTATTGAGCCTGACTTTCTGGAATCCCTCCTATGAAACCTACCGGCAGTTCCTGTCCAATTCTTTCTGGATCAGGCTTTGCATCGCCTTTCTATTGATCGGATGCATGACCATCATTTGCGTACTGTGGTATAGCCAGGAAGAAGAACAGGAGAACCGGCAGCGGAAAGAAGATGCGGAAAAACTGAGCAGGGAGGCCGAATTGTATAAACTGCGCCAGCAACTGCAACCGCATTTTTTATTCAACAGCCTGAATTCCATCAGCGCCCTGATTGGCGCAGATCCGGAAAAGGCAAGGAAAATGATCTACCAGTTATCGGATTTTCTAAGAGCTACTTTAAAGAAGGAAGAAGAACAATGGGTGAAAATGGAAGAAGAATTGCAAAGCCTGGAACTCTATCTCGAAATCGAGAAAGTGCGGTTCGGACACCGCCTTTCCACGGTGATCGAAAAAGATGAAACCTGCCTGCAAATGCATATTCCTCCGATGCTGCTGCAACCGGTAATGGAAAATGCCATTAAATTCGGGTTATACGATACCACGGAAGATGTGATCATTTCCATGTTTATTTCCAAAGACGGCGATTATCTGAAAGTAGTGATTAACAATCCATTCGACCTGGAAACATCCAGCACCGAGACAGAGGAACCGGTTTTGGACTGAATTCTGTTAAACGCAGACTTTATCTTTTGTTTGCAAGGAACGATCTACTGCAGACCTCAGGCCCTGGATCATATTTTTACCACCACTATAAGAATCCCCCAGTTAGTCTGACTATTAAAACTGAACGAATGAAAGCAATTATTATAGATGATGAGCCCCTGGCGCGTTCCATTATCAAAGAATATCTTCAGTACCATCCGCAAATTGCATTGCAGGCTGAATGCAGTGATGGATTTGAAGGTGTAAAAGCGATTCAGCAATTTCAGCCCGATCTGATTTTTCTCGACATCCAGATGCCGAAGATCAATGGTTTCGAAATGCTGGAACTGATTGAACTGCCCCCGGCAGTTATTTTCACTACTGCTTTTGATGAATATGCGATCAAGGCTTTTGAAAGTCATGCCGTCGATTACCTGCTCAAGCCTTTCAGCCGGGAACGTTTCGATAAAGCCATCAATAAATTGACTGCTGCTGGAAAAAAACGGAGCAGCAAAACCCAACCTGACGCCTTTTCTGGATTCCGCCGCCAGAACGCCTGCGGAACAGCAACGCGTTGTGGTCCGGCTATCAGGAAAAATCAGGATCATCCCCGTAGATGACATTCATTATCTGGAAGCAGCAGATGACTATGTAAAAATTCATACCAAAGAAGGATCATTTCTGAAAAATAAAACCATGGGCCATTTTGAATCGGTGCTGAACAAAGACCAGTTTGTCAGAACCCATCGGTCTTATATGGTCAATATTTCCGAGATCACCCGTATTGATCCGTATGAAAAAGAAAATCACCTGGCCATATTAAGATCCGGAGCCCGGGTGCCGGTAAGTAAATCGGGATATGTAAAACTGAAATCCGTTCTGGGACTCTTAACTGCTCCAGATCGCCCCGTTGATACTGTTTCTCACGGACCGGTTACGGAAGAAATACATTCACTTCTTCCCGCCAGCGAAGCGCGCCCATCAGGGCAATGATCAGCGCCTCCTTATAATCCATCAGTTCATTTTCCGGAACAATGAGTTCCAGGCCAATAACCTGCAACGCAGTTTTTAATTGCTCCACCAGGAACCGATTGTGCGCGCCACCGCCAGTTATCAGCAATCGTTCCGGGCATTCCTTCCTTCCGGCTATTTCTTCAATAGTTGTAACGCAGCTTCCACTACCTGAACCACAATATGCTCAACATAAGTTCGCAGCGCATCCTGCTGTAGAAAATCCCGCCGTTTCAATCAGCGGAAAGATTTCATTCAATCCGAAATCATTTGAAATGATTTCGGGAAAGATTCACGGTAATAAGCAAACTGGTTCAGGTCATGCAACAGGCCTGTTCAACAACGCCCGAGGAAGCCAGCCTCCCATCTTCATCATATCCCTTTTCCGTATTGGCGGCGAGTAAATTCAGTATCCGGTTGGCCGGACAAACATCAAATCCGATGGGTTCAGGATCTTTGACAGAAATATTTGCAATGCCGCCGATATTGAGAAAAAGATCATAAGTCCCGAATAATAATTTTTCACCGATGGGAACCACCGGCGCACCCTGTCCGCCCAGGGCGATATCCGTACTTCTGAGATCCGTAATGGTATGAATACCCGTAACAGCGGCGATCGCCGCTCCATCTCCAAGCTGGGCCGTCATCCTTTGCTCCGGAAGATGAAAACTGGTATGCCCGTGGCTGGCAATGAGCTGAACCTGGTAAGCCAGACCCTTTTCTTCAATGAATTCATTTACCGTTTTTCCAAGGAAATGGCCATATTCCGTATGAAGTAACAGATAATCCCTGGCAGACAAACCGGTAGCTCCGGAAAGCTTTTCTTTTAAAGCAGCGGAATAGGCAATACAGGCTGTTTCCCTGATTTCAAATTTCCATTCTCCGGCACTTTCCTCAAGATGGACATATACAATATCCAGTCCATCGAGTGAACTTCCGCTCATCAGTCCGATCACTTTATACTGCATAGGAAATGATTTTCTGATTCAATCTTTTGATTTAGTTTTATTGCGGCCTGTTTTCGAATATCGGATTTTTAATTTTAATATATGGTGATAAATCTGAGCCGGGAATATTCCATCCTTTGCGACTGGGTTGCGGAATTGCGCGATGAGGCCATGCAGCGCGACAGAATGCGTTTTCGCCGCAACCTGGAACGGATCGGCGAAATTGCTGCTTATGAAATCAGCCGCCAGCTGCCTTACGAAGAGAAGGAAATTCAGACGCCGCTGGGCATATCCAAGTGCCGGTTATTGAAATCCCAGCCTGTACTGGCAACCATCCTGCGGGCAGGAATACCCATCCACCAGGGCCTGCTGAATGTTTTTGACAAAGCCGACAATGCTTTTATCGCTGCTTACCGGAAACACGACCGGGACGGGTCTTTTGAGATCAGTCTCAACTATATTTCCTGTCCGGAACTGGAAAACCGGATCCTGATCATTTCAGATCCGATGCTGGCAACCGGTTCTTCCCTGGTCAAAACCATCCAGTATCTCCGGGCGGAAGGTCATCCCTCTGAAATCCATATCGTTACCGCCATCGCCTGTACCGTAGGCATTGAATATGTTCGCCGGGAAGTTCCTTCCTGTAAAATCTGGTGCGGCGACATTGATGATGAGCTGACGGCAAAAGGTTATATCGTGCCGGGCCTGGGAGACGCAGGGGATCTTGCTTTTGGCAATAAGATCCAGATGTAGCGCTGCGGAAATAAGAACTGATGGCTTCCGCCAATCCCCTAGCCTTTACCGGCTACAGGCGCCATTCAAAACCCGGGCTGTAGACCCGGTCTGCTGGACTTTCACATGTGGGGATTTTTACTTATTTTCATGGCGCGATTCCAATTTCTATGATCCCAGTTTCCGTTTACCAAACAGAAAGCCGGCCTTTCGCAATACCTGCTTTTCCGGTTAGCCAAAATGAATTACCTGTCAGGAAAAGGCCTAAACTTATGAGAAGAATTATTTAGCCATGATTTGTGTTTCTTATTTTATTCCAGGATCTGCCGTGGCGCAGGATCCTGCTTTTTCCCAGTTCTTTTCTTCCCCCCTTTCACTCAATCCTGCGCTCACGGGCAAATTCAATGGCACCCTTCGCGTAGCAGGCAATTACCGGAATCAGTGGCCGCAGATCAACAATGCATTTATCACTTCAACGGTATCCGTTGATGGAAATATCCTGGGCAGCAGGCTGCCGGCCGGAGATGCCTTGGGAATCGGCGTTCTGGCAATGACCGACAGGACCGCAAACGGTATTCTCACCAGTAATTATTTTTCCTTCTCTTCCGCCTATCAGAAGTCGCTTGATGAAAATGGCTGGAACCAACTCGGTATCGGCTTCCAGGGAACTTATGCCAATAAAATGCTGGATGGCACCAAACTGCATTTTGAAGATGAACTGGACCAGCAGGGTGGCTGGACCATTCCCAGCGCTGAAATCATCGACGGACACCAGATCAATCTGAGTTATTTCGATTTGAATGTGGGTGTGTTATATAATGGGTCCACAGATGGAAATAATAACTTTTACCTGGGCGCTTCGGCTTATCACATTACGCAACCAAAAGAATCGTTCACCGGAAACTCTTTTTATGTATTGCATCCCCGCATTACCCTGCACGGCGGTTACTCATTCCCGTTATCTCCCGATAACAACAATAATTTTATTCATTTCAGCGGACTGTTCAGCAAACAGGCCAATGCAACCAATACGATGCTCGGAGCGGCCTGGTCAAATAATCTGAATGGCGATGAAGCAAACCCCATTAATTTTTACCTGGGGGTATGGGCAAGATTCAGCAACCTGACCGATGCCATTATTCCTTATGTAGGGCTGGATGTGGGGCCGTTCACCCTGGGCATGTCGTATGATGTGAATGTTTCTTCTCTTAAAACCGCTTCCCAGAGTCAGGGCGGGATTGAGATCTCCCTGATCTATATCAAAAAGCATTCGGACGGATCCAAATCCATTCCGTGTCCGAAATTCTAAGACTTCTTCGCACTCACGTAGGGATTTCCTTTCACTATAAAGCGATACAGGCGTTCAGCGTCTTCCCTGGCAGATTCCACGCCAATTCTTTTTGTGATGAGGATCTGATCTTTTTTATATTTCAATCCGTCATCAGCAATATATATATCCCCCGCCAACAAATTTCCGCCTGAATGCGCTTTGGTCATTCCTAAAGCACGCGAAACATTTCCGGGTCCCCGGGTCAGAGTAAAATCCAGCTGCTTTTTCCCCGTTCTTTCCAGCATGATTTCAATTCCTTCCAGTGGTTCCAGCGCACGGATCAGGATCACGTGCGGAATATCTTTTTTATTGGTAACCACATTAAACAGGTGATGCATTCCATAACAGATATAAATATAAATGGTGCCCGGCGGACCATACACGGCTTCCATCCGGGCGGTTCGCTTTCCGCCAAATGCATGACAGGCCCTGTCTCCCACGCCTGCATAAGCCTCCGTTTCCACGATGCGACCAGAAGTAAGTATCCCGTCAAACCGTGTTACCAGGATTTTCCCGAGCAATTCTCTCGCGATTTTCAGCACATCGGTTCTGTCGTAAAAGGATTCATCGAGTTTTTTTATTGTTCCGGGCATATACATATGCTTAAAGCGTAAATTAGTGCTATATTCAACATCTTTAAAAAATTGGTTTGCTAAAAGAAATTGTTATTGCCTTACAGGCCTACGAAAGGCCCATGTGTTTCATTGGCAAACATAATCTGTGGAAATGGATCCTGATTCCGGGATTCTGCTACATGATCCTGTTCAGTGTGGGTATTTATTTTTTCTGGATTTCAGCCGATAGCGCTGTTTCCCAGCTCAGCCAGCTTATCGGGATTGACCGCTGGCTTCACCGTCAGCACAATGCCGCTTTAAGTTTTTTATTCGTGATGGGCGGTATCATGGTCCGGCTGACCATGATGTTTTTTTATTTTTCTTTATTTAAATATTTATTCCTCATTATCGGCTCCCGGTTTTCGCCTACCTCAGCGAAAAAACAGAATCCATTATTGAAGGAAAAGAATTTGAATTTCAAAGGGCCCAGTTTTATAAAGACATTAAACGCGGCATCAGGCTGGCCCTCCGGAACTGTTTCTGGCAAACGGTTTATACGATTTCCATACTTATCTTATCTTTTATTCCGCTTGCCGGCTGGATCACTCCCGTGATTTCTTCCACGGTGGAATGTTATTATTATGGGTTTTCCATGCTGGATTACAGTTGCGAACGGCACGGTCTTTCTCCTGCCGAAAGCATGGTATATATCGGTAAGCGAAGAGGCCTGGCTGTTGGGAACGGACTGGTCTTTTATCTGATGCATTTTATACCGTTTGCCGGATGGGTACTGGCGCCTTCGTATGCGTTGATTGCGGCAACAATCAGTCTTTACCATCAGAATATTGAAGAATGAGATCCGCTGCCACCGTATATCTGATTCCGACCTTCCTGGATGAAGACAGCCCTGCAGGTGTTGCCGGCATATATTACCGGGGCTGTTAAGCACTGTGAGGTTTTTTTTGTGGAGAATGAACGCAGCGCCCGCCGGTTTCTGAAAAAAATATGGAAAGAAATAGAGATTGACCGGTATGCCTGGTTCGTTATACATAAAGCCGAGGAAGCCGTTAAACAGGAATTTTTGAATCAGTTGAAACTGGGAAAACAAATCGGCATACTGAGTGAGGCCGGCTGTCCGGGCATTGCAGATCCGGGTCAGATGCTGGTAGCCGCAGCGCAAGAGACCGGAGCCATTGTTAAACCCCTGGTAGGGCCAAGTTCCATTCTGCTGGCCCTGATGGCCAGCGGAATGAATGGCCAGCAATTTCAATTTAACGGATACCTTCCGGTGGAGGCGCAGGACAGAAATAAAAAAATCAGGGAACTCGAAGCGCTTTCCCAAAAGCAATCCTCCACACAGCTCTTTATTGAAACCCCTTACCGTAATCAGGTGATGCTGGAAGCTATTCTGAAAAATTGCAGGCTGGAAACGCGGCTATGCGTTGCTGTAAATCTTACCGGGCCAGGGGAATCCATTCACACAAAAACCATCGCGGAATGGCGGAAAGCGGTTCCTGATCTGCAAAAGCAACCGGCTATTTTCCTGCTTCAGGCCTAAGGGGTATAAGGGTTCTGTAAAGACCTGGCGTCTTTCATCGATAAGATACTGTCTACCACATATACAGAAGTTCCCCGCCAGGGAACGGTGTGCATATATTCCTTATAATGCAATTCAAACTCCTTCCCGCTGTTGGACATCAACTGGGCTGCTACTTTTTCATTCACCACAGAAAAACGGAATTCATAACTCTGCACGGAGCCCGCTCCGCCTCCCTGGAAGCCGGCCTGGATCAGACGGCCTTCGTAAGTTTTGAAAACATAACCTTTTTTCATCAGATTATTTAACTGTCCCGCTTTAACGCCTTCTCCAAAAACCCAGAAAAACCGCCAGTAAATAAATCCGGCCCCCAAAACAACAAGAATAAAAATGAAGATGGTCAGGAATTTTTTCATTTCGTTGAATTTTACAATCCGGAAAATAAACATGGGTAATACCAAACAAAATCCTGTACACCGCTGTTAATTTCTGCTAAGATAGGGATTGTGGAACTGCATTTACGGGACTGGATAAAATGTGTTTACCTTCGGTATATTAAAATCAGAATTCATGCGGATAGGAATTGTTTGTTATCCAACTTTTGGCGGAAGTGGCGTTCTGGCTACAGAATTGGGAAAAGCGCTGGCAGATAAAGGCCACCAGGTGCATTTTATAACTTACCAGCAACCGGTGAGGCTGACCGAATACAATGCCAATATTTTTTATCATGAAGTGCGGGTAGCTACTTATCCCTTTTTGATTATCCGCCATATGAAACCGCGCTTTCCAGTACGATGGTGGATGTGATCAAAAATCACCAGCTGGATCTGTTGCATGTGCACTATGCCATTCCGCATGCATCCGCGGCTTATATGGCGAAAAAAATCGTGGCAACGCAGGGTAAGAATATTCCGGTGATCACCACGCTGCACGGTACGGATATTACGCTGGTCGGCAGAGATAAAACCCTGGCTCCGGTAGTTGCTTTTTCCATCAATGAAAGTGATGCCATTACTGCCGTATCACAAAATCTGCGGGATGAAACCTATGAGCATTTTCGAAATCAAAAAGGAAATAGAAGTGATCCACAATTTTGTGGACGTCAGCCGATTTCAGAAAAAACCGATAGATCCATTCCGAAAAGTAATTGCACCCAACGAATGAACGCATCTTGGTGCATGCATCCAATTTCAGAAAAATAAAAGGGTGATGGATGTGGTGAGGATTTTTGCAGAAATAAATAAGAAAATTCCTTCCAAATTGTTGTTTGTCGGAGACGGCCCTGAACGTCCGGCAGCCGAAAATCTTAGCCGGGAACTTGAATATCTGCGACGAAATCCGTTTTATAGGCAAACAGGAACAGATGGAAGAAATACTGGCCGTATCGGATCTTTTCATTCTTCCCTCCGAATATGAAAGTTTCGGACTGGCTGCGCTGGAAGCCATGGCTGCCGGCGTTCCGTTGATTTCAACGCAATGCGGGCGGTTTACCGGAAATAAATATCAATGGGAAAACCGGATTTATGAGTCCGGTTGGCGATGTGGCGTCCATGAGCCGAAATGCCATTACAATTCTTGAAAGACGACGATATGCTAAAAACATTCAAAAAAAATGCGTTGGAGACAGGCGAAAAAATTCGATATTCATCATATCGTTCCGAAGTATGAAAAATTGTATAACCGGTTTCTGATGAACTCCAGCCGGCGAAAAGATATTCCGCGGAAAAGATCTGACTAACTTATCTTCTCAACCATTTTTCCGGATCGAAAGATGATCCTTTTCATCGGAAAGTACAAATTCAAGCTGGCCGATATCGGCAAGTTTCCCCAGTACCTGTCCCGTTTTAACTTCCTGGCCTTTTGAAACAGAAACGGACTGCAAGATTACTGTAAGTAGTAAAATATTTCCCATGACGGATCATAACGGCACTTACATCCCCCACATTAAATACACTTTGAACCTCTCCGTCAAATACTGCCGTAACGGATGGTTCCCGGAGCAGCTTTCAATGGTGATCCCCTGATTATTGTGGACAATTCCTTTAATATATTCATGAGGACCAAACCGCATGGCAATGGTTCCGGATGCAATCGGCCAGGGAAGATGCCCTTTGTCTTTTCTCAAAATTGTCCTGAAAGCGCTACGTCTGCACTGGTCTTGAAAAGTCGTTGCAGCGGCTTTACGCTGGCTTTGCGGCTGCATGGCTCGTCGCATTATCACTGGCAGCATTATTTGACATTGTCTGTTTTTGCCGGCGCAGCATTGGCTGCATTGCAGCAGCTCGCATGCTTTTTTCTTGGCTTCCCTTATGGCTTCTTCCCTTGCCCGGCGGATGGCTGCAGCAATCGCATTGCCCAGTTTCTGATCCTGCCGTTGTTTGAGATTCATTTCCTTTTTCAGTTCTTTTTCGTGGGACTGAAGGCTGCTAACCACCTGATCTTTTTCTTTTTTTTCTACTTCCAGCACCTGTTTTTCTTTATTTTGTTTTACCAGCGCTTCATCTTTTTCAACCCGTTTTATTTTGAGACCGTCTATTTTATTCTGCAGAAGGTCGTGGGTTTTCTGAATATTTTCCGCCCTTTGTTCCCGATAAGCTCGGTAGGATTTCAGATAGGCAACTCTTTTCAATGCATCATTGAAATTGCTGGCGGCAAAAATGAAATTAAGGTAATCGTAGTTGGTCCTGTTTTCATAAGCATACACAACACTTTCCGCATATTGTTTACGCAGGGTATCCAGTTCTTTTTTCAGTTTCATGATTTCCTGCCAGGAAGTATTCATATCTGCCTGGATAAAATTCAGTTGCTGATTGATATTGGAAATGGCTGCCTGCCGCAAACGGAGCCGTCTTTGCAAGAGGGCAAGCTGACCCAGGGTTTGTTTTCTGTTTTTATGGGTAATATCCAGAGAACGTTTTACATCTTCGATTTCTTTTTGTATGGAAGCCCGTTCTTTTTCAAGATCGCTGCGGTCTGGGCTGGGGTCTGGGTCTGGGCAAAAGCGGTCAGTACGGAAATAAAAAACAAATACAAACAGGAATACCGGTTTGCGCATATGCGTGTTGAACGTTCGGGATGAAGTTACTGTATAACGTTTATTTGCGTTTATAATTTTTCGGAATGGAGAATGGAAAGTTTAAAATCTCGTTAAAAGAATATTTTTAAAACTCAGTTCCACATCCAGCTTGCTTTTTCCGCAACTGCAATTTTACGATAAGTGGAAAAGAGCACCGTATCTTTTTTTTCATAATCTCCATAGGTGATATCGCAGGAACGGGCCTGCAACCGGTCCACATCATCCAGTTTACTATGCCGATCCAAGGTCAGATCGTTATTGAGGGTCAGATAATTCCTGAATAATCGTTCCGATCACTCAGCATGGAAATTCCCTGATCATCCTTCCGGTAATAGAGAATATTACTGTCCAGATAAATCGGATTTCCAAGCACAATGGCCTGAAGCGTTTGAAAATCAAACGGCAGATGGCGTTACTTCCTGCAGATAACCGACGGACCTGAGCTGATACACTTTATCCAGTTTATTAAGCACTTTTACACTATCTGGGGTGATGAGCGCCCGGAAAGCTTCAATGCCCAGCAAGGCATTGATGGAAATCCAGATTATTTTATCTTTCTGCAGCCTGAGGAAAGCATTGAATTCATAATCCTTTCCATCGCTTCCTTCATAATGCACTTTCATTTTTGCAGAAAAAGTATTGCAGTCAATGAGATCTGCCCTCAATATGATGATACAGATTACTGATATACCGTACAGAATCGGCGTTCAGATCCGCAGCAGTGGCAGTATCCGGCTTTTTAATCGACAGGGTATCTTTTTTGCTGATGGCGGTTGTGATTTTTTTTGCCGACCGGCAGGAAATTCCCGTCCAACAGATACCAGAAATATCCAAAGTCCATCTAAAAATAAAGCTGAACTACATTTCATACTCCGATCAAAATAATGCTGATTGTAGTCTGGTTTAATCATACATTATCAATTTTCCCGTATGTCCGAATCCCCGTCGTTTCTGATTGTTTCGATCAATTCTGACACCGGATCCCAGTTCCACTTTTTCCACCGTGCTGATCACCATCTGCGCAATCCGGTCACCCGGATGAATGGATTGTTCCGTATCGGAAAGATTAATCAGAATCACTTTCAGTTCTCCCCGGTAATCTGCATCCACGGTTCCCGGCGAATTCAGACAGGTAATTCCCTGTTTAAGCGCCAGTCCGCTGCGCGGACGAACCTGTGCTTCATATCCCGAAGGAAGTTCAATGAATATTCCGGTAGGTATCAATTGGCGTTCCATCGGCCGGAAGGTAACCGGCTGCGGAATATTTGCTTTCAGATCCATGCCCGCAGCATCGGCAGTGGCATAAGCGGGAAGCGGGTTGGATGACTGATTTATAATTTTAACCGGAAGTGTGGCATGGGCGCAAAGGTAATTAATCCGGTTTCTTCAGCAATACCACAGCCTGGGCCACCACTCCTTCTTCCCGTCCAACAAATCCCAATTTTTCGGTGGTGGTTGCTTTTATCGAAATCACTTCCGGACTGATATTCAAAATGTCCGCAATGATCTGCCGCATCTGATTTGCATACCCCATGATCTTGGGCTTTCTCAAGACAAATCGTGGAATCCAGGTTTACGATATTGAATCCTTTTTCCCGGATCAGCTGAAAAGTTCTTTCCAGCAGGATTTTGCTGTCAATATCTTTATACGCTCGCATCGGTATCGGGAAAATGAATACCGATATCTCCAAGATTCAGTGCGCCCAGCAGCGCATCACAAATGGCATGCAGCAGCACATCGGCATCGCTATGACCCGACGGACCCCTTTTGATGCGGAATTTCCACGCCGCCCAGCCAGAATTTTCTTCCTGCTGCCAGTTGATGAAAATCTGTTCCGAAGCCAATCCGGTAAGACATGTTGTCATAAAATTGAAAAAGCCGTTTCAGGATCGGTAAAATTAACCAATCCGCTTCTGAAACGACCATTGTTCAAATATTTTATTGATCTGTGCTGACCGGTGCATTTTCTCCGTCCATCGAGGTCAAAGACAAATCCGAACCGGATCGTGTTGGAAAGCGGATTTCTCGTAATACCGCTCCCGGATGGAATCAGATAGGAGAAATTCAATCCGAGCATATTGTATTTCAATCCGACACCCATGCGTAAAATATTGTCTTCCGCCCTGCTCTTTATTTTCATAAAAATAGCCCAGGCGGAATGCAAACTGATCATTATAGGTATATTCAGCTCCGATGGAGGCATTGATTTTATTCAGCTGATGCCGCCGGAAAAAGAATTGAACCAGCTGCTCACAATACTCTGATTATGATATTCATCCAGTGCTGCTTCTGAAACCACATTCCCTGCGCTGTCCGGAAGCGGAGGGGCAGGCACCAGCAATTTATTCAGGTCCAGCCCGAAACGTGATTTTATTCTGTTCGTCGAACACTTTCGTATAAGTTCGTACCAATACCCAGATTGGCGGGAATATATTCTTTTTGGGTAGCATCATTGGTATACCCGATTTTGGTACCGAGGTTCGACAAGACAACGCCAAACGTCCAACCTTCTTGATTGGCATCGGTAGCATTTTAGTAGTAAGGAAAGATCGGCGGCAACAGCAGTTCCTGCCTTATAGGCGGAAATGCTTCCGGAGCTGCAGCAGCTCCCAGCGTCAGATTCGAATTGATATAACGAAGAGTCAGACCGATGCCGAGTTTATCTGACAAGTTTTCGGGAATAACCCAGATCAACAGCAAATTCGCGGGGTCTCCCTTCTCCCCAGCTGTCACCGTTAGCATTCGGAAAACTGAATGCTGCCCAGGCTGAAATACCGAACGGAAGCCGAGATCGCCTGAAATTCATCCAGTTTATGATACCCTGCAGCGGCCAACAAATATACATCATTCAGTCCCAGATCTTTAAGCCAGGGAGTATAGGTTAAACCGATACCGGTATTATAGTCGGAAAATGGTGTTTTAGAAAGATTATAAAAGAAGAATTCGCATCCGGGGAAGTGGCAAGCCCTTGTTCCCCCATGACCCCTGCCCGGGCATCGGGGGAAATTCTTAGAAAAGGTACAGCCGTGGTTGTTACATTAACGGGTTGAGTTCCACTCTGGGCATTCACCAGATTAATCAAAAACAGCCGCACAACAAAGCAGTTAGTCGGAAAAACAGTCTTTTCATGTAATTTATTTTAGCTTTAAAAGGACACTGACCACATCAATGAGACCTGACCTGCAACAAAACAAGTTGCCGCAGATTCATTTCAACTTTTAGAGGGTAGAAATTTTCAATAGCTAATTAGGTGGTTTTTAGTGAGTTCCAATAATGGCCCCGGTCCTGATTGCCGCCGGTTCAGTTCAACCTGACATGTTGCTAATCCGCTCTCATCCAACGGAAACAGGACCAGAATATTGCGCAAGTTAAAGGTTTCCACGGACTTCAAAGTTAAGCAAAAAAGCGGCTCAACTTTAGCATACGCTTTAACATTCCCGAAAAGGGAATTTTTTCCACAAACAAACTATTTTCGTATTCTCTGCGTATTATGCATTATACCGCGGTCTTTATTTACAATATTTGTTTCGAAACACGTTTCTACACTTAACATATCACGGTTAAATGCGTTTTCTATGAATCTCAAAAATCTCGTTATCCTTGCTTCCTGCGCCGCAGTGGTGAGTTCGTGCAAAGATGGAAAGTTATTCGGCAAAAAGAACCGAATCTTCCGCCGTAACCGGCTGGAATTACAATGATAAGAACATGGGTGGTTACCAGGTATCCCAGAGAAAAAGAACAACGTACCGGCCCGGGCTGGTGTTTGTTCAGGGTGGTACATTTACCATGGGTGCCACTGAAGAAGACGTAATGAGCGACTGGAACAATATTCCGCGCCGGGTAACAGTGAACTCCTTTTATATCGACAAAACCGAAGTCGCCAATGTGCACTATCGCGAATATCTGTACTGGATCAATAATGTTTTTGAAGGAGATGAATATCAGGCAGTGCGTGATGGTGCCCTTCCGGATACCCTGGTATGGAGAAGTGAACTGGCTTACAATGAACCCCTGGTTGAATATTATTTCCGCCATCCCTCTTATAACTATTATCCGGTGGTTGGGGTAAGCTGGAAACAGGCTCATGATTTTTGTTTATGGAGAACTGACCGTGTAAATGAAAAAGCGCTGGTTGACCGCGGATTCATCAACAAAAATTCCCTGAAAAATATCCAGGGACTTGGCCAGGAAAACTTCAACACGAAATCATATCTGGTGGGTGAATACCAGGCCACTCCTGGTCCGGCTGCAAAATCAAAAAAGAACGAATTGAAAAATCCAAACGGTACACCGCGTACGCAGGTAACTTTTGAAGATGGTATCCTGCTTCCTGCTTACCGCCTGCCTACAGAAGCAGAATGGGAATATGCAGCGCTTGGATTATATCAATCAGAACCCGGCTCCCAGTAAAAAGGACAAAAAAAGAGGTGAAGAGCTGATTGCCAACAAACAGGTTTATTCCTGGAGCCAGAATGTAAATGGACTGCGTGATTCCCGCCGTGGAAGCTGGCAGGGAACTTTCCTTGCAAACTTCAAAAGAGGATCATGGTGATAATATGGGTGTTGCCGGTGGTTTGAACGACAATGCCGTTTATACTGCAGATGTAACTTCATTTTATCCCAATGGTTTCGGATTATATAATATGTCCGGTAATGTGAGCGAGTGGGTTGCAAGACGTTTATCGTCCGCTTTCTTCACAGGATGTGAATGATGTTGCTCCTTTCCGTGGTAACAAATTTGACAACCATGGATCTGAGCAAAGAAGGCAAACCTGAAAGAGACAGCCTGGGCAGAATCAAATACCGGCATGTAACCGATGAAGAAAGCGAAGCATCGACGAAACTACCAGAAAGGTGATGTAATCAACTACCTGGATGGTGACTCCCTGATTGCCGGTGTAAGTTATGGATATGGTAAAACCACCCTGATCAGCGATAAATCAAGGGTTATTAAAGGTGGTAGCTGGAATGACCGTGCTTACTGGCTCGGCCCGGGCACACGCCGCTTCATGGAAGAAGATCAGGCCAGTTCTACCGTAGGTTTCCGTTGCGCAATGGACCGTGTAGGTAGCGCGGCAGGTAATGGCAGAAAAACCGGTATCAACTACAAACAAAGAAAGCAAAACGCCCGAAAACAATAAGCGTTTAAGTAAAAATAAAAAGTAAAAGCCATCCCCAATCGGATGGCTTTTTTGTTGATTACATTTGCTTCCATGATTTCCATCGAAACACTTTACGGGATTTATCTGAAGCACCCTGAAATCTGCACCGACACCCGCAGATTAAGACGGCGATCTTTTTTTTGCGCTGAAAGGTGAAAATTTCAATGGTAACCATTTTGCCGCCCGGGCTATCGAACAGGTGCAGCATATGCAATAGTAGATGAAGAACCGGAGCATCCGGACGAACGGATTATACAGGTGCCTGATGCTTTGAAAGCCCTGCAGATCGCTGGCCGGTCATCACCGCAATCAGTTCACTATTCCTTTTATCGCCATCACCGGAAGCAATGGAAAAACCACCACCAAGGAACTGATACATGCCGTTCTTTCCACTACTTACCGCACATATACAACGGAAGGAAACCTGAATAATCATATCGGCATACCCCTGACCCTGCTGAAAATTAAACCGGATGCGGAAATGGCCATCGTGGAAATGGGCGCAAACCATTTGCGGGAGATTGCCGGCTATTGTGAATACGCGCGGCCTACCCATGGCATCATCACCAATGCGGGAAAGCTCATCTGGAAGGATTTGGCAGTATTGAAGGGGTAGAAAAGGGAAAGGGGAACTATATGACTGGCTGCGCAGTCATGGAGGAACGGCATTTGTGATGTGGGATTACGATTATTTAAGGGAAATGAGCAAAGGCATTCCGGAAATCGTATCCTACGGAACAACCGATGCATCGGTAACCGGCATTGCCGATTCAGGAAGTGGAGATAAAACCCATCTCCGGGTAAAATTCACCTACGGAATAAATATCGACTTCATTCAAACCCAACTCACCGGAATATACAATCTGCCCAACGTACTGGCTGCCGTTACTGTTGGAAATTTTTTTAAGACGGATCCCGTAAAAATAAACAGGGATCGAAGAATACCAGCCCTCCAACAGCCGTTCCCAGCTTTTGAAAATGGAAAGCAATACGATTGTACTGGATGCCTACAATGCCAATCCTTCCAGCATGAAAGCTCGCAATCGAAAATTTTGCCGGCTTCCCTGGTAAAGATAAAATACTGGTACTGGGCGCCATGGCGGAACTGGGCGCCGCCAGCTTACGGAGCACAACGACATACTAAAACAGATTGCAGCATATCCCTGGAAGGAAGTGATGCTGGTCGGGGGCGATTTTTTAAAAATCCAACACCCATACCATCGCTTCGAAACAGCGGTTGAAGCCGGCGCCTGGCTGAAGTCCCGGCATTTTAAAAATACCTCGTTTCTTGTGAAAGGTTCGAGGAGTATGGGGATGGAGAAAGTTTTGACTGATGGTTTATGAATTGTTGATGGCTCCCATGTGAATTCCCCATGGAACTGTCAACTATCAATGGCCGGCTTTGGAATTTAACCACTTCATGATGTATTGCCGGCAGCGTCCGCAAATAACTATAAATATTATTCAGATCCTCATCTTTCATGTTAGCATACATGGTCCAGGGCATAATGGTTTGTAATTCTCCGGGAGCAACCGTCCGGTGGGCCTGTGCGCTATCGCGGTATTGGGTAAAGCGGGCTACGAACATCTCTCTTGTCCAGTCGCCGATACCCGTTTGTTTGTCGGGAGTAATATTGGCTGAGTGAAGAACGCTCCCGGCATTTTAAACTCACGACCGCCCGCCATGGACAGGCTTTCATCAAATTTACCTTTTTCCAGAGGCGTATGACAATCATGACAGGCTGCAATGGTAAACAGATATTTCCCCCGGGCAATGCTGTCCTGCGGGTTGACGGGTATTTTTCCAGGGACCGCCTTCTGAGGAATGGTATTCACTATAAAATTCATTGGAAATTTGGAATGAGATTCCGGTACTTTATGCTCAATTGCCGGAATGCTTCGCAGATAAGCAATCACAGCCTTGATATCTGCCGGATCAGCCTGTCCGTAGTTATGATAAGGCATAACGGGAAAATGGGTTTCCCGCTCTTTCTGACACCCGTGGTGATGGCCCGGTATATTTCTCCGTCCGTCCACGACCCGATACCTGCCGGGGTAATATTGGCGGAAAAATAAACCGGGAAATCCCTCGTTCTCATCAAATCGTTGTCCGCCAGAACCCAGTGTTGCAGGATCCATGGGCATTGAAAATTCATTTACATCCCGCATGCTGTGGCAGTCCATACAGACCATCACACTGGTAGCCAGATATTTTCCCCGGGCTATACTGGCTTCCGATTTATCCACCGTGATATCCGGCGCAGGGCCGACATTGGGTAACGCCATTTTAACATAAGCGGCGACAATAATCAGGAGCAGGATGAGTACAAGCACAGGATGCCCAGTATTTCAGGAGTTTTTTCATGTTTAGGGGTTAAGAGTTACCAGTTATTGCCCGAAAGATAAATATTTTTAACGAACACTGATCAGGGAACTCAGGGGCGACCGCCGGTTTTTGAAATCCATCATATCTACTTTTACGCTGCCCACGCTGATCGGGCTTTCTACCCGGACCGGAATATGATTGCGGTCATCACTAACCCAGACCGTCATTTTTTCACCTCCTTCAAAAATAGTTCCTTTGATCAGCAGGGGTTTGAATTTTATGGCGCGGAACTTGCCATATTTGGTCTTGATGGTTTCCTTTCCCAGAAAACGGATATAGAGATTATAAACCTGGTTATCCAGGAACATTGAAAAAGGATATTTATCCCCCGGCTTCATTTTATCGAAATCCATATTACGCACATAATACATGGAACTGAAAACATCCTGAATGCAGGCGGGTGTTTTAAAAACACCTGAATTGGTAATGGCGGTATTGGCCGTTTTATTAAAACTTACATTTTCATATTTCTTATAGGTTCCTTCATTTACATTCCGGATAAATTTATAAGGCTGAAGGGTGGCTGTATCAATAAAAGATTCATATTTATCCCTAACCCTGAAAAAATTATCATAAAAAGAATAAGTCTTGCCTTCTCCTGTTACATGATAAACCGGTTTACCGTTCAGGCTTTCAAGCGCGCAGCTAAAAGTGGCTTCGCCTGCAGCAATATACACACCTGCCAGGGTATAGTACACTTTATACGTGATACTTTCGCCAGCCTGAAACGCCGTATTTTCTATGCTGCAGAAATCATCGCCCGCCCGCAACGGAAAAGAGATGGCCAATAAAATGAGTAACCCGATCCCGGTAATTGATTTCATCTGCTGCTGAATAATTTGATCCTTAAAATTAATAAACTCCCGATCAAAGCAGGTATAATTAAATTGATCAGCCAGATTCCCAGTGAAACCGCAAGAATGCCTGCTGTATTCAAAGTAAATACCCGAAAGATCTGGATACCCGCTTCCCAACGAAATCCGAGATCTGTTAAAAATGTTAACGAAGGAACGATGGCCATGACCACAAACATGACACTAACGCCCATAAATACCTGCAATTCCGGAGATGTCAAGTTCAAACAAGGAAAATAAGAGTAGATATTGCAAAATAAATACCCCATAGCGAATCAAAGAAAATAAAAGGATTTTAAACAATACCGGGTTACTGAAATTTTCCGGGAGACGGATGGTTTTAATATTTTTTCAGTCAGCCGGTTTATTCAGGCCAACCAATGGGTCGAACCGGAAATAAACGTTGCCAGCAACAATGCCGAAAGCCCGGTCAGTAAAATAAATAGGCCGATATAGGGAGATGTGAGCCACCGTACAGGATGCTGGCGGCAGATGCGTATAAAAAGTAATAACCCCGTGATCCGGCAACCAGGGTAATGAGGATCTGCGCCATACTGCAAACAATGGTCGGTGCAACAGACTGGATTTTTTTCCCTTGATCCACGTACAACATTCTCCCAAGATATTCTCCCACCCGGTTTGGTGTGAACGAAGCAATGCAGGTGCCGGCCAGGATGGCCTGAAAGGCCCGGATAAAACTGATCCGCTGAACCGGTAAAATGGAAATCTGCCATTTGGCTGCTTCCAGTCCCCAGTTTACCCACATCAAGGCAAACATGGCATATAATTTCCATTGCTGATTTCCGGTAACCGCGGTTCATATCTGATGAACGAATTCTTCCATCCGGGTTGTTGTTGCAATTGATGTGACACAGTATAAAAAAGAAACAGCACAACAATGCCGGTCCGGCCACGTAGTTGAGGATTAATTTGATATTTTTGTTCAGCGCCACAATCAAAAATAGCGTTCCCTCTTGCAAAAGAATTCCAAAATAATATTGGGCATTGATCCGGGCACCCTGATGATGGGCTATGGATTGATTGCTGTGGAAGCAAAGGCAAATGCAATTGATCGAGATGGATACCCTGCATGTGCCCGCAAGGCTGGATGCTTACCAGCGGCTGGAACTTATTTATTTTACCGTTCAGCAGATTATTCAAAAAGTACAGACCGGACTGATTTCGCCATTGAGGCGCCGTTTTTTGGAAAGAATGTACAAAGCATGCTGAAACTGGGCCGGGCACAGGGTGTAGCCATTGCCGCAGCCATGCAGTCCGGAATTCCGGTAACCGAATATGCACCGCGAAAAATAAAACAGTCCATCACAGGAAATGGCAATGCCGGCAAAGAACAGGTATGGAAAATGCTGCAGCAGATTTTAAAGATCCGGTGCGAAATTGATCACCTGGATGCTTCAGATGCCCTGGCTGTCGCGCTTTGTCACCATTTCCAGAATGGCAGTCCGGTATCAAAAGAAAAAAAACTAAATGGATGGGAAGATTTTGTTGCGAAAAATCCGGGAAGGGTGAAGGGAATTTGAAAATGCTCAGATTTTCAGATTACTGATTATGCTCTCCTGTATATTCCTGAATTGCGCCTCTGACAATTTCAATTTTGGTCTGCTGAAATTCAGGTCATCGATACGATCTATCGGAACCAGATGCATGTGCGCATGGGGAACTTCCAAACCCACAACCGCCATTCCGCAACGGTTGCAAGAAAATGATTTTTCTATCGCCCTTGCAATGGGTTGGGCAAATAGCAGGATGCGGGAAAGGTATTCTTCGGTCAGATCGAAAAATTTATCGGTCTCCGATTTCGGAATCACCAGCACATGGCCTTTTCTCAGGGGATTGATATCGAGAAATGCGAGAAAATAATCATCTTCCGCAATCCGGTAGCTGGGGATATCGCCATTTATGATCTTTGAAAAGATAGTCATTTCGTCCTGTAAATTGTCAACTTATTTAAACCGTAATATTTTCCACTTTAAATTTCAATTTGCCTGCAGGAACATCCACTTCAGCTACTTCTCCAATCTGTTTACCGAGCAAACCTTTTCCGATCGGTGAGGAAACGGATATTTTGCCCAGTTTAAGGTCAGCTTCTTTTTCAGAAACCAGATGATAGGTGACTTGTTTTTTATTAGACAGATTCGTAACGGTTACTTTGGTCAGAATGGAAACCTTACTGGTATCAATATTGCCTTCTTCCAGGATACGCACATTGGCCAGATCCGATTCCAGGCGCTGGATTTTAGCTTCCAGCATCCCTGTGCTTCTTTTGCTGCATCATATTCTGCATTCTCCTTCAAGTCTCCTTTTTCCCTGGCCTCCGCAATGGCCCTCGAAGCTGCCGGACGGTCAACAGCTTTTCATTTTCTGAAGTTCAGCCTTCAGTTTCGCAATGCATCTTTTGTCAGATAAGTGATTTCACTCATAAATCCTCCTTATTGTTTATATAAAAGAAAAAAAATACAACGCCCTTTGGGAGGCGTTGCATTTTTACAAAGATAAGGAATCCGATTCAAAAGACAGTTCCACGGCTCGTTTTGGAGCTTCCGCAGCCTGAAAAACCGGGAAGTCTATTTTATAGAAAATATGCAATTAAGCATACCTTCGGTTAACCGAACTTCTTGATTGTCAATTCATCAAACGCCGGGTTAAAATCCCAGTTTATCCAGGATTACTTTCGCCATCTTATAAAATGCTTCACGGCTATAACCGGCAATATGGGGGGTAACAATACATTATCAAAGGACAACAACCGTTCAAGCTGTTGTTTTTCGGAGTCTGTGTACAGTTCAAGTTTCTCATTTTCAAGCACATCCAGTGCGGCGCCCGAAATCTGCCCATTTTCCAGGGCCCTGATAACGGCTTCATTATCCTGCATTTTTCCCCGGCAGGTATTGATAAAATAAGGCTTTTTTTCAAAGGAATTAAAAAACGATCATTTGCCAGGTGAAGGGTTTCATCTGTCAGCGGAACATGCAGACTGATCACATCGGCATATCTTCCCAGTTGTTCCATATTGGCTTCTTTAATATATCCTTTGGCAAAGCCAAATTTGTATTTATCATAAGCCAGAACGGTCACATCAAAAGAAGCCAGCAAATTTGCAAATGCCGATCCGGTATTTCCATATCCGATAATACCAACAGTTTTCCCTTTAAGTTCTATACCCCGGTTGGCATCCCGTATCCATTTCCCTTCTTTCACTTCCGGAAAGCCCGCGGAATATTATTCATCAATGAAAGCAACATGCCCAGAACATGTTCAGCAACCGCATTCCGGTTTCCTTCCGGGCTGCTTACACATTGAATTCCTTTTGTTCCGCAAAATCCACATCAATCAGTTCCATGCCGCTGCCCAGCCTGCCGATCCATTTCAATGATCTGGCCCTTTCCAGGATATTGCCTGTCAACTTTTAAACGGGTTGTCACAATCAACCCCTCCACATCCTGAATGGCTGTTTCCAGTTCTTCATAGGTCAATTGCGGAAGATACAAATTTCAAATCCCTTCGCCGATAATCTTTCTATCAGATATTCATGAACTTTTGCAGTAATCAGTACTTTTTTCATTCAATTTATTTTACTGTGAACGCAAACCTCATTATCTAACTTCATCCCCCAAAATTATTATCAACTATCAACTATCAACTATCAACTATCAACTATCAACTCCCATCAACTGTCAACCATCAACCATCAACCGCCCCTCATCTTCCAGGTCAGTTCTGCAAATTCCCGGATCGTAAGTTGTTCCGCGCGCCGGCTGAATAATCTTCTCCTGTAAAACTTCTTCCGTAAACAAACTTTTCACTGCATTGCGCAGCATTTTTCTTCTTTGATTAAATGCCGTTTTAACCAGTAGAAAAAACATTTTCTCCGTTTTTGCCGGCAAGGGTTCTTTTAAAGGGGTTAACCGGATAACAGCGCTCTTTACTTTCGGCGGCGGCTGAAAGCCTGCTCACTCACTTCAAACAGATATTCCACCTGATAAAATGCCTGGAGCAATACACTGATCACTCCGTAAGTCTTATTTCCTTCCTGTTGCGGCAATCCGTTGCGCAACTTCTTTCTGAAACATGCCGATCACCCGCTCCACATCTTCCCTCCAATCCAGAATTTTAAAGAGAATTTGGGTGGAAATATTATAGGGAAAATTTCCGATCACGGTAAATGGTCCTTCAAAGGGGTTATCCATTTTTAGAAAATCTTCTTCCAGTAGATCCGGAATCAGTTCGGGATAGAGGTTTTTAAGATAAGTCCGCTTTTTCCCGATCAATTTCCACCGCTTTGAAATGGATATCTTTCAATCCCGATCAGATATTTCGTCAGGGCCCCGCACCCGGTCCGATTTCCAGTAATTGCGTAAACGGATGTTCCAGTAAGGGCATCCACAATCCGGCCGGCAAACCGTCTCATCTTTTAAAAAATGCTGCCCAAGCGATTTCTTTAAATTCAGAGAACGCGGAAGATGCGTCATAATGCAAAAATAAACGATCCTTCAGGCTAATAATCGTATTTTTAACCTTCGAAAAATTGATACATGAGTATTCCGCTACAAAGACCCGTGATAGGCATTTCCATTGGCGATCTCAATGGCATCGGAACCGAACTGGTCATAAAAACATTTTCCGACAACCGGTTGCTGGAACTTTGCACACCCGTGCTGTTTGCCTCCAATAAACTCATCAATTTTTATCGCAAATCCATCCCGGATTCCGCTTTCAATTACCAGAATATAAAAGACCTTACCCGCGTTTATTCCAAACAGGTAAATATATTCAATTGCTGGGAAGAAGAAGTGAGCATTACACCGGGGCAACTGAATGAAACAGGCGGCAAATATGCTGTAAAATCGCTGGTGGCTGCCGTTGAAGCGCTGAAGGATAAAAAAATTCAGGGATTGGTTACCGCTCCCATTCATAAAAAAAATATTCAAAGCAGCGATTTCTCCTATACCGGCCATACCCCTTATCTCCTGCAGGCTTTTGGTCTGAAAGATGTGCTGATGCTGATGAGTTCGGAGAATTTCAGAGTGGGGCTGGTAACCGAACATGTTCCGGTAAGTGAAATCGCCCGAAATATTACCCGCGAAGCCATTCTTTCCAAACTGAATATTATGAAGGATTCCCTGATCCGGGATTTCGGCATTGACAAACCCCGCATTGCGGTACTTGGATTAAATCCCCATGCAGGCGATGAAGGTTTGATCGGAAGGGAAGAAGAAGACATCATCAAACCGGCTATTAAAGATGCCAAGCATAATATGCTGGTATTCGGCCCTTATAGTGCCGATGCATTTTTTGCGCGTAACCAGCAGCAGAAATTTGACGCGGTACTGGCGATGTACCATGACCAGGGGCTGATTCCCTTTAAATCCCTGGCATTTGGAGAAGGAATAAATTATACTGCCGGACTGCCGGCTGTCCGCACTTCTCCCGATCATGGAACCGCATTCGACATTGCAGGAAAAAACAAAGCGGATCACGGTTCTTTTCTGGCCGCCGTTTTCGGATGCCTGGATATTCTGGAAAAACGGCGGGATTTTAGCTGAAAATCATAAAAATCCATTAAAGAAAATGGGCTCCGTGGTGCTGGCAGGTGCTGAGGATGAGAAGATTGATGAAGCTGAAGCTAATGGAGTATGCCAATTACCTGCAAACTCTCACATTACTTCCCTTCCTGCTTGCAAATACCAAAACCGCTGTCTATCTTTGAAACACCCCCTACACCTGATCGTTACCCGTCTGAACTAATCCATCCAGGATTTTCTCCAATAGCTATGTGAACAATTCCAACGATTTATCCGATCCCTTTCTTTGAATGACCTCTGTTCCCCTTTACAGCTAGGCATCATTACATTGTTCACATTCTGAAACACACAAAATGAAAAGGATCATCAGGTTTACTTTGCCGCTATTACTGGCAATTACAGCAGTTTTATTCGCCGGCGCAAGTCCATCCACTGTAACGGATACCACAAACAGCATAAAAAGCATTACCCTTCACGGAAGTCTTTCTGTCTTCAATGCCGCTTATGGCAAAAATTATTTTGAACTGAACTGGAACACCATTGCCGGGGATTTCGATCATTTCGAAATTGAAAGAAGCCTGGACGGAGAAACTTCGAAAAGCTCGGTGAAGTGAAGGCTGGCGAACTTTCCGCTGCCGGCCGGTATATATTCCGGGATCATTTTAAGGCAATTACTGCCCGCAACAATGATTTTTTTTACCGGTTAAAACAATTCGAACCCAACGGAAATTTCAGTTATTCCAAAATACTGATTGCCAGAATGTACAATACAAAATCCCTGGCATCCCTCAGCGTTACACCAGATCCGGTGGCCAATGATATCCTGGTGAATGTGCAATTGAACGAGAATTCTTATGTGATGATGAAAGTGCTCGATGAAAGCGGGAGCCTCGTATTGAAAGAAGGCCGAAAGGCAGATTCCGGTTCAAGCACCTACTCTCTGAATGATACCCACAATCTGAAGAAAGGATTATACACGCTTGAAGTAACAGTAAACAGCAGGGAAAAACTCGTAATGAAGTTAATGAAAGGATAAGTTCCGGTAACCGCTTTTACCGGAATTTGTAAGGCCCTTCCGTTCGCGAGATGCAAGGGCTTTTTTCGTGGATGGTAGATAGTGGGTGGTGGATGGACCGATTATTTATTTCCATTCACCGACAAATAGGACTGCAGACTTTTCACATAATTATCAAAAGCTTCCTTTCCGGCTGATGTGATTTTACATAAAGTATGCGGATAATTATCTTTAAAATCCTTCACCACTTCAATATATCCCGCTTCCCTTAATTTATTGATCTGGACACTCAGGTTGCCTGCAGTTGCATTCGTTCGTTCTTTTATTGTGGTAAATTCTGCTTCCTGATTATTCATAAGCAGGGAAACAATGGCCAGCCGGAGTTGGGAATGCAATACGGGATCGAGGTCTTTGAATGGGGTCATTAAAAGTTTTTTCGGTTGACGGTTAACAGTTGACAGTTGACGGATCTCAGGCGCGAATTCGCATCTAAATACCGTCAACTGTCAACCGTTAACCGTCAACTTTAATAATTTTTTCTTCATTTCATCACTGGCACTTCGCCAACTCCTCCTCTGCCCTTTCCTGGCCCCAGTGCGGATACAAGGGCTTGGGCTGTTCCTTTTTAAACAATTCGATGGATTTCTCGAATATGGGTTTTGCCTTGGCTTTTCCGCCTCCAAAAGCTTCCGGAGTGTTCATCACACTTTCAGCCTGCAGATAATATAAACGCGGATTATCCGGATCCAGTTTTAGTCCGCTTTGCAGATAGGCTGAGGCCTGCTGACCATAGGTTTGCCAGCGGGTTTGCGGATCCACCATCATTTGCTGTGTGGCAGACATATTCCGAAGCGCATAGATTTCGGCATTTTTCTCAATGGCTTCCGCCTTATCGCAAAGCGCATTGATCCGGGTTGAATTCGCATCTTTATCCAGTCTCGGATCACTCCAGCCTGCAGTGGAAAGCGACAGGCCTGCATAATAATAGGGCAGCCATTGCGTTTTTTCGGCATCTCCGATTCGTTCGAAAGTATTGGCCAGGGACTGAAAATCGGCGGTTGTTTTCGCCGTTCCAAACGAAGCCAGGTTTTTTTTCATCGCTTCTGTGTAGCGATCGCTTTGCGCCCTGACGGTGAATGCGCCCAGCAAAAGGAAAGAAAAAAGAATCGATTTCATATATGGTTTATTAATAGTGAGCATTATAGATTGTTATTGATCGCGTCCTGTGTTCTGTCCACGCCCCAGCTGAGGAAACAACCAATGAAATAAAACCGGTTAGCCGGCGGTTCAATGGCCTGTTTGTTTTGTCCGTTGAATGAATAATTATACCCGTATACCGCATGATACCCCAGCACATTGCTCATACTGGCAAAGAGCACGACAAATGTTTTGGGATTTGTTTTTCCCAGGCTGGGTATATATTCCATACTGAAATTAAGGCTGTGATAATCTTTGGTATGTCCCTGGTCCGCGGTATAATATTTTCCGGAGCTGTTGATCATAAAATTATAATACGGCCTTCCGCTGGCATAAGTATAGGTAAGATTAAATCCCGTTTTCCAGTCCATAAAAAATCGTTTCATCACCAGGGAAACCGTATTTTTTGAAGCAAAATTCGGTGTAATTTTTCCCGGGTAATTTAAATAATCCCTTTTGGTATCCAGATAGGAATAGCTGATCCAGTAATCGAAATTCTTAAATGTTTTCTTATCCCTCCAGAAAAACTCAATTCCTTTGGCATCTGCGCTGCCATTATTATTGTAATTGAAGTAATAATAATTAACTGGAATTGTCTTGATGAGGTCCTCGTATTTTTTATAATATGCTTCCACCCGGAATATTTGGTCCTTCGTCATCTTCTGATAGTTGAGGATATAATGGGTTGCCCGGGTGAATCCAAGATCCGTTGTATAAAACAGTTGCTGGTTCTCAGCCTTCTGGTAAAAGATGCCATAGGCGGCGGAGATCTGGGCATCCTTGCCGGTTTTATAGGCAAGAGAAACACGGGGCGCAAGATCTGATTTCCTGATCAGAGAAGAATATTCATACCGCAGTCCGATTTTTGCCGCGAGTTCATTGGTCAGATAAATATCCGTTTCGGCAAAGCCGGCGTACATGTTATCGTGCAGACTTCTTGCAGTGTCCTGATAAAGTCATCGGATTGTTATTGTACCAGTATTCTCCGCCAAAACGAATGGCGCTGAGTCCGCCCAGTTTTTTTTCAAATACCGCTTTGGTTTGCGCAAAATCCTGCCGGTTTTTTAATGTGAAATTTTTATTCTTCATCCAGAATATACTGTCGGGATAAAAATGCGGCTGGTTATCGGCGCCCTGCATCTGCTGACTGATATCATCCAGGTTGGTGCTGTAACTGGCGCTGAGATTCATTTTCCAGCCATTGTTCAGATATTCTCTCCAGCTCAGGTTATTGTACCAGTTGTGGTTGCCCAGGTCAAATGCATTTTTGAGACTGGCGCTGTCCACATCCTGCCGCCTGAGCCCCAGTTGATTGTAGTTGAAAGTGGTATAATACTTTACCATCCCGCCATTTTTTGTTTTGAAACGGAAGTTTGCATCGCCGGAATGAAACTGCGGGAAGCTGGAAATAATCAGGCTTTTGTTTTACGAGTCCAAAATAGAGCCCGACATTGACATAATTATAGGAAATACCCCAGGACGATTTCTTATTTTTTGCCAGTTGTTGTGTCCCCACGCCCACTACGATGGGAGAAATGGTGGCATCCACTTCCGATTTTTCGGGCAGGTCAATGGATTCCAGCAGTACAACCGAAGAAAGCGCCTGACCATAAAGCGCCGAATAACCCCCCGTACTGAAAACGGTTCCCTTAAAAAGGAAAGGAGAGAAACGACCGCGGGTGGAAATATCCGGAACGCTGGTATAATAGGGGTTGTTCACCAGGCTCCCGTCGATAAACTGTTTGGTTTCCTGGCCGGTGCCTCCGCGAACAAACAAACCCTCCTGCTCGCCTACCTGCTGGGCGCCGGGTAAAGTTTTTAATGCCGCCGTGATGTCGGCATTTGAGCCCGCCGTAGTGGCAATATCCAGAGAACTGAGTACGGCGCCCCGTTTAGAATCTCCTGCCGAAAATGAACCGGCCGTTATAGTAACTGCCTTCATTTCATTGGGCTCCTCTTTCAGTTGCAAATCCAGTTGAATGGCTTTACCTTTCAGCAGAATGGGTTGTTCCAGCGGGCGATATCCGATCGAGCTCACCGTAATCAGCTGATTACCGGTATCTGCGGCGGAAAACTGATAATTTCCTGCAGAATCTGAAGTAGCCCCGTCAAAACTGTTTTTAACTGTGATGCTGGCTCCGGGAACAGGCCGCCCTCTGCCATCCTTTATTTTTCCCGAAATGATGGTTTGCGAAAAACCCGCCTGCAGTAAAAATAAGATGCAGAAAAATAATAGTATTTTTTTAAAATGTTGGTTAATAATATTTTGTAATCTGATTACGGGACACATACCGCTGGTTTAACATGATAAAAGTAAGGCGCCAGGAAATGCAACACAAATATGAAGTAGTTTACATTATAAACCAAATATGTTTTAAAATCGTTTATTGGTAACAATAGGTTAACAAATAGCGGGGGTGCGCTAAACAAGACCTGTTAATTTTGGGTTGTTATAGAAGCATAAACAAATTAAGCGTTTGCTATGAAATGGATTACCACAGATAATGAAAATCATACCATGGAGCGCTTTGACCTTCTGGATGGTTATTCTACGGAGATGGTGCTGCGCTATAATCCCATTCAACACTCCGGCAGACTGGAACGCAATAACAACCATCTGCTTTTTTTTATTGAACAAACAGGCATCTGGGGGAATAAATTTTTATTTGAAAATGAATACGGGGTGGAGATCGGCAGGATCTCATTTGATAATCTGCAAAACCTTGACGGCAATATCCATATCGACAAAAAGAAAATATCATTTAAAATACCCCTGAATCCCCAGGGTGATGTTTTCTTCGTCCCCAATAAATACCTTCATCAGAATTTCCACAGCAGCATTGAAGTAGACAATTATTTGCCGGAACCCGATAAAAAGGTAAGTATGGAGCAGTCAGAGAAATATGCCTGTTTCATTCTCGGTCTGTTCTGGTTTCTGTTTCCCGAATCCATTCCGGAAGCGAATAAATCCGGCGTTAGCATTAGCCTGAAATAGGCCGGTTTTTGCCTCGCAGAAAGCATTTCCGAAAAGCAAGTTGTTACCGGGTATCTCTTTTACCATTCCTTTCCGGAGCTGATACGGCTTATATGTTCCTTCAGGTCGTTATTGGGGGTAAGTCCATAGAATCAATGGACTTACCCCCAATAACGACCCGAAACCTATATGAAGAAGTCATGAAAGCTGTGTTTACAGGAAGTTTATGTCGATTCCCGCTCTTTCCACAAAAGGTCTCTCCTGAAATAAACCGTTTAGCTCTGGCTCCTTCCCCTATTGAACAAAAGGCCCGGCTTAGAAAAGCCAGGCCGTTGTTGATCGTACCCTTTAAAACTAAAACTTTAGAAATTCGTTTTTATAAATGACTGTTACCTGCCGGATCCCGCATATACCAAAAGCTTTTCCTGCTGCCCGGGCTGAATCCTTAACAAAATCATGTCTGAATATTGAAACCCTGAATCGATGCCAGCCAGTTTCAACCGGTAAAAAACCATTGATCCGTTCTGTTGTGGAAGATCATCTGTGAAATGATAATCCCTTTGTGCATTACTATTCCCTTCGGTAAAAACAACTGCACGATCATTAAATTCTCTTCCGTCCGGACTACACTGCACGGTAAAATGACTAATGTTCTGTCCTGCGCCTGTCGTCCAGTTCAATTTCACCTGCTTACTATTCTGCTGCTGAGCATTAAAAACAATGAGCGATACCGGAAGCGGCGCAATAACCGGAACATCGTATGTTAAAGATCTAAACCAGAGCGCATACATCCGGTCAGTCGCCTTACTGCCGCCGGAACCGGTTTCAGCGCCCACCCTCACCACGAAACTGCTGGCATGGCTGTAAAAGTTGTTCACCATCGCATCGGCCGCACTGGTTGTAATGCCTTCATAATCTTTTACCGTTCCGTCAAACCGTTTTCCATCCAGCTGCCCGTCATTCAAACTACCTTTCACCGAAGCGTACTTCATCAGGGTATGCTTTTCCAGGGTAAAAGACTGCTGTTTATAAAATGATTGAAACTCATGCAGCTGATCGCCATCCCCGTCAATATCTAACCCGAAACAAAGAACTGATTTACCGATACTGACTGGTCGGGATCTTCATGTTTTACAAACGAAATCTTAAATTCCATCCACCAACTGCTGTGTGCAGTTGCACTTCCATCTCCATATTTTACTTCGGGCTGCCAGGCATTATCATATCCTGTGCCGTTTGAAGGATCCTGCTCCGGACCGTTCAGGTCAATGTTGGATAAGGTTACTTTTGAACTGCTTCTTCCCTGAATGGTTACCAGCGCATCCATTCCCGCCCTGCATTCGAAAAAATATATACAGCTCCGTCTTTTCCGGCTCCGGGACAACCGGCGCCCGATTTCAATTGAGGATTTATGAAAGCCAGTTCAGGAATCAGAGATTGAGCCCGGAGTGGACTATATAAAACAAACAGTAAAAGAACAGAAAAGCCAACCGGATTCATGCGCCTCTTCACAAGGTTCAACAGGCACAGGCGAATTTGCTCCATAACTTATTTTTAGCGCAACGGGATTAAGTAGGCATATCCCATAGTTATTGGAAACAAAGGCCTGTTCCTAAGAAATTGGAAACTGATTTATTGAAAACAAAACATTAGATCTGATGAAGGAAAATTGGAAAGGGAAGTTAATCAGGAGATTGGTACGGGTGACTGACAGGACAAAGATTGCAAGCGTTTTTCAAAAATGCAAGTGTTTGGGAAAATAATGTTGGGAATTTCTTGGAACCGGATATAATCGTGGATGGTATATAGTAGATGGTCGATGGCTTCCATGTGCGAATCCGCACCTGAAGTCCGATCCACCATCTACTATATACCATCCACGATTATTACAACCTCTCTACCCCTCTTATTTATACTGCGGAATCAGCTCATTCGCCAAACCGTTGTTTTGCGGATCAGCTTCGTCACTAAGATTTCCCTTCTTGAATTCGGCCAGCACATCCGGTAATTTGTTTTCCATTTCCATCAGAAAATGTTCTTCAAATGCCTTAATCCTTTTTACCGGTACTTCGCGCAGAAGACCCTGGGTTCCCAGATAAATGATAGCAACCTGTTTTTCAACTGCAACGGGCGAATATTGTGGTTGTTTCAGAATTTCCACATTACGTGCTCCTTTGTCCAGTACCAGTTTGGTAGTGGCATCCAGGTCGCCTCCGAATTTAGAGAAGGCTTCCATTTCGCGGTAAAGAGCCTGATCCAGTTTCAGCGTACCGGCTACTTTTTTCATGGATTTAATCTGTGCATTACCACCCACACGGCTAACCGAAATACCTACATTAATGGCCGGACGGATACCGGCAGTTAAAGAGGTTTCCTTCCAGGAAGATCTGTCCGTCGGTAATCGAAATCACATTGGTCGGAATATAGGCAGATACATCACCGGCCTGTGTTTCAATAATCGGAAGGCGGTAAGTGAACCGCCCCCTTTACCAGACCCTTCAGTGATTCAGGCAGATCATTCATATTTCTGGCGACATCATCATCGCTGAATGATTTTCGCAGCACGTTCAAGCAAACGGCTATGCAGATAGAATACATCACCCGGATAAGCTTCACGTCCGGGCGGGCGGCGTAGCAACAAGAGAAACTTCCCGGTAAGCAACAGCCTGTTTGGAAAGATCATCATAAATGATCAGTGCAGGGCGACCGGTATCACGGAAAAATTCTCCGATGGCAGCACCGGCAAAAGGCGCATAGAACTGCAATGGAGCAGGATCTGAAGCAGATGCTGCAACAATAACCGTATATGCCATTGCGCCACTGTCCATTAAGGGTTTTCATGATGCCGGCAACAGTGGATGCTTTCTGCCCGATGGCGACATATATACAATACACCGGCTTGCCGGCTTTGTAAAATTCTTTCTGGTTGATGATGGTATCAATTGCAATGGCTGTTTTTCCAGTCTGCCGGTCGCCGATAATCAGTTCACGTTGTCCGCGGCCGATCGGGATCATGGCATCAATGGCTTTAATTCCCGTTTGAAGCGGTTCTTTTACCGGTTCGCGGAAAATTACACCCGGCGCTTTTCGTTCCATCGGCATTTCATAACTTTCACCGGTGATGGGACCTTTGCCATCGATTGGTTTCACCCAGCGTATTCACCACCCTGCCCAGCATACTTTCACCCACTTTGATGGATGCGATCTTTCCGGTACGGCGCACTTTTGCACCTTCCTTAATATCACCGCTATCTCCCATCAGTACGATGCCCACATTATCTTCTTCCAGGTTCAGTGCGATTGCCCGGACTCCGTTTTCAAATTCCACCAATTCTCCGCTGCTCACATTATTCAGACCATAAACACGGGCAATCCCGTCACCCACCTGCAGTACAGTTCCCACTTCTTCCATGTCGGCCGACACATTGAAATTGCTCAGCTGCTGGCGGATGATCGCTGAAATTTCATCTGGTTTTATTTCTGCCATATGATCTTTTTAAAATGAGTTATTTTATAGTTAGCGGATCTTATAAATAAAATCGTTGCTTTCAAATTGTTTTTTAATGGCGTTCAGGTCATACAGGATGCTGGCATCGATCAACTGGCCGTCTACTTCAATAATAAATCCACCGATGATATCCGGATTCACTTTTGTCTTCAGTTCCACCTGTTTCAGATGAGCGGATTCGCTGATCTTATTGACGATAACTGATTTCATATCTTCCGTCAACGGAACCGCAGTGGTGAGTGTAACAGTATGTATTCCCTTATAATCCTTGTACTGCTCAATAAAGGCGGTAATGATTTCAGGCAGGTAGAATTCCCGACCTTTCTTTACCAGCAGGCGGATAAAGGAGCTACTGATAATCCCCTGCTTATCTCCGGTGAGTGCAGCAATAATTTTTTCTTTTTTATCTCCTTTGATCACGGGACTTTTCAGCACGCGTTCAAATTCCGGACTGGCTTTGATCAGGCTGTTCATCAATACCATATCCTTATAAACCTGTTCCAGCTCATTCTTTTCCATAGCCAGGTCAATCAGTGACTTTGCATATCTTCCGGCAAGCGGGGATTGGGCATTTTGCTTATTTGTTAATGTAAGAATATGGAAATGTGAATTCCACATTTCCATATTATCAATTCAATTTAACTTCTTCAGCAAGCTGCCTGATATATTTTTCCTGTTCTGATTTATTTTCCAGCTGACGGCGCAGGATTTTTTCAGAAACCTCAATCACAAGGTTTCCCATCTGATTCTTCACTTCCGTAATGGCGGCCATCTTTTGTGTTTCGATGGCGGCCTGCGCATCCGTAATAATTTTTCGGCTTCAATTTTCGCCTGTTCCTTCGCTTCATTAATGATTTTGTCTTTCGTATCCCTTGCTTCTTTCAGCATCTGCGCTCTTTCTTCCCGTGCCCTGGCAAGCAGGGCTTCATTTTCACTTTTCATCTGCGCCATTTCTGCTTTTACCCTTTCAGCAGTAGCCAGTGAATCGGCAATGGTTTTTTCCCTGTCGTTGAGAGATTTCAGAATGGGTTTCCAGGCAAATTCTTCAAAATCAAAAACACAATCACAAACGCCAGCAGCGTCCAGACAATGAGTCCGAAGGAAGGAATTAAAAGATCCATGTAATTGGTTTTATATAAAGTTTTTCTTGTAAAAAAAATACTGCATCCTCCGCCCTTTACTTTGGATGCAGTATGAAAGATGTTCTAAACAACATTGCCAGAATACCTGCAATAACGCCGAACAGTGCAACCCCTTCCACAGCGCAGCTGTAAGGATCATGTTGGCGCGGATGTCGTTGGATGCTTCCGGCTGACGGGCAATGGCTTCACCGCACCTTTACCGATCTGACCGATACCGATACCAGCCCCAATTGCAGCCAGACCCGCACCGATCGCACCACCGGCATTTGCCCAGGGCGTTGTACTTAATAAATGTCACTAAATCCATACTTGTTAATTTATATTGGTTTAAAAAATCCGTTGTTGTTATACGATCACCGAATCTTCGTGTCCGTTCCCACTGTGCGTGATGCAGATCTTCGATAGCCTGTCCGATAAATACAGCCGTCAGGATGGTGAAAATAAATGCCTGTATAAAAGCCACCAGATCTCAATCAGATAAATAAATACCGTAAACCCGATGGAAAACGGTGAAAAGCCCCAGCCGATTCCTTTATTCAGTTCTCCAAAAATAAATATCAGCGAAACCAGGCAAATAATGATGATATGCCCCGCCACCATATTTGCAAAAAGACGAATGATCAAGGCAAAGGGCTTGGTAAAAACCCCGATGAATTCCACCAGGACCAGGATGGGTTTGATAGGCCCAGCGGAACAGGCGGATTAAAAATATGACCCCAATAATGCTTATTCGCACTTAACGGTAATAACGATAAAAGAAATAACACCCAGCACCAGGGTGAAGGCGATATTGCCGGTTACATTGGCCGATCCAGGAATCAGCCCAAAAATGGTATTGATCAGAATGAAGAAAAATACGGTCAGCAGGTATGGGAGGTACTTGTCGGATTTCGAACCAAGGTTGGGATTAGCCACTTCATCCCGTACAAAAGTGATCACCGGTTCCATCAGATTCTGAAAACCTGTGGGCGCTTTGCTTGTCCCGATACCGCTTTTATATTTCGCAGCGATCTTAACCAGCAGAAAAACCAGGAGGGTAAGCGCCAGGATCATCTGCACCACGTTGCGGGTCAGGGAAATGTCCAATACTTTTACCGACAGCATCCCGGGAGCCGTCCGCTTTTACCGGAATGATCTTGTTTCCCATCAGTTTATATCCCTGCCAGATCACTTCGCCATGATGAAACCGGGCGGATGAAAACAGGGAGAACCCTCTTTGTGGGGAATAAAGGATAACCGGAAGCGGAATGGTTACATGATGTTCGGCCCCGTCGTGACTTTTATAGGTGAGAAAATGAAATTCATAAGCATCCAGAACATGTCCGAAAATCACTTCGTTGGCATCGAAGCTGCCATTCTTTTCCTCACCCTTTTCATGCGGTTGTTCCTGCGCTTTCAATACCCCCGAAAAAAGCAGCAAAAAAACGCTGAAACCCGCTACCAATAAAGATTTGAACCTTCCCTGCATCATGCGGTATCCTAAATTTGCCGCAAAGATAAGGGAGGGGGGTGAATTTGCAAGAAGGAAAGTGGGGTTTATTGGGGAAATCCGGATAGTTTTCTTGAGGTTGACAGTTGACGGATGATCAGTGCATGACCGTCTAATCCGTCAACCTTAGCTTTCAATCATAACCTTTTCTCAAACTGCATCTGATGCAACTTAAAATAAAACCCTTCTTTCTCCATCAGTTCTTCATGGGTTCCCATTTCCCTGATCTCTCCTTTATCCAGCACAATGATTTTATTTGCTTTCCGGATGGTGGAAAGGCGATGGGCGATCACGATGGAAGTGCGGTCGGCGATCAGTTTACCGATGGCTTCCTGGATCAGTCTTTCTGATTCGGTATCTACCGAAGAAGTGGCTTCATCCAGGATCAGGATGGAGGGATCAAACAGCAGGGCCCGGATAAAGGATAATAGCTGCCGCTGGCCCAGGGAAAGGGTATTCCCCCGTTCCATCACATTATAATCATACCTCCCGGCAGTCGCATTATAAAATCATGCATCCCGATCAGTTTGCCGCCTGTACCACTTTTTCAAAAGGAATTTCCCGGTTGCGCAGGGTAATATTATCGAGCACGGATCCGGAAAACAGAAACACATCCTGCAAAACCACGCCGATGGATGACCGCAAAGCATCCAGTTTATACGATTCAATGGGATGGTCATCCAACCAGGATCCTGCCTTTCTGAATAGCATAAAGCCGGTTAAGGATACTGATAATAGAAGTTTTTCCGCTGCCGGTATGCCCCACAATGGCCAGGGTTTCTCCGGGTTGCACAGCGAAGGAAATATTTTTCAATACCCATCGTTCATCAGTATACGCAAAATAAACATGCTCAAACTCAATTTTGCCCCGGAGTTTTGCCGGTGCATAATCCCCCTCCGTCAGTGATCCGGTCCTCATTATCCAGTACTTTGAAAACCCGTTCACTGGCAACCATGCCCATCTGCAGCGTATTGAATTTATCGGCGATCACCCGCAACGGCCTGAATAACAAATTGAGGTACAAAAAAAAAGCAATGATTTCCCCGGTGAGCGCTGCTGCCTGTTCCGGTGGAAGATGCAGCACCAGTTCGGCTCCCCACCACACCAGTAAACCGGTGGAAAAGGCCAGCACAATTTCCACGATGGGAAAAAAACGGAATAGGCAAAAATGGCTTTGATATTGGCATTCCGGTGTTCGCGATTAATTTTTCTGAAACTGTTTATATTCCTGTTCTTCTGCAGCAAATGCCTGCACGATCTGCATTCCGGTAATATGTTCCTGAACAAAGGCATTCAGCGCGGCCACCGCATTGCGGACCCGGATAAACGATTTGTTACGGTTTCCTTGAAAAAATAAGTAGCTACGATCAGAATAGGAAAAGGGATCAGACAGATCAGGGTAAGCTGCCAGTTCGACAGAAACATGAACAACAGAATCGAAATGATGGACAACAGATCGGCAACGATCGGGATCAGTCCTTCGGAAAAAATATCATTGATGGCTTCAATATCATTGATGGTGCGGGTAGTGAGCGTTCCGATCGGCGTTTTATCAAATTGCGAAAGATTCAGTCCAAGAATTTTTTTATACACCGCAATTCGCAGATCCTTTACCACGGTCTGTCCCAGCCAGGCAGTAATAAAAGAAAAATAAAACCGAAATGCGGTTTCTACCAGCAATATCCCGATTTGCAGAATAGGTGATGTAGATGATCAGTTCAATCATTCGTTCCCGGATGGAAGGATCTGCGGTTATACCCCCACGGATATAATGTGTTAACCGTATATTGAATCAGAAAGGGCCGAAGTGGAGAGATAACAGCCAGCAGAATGGATAAGGCTAATCGAACCATAAAACCATTTTTTATAGGGAGAGGTATATTGCAAAACCCTCGCAGCTGACTAAAATCAAAAATTCTTTTCCTGGAAATCGATGCGGCCATGAGAGAAAATAAAAGGTAAAGGTACGTTGGATGACGGTTGACAGATGACGATTAATGCAACTGCAGAGTCAACTGTCAACTGTCATCTCTACTCTTCCTCTCCCATCGCCTTCCGATACGCTTTTATAAAAATAACGCCCAGATTTTTATAAGGTGGGATATAATCGTCGAAGCGTTCGCGGGCAACAGGATCTTTCTGAAATCTTTCTGTCAGCCCTTTCCAGATGCGGCAGCCAGTCGATATTATTTCCTTCCAGAAGATCATTATTGATCGCCTGTAAAATGGGTTCATTCACCGTTTTTGTTCCCACCTGCTTGGAAGAAATGATATGCGCATCCTGCTGATGTTCAGCACTTCGCTGAGATTATTATATCCACCGCAGGAACCCAGCACCACGATTTTTGCGGAAGGCTGAATTTGTTTCAGACGTGTACCGGACATGATAACTGTGTCCGCGATGAATGTAAATAGAAGGTTTCAGGTTATTGTCGAACAGATAATCGTCCAGGTGATGCTGCGCTTTATCGTCGGGATCATCTTCACCAAACAATGGCCGGTTGGCAAATATCCAGACCGGTTTCCCTTTTAGTGACTGAATGGTAACCCATTCCTTTGTTGGATTCATCGTGATTTTCCATTCCGTTTTACGTTGAAACAGTTTCAGGAAATCATCGTAGGAATGCTGCCCGTCCTTATCCTCATCACCGTAAAAAAATACCTGTTGAATTACCCGTCCACTGTCATCTTTTAACGAATCATAGTCGATGCTGTAAACAGGAGCGATTCCCAGTTTCGCCGATAAGTCTGCCCGGTTACTCGTATCGGCCGATTCAAAAAGGGCTTCCATCAGATGATAGATCACCATTCCCTTTTTATCGTTATTAAGCAGATTCCGTTTATAATTCCATTTCACTTCATTCAGCACAAATGCAGCCAGTGAAGGATTTTTATCATAAATGCTGCTGTAGGAATCGGCAACATCCACCGCATCTTCTTCATTGGCGCTTTCAAGCCCGATAATAAAAGCCTTCATGATGGTCGCGGCATTGTCCTTGTCCATCGTTGCCAGAAAATGATCCAGCTTATTATAAGCTGCGGCCATTTTGATGAATTTCCGGAAATAATCCCCATGCATCTGAATGATCAGGCTGTCGCCCCTTGGCACATTCATGCGCTGGAAGATCCGGTCATAAACGCCCAGATAACTGGAAGTATAAATTTCATCCTCACTCAAAACCACGAGATAATACAGTTCAGCGGGGGAAAGGGGATCCAGGATCTTAAACCGGATGGAAGCCGGTTTATCATGCAGGGCATTGATTTCCCTGACAAAAACATCCTTACCCTTGTTTTCCAGCATACTGGTCAGGGCTTCCATTTCCACCGCCGTATCCCGTACGGGTGGCAGGAGGCGCTCCGCATAGTCCAGTCTTGTTTTGACCAGCAGCCGGTAATAATTCAGGTTATCATCCTTTACTTTATTGATATCTGCTATGCTGATGCGGTGATCAGGATATTATCCAGAAAGGGAAGATAAAGCTGGCCACTTCTACTGGAAGCAATTTTCGCCACGATAGCGATAAGGGAGTCAGGACTGTTCCGGATGTGGGCAGAGAGTATTGTATTGCCCGATGCATAATCGTACAACTTGCGGATATCGTGCTTTCCCCCGATAATGATCAGACTGTCCTCAAAAGGCAGATACGGATTACTGCTGAGAATGGTGAAAATCTGATCCGGATGCAATTCACAGTATTTCCGGATCAGGATTGTCCGCGCGTCCTTTACGCCCGACATTTTCGGTGGGCAGTAAAAAGCATTCCACCAGTATTTTCCCGATACCATAGCTGTTTTCTTCAACCACCGGCTCAATGCTCTTGTTTTGACGGTCCAGTTCCATCGCATCGACAAAAGCCTCAAACAGGGCAGGCGCCATGGAAAGCGGGAAATCCTTTTGCCGGTAATGATTATTATACCCTTTCAGCATGGATTCCACTGAACGCAGGTTTTTGATCTTCATCTGTCCGCTCAGGCTGGAATCCAGTTCAATTTTCTCCTGCAGCACATCCACCTGCCGGATCATGACATCGGCGATCTGGAGGTTTACACTCGCGTCTTTTGAAACCTGGATAATGGTCATCCGCCTTGCCATCCAGCGCCAGCAGGCGCTTTTGCTCCCTGTCAATATTTTCGTGCCATAATTTCCTCTCCTGCTGTATTTTAAACGGAGGACGGACCGATTGGGCCATAGCCGCCAGGGTAGAAAAGAGAGCCAACGGAATAATAGCGAAACGTACGAATTTTTTCATATTGAGGCGACTGAACAGGGTAGGACAAAAATACAGCCATTTCCGGTAAGCGCAAGTCTTTACAGGAATTGACAATCGATAGGGATAATTGACGATGGACAATTGATAATGGATATCGCCCTTTAAGACAGTAACTTATCATAAGCATGGTGTCCGGGATGCGCTTCCGGTTTCTGCAATACATCCGTTATCACTTGTCCATTATCCATTATCAATTATCCAATTCCTATATTAAAAAATTGTAAACTCGGCCCGTTTCTCCTTCCTGACGCTATATTTCTATTAGGTTTGCGTAAATTTTATGTTAATGGATGCCAAAGGCAAGAAAATTCTGATTGCGGACGATGAGCCGGACATCCTGGAAGTACTTCAGTATAATCTGAAAAGGGAAGGATATGAAGTAACCACTGCCAAAGACGGGGATGATGCGCTGGCCAAGGCAAAAACGACCAATCCCGACCTGATCATCCTGGACATCATGATGCCCAAAAAAAGCGGAATGGAAGTATGCGAGATCCTTCGTTCCCAGCCCATGTTTCACGAAACCCTGATCCTGATGCTGACGGCCTTAAATGATGAAGGTTTTCACATTAAGGGGCTGGAAAGCGGCGCCGATGACTATGTAAATAAACCCGTGAGCCCCAAAGTGCTGATCAGCCGCGTGGCCGCCCTGCTCCGCAGATCGAACAAGGAATCTTCAGAAAAAATATTGAAAAGGGGCAATCTGACCATCGATCCCTCAAAATTCGAAGTGACTGTAGATGACCGCCAGGTAGTACTGGCAAAAAAAGAATTTGAGTTGCTGTATTTGCTCGCTTCCCGCCCGGGAAGAGTATTTTTGCGGAACGAGATCCTGAACCAGGTATGGGGTAACGATGTGATTGTTGGCGACCGTACCATTGATGTGCATATCCGGAAGATCCGTCAGAAACTCGGACTCGATTGCATTTACACGGTAAAGGGTGTCGGTTATAAGTTCGTCAATTAAACAAATGTTCAGCGCACAGAATCTTTCTCCCAAACAATTGTCGGCATTCACGGCAATTGTACTCTCTGCAATGGTGGCGATTGGTATTTATATTCTTACCGGCAGCTGGAAATACGGAGGCGGCGCCCTCGTTATTGTATTTGCCGGAAGTTATGCCCTCATTCAGTTTACGCTCGAGAAATTTATTTACCGGAAAATCAAGCTCATCTATAAATTCATTTATCAGACCAAAGCTACCCGCAAGGAAGAAGTTTATTTTAAATATATCCTTCCTCAGAAAAGCATTGATGAAGTGCGGGAAGACGTGGAACGATGGGGCAACCGGCAAACCGAAGAAATTGAATTGCTCCGCAAGAATGAGGCCTTTAGAAAAGAGTTTCTCCAGAATCTGGCGCACGAAATCAAAACCCCCATTTTCGCCATCCAGGGATATGTGGATACTTTGCTGAACGGGGCCATGGATGACCCGGATGTGAGCAAGCGATTTTTGGAAAATGCGGAGCGTAATGTGGATCGGCTGGTGAACCTGGTGAACGACCTGGACGAAATTTCGAAACTCGAACGAGGTGAACAATTATTATTAAAACAGAATTTCATCATCCAGGATCTGATCCGCGAAGTATTTGAATCCCTTTCGATCAACATGCAGGATAAAAATTTACATACCGGCATAAAAAAAGGCTGTGAATATCCCATCACGGTTTTTGCGGATAAGGAAAAGATCAGAATGGTATTGCTTAACCTGGTTGAGAATGCCGGCAAGTATGGAAAACCCAACGGCAATATCACCGCCAGCATTTATAATACCGACGGAAAGCACGTGCTGGTGGAAATTACCGATGATGGTATCGGTATCGACGAAGATCATATTCTCCGGATATTCGAAAGATTTTACCGCACAGATGCTGCCCGGAGCCGGGATAAAGGCGGCACCGGCCTGGGACTGGCTATCTGCAAACATATTATTGAAGCGCATGGCCAGACTATTCACGCCCGCAGCACGCCGGATGTCGGCACTTCCATCGGCTTCACGCTCGAATCAAGAAAGGACTGAGGCCACGGCCTGTTTCCCACTGTTGAGCCTGGCATAAACACCATGATTTGTTAACCAAAGCGTAAACCCCTGATCATATCATATCCGGATCTTTGAAAAACCTCCGGAATGCAAAGACGCCCTCTTGATGTAGTCGTTTTATCTGATATCCATTTAGGCACTTATGGTTGCAAAGCCAGAGAACTGCTCAACTATCTCAGCAGCATTCAGCCCAATATCCTGATCCTGAACGGAGATATTGTGGATGGCTGGCAATTCAGCAAACGGTTCTTCCCTGTTACCCATATGCAGGTCATTAAGGAAATCATGCATTTCATTTCCAACGGCACGCGTGTTTTTTATATCACCGGAAATCATGATGAAATGCTGCGCAGGTATTCCGATATGTATATGGGGAATTTTACACTTACAGATAAACTCGTATTGGAAATCGATCATCAGATGGTATGGATATTTCATGGAGATGTATTTGACAATACCACCCGGGGAGGCGCAAAGATGATTGCCAAACTCGGCAGCAGCGGATACGGACTGCTCATTCTTTTCAACCGTATGGTGAACAGTGTGCTGGGTTTCTTTGGGCAGGAAAGAGTGTCCATCTCCAAAAAAGTAATGCAGGGTGTAAATAAGGCGGTTGCCAAAATCAATGATCTGGAACACATCGCCACGGACCTGGCCATCAAAAAGAAATACGATTATGTGATTTGCGGGCATATTCACCGGCCGGAGATGAAGACGGTTGAAACGACGGAAGGGAAAGTAGTATACCTGAATTCCGGCGACTGGATAGAGCACCTGACGGCACTGGAATACAACCACAATGAGTGGAAAATTTTCAGATACGACGCCAAAGATTTTCCTGTTTCCGGTGTTCCGGAAATAAAACCCACGCTGAATGTAATAACCGGCGGTATAACGGTTCGCTTAAATTCTGTAAACTTTTAAATAAAGCAAATGAAAATATTTTATGCAGTACAGGCAACGGGAAACGGGCATATCAGTCGCGCGATGGAAATTCTTCCGTACCTGAAACAATACGGGGAAGTGGACATTTTTTTAAGCGGCAGCAACAGTTCCCTCCGGATGGAAACAGAAATTAAATACCGGAGCAAAGGGGTTTGCTTCTTTTACAATCACAGCGGGAGCATCGGTTACGCCAAAACCCTGAAACAATTAGCTCCTCTCCGGGTCTTTCGCGAAGCACGCGATCTCCCTGTTCATCAATACGACCTGGTGATCAACGATTTTGAGTTCATCACTTCGCTGGCCTGCGCCATGCGGAAAATTCCTTCCGTGAACTTCGGTCATCACGCCAGTTTCCGTTCGGATAAGGTTCCCCGGCCCGAAAAGAAGGAAGCATTTGGGGAATGGATACTGGCCAATTTCGGCCGGGCTTCCCAATATATCGGACTACATTTTGAATCTTACGATGATTTTATTCTCCCGCCGATCATCCGGAAAACGATCCGGCGGGCGGAGCCGATGGACAAGGGGCATATCACTGTTTATCTTCCTGCTTACAGTGATGAAGAACTGGAGAGAAGATTCTGTAAGATAAATTCCCGCTTTGAAGTTTTTTCCCGGTCGCTGAAACAGCCGCTAAGAATAGGAAACATCCGGTTTCTGCCTGTTAATCAGGATGCCTTCACGAAAAGCATGACCAACAGCCATGCAATCATTTGCGGCGCCGGGTTTGAAACACCTGCGGAAGCAATGTATCTCGGGAAAAAGCTGATGGTTATGCCGGTAAAAGGTCAGTATGAACAAAAATGCAATGCCGCCGCATTGCAAAAAATGGGTGTAACCGTTTTGGATTCCCTGAATGACCATTTTGAGCCGGTCTTCAGCAAATGGATGAATGAAGCAGAAGTAATAAAGATCCGGCCCGATCATTCCACACGGGCCATTGTCAGTTACCTGATGCACTGCAGCCATACCCGTCCCGAATCCGATCTGGATCTCCTTTATCCGGAGTGGGTGATCGGTTAGGGCGATCAGAGAAATCTACTAATGGCAAGACCTTCCAATGTTAAGAAATTATTACCAAATTGTTATCTTCTGATAAGGAGCCCAATAGCTTTATTTTTGTTCAAAATCTAGCTATGGCGCTCAATTCCATCATGAAGATCTTTATGCCCAAGGACAAGATCTTTTATTCTTTGTTTGAGGAAGTGGCGGACGGGGTGGCAAAAATGGGGAAGATGCTGAAGAACATGGTGAAGGAGCCGGATGCTGAAAAAAGAGCTTCTCTGGCGTCCCTGGTGGAGGATCAGGAGCATGTGAATGACGACCTGACACATAAGGTGTTTACGGAACTGGGGCGGAATTTCATTACTCCTTTTGACCGCGAGGACATTCACTACCTGGCCAGCGCGCTGGACGATATCTGCGATTATATATATTCCACCACCAAAAAGATCAATTTCTATAAGGTAAACCCCAACGACACCGGCATTCAGAAACTGGCCGATCTCATTGAAGAAGGGACCATCCAGATCCGGGAAGCCGTCGGGGAACTGCGGAATATGCGTGATATGCGTAAGATCACAGATGCGCTGGTAAAGATCAACAGCATCGAAAATCAGGCGGATGATATTTTTGACATGAGTATTGACCGCCTTTTTGATACCGAGCCCGATGCGAAGGAGGTCATTAAAAAAAGGGAAATCTACCAGGTCATGGAAGTGGTTACGGATAAATGTGAAGATGCGGCGAACGTGATCGAATCAATTATTATAAAATATTCGTGAGGAAATGGATAATTGATAATGGATAATTTATAGGGGCCGCGGCTTCCCCTACAAATTATCCATTTTCAATTATCCATTATTAATTATCCATTTATTATGACCTTCCTGGTAATCATTATCATCCTCGCCCTTATTTTCGATTTTATCAATGGATTTCATGATGCGGCTAATTCCATCGCCACCATTGTTTCCACCAAAGTGCTGACGCCTTTCCAGGCCGTACTCTGGGCTGCCATGTTCAACTTCATCGCTTTTTTCATTTCGAAATATATTATCGGGGAGTTTAAAATCGGGAATACCATTGCTACTTCCGTTCACCGGGAATTCATTACCCTGGAAGTGATCTTCTCCGGGCTGATCGGCGCCATTGCCTGGAACCTGCTCACCTGGTGGTTTGGCATTCCATCCAGTTCTTCCCATACCCTCATTGGCGGATTTATCGGGGCTGCTCTTGCCCATGCGGGGGCCATCAGTAAAAACGGCATTGATGTGATCAACTATGCCAAAGTGATCCCCACCTTCCTGTTTATATTCCTGGCGCCTATTATCGGCATGATCATCGCGCTGATCATCACCATTTCGATCGTCAATATCTGCCGGCGCGCCAATCCTTATAAGGCGGATAAATGGTTCCGGCGGCTGCAATTGGTATCTTCCGCCCTGTTCAGTCTGGGCCATGGCGGTAACGACGCTCAAAAAGTAATGGGCATCATTGGGGCGGCCATGATCTTTTACCAGCATGGAAAGGGCGCCGATATAACCTTCGGGCAGTTTGTGGATCAGAATATGTGGGTGCCGCTTGCCAGCTTTACCTGCATTGCCCTGGGCACGCTCAGCGGAGGATGGAAGATCGTCAAAACCATGGGCACCCGCATCACCAAAGTAACGCCGCTGGAAGGAGTAAGCGCCGAAACGGCCGGCGCCCTCACGCTTTTTCTCACGGAAAAACTGGGCATCCCGGTCAGCACTACCCATACCATCGCCGGATCCATTATCGGCGTCGGCGCCACAAAAAGATTATCTGCCGTACGCTGGGGCGTAACCATCAACCTGCTCTGGGCCTGGATCCTTACCATTCCGGTCAGTGCGATCTTTTCGGCACTGGTTTATTATTTGCTGGTGCTCATCCGCAAGTGAGAGTTAGACGGTTGACGGTTGACAGTTGACGGACTTCGTGAATCAGTAAGCCTATTTACTGTCATACTATTACGCCCAAGTCCATCAACTGTCATACCGTCAACTGTCAACTATCACAATTTGCCGTTTTTTAGCTACTTTGCGCCGGTTTAAAACGGGATTTTCATGAAAGGAATTATTCTGGCCGGCGGATCAGGTACGCGCTTACATCCGATTACTTTTGCCATCAGCAAACAGATCATGCCGGTGTACGATAAACCCATGATCTATTATCCGCTTTCCACCCTGATGATGGCCGGGATAAGGGAAATCCTGATCATTTCAACGCCCCACGACCTGCCCCTTTTCATCAAATTATTCGGCGACGGCTCGCAGTACGGCCTGCAGATCACTTATGCGGAACAACCGCTGCCCAACGGCCTCGCCCAGGCGTTTGTGATCGGCGCCGGCTTTATCGGAAAAGAAAGCGTGGCCCTGGTGCTGGGGGATAATATTTTTTATGGAGCCGGACTGGGCGATCAGCTTTCGGCAAACACCAACCCCGATGGTGGGATTGTATATGCCTATCATGTAAGCGATCCCGAACGATACGGAGTGGTAGAATTTGATGCCGGAATGAAAGCGATTTCCATTGAAGAAAAACCCCTGAAACCCAAAAGTCATTTTGCCGTTCCGGGTTTATATTTTTATGATAATGCCGTAGTGGAAATTGCCAGAAACCTGCAGCCAAGCGCCCGGGGAGAATATGAGATTACGGACGTGAATAAGGAATATTTAAAAAGAGGAAAACTGAAAGTATCCATTATGGACCGGGGCACCGCCTGGCTGGATACGGGCACTTTTGACTCACTGATGCAGGCAACACAATTTGTGCAGGTAATAGAGCAGCGACAGGGAATAAAGATCGCCTGCATTGAAGAAATTGCCTACCGGAAGAAATTTATAACGAAAGAACAGGTAGAAAAGATCGCCCAGCCGCTCCTGAAAAGCGGATATGGCCAATACCTGCTGGATTTGATTCATTCATAACAGAACACCTAACTAACCATGAAAAAAATACTTGTTACCGGTGGCTGCGGATATATCGGATCCCATACGCTCATTGATCTCGTGGAAAACGGATTCGACGTGATCTCCGTCGATAATAACTCCAGATCCAATCCGCGCATCCTGGAAGGCGTAGAAAAGATCACGGGAAAAAAGATCAAGAATTACAAAGTGGACCTTTGCAATTTTGATGATACGTTTGCAATCTTTCAGGAGAATACAGATATCGCCGGCATTATTCATTTTGCTGCTTATAAATCGGTCGGGGAATCTGTTGAACTGCCCCTGCTGTATTTTGAGAACAACCTGATGTCGCTCATCAACCTCCTCAAATGTGTTCAGGAATTCAATGTTCCCTATTTTGTATTTTCTTCTTCCTGTACCGTGTATGGCAATCCCGACGAAATTCCGGTATCGGAAACCACGCCGCCGAAGCCCGCAGAATCGCCTTACGGATACACCAAACAAATGGGTGAACAGATCATCAATGAGTTTTATAAGTCCACGACCTTAAATGCCATCCTGCTGAGATATTTCAATCCGGTGGGCGCACATCCTTCCGGAATCATTGGCGAACTGCCCATTGGCAGACCCGCAAACCTGGTTCCGGCCATTACCCAGACCGCTATCAGGCAAACTGCCCCAGATGCAGGTTTACGGAGATGACTATCCGACGCGCGACGGATCCTGCATACGCGATTATATCCATGTTTGCGATATTGCCCATGCCCATACGCTGTCCCTTCAATACCTGATCGCCAATAAAGAAACTATAAAATGTGAGGTCTTTAACCTGGGCAGCGGTAATGGCGTAACAGTGCTGGAAGCCATCCATGCATTTGAAAAAGTAACCGGCGTAAAACTGAACTATACCATCGGTCCGCGCCGGCCCGGCGATGTGGTGGCCATTTATGCCAACAACGACCTGGCCCGCAAAAAGCTGGGCTGGAATCCGAAATTTTCCCTGGAAGATATGCTGGCTACCGCCTGGCGATGGGAACAGAAAATTAAAATGGACGAAACCTTTTACAACAGCAAATTTTCAGAACTTAATTAAAAACTTCAAATTATAAACCATCAGCAATAATTCATTATGATTACAGTAACCGGACAAAAAGATACCCGGAGCGGATTTGGAGACGGCATTGTGGAAATAGCCAGAAAAAATCCCGACATCGTAGCCCTTACCGCCGACCTGGCAGGTTCTCTTAAACTCAACCAGTTCATCAAAGAATTTCCCGAACGCTTTATTCAATGCGGTATCGCGGAAGCCAATATGATCAGTATTGCCGCCGGAATGACCATCGGCGGAAAAATTCCATATACCACCACTTTTGCCAATTTTTCCACCGGCAGGGTTTATGATCAGATCCGCCAGTCCGTAGCTTATTCCGGAAAGAATGTAAAAATCTGTGCATCACATGCCGGCCTTACCCTTGGGGAAGACGGGGCTACCCACCAGATCCTGGAAGACATCGGGATGATGAAAATGGTGCCGGGCATGACGGTGATCGTACCCTGCGATTATGCGCAAACAAAAGCCGCAACCATAGCCATCGCGGATTATAAAGGACCTGTTTACCTGCGTTTCGGCAGACCCGTCTGGCCAATCTTTACTTCAGAAATGGATTTTGAAATCGGGAAGGCGCAGGTTTTTACGGAAGGGACAGATGTTTCCATTTTTGCCTGCGGGCACCTGGTATGGATCGCACTGGAAGCGGAAAAAATATTGAAAGAAAAAGGCATTTCAGCAGAAATCATTAATATCCATACCATCAAACCCCTGGACACCGATGCGATCCTGAAATCGATCCGTAAAACAGGATGTGCCGTTTCTGCAGAAGAACATAATATCATTGGCGGACTGGGCGACAGCATTGCCCAGACCGCTGCTAAAAATTTCCCCGTTCCGCAGGAATATGTGGGAACAAATGATACATTTGGTGAAAGCGGAACGCCGGCACAGTTGCTGGAGAAATACGGACTGGATGCGGCACATATTGTGGCAGCAGCTGAAAAAGCCATCGCCCGGAAAAATAAATAAGCGAATTCCGCAGGGATAAAAAACAACCTGTTCAAACAGATGGCGGAACAAATATCGGATACTGAATTATTGGCCCTGTTCCGCGAACCGGCAACAAAAGAAAAAGCGTTCAGCATCCTGGTTAAGAAATACCAGGAAAGACTTTATTGGCATATCCGCCGCATGCTGGTGGATCATGAAGACTCCAATGATGTGATGCAGAATGTATTCATCCGGGTATGGAATGCCCTGGCTAACTTCCGGGAGGATGCCAATTGTATACCTGGCTTTACCGGATCGCGACCAATGAATGCCTGACTTTTCTAGAACAGCGGAAAAAGAAGGGAACCATATCCATCAATGAACTGGAAAGCGGATTGAGTAATAAGATCCGGGCCGACAAGGATTTTGATCCCAATAAGCTGGAATGGAAATTACAGTTGGCTATCCAGCAACTTCCTGAAAAGCAGCGGAGTTGTATTTACTTTGCGATACTATGACGAAATGCCTTATGAGGAAATGAGCAGGGTATTGGAAACCTCGGCAGGAGCATTAAAAGCATCCTATCATCATGCGGCGAAAAAAATTGAAGATTTTATACTGAATCATTAAACTTTGAAGCCCTGAAGGGGTCTTATTGGCGTTCATGGAAAGATTAAAGGAAATAGAGACAGAGTTATCCGGAATCGCTCCGATACTGGGTAAAAACGGGATTACGGCACAACCCTACCGGGTCCCTGCCGGTTATTTTGAACATTTTACTGAAAGTCTGCTAGTCAAGATCCGGAGGGAAGCGGAAGATCCGGATGCTGAAATACAAGCCATTTCGCCTTTACTGGCAGGATTAAACCGTAAAGCTCCTTACCAGGTTCCGGAGGGGTATTTTGATGCATTCAGGGTCCAAAAGGAAAAACAGGAAGCTGTTCCTGCAGCTGAAATCATTGCCACCGAACCGGCGAAGATGAAACCCGCAGTCAGGGCAATTCCCCTGCATTCCGTCAGGCCTTACCTGAAATATGCGGCAGCAGCCGTCATCACCGGAATTATTGCCGGCGCCGCATTCCTTACCCTGCACAATAAAAACAGCCCTGATCCTTTAAACAGTTTAACCAGTGTGAGTGATCAGGAAATGGCGAGCTATCTGGAAAATCAGGATGTACACTGGGTTCCCGGAACATCAGCCTCCACACCAACAGCCACGGTGGAGTTTAACGACACTGAGATCAGCGAACTCCTGGGTAATGTTTCGGATGCGGAACTGGAGCAGTATCTTCCGGATTTGAAGGATCAAAAACGAATTATAAACTAAGCCGGCATGAAGAGATTTATACTTTATTCCTTTTTTATCTTATCGGGTTTCAGCATTCAGGCGCAGAATGGTAACCGGCTGGAAGCGCTCAAGATCGCCTATATAACTAAGAAGATGGATCTCAGCCCTGAGGAAGCCCAGAAATTCTGGCCAATCTATAACCAATATGCCGCGGAACTCCGGGAAGCCCGTCAGCAGGCAGAAAAAAATAATGAAACCGAGATCAGCCTGGACGAGAATCAATTGAGAATCAGGAAGAAATACGATACCCGGTTTGCCCAGGTCCTTTCTGCCGATAAAGTGAATGCTTTTTTTAAATCAGAAAAAGAATTCGGGGTTTTCGTTCAAAAGGAAATGGAGCGGCGCCAGCTCAGATCGCAAAAAAGGAACGGAAACAAGCCATAGACCCTGAGATTTCCCCCGTTTACCGATTTATTTCAGCTAAAAATTCTTCTATGCCGATATTTGAAACTGGTGTTTTTCATAGGTTAGCAACGGCCGGCTCTTTCAAGAGCGGGCCTTTTTTATAGGGCCGCCGGTTCTGCCCCTTCCAATTCCTCCGGGCAGGCGGCCAGTTCATTTATCCTCAGTACTTTATTAACAGCAGCTAAACAACGGATCCGGAAAGAATTTCCGATTTTCCGGTAATTTCATTTCGCGGAAATTAAACGAAGCTGATCCGCGCGCCGCTTAATATTAAAATCAATAACCTCTTATAATGAAAAGATACATCGCTCTTATTTTATTGATTTTCCCACTGCTTAATGAACTGAACGCTCAGGACACTATCCAGTATATCATTCCGGGCAGGGTAAACAGTCCAAATCAGTTAAAAAAACCTTATGTTATCCTGATCTCGGCCGACGGATTCCGTTATGACCTGGCCGATAAATACCAGGCAAAAAATCTTTTAAAATTCCGCGACCAGGGGGTGAATGCCGCCTATATGCTGGCATCCTTCCCTTCCCTCACTTTTCCGAATCATTATACGATCGTAACCGGTTTGTATCCGGCACATCACGGATTGGTTGACAATTCTTTTTATGATCCATCGAAAAAAGAATTTTATTCCCTGGGGAAAAAAAGCGCCGTGCAGGACAGCTCCTGGTATGGCGGAACCCCGCTCTGGGTTCTGGCAGAACAGGAAGGGATGCTCACGGCCAGTTCGTACTGGGTAGGTTCGGAAGCCGCCATTCAGGGAGTTCGGCCCACCTACTATTATAAATTCAACAACCTGATCCCGATGGATGAACGGATCCGGGCGGTGCACGACTGGCTTTCATTGCCGGAAGAAAAAAGACCTCACCTCATCTTTTTTTACATACCGGACGTAGATCATCAGGAACATCTGCACACGGTTGATTCAAAGGAAACAGAAAAGGCGGTCCATTTTGTGGATGAAAGCATCGCAAAGCTGGCGGCTTCAGTCGGCGCTCTGCATTTACCTGTAAATTTTATTTTTTTATCCGACCACGGCATGATGACCGTTGATACTGCGCATACCATCGGACTGCCGCCGGCTCTGGACACAAATCAATTCAGGATAGAAAATTCATTAACCCTTGTTCATCTGTATGCCTATCATCCCGAAGATATCCTGCCCGCATCGATTGCCCTGAAATCCCAGGCAATCGATTATGACGTTTTCCTGGCAGATGAAATGCCTCCCGAATGGCATTACAGTAAGGCCGACGACCGTTATAACCGTATCGGGGATATCATACTGGTGAGCCACCCCCCGGAAGTCTTTAATTTTAAAAAATACCATTTGAATCCCGCTACGCATGGCTTTGATCCCGCACTGCCGGAAATGCACGCAACTTTTTATGCCTGGGGGCCGGATTTTAAAAAGCATTTACAGATCCCTCCATTTGAGAACATTCACGTTTTTCCCCTGATCGCTAAAATCCTGCGGCTGCCTTATTCTGATGAGATTGACGGGCGTTTGCGGGTGTTGCGAAAAACGTTGAAATAATGGATAATTGATAGTTGATAATGGATATTGCCTCCAGCAAAACCGCAACGTGTCAATTATCCATTATCCATTATAAACAGGCGTTTTAATATCATGATAAAACATAAACACCCAGTGCCCCTGCTTTCCCTCTTCCCACCATTGCTGACGAAGCTCCATGCACTTTTTACCGTCATAATCATACTTGGCCACAAAACGGCTCTTCATCTGATTCAGCTGGGGCGCCACGTCGCCGCCAAAGAAGAAATGCTGGCCGTCTTCTTCAATATGGAATACCTGGTGAAAGGGGCAATGGCCGCCGGTTAGTTCATAACGGATATAGCCATCTATTGTCCCATTGCCCTCCAGTTTCACCAGGTTGGAGAATCCGTTTAAAAATGCAAATGATTCCGGTTGATAACTCTTCGATCCTTTTTCATTGGCATATTCCAGTTCACGTTGTTGAACATAATATTTCGCCTGAGGAAAGGCCGCAACGCGGCTGCCATCCGGAAGATTCTTTCCCATCCCGCCCACATGGTCTTTATGCAAATGGCTCATCAGGACCTTGGTCACAGAACCCGGGTCAATGCCTGCCGCTTTCATCAGCCGGTACAGGCGGAGTTCCCCTTCCTCCTCAAAACCCAAACCGGTATCCAGCAGCAATACATCGTTCTTTGTAACCACCACAAAGGGCTGGATCTCCACCAGCAAACTGCCCGTCTCCCGTTTTTGCAAATCATCCTTCCCAGGTTCAAACGGAATAAATTCTTTGGTCTTGCCAACAGTGAATGCGCCTTCGGAAAGAGGGATGATTTGCATGAGCGAAATTACGAAAAAGGGGGATTGGTTGATGGTCATCTATCTCAAAACCATCTGCCTGTCCGAATCCAGCTTAACCAAAATAAACAACATTACACTAAAAGTGAGCAGGGAAGTTCCTCCGTAGCTCACAAAGGGAAGCGGGATGCCGATTACCGGAGCCAGACCGATGGTCATGCAGATATTGATGGCGATATGGAAAAAGAAAACAGAAGCCACGCCATATGCATAGGCGCGGCTGAATACGCTTCGCTGTCGCTCCGCAATGGTTACGATCCGCATCAGGAGCACAATATAGATACCCAGAAATATCAGGCTGCCGATAAATCCGAAACTCTCTCCGATGGTACAGAAGATAAAATCCGTGCGTTGCTCCGGCACAAAATCATATCGGGTCTGCGTACCGCTCAACAGGCCTTTTCCCAGCAGGCCGCCATTGCTGATGGCGATCTTGCTCTGCTTCACATTATAGTTGCCGGCATTCTTCTTTTTAGCACCGGCTTTCTGTTCGATCTCCAGGGCGGCTGCGGCGTTCTTCGGTACATAGTCTTTCCCGATGGCATCATAAATCCTTTTTACCTGGTAGGGCTGGAATACATGGTCGAAGGCAAAGGGGACCACAAAACGCTGAATACCCACACACACAAACCAAATGCTCACAATGAAAAATAATATACCGCGATGGCGTTTTACCTGTCTTCTTAAAATATAAACGGCCAGCGCTGCAATGCCCGTGAGGATCAGCGCCAGCAGGTTGGGATCCAGCAAAAGCGTGGCGACCACCAGTACCGCAAATGAAAAGCCGATGATCAGTACATAAGGAGGCAATCCTTCCCGGAACATCACCAGGAAAAAAGAAAAATATACCAGGGCCAGACCGGTTTCTTTTTGCATGATGCTCAGGCCAGCCGGAACCAGTGCGATAATCGCCGCAATAACCTGGGAACGCGGTTTCGCAAAATCAGTTTCCACCCGCGACAAATATTTCGCCAGCGCCAGGCTCACAAAAATTTTACAGATATCTGCCGGCTGTATCTGAACGGAACTCCCCAGTTTGATGATGGACTCCGTTCCTTTAATATTGGAATGAAAAGGAAATACCAGCAACATCAGCAGCATCCCGAATGCATACCAGAGATTTGCCGTTGCTGTAAAAAATTTACTGTCTGTGAGCAGGATGAAAATACCTGCCACACCACTGAATACAAAAAACAAGGCCTGCCGGCTGTAATCCGTTTTTAATGACAGAAATCCCTGCAATATATTTTCACCATCCCGGTAAGAAGCTGCAAAAATGCTGATGACGCCAACAGTGCATAGGATGAACCATAGCAGGATCAGCGAACGATCCGCCCCTTTACCCAGTGTAGAATTGCGTTGGCTCATGTACTGAGATTTTTTTGGCTTTCCTGCTGAATGGCTTTCTGCTCTTCGTGTTTCATTGGCAGGAAATCAGTTTTTCCTCTAAATAAAACCCTTCGGGATTTCTTTGCCAGTAAATCCTTGTTTCGAAAACCCCCTGAATCCGTATCCCGGACCCGGGTTTCCGCTCCTTTTATGGTTGATGAATCCGGTCTGTGCGCCTTTGGCAAAGGTTTTTCCATGTTCCCCGAATCCGGTCTGTGCAAAGGGCTTGTTCTGATATGACCGGAATCCGGTCCATGTGATCTTAAAGAATCGTTCTTACGTATTAAAGCCGGCGTCGCTTTTCTCAATCCTGCTGAATCCTGTTTTTTCGCTTTTGTTGTATCGGCAGCTGATACGGCTGGCCTGGTTCTTGGTCCAAACGGAATCGTAACGCGAACGGTAGGCTTGTTTAATGTATCCAGGAGTTTTCTCCGGGTAACCGGATCCTGATAGCGTTTCATCCGGGTACTGTCGTTCGTAAGATTTGCCCAGGAAACCGCTCTCAAGGAATCGGTATAAAACTGAAGTCTTACCAGATAATCCGGCATGAGATTGGTATTGGCGATAACCGTCGCCTGTTTTACCCGGGCAGCGGTCAGTGTATCCCTCAAATATTTTTCAACCAGTAAACTGCCGATGGGAGCTGCCCATGTGGCGCCATATCCCGCATTCTGAATAATGACCGCAATAGCGATTTGCGGGTTTTCCCGGGGTGCAAAACAAACAAAGATAGAGTTATTCTTCAGCTTGGTCCGCTTCCCTTCAACATAGAGATAATTTTCCGCCGTACCTGTTTTCGCACACATATTGATGCCCGGAATGCGGGCGATGCGGGCGGTTCCCACTTCCGTTACATCCTGCATCCCGTCCATAACCGTTTCATAGGAAGCATCGGAAATATGGGTAAGCACCGAATGTTTCACTTTGAATTTATTCAAAATAGTATCGTCAGAAGATTCTCCATCTACTTCTTCCACAAAATGCGGAACAAAAAAAGATCCTTTATTGGCTACAATGCACATGGAATTCGCCATTTGCAAGGGGGTTACCAGCATCTTATCCTGCCCGATACCCATGGTAACCATGGTGCAGGAATTCCAGGATCCGCGATATTCCTTATCGTAAGCGAGGGTATCGGGAATATTTCCTCCATCTTCACTGGGAAGGTCCACGCCGATCCTTTCACCCAGGCCAAATTTATTTACGTATTCCTTCCATTTCATCAGGCCGTTCCGGACGCCGTGTTCAGCCGGATTATCCAGGGTCAGCCGGAAAGTGTTGTAGAAAAAAGAGTTGCAGGAATGGGCAATGGCCAGTCGCAGATTGGCTGCATGACCCGGCACTTTCTCGTCACATTTATAAACCATGTTGCAGCCATAATAAAATCCGGTGCAGGCAATTCCGCTGGCCGGCGTAATCACGCCTTCATCCAGTCCGATCAATGCCGCCAGCGGTTTATAAGTTGATCCCGGCTGATACTGTCCCTTGATGGCGCGGTTCAGCAAAGGCGACGATACATCCAGCACCAGCTTTGCGTAATTTTTTTGTTTGTCGGGCCCGGTTAAAGAATTGGGATCGTAATCCGGACCGGAAGCCATGGCCAGTATACCGCCTGTTTTAGGCTCGATGGCTACTACCGCGCCTACTTTATTGGTCAGTAATTTTTCTGCCAGCTGCTGCAATTCAATATCCAGGTAGGTGTGCAGATTTCTTCCGGCAATGGCAGCGGTATCCAGCTCATGATTCGCATAATGTCCAACGAGCCGGTTTTTATTGTCCTTGATCCAGTATTCAATTCCGCGCTGACCCATCAGTTGTTTTTCATAATATTGTTCCAGTCCGCTTCTGCCCACATAATCCCCCAGCTGATAATAAAAATTAGAGCGTCTCAAAATATTCGAATCCACTTCACCCACATAACCCATGATATGGGCGCCGGCATCATAAGGATAGATGCGAACCGGGCGTTCCTGCAAATTGAATCCGGGAAAGCGCCAGATATTTTCTTCCAGTTTGGCATACAGATCGGGCGGCAGCAGATCTTCAAAAATGGTGGGCCGGAAGGGGCCGTTTTGTATACTGCGCATCCAGCACCCGGGCACGGAATTCCGCGGAATCGATTTCCATCAGCTGGCAGAAATAGGCCGTATCGATATTTTTAACCTGGGATGGCGTTACCATCAGGTCGTACATGATGGTATTGTTGAGGATGGCGCGGTTGCTGCCGGTCATAGATAATCCCCCGTGTCGGATAAATTCGTTTGGGAAAGAGCGCATTTTCCTGCGCCATTTTTTTATACTTGTCGGAAATAACCTGCAGGTTGAAGAGCTGCGCAAAAATGATCAGGAACATCCCCAGGAAGATGAGGCGAATGATATTACTGCGCGATTGATTAAAAACAGGCATTTCCGGATATGGGATTATAAATAATTAAACCGTATTCGTCCTGAACTTCTCTTTCCGGAAGAATAACAGTTCCGTCAGCAATATCAGCAACATACTGATGCCCGTTGTTGCAATTACTTTCCCGATAAAATACAAAAAAGATCCGAAACTCATCCATTCCAGGAAAACAAGATATCCATGATGAAAAAGCGTCAGAACAAATACGTAGGTGCCGTAAGGCGCCCAGCCCATGCTGGTGATGGAAGGCGACAAATAGTTTTTATCGGCTCCTTCCTGCGAAATGAGCATATTAACGACAAAAGGCCGCAAATAAGCGATCAGCACACAGGCCGCGGCATGCAATCCGGGGGTATGCATGAAATAATCCAGGGTAAGCCCGAAAATGAAAGCCACAGCTCATCAGTCCGGCCCGGGACATACTGAAGGGCAGCCAGAGAATATAGAGATAATATAAATATGGTGTGATAAACCGGTGCAGGGGTGGCATCTTGAACAGGATGAATACCTGAACAAAAATGAACAGCACAAACCGGATGATATTTTTCAGCAGTTCGCTCATTGGAATTTTTTGCGCGTGGAATCCTCCAGTCGTCTTTGTTCAACATACTGCGAATTGGCAATCACATACACATATTCAATATTAAAAAAATTAGTGGCCGGTTTCAGTTTCAGCGTATAAAAATTACTGCTTTTATCATCTGACAATCTCCACGACCGTGCCTACCATGATATTGCCGGGAAATAAAGAAGAAGTCGGGCTGGTAACAACAGAATCCCCTTTTTCCACTTTTGCGCTCTTGGGAATATCTTTCAATGTAACATAACATGGGACTGATCCCGTCCCATTCCACCGTGCCCCGTTCGCCGCCCTTTTTTAATTTCACCACTACTTTGTACTGCCGGTGGAGCAGGGTCATTACGCTGGCATAATTTTCACTTACATTCACCACCGTGCCAACAATCCCCATGCGGACTCACCACGCCCATATTCGGCTGCACACCCTGATCGGATCCGCGGTGAATGGTGATGAAATTGGTCTGCGATGCTTACGGTGCTGCCGACTACTTTGGCGCCGAGCCAGGTATATTTCTGGATCTGCAGGAGTGAATCGATCTGAAGCGTATCCATTACGAGCTTTCCGCTTTCGTCGGGCTTTTCATAATTTTCTTTGAGCAGCTGGTTCAGGCGTGCATTCTCAGCAGCCAGCTGTTCATTGATTCTTTTTAAGTTGGAAATAGTATTCCACTTTGTTGTATCGCTGATCCAGGCTGCCGGTGATTTCTCCGGCAACATTCATAAAAGCAGCTTCATGATATTTATTGTAACGGAAAAGAAAAGAGAGCGCGATGATCTGCAACACCAGGAAGAAAAGGAAATTGGCGTACTTTCTGATGAAGAGAAAAACATTGCGCACAGGTGCTAGAGTTTATAATAATAAAACAGCAAGATCAGAACTACCGCATCACAAACGGATACCTGTCATAGTTTTTCAAAGAAATCCCTGTTCCCCTTACCACGCTTTTCAGCGGATCATCGGCAATATGTACCGGAAGTTTGATTTTCTGGCTAAGTCTTTTATCCAGTCCCCTGAGCAGCGCCCCTCCGCCGGTCAGGTATAAACCGCGGCGGTAGATATCGCCGGCCAGTTCAGGAGGTGTGGTTTCCAGTGCTTTCAGAATGGCTTCTTCTATTTTGAAAATGCTTTTGTCCAGTGCTTCGGCAATTTCCTGGTAGCTCACCAGGATCTGTTTGGGAATACCGGTCACCAGGTCACGGCCATTTACCGGAATATCATCCGGCGGATTGTCCAGGTCCTTCAATGCGGCGCCGATTTGTATTTTGATCTGTTCGGCTGTTCTTTCCCCGATCAGCAGACTATGATAACGGCGCAGCGCTTCCATGATATCTGCCGTGAATTCATCCCCGGCGATGCGGATGGACTGGTCGCACACGATACCGGCCAGGGCGATCACGGTAATGCCGGTGGTTCCACCGCCGATATCAATGATCATATTGCCCACGGGTTCTTCCACATCGATGCCAATACCCAGGGCCGCAGCCATGGGCTCATGAATCAGGTAAACTTCTTTGGCGCCGGCCTGTTCGGCACTGTCGCGCACCGCTCTTTTTTCCACTTCCGTGATGCTGGAAGGGATGCAGATCATCATCCGCCAGCTGGGGGGAAAAAGGGCTTTTTGGGATAGATCATCTTGATCATTTCCCGGATCATGAGCTCGGCAGCGTTAAAATCGGCGATAACCCCATCTTTCAGGGGGCGGACGGTACGGATGCTTTCATGCGTTTTTTCATGCATCATCAGGGCCCTTTTCCCGACAGCCAGCACTGTTTTCGGATTATTCCGGTCAAGGGCAACGATACTGGGTTCGTTTACGACGATCTCATCATTATGAATGATCAGGGTATTAGCTGTCCCCAGATCCATAGCAATCTCTTGCGTCAGGAAATTGAATAATCCCATTTTAAAAGGTCAGATTTAAATTCTGTTACGATGGATGCAAAATTGATGGAAATAATCCGAATTAACAAAGTGAACATCCCTGATTGGTAATATCGTGGATATCCTGCACTGAACGCTATTTTCACACGGATATTTCCTGAAAAGATATCTTTATTCTGAAGCAAATCCCAATCTCCTTTCCATTTGTCTGCTCAGTTTCGGCAGTTTTTTTCTTTCAATCAGAAAACTGGTGAGCTGGGCGATATCACGAAAAATAAAATGCTTTTCGAGTGTGCCCTGCAGATAATCCCTCCCCGTGCTGCCACCCGTTCCCATCCGGGTTCCGATGGTGCGCTGCACCATGTGCATGTGCCGGTATCGCCAGGTACTCAGTTGCTCATCCATCTCCAGCAGTTGGTTCAGCAACTGGAAGGGCAGCTGCAATATCGGATAACCAGGATAGATCATGATAAAAAGGCCGGCACGGCAGGCCGCGGGAGAAAGAGATCGTGAAGCATCTGCGGGTTCTTCGGAAAATACGGTGTCAAATAAACCCGCATGCGCCTTTTCTCCTTCTGAAAGACTTTCCAGATAAAGTTTCCGGTATCCGGACCAGAAATCATTATCCTTTAAAAAGGGCATTCTCTCCAGCCAGTCATTCAGCAGTTCCAGCAGGGTTTTTTCTGATTCCGCGGTTTTGATAAGATCCACTTCGGCCTCCCGCAACTGGGAAATATAGTGCGCCTGCCCGTGCCTTTGTTCAAATTTCAATCCCAGTTTGGCTTCCAGCAATTTGAACTGCCAGCTCTGGAAGCCGGAAGCCGGCCGCAGCATATCTCGGAAATCCAGAAAATCCATCGGCGACATGGTTTCCATGATTTCGATTTGTTGAACCAGTAATTTAGAATCGTATTACGCGGCTGAGCCGGTGAACAATGATCTGCAGTTCGGGTGAGTCGTCATTCAGCGCAGGTTTCTGCAAAATGGCTTTTACCGAATCCACTTCATAAAGCAATTGTTTGAACCAGAGTTCATAGGTCTGGTGAATAATGATGAAAAGCATTTCATCATGTGCATGGGCATGCAGCTGATCGCTTTGCAATTGCTGCGCCTGCAGCATCGTATCCAGCTTCAGATAATCCGCATAATGAAGGGATGAATCCATACGATGAAGTTAGGCCGGGAAGGCTACAGGAATTCATATCCGATATCCCTCCGGAAATACATGCCGTCAAAATCAATCTTCCGGAGAACGTTCACAGATTTGCGGATGGCATCCTGCAGCGATTCCGCATAAGAAGTAACACACAGTACCCTTCCGCCATTGGTAACCACTTTACCGTTTTCTTCTTGTGTTCCGGCATGAAAGATCAGGCTGTCCTCACCGGCATTATCCAGCCCGCTGATCGGAAATCCTTTTTCATAACTACCCGGATATCCGCCGCTAACGGCCACCATGGTTGCGCAACCGGGGATCTGTTTGAACGATTATTTCATTCAGCTTTTATCTGCGACCGCCTTGAACAAGGTCCACCAGATCATTTTTAAACCGGGGCATCACCACTTCTGTTTCCGGATCGCCCATCCGGCAATTGTATTCAATCACACGGTTCTTCATTCACCTTGATCAGACCATAAAAATAAATCCCCGGTATTCGATCTCTCTTCTTTCAATCCCTTAATGGTGGGCTCAATGATCCTTTCTTTTACTTTCTTCATAAATTCTTTATCCGCAAAAGGAACCGGACTCACGGCGCCCATTCCACCGGTATTCGGCCCTTGTCTCCCTCCCCGATTTTCTTATAGTCTTTTGCTTCCGGCAAAAGCACATAATGGTCCCCGTCAGTCAGTACAAAAACGGATAATTCGATACCATCCAGAAATTCTTCCACCACGATCCGTTTCCCGGCTTCCCCGAATTTATTCTGCTGCAGCATCAGTTCGAATTCCGCAATGGCTTCCACATGACTTTTGCAAATGATCACGCCCTTGCCGGCAGCCAGTCCGTCTGCTTTTAAAACAATCGGGAGGCTATGCGCTTCAGATATTCAGACCCTTCGGATAATTCTCTGCATCGAATTCTTGGTAACCGGCCGTGGGGATGCCATGTTTTTGCATGAATTTTTTGAAAAGGCCTTGCTGCCTTCCAGCTGGGCGGCCGCTGCGGAAGGCCCGATCACCGGAATATGGCTGATCTCCGGATCGGCGGCAAAAAAATCAACAATCCCTATTACCAGTGGCTCTTCCGGGCCAACCACCACCATGTCGATCCTGTTATCCAGACAGGCTTTCTTAACTTCCGGGAAATCGAGCGGCGACAGATCAAATTGGTTCCGAAAGAAGAAGTACCGGCATTTCCGGGTGCGATGAATAATGCCGGAACAATCCTTGCTTTGCGACAATTTCCAGGCCAAAGCATGTTCTCTTCCTCCGCCACCTAATAATAAAATATTCATTGTCACAGTTGATTAGGCCCGAAATTCCCGATTCATACCCATATCTGAAAAAATAATTTTATGATCCGGCGAAACGCGTCCTTCGGAGATGAATAAATTAATCTTACTTTAGGTTAGCATTACCTTTTCATACTAAACCTGAAACCACGCCATATATGACGACAACGCTTCCGAAAAAAGGACATCCCCGCGGACTATATGTTTTATTTTTTACTGAAATGTGGGAACGGTTTGGATACTACCTGATGGTGGGTATTCTGTATTTCTTTTTACATGACACGGTTAACAATGGCGGAAGGGGCCTGGATACCGGACTGGCAGCCGATATCATCGGTACCTATATTGCACTGGTTTATCTCACGCCTTTTATCGGCGGACTGATGGCGGACCGCTATATCGGATACCGGGTTTCTGTTTTTCTCGGCGGCTCCATGATGGCACTGGGATATTTTCTGATGTCGGTCCCGCACAGCGGCGGACTGATGTATGCTGCGCTTGGACTGTGTGATCATCGGGAATGGTTTTTTCAAACCCAATATCAGCACCCTGCTGGGCAATATTTATAATAAGGAAGAATTAAAGCCGAAAAAAGATATTGCCTATAATATCTTTTATATGGGCATTAATATCGGCGCCTTTGTTTGCAATTTCGTGGCGGCATTCCTGCGCATCAATTATTCCTGGGGATGGGCTTTTGCCGCCGCAGGTTTTGGAATGGTGCTTTCTCTGATCTTCTTTGCCGCCGGTCAGAAATATGTGAAACATGCCGATGTGATCAAACCGGTTCAGAAAGAAGACATGCCTTTATCGAAAATCGTTTCTTATGTATTCCTGCCCGCCATTGCGGCAGGCATCATCGGCTGGTTCATTCCCGGAAATTTAATGGGCTCGGATTCCAATGATGCATTCATTTTTGCCTGCATTCCCGTCATCATATTTTATTTCAATATCTGGTATCGTTGCAATGCGTTTGACAGGAGGCGAATCGGAACACTTTTTACCCTGTTCGGTGTTTCCATTATTTTCTGGAACATCTATAACCAGAATGCCACTTCGCTGACCATCTGGGCAGACAGCTATACCAAACGTGAAGCGCCTGCAGCAATCGAAAAAGTGATTAAAGCCCTTTGGATTTCTGCAAACGGTGAATACGGATCCGAAAGAAGTACCGGTGCTGGATTATCATTTTCATGCCAAAACGGATGCGAAGGGAAAAGTGGTCACGCATATCGGCACGGATCCTTATCTGCAGAATATTCCCAAAGACCAATGGCCGGCGAAGGGAGAAGATCTCAAACTTATTTCCACGGAAATTTATCAGTCCATCAATCCATTCTGGATCATCGTGCTCACGCCGGTCATGGTTGGGCTTTTTCGGATTCATGAAAGCGCGGGGAAAAGAACTCTCCACACCCAGCAAATTTGCCTGGGGAACCATGATCGCCGGATTGTCGTCGGTGGTAATGGTGGTTGCGGCCCTTTCCACCAATATTTATCGAACATAAAGTTTCCTCCGCCTGGATCATCAGCAGTTATGGCGTATTCACGATCAGTGAACTATTTGTAAGCCCCGTCGGATTGTCGCTGGTGTCCAAAGTGTCTCCCCGAAGATTTACCGCCCTGATGATGGGCGGCTGGTTCATCACCACTTCACTCGGCGCAAAAATTGCCGGCATCATGGCCGGCTTCTGGGATCATTTCGACAGCAAGGCGCTCTTCTTCGGCATCAGCGCTACTGCGGCTATTGTTGCGGGCTTGTTGCTTTTGCCGCTAACGAAAAAGCTGAATAAAGTGGTGGTGGAGGCAACGGCGGCTGATGATTGAGGTGGATCAGCTTAGATGAATCGTTAATGGTTAATGGTGGATGGTCGGGCATGTAAAGCAAGCTTCATGAATTTACTGAAACACGGGTTGCCGATTTGAGGCATCGTCCATCCACCATTAACCATATACCATTAACGACAAAACGTAAAGTCAATTCATTTTAAACGGCACAATCATCTCAAACATCGGAATATTCACTTCGAAAATTCCCTTTGTATTCAGGTTTTCCATATTGTAGCTGCCGTACATTTTTCCCATTTCCGTGCGCAGATTGCAGCCGCTCACGTACTGATATTTTTCTCCGGGTTGTAAAACGGGCTGAACGCCGACCACGCCTTCTCCTTCCACTTCCCGGTGCGTTCCATTGCTGTCGAAAATATGCCATTGACGGCGGTGAAGTTTTACGGAAAAATTATTGTGATTCCAGATGGTGATCCGGTAGGCAAACATGTGTTCCCCCGCTACCGGATTGCTGTAATCGGGCTGGTAAAAAGTTTCAACATCAATTTCAACCCCTTCTGAAATTTTATTTGCCATGGAGTTAGTTTGGTATAAAATTAGGGAAAACGGGGGAGAAGCTTGACGGTTGAAAGTTGATCGGTTGACGGACTTGCTGATAAAATCAGGCAACTCTGTACTAAAGTATCTGATCTTTCCGATTACAACATAAAGTCCGTCAACCGTCAACTGTCAACCGTCAACTACCTTTTTCTTCGTAAATTCGCACCCAACACCCTCTTTTATTATGAAAATTGCAGTCGCAAAAGGAGACGGTATCGGTCCGGAAATCATGGATGCCGTTCTTTCCATTTTCAATGCCAACAGGTTCCCCTCGAATACGAAGTCGTGGATATGGGAAAATGGGTATTTGACAAGGGATTTTCAAACGGGATGACGCCCGAAGCCCAGCATTCCATCGAAGAACTGGGTATTTTATTTAAGGGACCCATGGAAACGCCGAAAGGTAAAGGCGTAAAGAGCGTGAATGTTACCGCACGGAAAACCTGGAACACCTATGCCAATAAACGGGTTTTTCAATCCCTGCATGGCGTGGATACCGTTTTTTCCAAAGCCGGTATTCCGATCGACATTACCATTGTACGCGAAAATATTGAAGATACCTATGGCGGCATCGAACACATGCCCACGCATGATGTGGCCCTCAGCCGGCGGTTCATTACGCGGCCGGGCAGCCTGCAGGTGATCAAATATGCTTTTGAAATGGCGAAGAAGAACGGCGCACGGCGGATCACCTGCGGACATAAAGCCAATATCATGAAGCTCACGGACGGGCTTTTCCTGGAATGCTTTCAGGAAGTGGCCAAACAATATCCCGAGCTGAAATCGGATGATATTATTGTGGACGACCTCGCCATGAAACTGGTGGTGCGGCCACAGGAATTCGATGTGGTGGTGCTGACCAATCTGCAGGGCGATATTATTTCGGATCTCTGCGCGGGATTGGTCGGCGGACTGGGATTTGCGCCCTCTGCCAATATCGGAGACCATATTGCGATTTTTGAAGCAGTGCACGGAACGGCGCCGGATATTGCGGGAAAAAATATTGCGAATCCCACCGCCCTTTTACTCAGCGGTATCGCCATGCTGCGCCACCTGGGTTATATGCAGAATGCCGCCATAATTGAAAATGCGCTGTTGTACACGCTGGAACAGGGCATTCATACCGGCGATTTCGGAGACAAATCCATTCCCGGAAAAAATACCACCGAATTTTCCCAGGCCATCATTGGCAATTTCGGCAAAAAACCGGAACATGGCGCCAAACCGGTGGTTCCCAACATGCATGTTACCCCCACTGTTTTCAAACTGGACCATAACCAGATGATGGTTTCAGAAGAAACGCTGAAGGAATATATTATAGGGGTGGATATGTTTATTGAAAGTTCTGAACAACCGGAATACATCGCCAAAAAATGTCAGCGCCATGGCGGGGTAAAATTCAACCTGGTCAATATCAGCAACCGCGGCACCCAGGTATGGCCTACCGGCTCCGTATATACGAACCTGGTAAATCTATACAATGTCCGTTTTGAAAGCCTCGACGGCTCTCCGTTAAACCAGCAGGATGTGCTGGGCCTGTACGTAAGCCTCAGCGGGGATTTCAAGATCTGCTCCTCCGAATTGCTGAATATGCTGGGCGGGAAGAAAGCGTATAGCCTGGCGCAGGGGCAGTGATAGACATACGTCGAGCCATTCCCCACCTGCCCCAATACGCAATAATTACTTCAGCTTCCGGTTCTCCTGATGCCGTTGGCCATCCCGGATGTTTTTCTTTTCGAGATTCTTTTGGAGGGCGGTTGTCAGATCAATGCCGGTTTGATTGGCAATGCAGATCAGTACCCACAGCACATCTGCGAGTTCGTCGGGAAGATTTTTTTGCTGGTCGGATTCCTTAAAGGACTGATCTCCATAAAGGCGGCTCATGAGCCTGGCCACTTCACCCACCTCCTCCGTCAGGATTGCCATATTGGTGAGTTCACTGAAATAGCGCACGCCGGTGGTCCGGATCCATTCATCAATTCTTTGCTGCGCTTCACGTATGGAAATTTCTTCACCGGGCATTTGAAATTTTTATCTTATTAAATATTGATTTCGCCGGTAAGATAAGTAAAAGCCTTTCCGCTCATCAGTACCCGGTCTTTGATTAATTCACAATCCAGATAGCCTCTTCGTTTTGACAGTTGAATGGCGGATAATTTTGTCTTTCCCAATATGCTTGCCCAATAAGGTACGAGAACCGTATGTGCGGAACCGGTTACCGGATCTTCATCAATGCCGGATTGCGGGAAGAAACAGCGGGAAACAAAATCGGCATTTTTCCCCCTGGCCGTTACGATCAGCCCCCTGGCCGGCAGCTTCGCGACCAGGCTGAGATCCGGTGCAAGATTTTCTATTTCATCCTGATCTTTCAGAACCGCTAAAAAATCGAAAGCAGATTTATAAATGCCGGCGGGCTTTCGTTTTAAAGCCTGTTCTATAATGGCAAATACAACGCCCTCTTGCTCCTCCGGGGATACCGGAACCGGCTGATCGGAAGGGAAATCAAGGGTAATTCTTTCATCTGTGCTTTTAGAGACTTTCAGCAACCCGCTCTTCGAATGAAAATTAATTTGCGGCTTCCCATAATCCAGGTGATTGAAAAAAACGTGCGCGGACGCCAGGGTAGCATGCCCGCAAAGCGCCACTTCCACAGTGGGCGTAAACCAGCGAATATGAAAATCTTCCCCCTGCGGAACGATAAAAGCGGTTTCCGCCAGGTTATTCTGCGAAGCGATCTGCTGCATCAATTCACCGCTTAACCATTCCTTCAAAGGAATTACCGCTGCCGGATTTCCGCCGAACTGATTCCCGGCAAACGCATTGGCAATATATATTTTTAGACGCATATAGTTTTATGATAATATGTTACAGAAGCAAAATTAAGACTAACGGAACATTATATTCAAACAGCATTCTGTCGTAATAAATCATCTTTTGCAAGTGCCCAAACAAACTGAAGCCGATGGGTTCCCGCCAGTTCCCCTTTAGTTCGGTCTAGGGGGTAAGTCCATTGGATAATGGACTTACCCCCTAGACCGAACCAATAAATAGCTAAGCCCGTCCCGTGCGCCGGCAGGCAGCTTCGCGTTGCATAATGAGTGGATTCCGGGCTGGGGCTGGTCAAAAAATCTCATTCCCTGTTCTTGGAATCCATCAAAATCGTGACCGGCCCGTCGTTGAGTAAATTCACCTTCATATCGGCGCCAAAAACCCCGGTCTGTACTTTTTTCCCCAGATCCTTTTCCAGTTGAACAATCATGGCTTCGTATACCGGGATGGCGGTATCCGGCTTAGACGCCCGGACATAGGAAGGCCGGTTGCCCTTCTTTGTCGAGGCAAACAGGGTAAACTGGCTCACCAGCATCAGTTCCCCGCCTGTTTCAATCAGGGAGCGGTTCATCACGCCGGCCTCATCGTCGAAGATCCGCAACTGGATCATTTTCTTACTCAGCCATTCGATATCCTCCGGCCCGTCGCTTTCTTCAATACCGATCAACACCAACAGCCCCCGGCCGATGGAACATTTCAGCTCCCCGTTAATGGTGATGCCTGCATGGGAGACCCGCTGGATTACAGAACGCATGGGAAAAATTTGAGTATCCAAATTAACGGCTACTTTCGTCAAATGAAGATAGAAGTTTCCCGGGAAATCAGCTTCCGGACGGCCCGTAGCGGCGGGAAAGGCGGACAAAATGTGAACAAGGTGGAGACCATGGTGATGGGCTATTTTCATATCGGCGATTCCGCTTTGCTGCGTGATGAACAAAAAGTTGTGCTGCAGCATAAACTGGCCGGCAAAATAAATTCCGGAGGTTTTCTGATGGTAAAAAGCCAGGAACACCGATCGCAGCTGGAAAATAAGGAAGAAGTAATTAAAAAAATCAATCGCCTGATTGAACGGGCGCTGATCAAACCCAAGCCGCGCAGGGCCACCAAACCCAGCTTTGCTTCAAAAGAAAAAAAGAAAGAGTTCAAGCAAAAGCAATCGCAGATCAAGAATTTAAGAAAAAAGATCAGCCGGTTTGAATGAGGTTGTTTACCGCCATACGAAGACGCTGTACAAAATTAAAATGCCGTACAAAATCACCGGAAATTTCAGACCTTCCTGAACTGCGGTCTGAGAGGATGGCTTCCGGCCGGGGAAAAATTATAAAATATGAGCCTGCCCTTCGGTTGATTTTGCTGCTGATGCTGATCGCAGGCATAAGCTCCTTTCAGCACATCCCCCTTTCACAAAAAGCAAAAATCCATTCAACCGACCCACCCAATCTCATCCTCCATTTTAAAGCTACCGTACATGGACAACCGCTGCTGCTGCATCAAAATTATACAAATCCCTTCGGGGAAACTTTCAGGCCGGATATCTTCCGGTTTTACGCGGGGAAAATCAGCCCTGCCCTGAATGACCATGCGGCGATGAAAGCGTTCCCGGACGGAGCATATCATCTCATTGATTTTTCCGATTCCGCGTCAACAACGGTGAGCCTCCGGGTTCCCGAAGGCGTTTATAATGAGATCCATTTTCTGCTGGGCGTGGATTCCATCGAACAGACAGGCGGCGCGCAAACCGGCGCGCTCGACCCGGCCAGGGGAATGTTCTGGACCTGGAATACGGGATACCTGAGTTTTAAGATCGAGGGCACGTCTCCGGATTCCAAAGAACCTGCGCACGGCTTTTCATACCATATCGGTGGCTACCGGTGGCCGAACAGTACGGTCTGGAGAATGAAAATCGCAACACGTTCGGATCAGCAGTTCCGGGTCGAAAGGAGTGGCACAACGAACCTGGTTATTCCCATTGAACTGGACTACTTTTTTGACGGACTAACGCCAATCCATATCCGCAAGACAGCGGCCTGCACCAGCCCCGGAGAAACAGCCCGCCTGATTTCCGGAAATTTTACCGGCGCTTTTACCGGAATCGAAATTCCCGGCCCGCTATGAAGGCCCTGCTGATCATCGCCCTGCTGGCCCTGTGCTCCTTTCTCTGGATAAATATTCCCATGCCTTTCGTTGTTCCCAAAGGGTTTCCCCCACCGGTTTACAATTTTAAAAAGAATCCGGTAACCAAAGCCGGGTTTGAGCTTGGAAGAAAGCTATTCTATGACGGAAGGCTTTCCATCGATGGCAATTTTCCCTGCTCCTCCTGCCATCAGCAGTTTGCCGCTTTCGCCACTTATGAACACCGGCTGAGTCATGGCTTCAACAGCCAGTTCAGTTACCGGAATGCCCCGGCTTTATTCAACCTGGCCTGGCAGCAGGAATTCCACTGGGACGGCGGCATCAACAACCTCGAAGTACAACCCCTGGCGCCCATGCTGGATCCGCACGAAATGGCGGAGAGCCTCAACCACGTGATCGGCAAACTCAGAGCGGATAAACAATATCCCGCACTGTTTAACAAAGCATTTGGCAGCCCGGGAATCAACTCACAAAGGATTTTACGGGCGCTTACCCAGTTTACCGTTTCGCTGGTTTCAGCCAATTCGAAATACGATAAAGTAAAAAGAGGCGAAGCTTCCTTCAGCCAGTACGAAAAACCCGGCTATGAAATCTTTCAGCAGAAATGCGCCGGTTGTCATCAAGAGCCGCTGTTTACGGATCTGAGTTACCGGAACACCGGAATGGAAGTAGACAGCACCTTAAAAGATTATGGGCGCATGCGCATCACCGGGAGAAAAGAAGATTCACTCAAATTCAAAGTCCCGAGCCTCCGGAATGTTTACCTGACCTTCCCCTACGGCCATGATGGCCGGTTCAACACCCTCAGCGACGTGCTGGAGCATTATAATTCCGGTGTGATTCCAAGCGCAACGCTTGACTCCTCCTTAAGAAAAGGCATTCCGTTAAGCGACAACGATAAATTTTACCTGATCCAGTTTTTGGGAACACTTACGGATAGCTCTTTTATCAGTAATCCGCTGTTTCATTTTAAGGGATGACTGTTGACAGTTGACGGTTGACGGTCTTATGTGAATTACGAATACTGAATTCTATCCTAACGTTACACGTGAGTCCGTCAACTGTCAACTGTCAACCGTCAACCCTACTTATAATACGGCATCAAATCATCCTTAAACCCCTTCTCCGAATCCTCCCAATGCTGGTTGACTTCCTGGCGCCGTTTATTCAGATCCTGGTTGAGTTGATTAAAATCTCCGACGCTCGCATTCATCTCCTTCACCGCTTTATTGTATTCGTCCACGTCCTGTTTGGTTCTGTTGTTGCCTTTGGCTTCCAGATTCTTTTTGATCTTGTCGAAGTTTTCCTGCTTCAGGTAAAAATCGGTGAGTTTGGGAATATTGTTCTTTGCCATGTAGAGGTAAAATTCCAGCGCCTGCCGGCAACCGCTGGCCAGTCCGGAATTGCCTTTGAAGTCTTTGAGACTGTCCGATTTCAGGGCAGTTAATCCTTCTTCAGCAAAATGGATCAGGGAATTGCGCGCCTGTTCCACGTCATTGATTTTATGCGCGTTCAGGGCTTTGAACAGCTGTCCGTCTTCCCAGTTGCATTTGAAGAACAGGATATAAAGATTATCGCAGTACTTGTTGACTTTCCCCGCCGAAGTCATTTTATCAAACAATTCATTCTTTGTATCCACCAGGGTTACGCCATTCTTCGCTGCAAATTCTTTCTCCGCTTTCTCAAGATTGGCGGAAGCCTCCTCCAGTTTTTCGGAAGTTTTTTCCTGCAGCAGCAGGTAGGCCTGCATCTGGTCCACCGATTGTTCGGCGATCTCCTCCATATTCACGATCTTGGAATAGTCGTCGTTGAAGATCCGGTAACAAAACTGTATATAATCTACGCTGGCCTGCCGAAGGCTGTTGTCGCCCTTGTACTTTGGCAGACCCATTGTTTTCGATTTCGCATCGGCAATACTCTCCAGGGCCTGGGTCCTCAGCTTTTCTATTTTACGGGCCCTGCGGCTATGTGCCGCTGCGCTAACGTAAGCCATGTATTTCTGATCCATTTCTATCTGGGCGTTGGAAAGTTCGGTCATGTAGTCGCCCGCGTTTTCAATCACCTGGGAAGAAGATTTCTCAAAACTGCATAATGCAAGAAGAAGGATAAAATAAAAGCGGCTGCGCATTCGGGTTAGGTTTGGTATTGATGAATAAAATTATTTCTGTAGCATCCGGGTACTCAGCTGGTAGCCCAGCAGAAGTCCCGGATCCTTCGATAAAACGCCGGTAAGCTGCTGATTCGTATTCCGGAGATCTTCATCCGTTCGCATTCTTATTTTTTCAAACGCATTCCACTGAATTTCAAAGGGGAGTGAGGCTGCCACGACTGCCTTTGCACGGTCTGTCAGGAATTGATTCATCTGCTCCTGACCATTCCGCACGGCAGATAAGGATAGGATCTCATCTTTCGGCGTTTGCATCGCCTGCAGCTGATCCAGCCAGCGGTAATATGATTTCAGATAGGTACAGGTATCCGTGAAGGCTTTCGCAAAAGCTTTCAGGCTTTCCACCGGCAGGGGCGGATAGGGATGATAATATTTATTGGCATCTGTTTTTACATTGAGCAGGGCAAAGGGCATGGTCTTTTCCCTTTCCGAACGGGTATCCGTAAAATCGCGCATCGGGATATCCGGAATCACGCCGGTTTCCTGTGCACTGGACCCATTTACCCGGAATAAACGGTCGATGGTAATCTTAATAAAATTGCCGGCGGATCTCATCCTGTCCATGTGATTTTCATCAACCCCGGTATCCAGGGGCAGCACGATCTGCGCTGTTGCTTTTCCGAAAGTCGGTGAGCCTACGATCAGCGCCCGGTGATAATCCTGCAGCGTGCCAGCCAGCATTTCCGCGGCGGAAGCGCTGAAACCATTCACGAGGAGCAGCAATGGACCTTCGTATACAGAACCCCGGTTCACGTCCTTCATAGTAAAGATCTTTCCCTCCTTGTTTTTCGTCATGCCCACCGCGCCAGCATCAATGAAAATTCCGGCGAGGGCGATGGCTTCATTCATTGATCCGCCGCCGTTATACCGGAGGTCGAGGATCAGTCCTTCAATATTCTCCTGTTTAAGTTTCAGGATTTCTTTGGCCACGTCGTCTGCACATCCGTTGCTGCCATCTGCGCCCGATTCCCAATCCGTATAGAAAGCCGGCAGGGAGATGAATCCGATGCTGTGTTCTCCTTTCAGGATAAAACTTCTCACCTTGCTGTTGTCATCATCCACCAGAGCTTTCTCCCTTTGCAGGGTTACTTTCCGGATGCTGCCATCGGTTTTCTTCAGCGTCAGCGTGAGGTTTTTAGGATGATCCCCTGAAATCAGAGCGCTGACTTCCGAGGGCGATCCATCTGATACATCCACTTCCTCGTTCCCCTCCCATTGCAGGGCGAGGATGGCATCGCCTTCATGAATCTGTCCGCATTTATAAGCCGGACTACCCGGTTTTAACCTTGCGATTTCCGTTCCTTCCCTGCCCTCATTCAGACTGAACCCAAACTGCATTTGTTTATCGCCAAGCTGGCCCTGGAATTCTTCCTTTTTCGCCAGGGAGAAAAATTCGGTGTGCGGATCAAAACAGGAAGCCACGGATTCGCACCATGCATTGCAGACAAAACCCGGCAGGCCGTCGTTCGACTGCAGGATGCGCTGGATATCACGTTTAAATGCATGGCTGGTTTTTTTCCGGGCAGATCTTTCGAGGCTATCAACTTTCAACACGGGCAGCAGCGAGTCTTCATCGGCATCGGCCATATTCTCGAGCACATTCCGCCGGAATAATTTGTACAGCTTGGCCTGGCGAAGAGCTGCATTGCCGGCAAAAACGGTATCTTCCGCAACGGTATACACGTCAGCGGAATGGAGGGTGGTCCCTTTCTTCGAAAATAAATCCAGCAGGGAATCCGTTTCATGTACCCGGCGGTTAAAGAGTGTAATGAGGAGATTCAGGAAACCGTCTTTCTTATTCAGCAATTCCTGGTCGAGGGTAAACCGGTAAGGTTCCAGTTGCTGAAGATCTTCCCCGCTGAAATAGATCTTATCGGCGTCGAGGGCTTTGAGCATGAGGGAAAACAGGCCGGAAGAAAAATCCCGGTTTACGGGCCGGGGCTCCACATGATAGATCTCCGCCATGCGGGTGATGAGGAAGGCATTGTCGGCCGATTTAGCGGTCAGTTGCGCCCGGGAATATTGGACCGGCAACAGAAAACAGGCTAAGATCAGTAAAATGGTAAATTTCATGCGATAAGTAAAGAATTAAATTACAATCTCCTACGTTAATTTTGTCAACTAAATTCCCTTTTTGGCCAGCATAAAGAAATTAGCATCTCAAACAGTGTGGTACGGCGCCAGTACCATTCTCGCCCGTTTCCTGTATTATATGCTTACCCCCTACCTGACCCTGAAATTCAGGGGAACGGTGGAATATGGTAAGATGAGCCTTGTTTTCGCCATCATTCCCTTTCTGTACACCCTGATCCTCTTTGCCTTTGAGACCGCGTATTTCCGGTTCATGCAGCGAAAGGAATATGCGGCCGATGTTTATAATACGCTCTGCACTTCCCTCTTAATGAGCACTCTGGTTATTACCGGGCTGACCATACTTTTTAACGTACCCATTGCGCATTTTATTGGACTGGGCGGGCATCCGGAATATATTAGCCTGAGCGCATTCATTATCGGGTTCGACGCGATCAGCGCCCTGCCCTTCGCCAAACTCCGGTACGAGAACCGGCCGGTAAAATTTGCAGCCATCCGGGTAACGGGGATCCTGATCAATATAGCTACTGTGTATTTCTTTTTATCGGTTTGTCCGGATGTGATTAAGGAAAACCCGAACAGCGTATTACGGCTGGTTTACAGCCCTGGTTTCGGCGCAGGCTATGTGCTGATTGCCAATGTAGCCGCTTCCCTTTTTCAGTGCATGGCGCTCTGGAAGGAACTCAGCGGCATCCATTTTAAGATCAATAAAACATTGTGGAAAGAAGTAATGATCTATGCCTTGCCGCTGACCATTGCGGGATTTGCCGGCATGATCAACGAAACATTCGACCGGGTGATGCTGGAGAAATGGTCTCCTTTAAAAGGAGACGCCGCCACTTTTGAAGTGGGGGTATACAGCGCCTGCTACAAATTATCCATACTGATCACGCTTTTTGTGCAGGCTTTCCGGATGGGCGCCGAGCCTTTTTTCTTCAAACAGTCTACGGAAAACAATGCCGCGAAAGTCTATGCCCGGGTGATGAAGTTTTTCGTAATCACCATCTGCGGGATGTTTCTGCTGGTCTCACTTTACCTGGACGTGTGGAAAGTCTTTATCCGGGATGAAAAGATGTGGACGGGACTGAAAGTGGTTCCGATCCTGCTGTTTGCGAATATGTTCCTGGGAATATATTATAATCTGTCCATCTGGTATCGTTTATCGAAGAAGACCACGGCCGGCGCTTATATCACGCTGATCGGCGCGGGCATTACGATTGTAGTGAATTATCTTTTTATTCCGCATTTTAGCTATATGGCCTGTGCCTGGGCGACCTTTCTTTGTTACGGGACCATGATGGTGATATCTTATATATGGGGACAAAAGGCATATCCTGTTCCCTATGCCTGGAAAAAGCTGATGGCTTATATGGTGATTGTGGCGGTTTTATACGGTATTCATCAGGCGATGGTTGGGGTTTGGCATAACCGTGCGTTGAATTATACGGTTGCTACATTATTCCTGGTTTTATTTGCGCTTTTTATATACCGGATCGAAAAGAAGGAATTTGCCAATATTTTAAGATTTCGTAAAAATCCGATCTAGGCAATGGAACTGACGAGGATTAATTTTATAATTAAAAAAATCTCCGAACGAATTACAACAAAACTTTTCATTCAACCATTCTTATTCCTTGCACTTTTCGTTGTTTTCAGCGAAACCTCATCTGCCCAGGAAAGCACGAATCCTGCCTTTAAACGTTTTGGCTTTCAGGCGGGAGCAAATGTTGCCGCAATGAATTTTAATCTGGGCAGCCCCGCGCCGGCGGAACATGAAAGGCTTTCCTGGAAAGCGGGCATAACTTTTGGCTTTCTGCTCCGCGTTCCGCTGGCTAAAAATCTTTTTCTTCAGCCGGAATATACTTTTACGCAAAGAAATGGCGAGGACAGGAGCCTGGTAAAAACATATACCTTAAATTATTTTTCTTTACCTGTTTTATTGATTTATAAAATCTTACCCTTTGTCTCTGTCATGGCTGGGCCCCAGGCTGAAATACTGATCAATGCCCGGTCAACCACAAATGGAGCAAGCGGCAACATAACCCATGATGTAGAAGAACGCAGTGTTGGGATAGCTGCCGGTCTCGAAGGCAGGGTAACAAATAATATTTTCCTCTCTGTCCGGTATTTCCAGGGGCTGAATCATATCGGTATCGGACAACGTTCCGATGTCAAAGAATTTAAATACGAAGCAATTACTTTTACTACAGGCATAAAGTTCTAATATTAAGGTCCTGCTTATTCTAACTCCCGCCATTCCCCCCTGCCGGCATTGTAAATCCAGAAAATTTGCTATAACTTGCTCCGCAGTTATTCCCTTCCGGAATAATCAATATCCCCTTTATTGCATTGCAAATTTTCATCAAAATCCTGCCTGGACGTTGACTGACATAAATCGTACAAATAAATAAGCATGGACTTACATCAACATATTGCTGTGATCGGACTGGGTTATGTGGGTTTGCCGCTGGCGGTGGAATTTGCAAAAAAATACCCGGTAACAGGGTTCGACATCAACCAGCAAAGGATCGCAGAATTGCGCAACGGATCTGATCATACACTGGAAATTGACGATCAACTGCTGAAATCGGTCATTTCAGCCAACCCGGTTCCCGCAGGTTCAACGGGTCTGCACTGTTCCGGTAAAATAGAGGACATCGCATCCTGCAACTACTATATTGTTACGGTACCTACTCCGACAGATAAATACAATCATCCGGATCTTACCCCCCTGTATAAAGCCAGCGAAACCGTTGGAAAAGTGCTGAAGAAAGGGGATCTGGTAATCTATGAGTCCACCGTTTATCCCGGCGTTACGGAAGAAGAATGCGTTCCGGTGCTGGAAAGGGTAAGCGGACTGACCTATAATGCGGATTTCTTTTGCGGGTATTCTCCGGAAAGGATCAACCCGGGAGACAAACTGCATACCGTTTCAAAAATATTAAAAATCACGTCCGGATCAACACCCGAAGCGGCAAAAAAAGTGGATGCGCTTTACCGTTCCATTATAGTAGCAGGCACGCATCCGGCTCCGTCGATAAAAGTTGCGGAAGCGGCAAAAGTGATTGAAAACTCCCAGCGGGATATTAATATCGCGTTTGTGAATGAGCTGGCGAAAATATTTAACCTCCTGGGCATTGACACCACGGAAGTACTGGAAGCCGCCGGAACCAAATGGAACTTTCTAAAATTCCGGCCCGGCCTGGTCGGCGGCCACTGTATCGGCGTTGACCCTTATTACCTGGCGCAAAAGGCCCAGGAAGCTGGCTATCACCCGGAGATTATTCTGGCCGGAAGAAGATTGAATGATGGCATGGGGGCATACGTGGCGAGTGAAACTATCAAACTGATGGTAAAAAAGGAAATTCCGATAAAGAATGCCCGCATATTAATTCTGGGTTTTACATTCAAAGAAAACTGCCCCGACGTTCGCAATACGCGGGTGATCGACATCATAAACGAATTAAAATCTTACAACACCCGGGTAAGCATTTGCGATCCATGGGCCGAGCCAGCTGCTGTTAAACATGAATATGGCATCGAAACTTCTAAGTCAATTCCCGCCATGGCCGAAAAATACGACGCAGTTATATTAGCCGTTGCCCACCAGGAATTCAGCAATTTAAACATTCGTGATCTGGTAAATAAAAAATCAGTTATTTATGATGTGAAAGGCGTTCTAAATAAAGATACCTTTGATGCCCGATTATAAACATGTACGAAAACCCTTTCCATACAGAAGATCCCGGTAATTATTCATTTCTAATCACCGGCGGTGCGGGCTTCATTGGCTCCAACCTGGCAGAATATCTTATAAAATATAAAGCCCGAAAAGTACGGGTGCTCGACAACCTAAGCACGGGTTTCCTGCATAATATCCAGCCTTTTTTTCGAACCCCGCTTTTGAATTCATTGAAGGGGATATCCGGAATCTCGAAACCTGCAAAACAGCCGTGACAGGTATTGATTTTGTTTTACACCAGGCCGCCCTGGGTTCTGTTCCCAGGTCAATTGCGGATCCCATAACAACCCACGAGGTCAATATTTCCGGATTTCTAAACATGCTGGTAGCGGTAAAGGAAAGCAGCGTAAAACGGATGGTTTATGCCGCATCTTCTTCAACTTATGGAAACAGTAAAGAACTTCCCAAAGTGGAGGAGCGCATCGGCGATCCGCTTTCCCCCTACGCAGTAACAAAGTATGTAAATGAATTATATGCGAATGTTTTTGCCCGCACCTATAATCTGAAATTAATCGGATTGCGCTATTTTAATGTATTCGGACCCAGACAGGACCCCAACGGCGCTTATGCAGCGGTCATACCAAAATTTGTAGACCGGTTGCTGAACCATCAGTCACCTGTCATCAACGGAGATGGCGAATATTCAAGAGATTTCACCTTCGTTGAAAATGTGGTTCAGGCCAATATACTCGCCCTTTTTGCAAAGGAGCCCGATGCCATCAACACGGTTTATAATGTGGCTTACGGCGAGCAGACCTCTCTCAATCAACTGGTCCAGGCCCTTAAAAAATATCTTTCCGTTCAGGATGCTTCCATAGCCGGAATCAATGCCAAACACGGACCGAACCGGGAAGGGGATATCCCCCACTCCCTGGCCTCTATTGAAAAGGCCAAAAAGTATCTGGATTATTCGCCGGAATTTAATTTCTCCGACGGATTGCGCATCGCTGTGGAATGGTACAGGAATAACAGCCCCGGCAACCCCATCCGGTAAACTATCCCCGGGGGACTTTGACATTCGAAAATTTATTTATAATTTGGCGTTCGGATTTTACTTAAAAATCCTCACAGCTTCAATATCCCTCCATTATTCCTGCGACGATAACCGTCTGATATCCAACCTGTTAATCAATTTAGCACTAAATCAATGATCAAATGTACCCTACCAACCTACTAATTTCCGTAACACTTGCCGGCCGGAACCGCAATTTTGCCATCTTGTTTCCCCCTGACAGGTGAAACCCCGTTCTCTCCGATTGCTTTCCAATAAATACCGTCTGTTCAACAGATAAAAGATAAATGATATGATGGCTGTAAACAGCCATCATCCAACAATAACCTTAATCGTGAAAAAGAAAATACTTTGTATTTTACAATTAGCCCCACCCGTACATGGCGCCAGTATGGCGAACGGGTATTTAACGAAAAGCCCGTTGATCAATAACCACTTCGAACTGGAAATCATTAACCTGCAGTTTGCCGGCTCGGTACAGGAATTGAAAAAATTTACAATACGCAAACTTTTTAAGGCCCTCGGCTATGCCCTGACCATCCTGAAAAAAATGTTTCAATTCGGACCTGACCTCGTCCATTTTACGCTTTCAACTATTGGTTTTGCCTTTTACCGGGATGCTTTTTATGTCTTTATTATTAAATGTTTCAGGCCGGCAATCGTCTATCATCTTCATACCAAAGGAATAAAAAAGAACGCGCAGGGAAGCTTTTTAAAAAAATTGATTTACCGCTTCGTTTTTAAAAACACAGAAAGTATTTGCCTGTCTGAAAATCTGACAAAAGACATAGAGCAGGTTTCCGCTTCCACTCCTTATATCGTTCCCTATGGTATTCCGGTGAACCGGCTGACTGAAAACGGATCAGCAGAGAAGTCCGGCTCTATTCCGCAAATTCTGTATCTGGGAAATTATATTGAAAGCAAAGGAATCCTGGTTTTAATCGAAGCGCTGAGCCTCCTCAAAGAAAAAGGATATTTGTTTAACGCCCGGTTGGTTGGAGCGCCGGCAGATGTGACCATGCAAATGCTGGAAAGTAAGATCAGGGATAAGAATTTAACCGATTCGGTTAAGGCGACAGGTCCGCTGTACAACGAAATGAAACTGGAAGAATACAGGAATGCCGACTTATTTGTATTTCCCACTTTTTATGAAAACGAAGCCTTTCCGCTGGTTTTACTGGAAGCCTTACAATATGGCCTGCCCATCATCAGTACATTTGAAGGGGGGATTCCCGAAATGATCATCAACAATGAGACCGGCCTGCTGGTAGAAAGCCAAAATGCCGAAATGCTGGCCAACAAAATATCAACGCTGCTGGATGATCCCGTTTTGAGAAAAGAAATGGGCGATAAAGGTTATCAGCGGTTTAAGAATAATTATACGCTGGATCATTTCGAAAATAATATGCTGAATACTTTTAATACCATTTTAAAGATTTCCCGACCATAAAACGCAAAAATCAAATGCATTTAAAAGTAAAAGATTCTGAGGACACGATGGAACTATCCAATCCCACCCATGCGTTCAAACATAATTTCAGGGCAATGACCAGTCAATACCATGTTGTTTCTGTTTTAGGATATAAACTGTTTTCCGATGATCTGATCAGGATACCCCTCCGCGGGGAAAAATGCAGAGTCATTAATTGCATGAGCCCCAATAGTTACAGTCTCGCCCTTAAAGATGAAGCATTCCGGAAGGCGCTACACAATACCGATTTTCTCGTATTGGATGGCGTATATTTTGCATTGGCTTCCATCCTGCTGCAAGGCAGAAATATAAAAAGGAATCAGGGACCCGACGTTTTTAAACATTTCATTGAAAGGCTGAATGAAAATTCCGGAAAGGCATTTTTCCTGGGTTCCTCAGAAGCCGTTTTAGGAAAAATAAAAGAAAGGTTAAGCAAAGAATACCCTCAGATTACTGCCGGCAGCTATTCGCCGCCCTTCAAAAAGGAGTTCTCTGATCAGGACAATCAGGAAATGATTTCAAAAATCAATGCGTTTGGCCCCGATGTTCTTTTTGTCGGGATGACGGCCCCCAAACAGGAAAAATGGTCCGTTCAAATGCGGGATAACATCAATGCAAGCCTCGTCATCAGCATTGGAAATGTTTTTGACTGGTATGCCGGAACGCAAAAAACCATTCATCCTTTCTTTTTCAAAATCAGGATGGGCTGGCTGGTCAGGATGTTTTTAAGGCCCGAAATGATCAGGCGCAACCTGGGAAACCAGCTGTTGTTTTTCTGGCATATTATTCTGATGGCCCTGAAAATAAAAAAACAACCGGACTAAATAAAACAAAAAAAATTATAATGATTCGAGCAGGAATTATCGGTTTAGGTAAAATGGGAATATCCCACGCAGCCATCCTTGGCGCACATCCGGATATCAACCTGGTTGCAGTGTGCGATTCATCGTCTCTGATAATTGATGTATTTAAAAAGTATTCGAAGTTTGAAACCTTCTCCGACTATAAAAAGATGATCGATTCCATGAACCTGGAAGCATTGGTAATAGCTTCTCCTACTAAATATCATGGTGAAATGGTTTCTTACGCATTACAGAATAACATACATCTGTTTTGCGAAAAACCTTTTTCCCTCGACTACGAAGACGGTAAAAAACTTGCTCTTCAGGCCGACCGGTTGGAACTGGTTAATCAGGTAGGATATCATAACCGGTTTATCGGAACATTCAACGAAGTAAAAAGACTGCTTTCGGCAAATCTGATCGGAGAATTATATCATTTCTCCGGCGAGAGTTACGGACCTGTAGTGTTAAAAGAGAAAGGCGGAACCTGGCGCTCGGAAAGAAACGCAGGAGGCGGCTGCCTGTATGATTATGCTTCTCACACCATCGATCTGATCAACTTCATCCTGGGGAAACCGGTGAAGGTTTCCGGAACACAACTGAAGTTTATCTTTTCAAAAGATGTGGAAGATGCGGTATTCAGCAACCTGACGCTTGAATCGGGATTAAGCGGGCAATTATCCGTTAACTGGAGCGATGAAACCTACCGGAAAATGAATACCCAGATCACACTGCTGGGGAAGAAAGGGAAAATCATCGCGGACGCCACTGAATTAAAGATATATTTAAAGGAAGACAACAAAGCCTTTGGCCTGACGAAGGGATGGACAATAAAAGACATTACCGGGCTAACGCAAAATGTAGATTTCTATTTGCGCGGGGAAGAATATTCCGCGCAAATAGATTATTTTATTCAAAATATCAAGACAAGGGAGTTTCGCAATATAAGCTCCTTCGAAACTGCTTCTCAAACCGATGAAGTGATCAGCCTGCTATTAAAAGACAATTCTTCAAACAATTAACATGGATAGAGTAATTTTCGGGGATAACCAGTTTTTTGGCGTCAACCACAGCTCTGATGAAAAATCAAGGGCTCAGGTGATTAAATTTAAAGACAACCAATCCATCCTGAATGTACTGGGCATTGCTGTGGATGAAGGAATAAACACATTCATGTGCACAACACATGACAGGATCTATGAAATTTGCCATACCATAAGATCGGACAGTAAATTTGAAAACTTTCAGATCTATCCCTGCATGCCGTATGCCCATAAATACGCCAACGCCGTTACCGAACTCGGCATTATCGGAACGATTAAGCAATACGTGCCGGGCAATATTTTCAGCACTTTTGCAAAAGGAGGACTGGCATTTATGAAGAAAGATTTTATTTCCATGATGGAATTAATGGTAGACTCTGAAATGAAAATGTTCAGGGGCATTCCAACGCCGGTCATTTTCATTCAAAATGTAATTACCGATCTCCTGCTGGGACTTGGCATGACCGATTTTTTTACCTCCTTTCATAAATACATCCGGGAAAAATATCATGCCGAACCGGCCTACATTACCATGAATCTGCCGCTTTTACTGAATACGCTGGAGAGTTGTGGCATTGAAAATCCAACCATCTGCGCATCGATTAATAAAATCGGATTCAGAATGTCCGGCGGAAAAGAGACTTATGAAAAAATAATTGCAGAAAAGAGATGCAGATTAATTGCCATGCAGGTATTGGCGGCAGGTACCATTCCGCCTCAGGAGGCGCTGGAATATGTTTGCGGAATGGACGGTGTTGAATCAATTTTATTCGGCGCCTCCTCCAGGGCCAATATCAGAAATTCAAAAGAACTGATCGATTTTTACAGCAAAAAAACAACGTCCCGGTTTCCGCTGGATACGCAGCAGGCTCTTAACTGAAAATATCGCTGCTGAAATTCAGGAATCCGGTGCCCAACATCTGACCCGGTCAATGGCTGTCTATTGCATAAACGGATTAAACTCCTTCTCATATCCGATCGTTGTCGGCTCCCCATGACCGGGATACACGATCACTTCATCCGGAAGGCTGAACAATTTTTCCCGGATACTCTTCAGCAATGTTTCGGTGTCCCCGCCGGGAATATCGGTTCTGCCGATGCCCATCCGGAACAATACATCCCCGCCAATCACAAATCCCTGCTGTTTATTGTAAAAAGCGATATGCCCGATGGAATGGCCGGGCGTAAATAATACTTCCAGTTCATCCTCCTCCCACCGCCACCTGGTCGCCCTTCCTTTAAATACCCGAGCTCCCCGGCATAGTTTTCAAAGGGCAGTCCCCACTTTTCGCCAAACTCCGGCGCATAGCTAGCGTCCAGCCCTCTTTTTCCCCGATCTGCAAATGAAGTCCCGTAATGCTCGGCAACCCACTTATTCCCAAATACATGGTCCAGATGGCAATGGGTATTTAACAAAAGATTGGGAACCAGCTGATGTTCCTTCAGCCAGGCTTCCAGCGTCTCTTTTTCTTCCGGGAAATAACATCCGGGATCTATGATACAACAGGCATCTTTTGCATCGTAAACCACGTATGTATTTTCCTGGACAGGGTTGAATATGAAGCGTTTTACCGTTAGCATGTGACCATTTTTCCAAACAAAATCGATTTCACCGGTTTTAGGGATTGTCTTAACTTGAACCGTGATTCTTCTATAATTCCCGATATAATATGCAAGATCCGCATAAGTTGAAGTTGAAAGAATTTTTTTTAATTGCGTTACGCCCTGTTTTTTTTTCTTCCGAACGCTTCCGCCCAGGTAAATACTGTTGAATTCGGCAAAAACAGGCTCCAGTTCAAACACATGAAATGGAAGTATTACCAGACCCAGAATTTCAATACTTATTTTAATCAGAATGGCGATCCGCTGGCAAAATACGTGGCCCAGGTGGCGGAAAAAGAATTGCCCGGCATCGAACAACAGGTGGAATACGGCCTCCAGCGCCGCGCCAATATCGTTGTTTACAATAGCTTCAATGAAATGGAACAGTCCAATATCGGGCTGGACATGGACTGGCAAACCACGGGCGGCATCACCAAACTGGTGAACAACAAAATGATCGTTTACTATACGGATGATCACAACAAAATGCGCATCCAGATCCGCGAGGGCATGGCCCGTATCCTGGTGGAGAATATTTTATTCGGCGACGACCTGGGTGAATTTGCAGCCAACCAGGCCCTGCTCGATCTTCCCCAATGGCTGACCGATGGCTATATTCAATACGTGGCGGAAAACTGGAGTACAGACCTGGACGACCAGTTGAAATCGGCCATGCTTTCCGGCCGGTACACCAATTTTTACAATCTGGCTTTTGAAAAGCCCAACCTTGCCGGTCATGCTTTCTGGCATTATTTTGCCAACCGGTATAAAAAAGAAAACGTCACTTATTTCCTATACCTCGCCCGCGTTTACCGCAATACCAACAACGCCTCCCAGCGGATCTGCAAAAAGAAATTCAAGGACGTGCTGAAAGATTTCATGAACGGAAGAACAGGAACTCTATTATAAAGATATCCGCGGCCGCCGGAATTCTCCCAAAGGCTCCGTTTCCGTGGTGGAAGAAGTGAATGACAACAAAGATTTTTTCCATTTCTCTCCCAATCCCGCTCCCCGCAGCCAGACCTATGCCGTGGTGGAATTCAATCATGGGAAATACTGCGTGGTGCTGCATGAAAATTTCGTCAACCGGAAAGTGTTGCTGAAAAGCGGCGTCCGGACCAATGAAAAAACGCTTCAGCCCCACTATCCCACTGATCGCCTGGGATCCGAAGGGCACGCGGCTCGCCGTCATATATTATAAAGAAGGAAAAGTGAAGTTGTTCGTATACGATGTGGTTTCAAAATACAAACGGATCGTGCAGGACCTGGATATGTTCGACCAGGTGCAGGACATGAAATACATGCTGGACAACAACACGCTTTTGCTGAGTGCGGTAAAAAACGGTCAGTCGGACATTTTTGTGCATGCGTCTTCAAACAATGAGCTCGAACAGATCACCAATGATATTTATGACGATCTGGACGCCTCTTTTGTTGCTTTTCCGAACAAAACCGGCATCATTTATTCTTCCAACCGGCCATCCGGCATTGCCGCTACGGGCGACACCGTTCTGCCCTCCAACCACCGGTATAATATTTTCCTGGTCGACAACTGGAACAGAAGTGAATTCAAACAGATCTCCCAGCTCACCCATCTGAAATATGGCGATGCCCGGTATCCGATGCAATACAATAATTTCCATTTCACTTTCATCAGCGATGAAGCGGGTATCGCTAACCGTTATGCCGGATTTTTTACAACCGCACAGAGCGGGCATCGATACGGTATACCGCATCGGCGACGAGATCCTGCACAATCCCGATCCGAAAGACCTGGATTCCACCCTTCGTGCCAATAAACGATCCGAACCCGATTCCGTTTATACATTTTCCATTACCAGGGATTCCGCCTATGTTTTCGCACTGACCAATTATCAGAGCGGTTTGAAAGAAACCAAGATTGCAGGGGAAAACGGGCAGGTGAGCGAAGTGCGGCAGGAAGGCGATCTGAAATTCCTGTATAAATTAAAAGTGGATGAAACTACGCTGAAAAGACGCAATATCAATCCGCGGCAAACCGAATACCGGAAACAAAGCATTGTCGCTTCCCAGGTGGCCAGCGGTCAGGCCTTGCAGTATCTGCAGAAAAAATCTTCAGACTCCGTCAAAAAGCAAAATGATTTTTTTGAAAGTGAATTTGATAAGGAACGGAAAGATTCTTCCGAAACAATCCACGGAACCCGCTGCCCCGCCTCCGGAAGAGCCCCTCCTGAAAAAGGCAAAACTGTTTGATTATCACTTAAAGTTCTCTGCTGAAAATTTCTCCGCGGGATTCAACAACGATGTGCTCATCAACCGTTATCAGCCCTTTACCGGCTCCCTGCCGATTCAGTTGGGTGGAAGCGATGCCTTTAACGCCATGTTCAAGGCCGCGGTCTTTGATCTCTTTGAGGATATCCGTTTTACCGGCGCTTTTCGTCTGCCTCTTTTTGGCGGAAGTTCAGCAACCGGCGTCGGCATCGGAACCGGCGGCGTGGGCATTTCTTCTTTCAATGCCGGCAACGGTTCATTTTTCGACGGCGGCAGCGAATGGTATGGCAGGGTGGACTATCTGAAAAAGCGGACAGATTTCTCCCTGATCTATTACAGGAAAACGGATGTGGGAAGTTATCCCATTGCCGATTCAGCTTCCAACACTATTTTTCCCTACGATGCCAAGTCCTATTCCAATCTTTTTCAGGCGGTGGCCCGGTATCCTTTTGATAAGGTAAGAAGCCTCCGGTTTAGCCTTGGGGTGAGAACCGATAAAGTAAAACTGAGGCCGAGCGGTTACAGCGCTTATACCGGCGATCCGACTTTTGATGAGATTGCCCTGAAATCGGGAGACATCAACAAGCAGACTTTCATGACTTCCCACCTGGAATACGTTTTTGATAACTACGATCACGAAAATGACGAATATCATGAACGGTTTGCGATATAAGGTTTACGTCGATTTTAATTACCAGGTAAATACGCCCAGTCGGTCGGAGAAGGAAGAAAGATGCTCAATTTCGGTTTTGATGCCAGAAATTATTATCCGATCTATCGCAATTTCATCTGGGCGGTTCGTGCAGCCGGCGATTTCTCCCGGGGCAATCAGAAAGTAATTTATTACCTCGGCGGAATGGATGGATGGATATCCCCCAAAGCCAATCAATACCCGACTCCGGATTACAGTCAGAATTATGCCTATCAGACGCTCGCCCTGAATCTGCGCGGGTTCAAACAGAATATAGCGAACGGCAACAATGCCTTTACTTTAAACAGCGAATTCAGGCTTCCGGTATTTACCACCCTGTTCAATAAGCCCATCAATAATGCCTTTCTCCGCAATTTTGAACTGACCCAGTTCATTGACATGGGCACCGCCTGGGCCGGCTCCATAAAAAACATTGAACGCCCCTCCATGCATTACCAAAACGGAGATCCTGGTGTGCCGGTTGATGTCATTTTAAAAGCCGGCGGTATCGGTCCCTTTGCCGCGAGCTACGGATTTGGCGCAAGAAGCACGCTGCTCGGCTATTTCCTGAGGCTCGATGCCGGATGGGAAATGAAAGGATTTTTCAGGGGAAAGCCGATGTGGCAGTTTGCGATGGGGGTGGATTTTTAGGCGAGAACCTGAGAATGTCGTGGATGGTAGATGGTGGATGGACTTCACGTGTAATATGAAGCCTAAAATTCATCAGACTGTTTCACAGGGCATACCATCCACCATCCACGATTCATTCCCAAACTCCAACTACACCACCCTATACCCCTCTTCCCAAAAGCCACTTCTTCACCTTCTCCATCTGATCTCCCTGTACAAGAATTTCTCCGTCTTTTACGGAGCCGCCGCTGCCGCAATGGGTTTTTATTTTTTTGCCTAAGGATTCCAGGTCTTCCGCGGTTCCAATAAAACCGACGATGGCGGTTACGGTTTTTCCTGCGCGGTGGCGGGTATCAAGCATAATCCGCAGACGCTGTTTGGCGGGCGGCAGGGTTTCTTTCGCGGCAGCGGATTCATTTTCAAATGAAAAATTGGGATCCGTGCTGAATACGAATCCGTTTTTGTCTGCAGTATTTTTCTTTGCCATCTGGTAGTGGTTAGTGATGTAAATAGTTGACGATGACAGTTGACAATTGACGGACTTCCAATGATTCAACACGACTATAATTGATTCTCTGATCCACTCAGTCCGTCAACCGTCAACTGTCATCCGTCAACCCTCTCAAGGCTTTCAAACTCAAATCCACACTCTTCGCCTGATGAATCAGCGCGCCGATGCTGATAAAATCAACGCCGGTGGCGGCATAGTCACGGATATTCTCCAGATTGATTCCTCCGCTGGCTTCTGTTTCGAGCTTTTTCTGAATGAGGTCCAGGGCTTGTTTTAGTTGTTCGGGGCTGAAATTATCCAGCATGATCCGGTCGGCTTTGCCGGTTTTCAATACTTCTCTTACGTCTTCCAGGCTGCGGGCTTCCACTTCAATTTTTAATCCGGGTTTCAGTTCCTGCACATACCGGTATGCCCGCTCAATGGCTTTTTCGATTCCGCCGCAATAATCAATATGATTATCCTTCAGCATGATCATGTCGAACAAACCAAACCGGTGATTATGGCCGCCACCAATGCGCACAGCTTCTTTTTCGAGCAAACGGAAATTCGGCGTTGTTTTCCGGGTATCCAGTATTTTGGCGGGATAATCTTTGATCTGCTCCGCGTACTGATGGGTGAGGCTGGCAATTCCGCTCATGCGCTGCATGCAATTCAACACAAGCCTTTCGCAAATCAGGATGGTATGCACGGAGGCTTCCACTTCAAAAGCTGTTTCTCCGGATTGCATTGGATCGCCATCTTTTTTATACAGCTGGAAAAGCGGCAGAGGGTTCTCTGAAATGAAATATTTTCTGCGCCACTTCCATGCCGGCCAGGATCCCGTCCTGCTTGATCTTCAGTACCGCTTTGCCCCGGGCATCCGGGGGAATGGAACTCAGGGTGGAATGATCCCCGTCTCCGGTATCTTCAGCCAATGCGGCTTTGATCAATTCATGTAATCGTTCGTCGAAATGCGCAACGGGCTTATTCAATGCTGTTCATTTTGAAACGCAAATCTAAACGATTCAGGCATCTTTGCCTGCAGATAATAGTACAGAAGTCGGTGAATGAACAGGTGTTGCAACGGCCTTAGGGAATATCAGAAAACTGATCAAACGGTCATGCACAATACAAAAATCATGATCAACGGTCAATACAAAGACTCTAATCAACAGACTGAAACCGGATTTCCTGAAGAAATTGTTTTTCTCCTTTCTGCCTGAAAAATAAAGTGGTCCGGTAATTGCCCGAATGGGTTTGCAAGATCCCCGATACAAAATATAAAATCTCCGCTTTCGCCCTGCTGAAGAATTTTGAAATTCCGCACGGAATGTGTATTGAAGAAATCACGGATCACCATTTCCGCCTGAGACTTGCTGTAAGTATCTGATTTTATCCGGCAGACTGATATCCACCCGGATATCCAGATAAGGGGATAACTGATTTACATTACCTGAACGAAAGGCCGTAGCAACTGCATCGAGATTGTAAAAATCTGATTGAGGAGAAGACCGGAAAGATAATAGGATGAGCGAAAAGACAACCAGGGCCCACCCTCATGGCATTTCATGGGAATAATGTTTACCCCTACTTACAAAGCGAAAAATATGCCAAAGTAAATCCCCCGCGGAAAATACGCATAAACAGCGCAATAGCACTAACTTTGAGGCATTTACAAAAATCATAGTTCAGGAAAAATGGCAAAGAAAAATGCAATTCTGATCATAATGGACGGCTGGGGGCTCGGAAAAGTGGATGGAGCGGATGCGATCCGTCAGGCAAATACCCCTTTCGTGGATTCACTGTACGCCAAATATCCCAACAGCACCCTGGTCACCTGCGGTGAAGCCGTAGGACTTCCCGACGGGCAAATGGGAAACTCCGAAGTCGGCCACCTCAATATCGGCGCCGGCCGGATCGTTTACCAGGAATTGCAACGGATCAACGTGGCGGTCAGGGACGGCTCTTTTGCCAAAAACCCGGTCATGCTGGAGGCCCTTCGCTTCGCGAAGAGCAACAATAAGAAATTACACCTGCTCGGGCTGGTCAGCAATGGCGGCGTACATTCCCATACCAACCACCTGAAAGCCATCATCGATTCCTGTAAGGCGGAAGGGTTGAAAAATGTTTTCATCCATGCGTTTACGGATGGCCGTGATACCGATCCAAAAAGCGGTCTGGGTTTTATCCGCGACCTGCAGATCGCACCTGGATGCAACCGCTACCGGAAAGATTGCAACGGTTTCCGGCCGGTATTATGCCATGGACCGGGATAAACGCTGGGAGCGCGTAAAGCTGGCCTATGATGCCCTGGTGAACGGAAAGGGCGAAACCGGCAACAGCTGCACCGGACATCATTGAAAAAAGTTATGCCGCCGGCGTTACCGATGAATTCATCAAACCCGCTGTGGTCACGGGTTCGGACGGAAAGCCCCTGGCACGTTATCGAGGACGGCGATGTGGCCATCTGTTTTAATTTCAGAACCGACCGCTGCCGGGAGATCACCGAAGTGCTTACCCAAACGGATATCCGGAGCAGGGCATGAAAAAACTTTCCCTTCACTATACCACCATGACGGAATACGATCATCATTTCAAAAACGTGCACGTGATGTTTGAAAATGACGATCTGAAAATGACCATTGGGTGAAGTGATCGCTAAAAATAAGCTCACCCAGATCCGCATCGCGGAAACAGAAAAATATCCGCACGTCACTTTCTTTTTCAGCGGTGGCAGGGAAAATCCGTTTGAAGGGGAAAAACGGATCATGATCCCTTCTCCCAAAGTAGCTACCTACGATCTGCAGCCCGAAATGAGCGCCGAAGGCGTTACCGAGGCCATTCTTCCGGAATTGCAAAATAAAACCGCCAATTTCATCTGTCTCAATTTTGCCAATGCCGACATGGTCGGTCATACTGGTGTTTTTTCCGCAGCCGTTAAAGCGGTTGAAACAGTGGACCATTGCGTGGAGCGCGTGGTTACTGCTGCCCTGGCCAGCGATTACCTTGTCTTTATCACGGCCGACCATGGCAACGCAGATTATATGGTTAACCCGGACGGCTCACCCAATACGGCGCATACCCTTAACCTGGTGCCTTATTTTATCGTTGATAATCAATGGCATGGAAAACTGCACCCGGGAAAACTGGCCGACATCGCCCCCACGATGCTCAAACTCATGGGTTACGAAGTGCCCAAAGAGATGACCGGCGCCATTTTATTCAGCTAAAAACTGCCCGGAATTCTTTGCTGCGTGCAGCTTTAACAGCAAAAATTTGTCTAAATTACAGGGCAACGAGGTTTTTATGACCGAAGAAGCCATTTTACAAGGCTGTTTGAAGAATCATGCTGCCGCCCAACGGGAACTGTACCAACGGTACAGCCCGAAGATGCTGGCAGTATGTTTCAGGTTTGCGCATAACCGCGAAGATGCAGAAGATATGCTTCAGGATGGATTTATTAAAGTCTTTCTCCAGATGCATACCTTCCAGAGCAAGGGAGCTTTTGAAGGCTGGATCCGCCGGATTATGGTGCATACCTGTATCAATCACCTGAAAAAAAATAAGCGCTTCAATGAAAGTGTGGATCATCATACAGGCAAGTTCGGCTCAGGTTCGGGAAGAAAGCATTCCTTCAATTGTTCAGGCAAAACAGATCGTGGATTGCATCCGGTTGCTTCCCATTGGCTACCGGACCGTGCTTAACCTCTATGCTATTGAAGGTTATTCCCATAAAGAAATTTCAGGAATGCTGGATATTGAAGAAAGTACCAGTCGTTCACAATATACCCGGGCCAGGCAAATGCTGGAGGACATTCTCATCAGGAGAAGCCTTATTCCGGAACCCAGGGAAAGAACAGACCGGCTTACTGCAATCCAATGATGCTTATGAGATTCCGTACCAAAACGGGCGAAAATGAAGGAGAGAATTTTTTTTGATGATGAGTTTGAAACGCAACTGAAGGAAAAGTCCGATCAGTTCAAAATGTACCCTTCAGATAAGGTATGGACCGGGGTGCACCATTCACTGCATACCCGCCGCAAAGGATTTGTTGCGGGGATGAGCCTGCTGATCGGTGGTATCCTGATCCTCGCCGGCACCCAGTTACTCAGCCCTTCCAACAATACAAAGCACGCAGTAACAACTGCAGTCAAAACTGCCGCGCCGGAGAGCGCCGCCTCTCTTGACCTGAGCGCCTTTAATCCCACCGCCTTCCAGTCAAATCCAAATGCAGCAAACAGGGTTTCCAGGAATCACGCACAAAGCAATCCGGACGCCTTTTATTTTACTTTTCCGGGTTCCACAGAAAACGCATCCGGACTGAATGCTGAAGATCAGGCCCGTGTTCAGGTGAAATCCGAAATCGGCGCGATACCGAAGAACGACCGCTCCGCCAATATTATTCTGAAGGAAATGGAATCGGCCGGTACCCCTCCGCTCAGCCTGAATGAGCAAAAAACGTCGCGCAGAAACTGCCGGAACCGGCGGATGTTGCCGATATGGTAGCGTTTTCTGAAAGATCGGCAACGCAAACCACCCATATACACAACGACCGCTTCAGCTGGGAGATTTATATATCCCCTACCCTAAATACGCAGCATCTGGATGGCATAGGATTATCAGAATATCAATCCCACCATTCAAAACGCTCCCATTACCGTGGTTCGCTTTGCTAATGTGAATGGATTCGTTGACAATACACCTGCTATGGGATATGACCTCGGAGGAAATATCCTTTACCGGCTTTCCAAAAATTTTCGCTGAAAGCCGGACTGCAATTCAGTTTCAGCAGATATTACATTAGAACTTATAACTCAAATCAGCCACAGGCTTCTGCGGCATTGAATTCCTATTTCGGATTATATTGCCGATTCACTGACCAATAGCAATATGGCCAGAACGGTAAATCCGAAAAATCCGCAACACTATCAGAATAACTTTTATCAGCTATCCATGCCCGTTGGTATTGAATGGAAGGTTGCCGGCAGGGGAAGACTGGCAGTTTCATCTGGGCGCGAACATTCAGCCCAGTTACCTGCTGAACCGGGATGCCTATGTGCTGTCCGATGATTACAGCAGTTATTCAAAGGAACCCCGCTGCTGAGGAAGTGGAATTTCAATGCCGGCGCGGAAGCCTTTATTTCTTACCGTGCGGGAAAGATCCGCTGGGAACTCGGACCCATGGTCCGCTACCAGATCCTCTCCACTTACAAAAACAGCTATCCGTTGAAGGAGAACCTGATGAATTACGGCATTCGCCTGGGATTCAGCAAATCGATCAGGTAGTTTTATTTCCTTGCATTAATTTTATCGGATGAAAAAATCCCGCACCGGGCTGATCGTACTGTCCGCTTTTATATTCCTTGCCTGCCATCATGCGTCAAACCCGGCAGGTGCAGGTATTTCCAAAAACGCGGATACGGCAGAAAAGAAAAACTTCTTCCCCATACGCGATTTCCTTAAAAGCGAAATAGCCTATGTGGATTCCACTCCGTTAAAAATGACCGAATACCGGATCCGGAATGGGAAAACAGATTCATCCATCATAAAAATCCAGGAATTCGACCAGCTGGCCAGCGCGTTTATGCTGGATGACCTGGACAGCGCCCGGTTTGAAAAAAGATTCGATGAGACTTCCTTTCTCGATCAGGCTACCAAGATGCTCACGTTTACCTACTCAACAAAAGACAGCAGTTTCGGGTTAAGAAGAGTGGACGTTCTTGCTGAACCGCACCTGGACAATAACCGGGTAAAATCGATCTATCTGGAAGTCGAGTTCGGGTAATGAAGACAGTCTGGTGCTCAAAAAAATGTACTGGCGGTCTAAAAAAAGTTTCAGCATTCTTCAAATTTATCAACCCAAATCTGGCGAGGCCATTACGAGCCAGACAAAGCTGGTGTGGGACAGCAGCGAATAACCGAATGGACCAGCAAGCATTTCAGGAAATATCCATAACGATTCCATCCGATCCCGGAATCTATAAATACTTCGACGCGAATAAGGAATTGCTGTATGTAGGCAAGGCCAAGAATCTGCGCAAACGCGTAAGTTCCTATTTCAATAAAACGTTTACCAACTATAAAACCTATGAGCTGGTCAAACGCATCAGCAGCATCGAATTCACGATCGTAAATTCCGAGCAGGATGCTTTCCTGCTGGAGAATTCACTGATCAAAGAATATCAGCCCCGTTTTAACATCAATCTGAAGGACGATAAAACTTATCCATATATCGTTATCAAAAAAGAACCGTTTCCCCGGGTTTTTCTTACCCGTCAACGAATCAGCGACGGCTCGGAATACCTGGGACCTTTTACCTCCGTAGCGAAAGTGCGGGAACTGATAGATTTCATCAAATCGAATATTCCAGCTTCGCACCTGCAAACTGAATCTGACCGCGTCGAATATCGCCAAAAAGAAATTCAAGGTTTGCCTCGAATATCACCTGGGCAATTGCAAAGGCCCCTGCGAAGGATTGCAAACCGAAGCGGATTATCTGGAAGGCCTGAAAAAAATAAAAAATATCCTCAAGGGAAACCTCGGCCCGGTGATCAGTGACTTCCGGCAGGAGATGAGAAGCGGCAGCAGCCGATATGCAATTTGAAAAAGCCGAATTGATGCGTAAAAAAATTGAACACCTGGAAAATTATCAGGCGAGATCGGTGATCGTGAATAAGCATATTGAACAGGCGGATGTGTTTTCCATCTTCCGCGATAACGACCTGGCCTATCATCAATTACCTGATGGTACAAAACGGAACCATCGTACAAACACATACCACGGAAGCCAGCACCCGGCTGGAAGAAACGGATGAAGAAGTACTGGCTTTTGCCATCGCCCAGTTTACGCAGCACATTCAACAGCCAGGCTCCGGAAATCATTGTGCCCTTGCTCATTGAATATCCGGAAGAAGGCGTTGGCATAACGGTTCCGAAAGCCGGCGATAAAAAGAAATTACTCGAACTCTCTGAAAAGAATGTGAACTATTACCGGGAAGAAGCAGAAAAGAAAAAGATGCTGCATCTGCTGAAGAAAACACCGGAAGAAAGGATCCTTGTGCTCGAACAATTGCAGAAAGACCTTCAGCTGGCTGAACTGCCTGTGCATATAGAATGCTTCGACAATTCCAATTTCCACGGAAGCTACCCCGTATCCGCCATGGTTTGTTTCCGGGACGGTGTTGAAAGCAGGAAGGATTACCGCCATTTCAATGTAAAAACCGTGGAGGGCATCAATGATTTCGCCACCATGAAAGAGGTGGTCTACCGCCGGTATAAGCGGCTGAGTGAAGAGAATTCGCCCCTTCCCCAGCTGGTGATCATCGACGGGGGCAAAGGCCAGCTGCACGCAGCGCTGGAAAGTATCGAACAACTCGGTTTAAGGGGCAGGATGACCCTGGTGGGACTGGCCAAGAATGAGGAGGAGATATTTTTTGCCGGCGACCAGGAAGCCCTGAAACTTCCTTACAACAGCAGCAGTTTGAAGTTTATCCGGAAGATCCGGGACGAAGTACACCGCTTTGGCATCAGCTTCCACCGGAATAAAAGAAGCCGCGGAACCTTTCAGAATGAGCTCGAAAACATAAAAGGAATCGGTAAGCAAACAGCCGATCAGCTATTAAAAGTTTTCCATTCCGTAAAGAAAGTGCGGGGTGCTGGAACCGCTGAACTGGTTGCGGTTGTCGGAGATGCGAAAGCAAAACTCATCACCGATTATTTTTCAAAAGACGGGGAGCAGGAAACCCAGTCCGGTTAAGGCTTTCAGCGGATGAAAGGGATATAAATAAAAAGGGGCCAGAATAGAAATTCAGCCCCGTTTTTAAAATCCAATATCCTATGAAAAACCGTTGTAAAAATAGCAAAACAATTCTATTAAACAAGAGGCCCTGAATGTATTTTGAAAATAATTATCAACACTTTAAATAACAATTCCAAACCGTTCATCGTAAAAATACCAGGGCTCCCAAATTGGGAAAGTGGCTACAATAAAAAAAGGCCGTCTGCAAGCAGACAGCCTTTTAAAGATATTCAGGCATCTTAATACGACCAGAGATCCTGCTCGTAATTGAAGATCTTGTTTTTGATATTATCCCCTTCCAGCAAATCCAGGATCGGGTCCTTGATATAAACATTGATGAAATTATCACCCGGGTTATCAATGGTCGATTTAACGATCCGGCTGGAGAACATCCGGCTTTCAAAAAGCTCTTCCCAACTCATCCTGGCTCCGAAGTTCTTACCGTTGTAAGCTTCATACTTGGCAAGGAAAGGCCTCAGATCAGGATAGTAAACCCAGAAAATCGGGGTAACGGCGCGGAAGGAACCGTCGGGATTCAGGATTGTTTTTTCCGGTGCAATGCCGAGGATACGGGCATACATCCTGGAAGACTCCTTATCGAATACCCATTCTTCCTTGATTTCATAGCGTTCCACCTGGTCGGGATTGAATTCCTGAACGATGGTCGTGTCCTTGGTGATTCCTTTGGAACCATCCGGATCGATCACCATATCCGGGATCTGAATAACGGAGGGTTTACCTACCATGCTCTCTGCAATCTGCCGGAAAGTCATTGGCGTGGTAAAGCGGTCATCTACTGTTGCATCAAAAGCCGTGACATCGCCATTCTTGATCAGGTTCAGCAGGATATTGATGAAGCGCTGATTACCGTTATCCTCCGTCGCTTTATAAACAAAAGGAAGGTTCATTTTTTCGTGAACGTCAATTTCCCTCCAAACCCGCTGGCGATAAACCGCATCGTCTTCCCGGATATGCTCGTATGCAAGAGGCGTACGGTCTTTTACCAGGTTGAGTTCTATGGATGCGTCGTTCCGAAGCGATTTGCGGGGCGTATCCAGCTTGATATCCGCTACGAATTCCTGTACCGGCTTCACCACCGTATCCTTGGGAGGAGCCACAACGGTATTGGCAGCGCTGTTTTTGCTGGTATTGGATTTCTTCTTCGTAGTCGACCTTTTATGCTTTGGCCTGGATTTAGGCGCCTGTGCCTCCACGGTTCCCACCGCCAATGCGAACATTGTTGCGAGGAGGGACAATCTGATCAAACGCTTCTTCATGTACTAAAATTTATCGTGAGAAAAGGACAATGATCCGCCACGTTAACGTGGCGGATCATGAAAATTTATTATTTAAGACTAAATACCATGGGCGCAATTTCACGTTCCTTGCCATCCGGCCCCTTCACATGGATCTGGTCGAAGAAGATATTGGTGCCGGGGGTAGCGCGACTAACAATATTCGCGGCTGTTCCTGCCCATCTTACTCCGTTATTTGAAGCCTCTGTGTACTGGGGAATTCCACCACCGATCGCTCCGAGTTTGTAGCTCACCACATGGAATGGAGCGTCAAAATCAGAATCTTCCAGATGAGCCTGCAGACCTCCGATGGCTTTAAATTCAGCCGAAGAGATAGCGCCGCCCTTTTTGGCTCCGATGAAACCGGCCGGTAAAGGCAGATTCTTCACCCGCATCGGGAATTCAAAATTCTTGCCGTTTGCATTTACAATGATCTTGGCCAATCCGGGTGTTGTCGGTTTGATCACATAATGATCGCCCCCGGTGTTGGTCATGGTAGCGCCCGGGCTGGTAAAGCTGACATGCACTTTTTCCCTGCCCACACTACCACCTGAAATGGTCATCGGGTTATCAACACCAATATAAACCACGTTCATTTTTTCCAGGAATACAGAAGCACCTGAAGGTAAACCAACGGTATACTTGATATTCTTTGTAACCACGTCTGAAGTACCATCCGGTTTCGTGTACTGGATTTTTACTTCAACATTCTTTTCACCGGCTGCATCGACCTTTGTTTTGTATTCCGCAACGCCATCCGCATTCAGTGTCTGTTTGGCGCCGTTGATAAAGATATCGGGTTTTGCCTGTGCACTGAAAGCGCCGATACCGGCTGTAACAGCCAGTTCATCTCCCGGCATCAGATAAGTAGAATTGGTTCCGGCAAAAGCTTCGAACTTATCATATACTACTTTTACTTCACCGATCTGCTTGTGGAGATAATCGATCATCTGGGATTCAGAATTCTTAATATCATTCTGAAACTTGCTGAGGATGGTTAATGCCGCAATGGTCGGCGTCATGTGAAAGTAATTGGTTACCCAGTCTTTCGCAGAATCACCGGTCAGTGCATTTCCGGACTGTGATTTCGGAACGGAAAGATCCAAAGGCAGCTGTTTCATAAAATCAGCCTTGGCCTTGATAATATCTTTCTGAAGGAGCGGCTGATCTGCAAATTCAGCAGGATTCAGGATATCCAGCAGCTGCTGCTTGTATTTCTTCAGATCATCATATAAAATCTTACCCTGCCCTTCATTCCCCATCAGGCGGATGGGCGCGTCCAGGTCGGCATCGCGGAAAGATTCTTCTCCGTTTTTGCCGACTTCCAGGCCGGATTCCTGTTTCAGTTTCTTTTTCAGGTTTTCAATTTCCGTATAGAGATCTCCGGAAATCTTTTTTGCAACCTGGGCTTTCGGAGCCCATTTCATTGCATTTACCCTTGTCTGGGGGTCATTTACTTTATCTGCAAATGATTTATAAGTAAGGTCATTTTTTTCAGTAATGACAAGGTTGGACTTGCCAATACTGCTGTTTACGGTTTTAAAGGCATTCAGAATCTCAGCAGATACATTTAGCGCCAGCAATGCTGTCAGCACTATATACATCATGTTGATCATCTTTTGCCTGGGCTCTTTAGGAATGGACATGAGCGGAAGAATTTAATGTGTTAACAATGGTTTTTCAGGAATGGGTTCCCAGGTTAAAAAATAATGAATTACTGTCTTCCCTGCATTGCGCCCAGCATATTTCCGTAAACATGGTTCAGGTTGCTCAGGTTTTTGGCCAGTAAAGCTACCTGCTCCTGTGTTTTTTTGGCATCTGCCACACTGCCGTTCATTGCTTCAGAAGCCTGGGCCAGATTGCTGTAGAAGCTGTTCATGGCTTTCAGGTGATTGTTACTATCCTGCAATTCCAGTTCATAAAGGGTATTTAATGAACCCAGGTTTTTGGTCAGTACCTGTACCTGGCCGTGGAACTGTTTAGTGCTTTCTGCTGCGCTGTTCAGCGTCGTAATGGTATTGGTAGCGCCCTGGTATGCATGCTTCATGCTATCCAGTGCAACAGCCGCTTCTTTTGTTTTGGAAGTATATTCCGATGTGGCGGCAAGCGCTCCTGATACATCCTTGATATTATCAATGGTGGTACCGAATTTCTTGAAACCATCGCTAAGACTTTTCAGACTTGCGGGGGTGATATCTGCTTCCTGCATCATTTTATCCATCTGCTGCAGGGAAGGATTTCCTGAACTACCGGCGCCGGCCAGTTTAGGCAGTGCTTCTGCAAGAGCATGCATTTCACCACCGGGAGGAGGCATAAAGGCATACACGATAAAGATCAGGGCTTCCGTAAGCAACCCTGCAGTAAGGAAGAAGTCAGCCAGTCGTTGATGGGTGATTTTCTGCCATGCTCCAAAGATCACGACCGCTGCACCAACGCAGACGATTATGTTTACAAGCTTTTCTGTCGATTTTGAAACTCCGGCTGACATAGTTTTAAGTTTTTTAGTTTTTAATGGGTTTTTCGAGGGGTCCGGGACGGTCATCCCGGTTGATTTGTTAATGAATCAAAAACGTCGTTTATTTTAAAAAATTTTATCCATGCTCTTAAATATATGTTACCTCCTGGCCAGGGAAGCGGGCAGGTCGATCACACAACGGAAACCGATATATGATTTCGCCGTATCCTGGTATTCATACGTACGGGTGCTGGTTTGCAGGAAATATCCTACATCTTTCCAGCTTCCGCCGCGGATCACTTTACGCTTCATACGCGGAGGATCGGAATCCTTGGCGTTGTAGCGGATATCAGGGTTCATATCATGCTGGAAGTTGTAAGCGCCTTCGTAGTATACGGAAGAAGTCCATTCCGCCACGTTACCGGCCATGCAATACAGGCCGAAATCGTTGGGCCAGTAGGCATCAGCGCGGGCAGTGTAAAATGCCGCCGTCTTCAGGGTAGTTACCACGGCCTGGTTTAAAGTTTGCCAGCAGACAGCCTTTTTTGTTTCTCAGGTAGTAGTTACCCCAGGGGAACATAGATTGGGAGCGTCCGCCACGGGCGGCATATTCCCATTCAGCTTCCGTAGGTAAACGGTAATGGGGATTCGTTTGCTTTCTTTGTTTTGTCAAGGTAAGAATTCAGGTACTGGGTCCTCCATTCGCAGAAGGCAGTCGCCTGATTCCAGTTTACGCCCACTACCGGATAATTTCCAAAAGCCGGGTGAGAGAAATATCTTTTCGTCATCGGTTCATTGTAAGAATAAGAGAAATCACGAATCCACACCAGGGTATCCGGATAGATCTTGATGTCTTTCTTGATAATGAAGGAAGACCTTGATTTGCCCTCATTTATCTTTCTGGGCGGCATCTTTCAGGTCAAATGTTTCTGAATGATAAAACAGCTTGTTCGGATCAATTTCCTTTTTACCATAAATCCGGTTTTCCGGCGTCAGGATCAGCTGGTCAATCTTTTCGATCGTGGCTTTATCACCCCATTTGATGGTATTGGCCTTCTTCCAGTCAATCTGGAACTTGCCATCCACATCCTTACCGTACTGCATCAGGGTAGCCGCAATGGAGTCACGTACCCAGTTTACAAACTGGCGGTATTCGTTATTGGTGATTTCGGTGGCGTCCATCCAGAAACCCTGAATAGAAACCTGCTTATTACGTGCGGTATAGGCGTAGTTAATGTCTTCATCAGAAGGGCCCATGTGGAAGGTTCCCGGGGGTACATAAACCATTCCGGGAGGTTTGGTCATGTTGTAGCGGCTGGCGGGTGCAACGCCGTGCAGTTGGCCGTCGTCAGGCAATCCTTTGTGTGACTTTCCAATCTTGCCACATCCTGTAAGGGCAAGTACCACAGCCAGTGACATCAGAACGGACAGGTTTTTCATTTTCATTTTATTAAAGGGTATTGGACAAAAATAAACGATCGAGAATATTTCTTTTGGGAATATCTTCATCACAATTTTAAAATTAATTTTTTACAAGTCAAAGTATTGCCAGAATTATTAACGGTAAAAGGATCCGGCTTATTGTAATTTCAGGCTGTTTCAGGAGGTTTTTTTTAAGTGCTTTCTACTAGCCTGATAAACTCATTGAGTTCTGTTACAGGCTGTTGGCAGGAATAATCCCTGCAAAGAAAAAATTGTGGCTTTCCGGATACCGGTTTGTTTCTCAAAAGTGGAAAATCAGCCTGGTTTTCCGAAGTTAACTGAAAAATCCGGTTGGGTACAAAATGGGCCAGAAATCCCAGATGTTTCTCTTTTTGGTTGTCCCCGCTCAGCACAATTTCAATCATTTCATACGAGTTTGCATTTAGCAAAGTTGCCCAAACCCCAAAAGATCCCGGATATTTTACAATCACCTCTTTCAATCCTTCGCATAACCGGGCGCTCCGCTGCTTCCATTCACGGATATCCAGTGCAATGCCCAGATATAGCAAATTGGCTGCCATAACTGCATTGCCCGATGGAATGGCCCCGTCATAAATCTCCTTCTTCCGCACAATCACGTCATCCTGATTCATATGGGTGTAGAAAAAATATCCGGTTTCCGCTTCGCTGAAATACCGGATCACCCAATGGGTGAGCGCTCCGGCTTTTTCGAGATAACCCGCATTACCGGTAATTTCCTGGAGCTGGATAAAGGCTTCTATCAGGAAGGCATAATCATCCAGAAAGGCCGGAATAGTGGTCTTCCCGGCTTTATAAGCATGGAAATAATGAAAAATCCCCGTTCCCCTGAATTTCTGTTCGATAAAGTCCATGCTGTCTATGGCCATTTGCCGGTATTCTTCAATGCCCAGGGCTGCAAATGCCTTACAGGCAGCCGTGATCATGAGGGCATTCCAACCCAACAGGATCTTGTCGTCCAGCAAAGGGCGGATCCTTCGGTCCCGGGCTTCCAATAGTTTCCTGCGGCATTCCCGGTCAATTTCCGGAGTCAGCGGGTTGGAGGGATCTTTGATGCGGAGAATGTTCTTCCCTTCCCAGTTCCCTTTCTCCGTAATATCATAATAGGCTGCAAATTCCGCTGCGTCTTTGCCAAGGAGTGCGTCGGTTTCGGCCTTAGTCCAGACATAATATTTCCCCTCCTCGCCTTCGCTGTCGGCATCCAGGGCCGACCAGAAACCCGATTCCGGCGATCTGAGTTCCCTTTTGATGAATTCCATGGTCCGGATAATGGTCTTACGGTAATGCGGCTTTCTGCTGATCTGCCAGGCTTCGCTGATCGCCGTTATCAGCAGAGCATTATCATAGAGCATTTTTTCAAAATGCGGGGCAAGCCATTCTCCGTCAGTGGAATAGCGGGCGAACCCACCCCCGAGCTGGTCGTTAATGCCGCCGAAAATCATCTTGTCGAGCGACAGGCAGGCCTGATGTAAAGCCTCTTCACGCCGGGTATAGTAATAATGCTGAAGAAGAAAACGAATCGAAAAAGTCTGGGGGAATTTAGGCGCCTTCCCGAATCCGCCATACTGCCGGTCGGCCGTTTCCATCAGGTTCTCAAAAGCGGTTTCACAATCTTCTTTTTTAAAGGGAAGGGGCTTACCGGCCGGGAGATCCTTCAATCCAAATGAGTTTGTACCGGCAATATGATGGGTCAGATTCTCTGCCTGCTGATCAATCTCCTCCCGCTGATTCCGGTATGCCGAAGAAATATTCCGGATCAGGGATTTCCAGGAGGGCCGCCCATAAGCATCTTCCGGGGGGAAATAGGTTCCCCCGTAAAAGGGTTTGCACTCCGGCGTCAGAAATACATTCAGCGGCCAGCCTCCGTTGCCGGCAATCGCCTGAACAGCTTCCATGTAGATATGGTCCAGGTCGGGCCTTTCTTCCCGGTCAATCTTGATATTCACAAAATTCCGGTTCATGATCTCAGCAGTATCCGGATCCTCAAAGCTTTCCTTCTCCATCACATGGCACCAGTGGCAGGCGGCATAACCGATGCTCACCAGCAGGGGTTTATCTTCCGTTCTCGCTTTTGCCAATGCTTCATCGCCCCAGGGAAACCAGTCTACCGGATTATGCGCGTGCTGTAAAAGATAGGGCGAGGTTTCGTTCGCGAGACGGTTCATGCATTCATTTGAAAATTTGGGAATTCGTGGCGCCAGGGACAAAAGTAGTCATCCCCTTTCATTGCGGCGGCAGTTATAACATTTCCTGAACGTATAGAAATGTCTGTTCTGAAATAGCAGGGCGTTAACGTTTTTTCGCGTCGCTCAGATACTTCTCCAGTGCTGAAATCATGGACGGCGCCATGGGTTGGGGGGCTTTGATTTCCAGCGCGAGCCCGGCTTCCTCCGCCGCGCGGGAAGTATTACTTCCGAATGCGCCGATCAGGGTGCCGTTTTGCTTGAATTCCGGGAAATTATCGAAGAGGCTTCTCACGCCGCTGGGGGTAAAAAAACAGATGATATCGTAGTCATCTCCGCTGAAGGTTTCCCTGATATCGCAGCTGATGGTGCGGTACATATAGGGCGTGGCAAATTCGCAGTGGTTGGTCTTGAGCCAGTTCACTATTTCGTTATCCTGTTGATTTTCAGAGGTGGGATAAAGGAATTTTTCGTTTTCCTTATGCTTGTTCACAACTTCCAGCATGCTTTTGTTGGATCCGTCGGCCCCGTAAAAAACCTTGCGCTTTCTGTAGAGAATAAATTTCTGGAGATAGAGGGCCACCGCTTCGGTGACACAGAAATATTTTGTGTCCTGCGACACCGTGATCTTCATCTCTTCCGCTGTCCGGAAAAAATGATCGATGGCGTGGCGGCTGGTAAAAATGACGGCGGAATAATTCCCAATCTCCACTTTCTGACGCCTGAAATCCTTCGAAGGAATACCCTCCAGCCGGATAAAGGGCAAAAAAGCCATTTCCACATTGTGCCTCCGCGCCAGGTCAAAATAGGGCGACTTGTCTGATTCAGGGCGGGGCTGGGTAATCAAGATCCTTTTAACTGCAATTTCAGTTGTCCCGTTTAAGTCTTTTTTTTCCCTGTTTTTAATCATGTAATTATTAAAAAGCGCAACGCAAAATTAATTAGCTTTTCCCAAATAAGTAAGTAACACTTTGTAAATCAATAGCAGAGGTGCTATTTCAAAGGCGCAAAGGTACAGAAAAAAGTGCAATCCACTGATATTTATTTCCTTTCTCAGCGATTTGAAAGAGGCCACGATCCGGTAAAAATAAAATATCCCGATCATGACCAGAGAAGCCGTCACACAGATGATGGCAATCAAATGGCTTGAAAATGACAGGATTACCAGAAATGGCAGCAAAAAGATGCCAATGATCTTGTTGGTCATGAATACGATAAACAGGTAGGCTTCCGCAGCTTTTTTAATATTGAATATCCAGCCGGTAATCTTAAGGAATATGAATTTTATCAGGTAAATAAAGCTAAGCGCCAGGGCCGAATACAGGAAATAAAGCCAGAATTGATCCGGATCCGCATAATGGTAAAATTGCAGTAAAAAGGATGCGTACAGGCCGGCAGACAGTACAAAGAGCAGGTTGAGCAATATGGAAGGAAGGGGAAACTGGACCACCTGCTCGCGGATCTGCTGATGCCGCATGGACACCCTGAAAAAAAGCGTAAGGAGGTTGCCCAGGTATTTGCCGAATGCCAGTTTTACGATGGCAAAAAAGAACAGCATGCCAACCAGCAGGTAGAACAATGCGTCGTAAGATCTGACCCGGTATTTTTCTTCTCTGGTTCTTACCGGTTTATCGGTAAAGTTTAAATAAGCGTTCGATTTCAGCAGGTCCGTCCGTTCAGTTGGCCATTCCTTCAGCACCGGTTTCGAATTGCTGTAGTGCAGGGAATCGGTGCTAATGAATCCGGCCGCAGGGAAAGTATCAGCAGGGCGATGCATTCCGCTATCCCTTGCATGAGCATTTTCCTGCATTCGACGAACCCCGCTGTCCGCCGCATGATGCGTTCCGCTGTCTGACAAAATCCCCGGGATTTTTCGTTTGGGCTTTGCCGGCTGCGCGGTATCTGGCATATGACGGTCTACGATAACCGAATCTCTTTTCGCGGTGGAATCACCCGGAGTTTGTGCGGCTGCTCCCGATGCCAGTATAAAAAAGAATAAGAGAAAGGGGTAAAGTTTTGCCAAGGGATTATGTTACAATTGAAAAATTCCGGTTGTTCTGGATCCGCTTCAAAATATCCGGAGGAATTGCAAAGTTGGTATTTGAACGCGGATCTTTTAAAAAAAGTTTACATATCCCAAATGGATTTTTGCCTGCCGGAAAGCAAAGGGGTTACTATCCTGTTTTCCGATGGCATAGGAAATATTAAAAATTCCCGCCTTGGTTTCAAAAGCAAGGCCCAGCCCGATGCCCAGATAAATGCTGTTGAGCCGGTAACCAGGCACATCATTCTTGGCCCAGCCTCCGTCGAAAAATGCGAAGAGATAGGAATTCATACCGATCAGATAACGGTATTCCAGGCTTCCGGCCGTATACTGGGTAGCCAGAATACTTTCTTCATCAAATCCCCGCAATAATTTATAGCCGCCGATCTGAAATAACTCATTCCGGAAAGTATTGGCGCTCTGATACCAGCCCGCATTCACTCCCAGCCGGACGGTGGAAGCATGCGTCAGGCCAAAATAATGGGCCGCAACCAGGTTCAGCCGGAACTGATAAGAACTGAGCTGCATGGTATCGTAAAGTGATTCGTACCTGAATTCCGGATCATCCGGGTTAACCAGTTTCGTAATCTGGTTGTTCTTCTTCACTTTTTTTGTTCCTGCCGTTCCCGTAAACAGAAATTCATTACCTCTCACCGGATTAAAGCGGTAATTGGTATTGTTGATTTCGTAAGAAACACCCAGACTGGTGGAGCTCACATCGGCTATGGCGGGAAGCTGGCGGGTAGAGATCACCTGCAGCGTATCCACATTCAACAGATTGGATCCGGTTGCCTGGATAAAAACGGAGGCGACGCGGTTGGTGGAAGACGTAAACTGAATGCCCAGGATCCCCTGCGTTGTTACATAAGAAGAATCTTTTTTATACAGGGAGAACCCGGCATTTACGCCATAAGGCGAATGAAACAGATAGGGTTGCTGGAAATAAAGATTGAGCCGGGGGGATTTTACCTGCAGTTGCTGCCAGCTTAAACCCAGACTCTCCCCATTCCCAAAAGGGTTTTTGAGGTTGGCTGTGGCTTCTCCGGTTACCAGTAATTTACTGCTGTTGAGCTGATCATTATTGGGCAGAAACCCCACCAGCACATCAATCTGACTGCTCCGTTTGGGTTTGAGGTACAGATCCAGGATCGAACCAGCGCCCAGCATGTTCACATTCCAGGGATGTTCTTCCTGAACATAAGGAAGTTCGAGAATTCGTTTACTGATGGCCTGCAGCTTGTCTTTCCGGTAAATACTGCCTTCCGGAATGCCAAGGTATCTCTCCATAAAAGAAGCGGAGATCTTGGCAGCGCCGTGAATACGGATACTGTCGATTCTGTACAGGGGACCTTTCTCGATTTTGACCATTGCGCTGATGGATCCCCGTTCGAAACCGATACTGTCCAGCGTAATACGGGCAAAAGGATACCCGTTATTCTCCAGGTAATCCAGCAACCGCAGTTCTTCCGCCTGCACTTTATCCAGCCTTGCCGGCTTACCCATGAGTTTTTTGGTACTCCAGCCTGCAGCCCGCAGCAATTCCGCGTCTTCCGGTCTGATTTTAATGGAAGACCAGGAGAACTGGTCGCCGATATAAAGCTGGAGGAAGGCGGATGCGGAATCGAAACGGACACTGTCGATGGAAGAGGCTGCAAACCCCTTATCCTGCAACAATCCGGGGAGTTTATAAATATAGTCGGTACAATCTTCCCGGTTTTTAAAGGAGGCTGGTATTCCCAGCGCCGCAGCCGACAGGATGGAATCCGGCGACTGCATATTCACCCGGAGTGCGTATTGGGAATATCCTTTTAAGCAGGTCGCCAGCAACAACAAAACCGTGCAGCCATATAATCTTAATTTCGCCATGCGCACTCAGTAATCATTCATAATATTCGATAAAATTAGCCAAACGGCATGGCAGGCATTTATATCCATATTCCTTTTTGCAAACAGGCCTGTCATTATTGTAATTTTCATTTCTCCACTTCCCTGGCCCTGAAAAACGATTTTATAGCCGCTTTATTGAAGGAGACTGATTTGAGATCCGGTTATCTGCAAAAGGAAGCGGTGGAAACCATTTATTTCGGAGGCGGCACTCCTTCCCTTTTGTCCGAAGCTGAGATAGCAGCCATCCTTCAAAATATTTACCGCCATTTCAACGTCCGCGAAGATGCTGAAATAACGCTGGAAGCAAATCCGGACGATGTGAACCCGCCGGCGTTGAATGCCTGGAAACGCACCGGCATCAACCGCCTCAGCCTGGGGGTGCAGTCTTTTTTCGGGGAAGACCTGCAGTGGATGAACCGCGCACACAATGAAAAACAGGCTTTGGATTCGATACGGAATGCGCAATCTGCCGGACTGGACAATATCAGCATCGACCTCATATACGGATCGCCCGGTTTAACGGATGCCCGCTGGAAAGAGAATATCGGACAGGCGGTTTCCCTGCAGATTCCCCATCTTTCCTGTTATGCCCTGACCGTAGAGCCTAAAACGGCGCTGTACAAACGAATTGAACAGAAGAAAATGCGGGATGTGATTCCCGAAGACCAGGCCCGGCAATTCCTGGAAGGTATCCAATGGCTGGAGGAAAGCGGGTACGAGCACTACGAGATTTCCAATTTTGCCAAACCCGGAAAAAGAAGCCGGCACAACAGTGCGTACTGGTTGTCGAAAAAATACCTGGGGCTGGGTCCCTCGGCCCATTCCTTCAACGGCAAAACCAGGCAATGGAATATCGCAAATAACAATTTATATATTCAATCCCTTGCACAAAATGAATTGAACTTCGAACTCGAAACCCTAAAACCCACAGACCGCCTCAACGAATATATCATGACCTCCCTCCGCACGATGGAAGGCCTGGATCTCCGAAAAGTCAACCACGAGTTCGGTTCCGGAAAAAGAAACCAGCTCGAACAAAACGCTTCGAAATATATTAACCAGGGCCAGCTAAAGAATGAAAACGGAAAATTAATGCTTACGCTAAAAGGGAAGTTATTTGCGGATGGGATTGCGGCGGGGTTGTTTTTTGTGGAGCAGCGGAAGGGTTGACGGTTAACGGTTGACAGTTGACGGACTCTGATTAGGAACGTGAAAGCCAATTATTGTACTAGCGTGTATCACAGAAAGCCGGTCAACCGTCAACCGTTAACCGTCAACCTTTTTCTTAAGGTATTTCAACAAATGCGAAACTGCCAGCACCGCCACCATAATAACAATGCCGGTAAACCCAAAACCCTGAAATGAAAGCGGCATCATTGTGTTTCTTTTAATAGTCAGACCAATAAAGTTTCTATTCGTTTAAACCCGGTCTTAACATTAACATTTTCCCAGAGGATCCTGTAGATGGTTTCGGCAATGGGCATATCGGCCTTCATCTGCCGGTTGATCTGGTAAATGCAACTGCTGCCATTATATCCTTCAGCCACCATGTTGAGCTCCAGCTTCGCCGCCTGAACCGAATATCCCTTTCCGATCATATTGCCGAATGTCCGGTTCCGGCTGTATAGCGAATAGCAGGTGACCAGCAGATCGCCCAGATAAACGGAAGCCGCATAGTTGGCGCTTTTCTTCAGGGACTCCTCCGCATTGATTTCATGAATGCCCACTTCAATATGCCGGATTCCGGCCTTATGCAGAAACCCGGCCATTTCATCCGCGCAGTTGGCAATGAACACACTCAGGAAATTATCGCCGTATTCCAGTCCGTGCGCCATTCCCGCCCCCAGGGCATAAATATTTTTCAGTACCGAGGCATACTGAACGCCATAAATATCCGTATTCGTAATCGTGTTCAGATAACCCGTTGAGAAATGAGACGCAATTTTCAGTGTCGGGGTAACATGTAATCCGGAAAAAGTCAGATAGGATAATTTTTCCGCAGCAATTTCTTCTGCGTGGCAGGGCCCCATCAGCGTGAAATAGCGGTCTGTTTCAAAGCCGAACCGGTTTTTGAGATATTCATTCAGCAGCAGGTTTTTTTCCGGAAGAATGCCTTTGACCGCAGAAAGAATCTCTTTTCCCTCAAAAATATCCCGGAGGAAGTTCCGCGAAAATATTTTCAATATAAGCAGAAGGAACGGCGATGATCAGGCACTCGGAATTCCGGATCACCTGCAGCAGATGACTGCTGAGCCGGAGTTTACCGGTATCAAAATAAACAGAGCTGAGGTATTGCGGATTATGTCCGTGTTTTTCCAGATGCTGAATGACCGACTCGTTTCTGATCCACCAATTCAGGGAATGATGACTGTCGGTCAGAATTTTTGCAATAGCCGTTGCCCAGCTTCCGCTGCCTATGATTCCAAAGCGCATTTACGCATACATTTCGCGTAAAGATACCGCATTTGAACCGGGTCATTTCTTCGTTTCGAAGAGTTGTTCCTTCGGCACCACTTTAACCTTGGTTCCGTTTTTAAGAATTTTACTAACCGTACCATAAGGACCGGTGATCACTTCATCTCCTTCTTTCAACCCCTGAACAATTTCAATATTATTGATGTCCTGAATGGAAGTTTTCACTTTTACCTGCTTAACAGTTTTATCCGGCTGAAGAAGGAATACCACTTCGTCGAGACCACCACCGGTGCCAATGACTTTATTTGCCTGATCCAGACTGTCCGCAGCCGCCTTCTCAGCCTTACCCGCCTTTGTGGTGTCAGGCGTTTGTTCTCTGGTGGTAACTGCATTGATGGGAACAGAAAGCACATTGGTATGTGTTTTCGTTTGAATATCCGCACTCGCGGTCATTCCCGGGCGGAAAATAAGTTTATTCGGTCTTTTGGGATCGATCAGATCTTTATAAGAATCCGGATTCAGCCGGATATGTACTTTGTAATTGGTTACATCGTTGGTGCTGGTCCGTTACTGGACGAAGAAGATGCAGAAGTAGCTACGATGCTGCTGGCTATCTGGGTAACAATCCCCGTAAATTTCCGGTTATTATATGCATCCACTTCCATGGTCGATGAATCCCCGATCAATACTTTCGGAATATCATTTTCGCCCACATCCACGATGGCTTCAATTTTACTCATGTCGGCCACGCGCATCATTTCCGTACCTGCCATCATGGAGTTTCCGACAACGCGTTCTCCTTTTTTAACGCTGAGCAGCGATACCACTCCGTTAAGAGGTGAAGTGATGGTGGTGCGGCTTACATTTTCGGTCTGTATCGCGAGATTTGCTTTGGCGCTGTTCACCGCAGCCTTATTGCTATTTACGTTTTGCAGGGCCGCATTATAATTTGCCTGTGCGGTTCTGAGAGTTGTTTCCGCCGTTTCGAATTCGGACTGGGAGATCACTTTCTGCGTGAGCAGCTGTTTCTGACGGTCATATTGCGCCTGGGCGGCGTCCATGGTTGCTTTTAACCCCGGTATCTGCGCGCTGTAATTGGATACCATGGCTTCCTGCTGCTGAACCTGCGCAACAGCCTGATTCACCTGGTTTCCATAAATATCTGCATAGATTTTTGCCAGTTGCTGGCCCTTCTTCACACTGTCGCCCTCCTGCACATTGAGTTCAACAATTTCACCTGAAACGTCGGAACTCATTTTCACTTCTATTTCAGGATAGATTTTCCCACTCGCCGTAACCGTTTCCGTAATGGAGCGTTTCTGCACTTTTTCCATAGAAACCATTGTGCCTTCTTCTTTTCCGATCACACCGGCCTTTTTCAGGATGACCAGCAGAATCACGATTACGACAAGGCTTATAATGATCCAGAGCAATTTCTTATTCATACTATCAGGTTGTAATGGTTGTTTTATAATTTAATGCCAAGCCCTTTATAATATTCAAGCACTTTCATCCGGAATACATAATCATAATGGGCAATGAGTGCGTTGATACGGGCGGAAAAAAGATTATTCTGATTGGTGAGATAATCAATGGTGTTCAGCATGCCGATATTGTATCGCTTGGTAGAGAGATCAAATGATCTTTCCGCAACGGTTACCGCTTTTTGATTGGCATTGTATTTCTCCAGCGAAGCGACCGCATTATAGTAAGCCTGATAAATACTCTGCTTGAGGCTTAACAGGTCGTTTTCCTTGGTGAGCCGGGCAGAGATCACATTTAGTTTTGCCTTATTGAAGTTGGTACGACTTTGATTACCATTGAAAATGGGTACATTCAGTTGCAACCCCACATTCTGGCCAAAATTATTACTCAACTGGTTGCCATATCCGTTAAACACTTTATTCCAGGGCTGGAGGCTGTTGGCAAAATTATCTCCGAGTCCGGCAAAAAGCGAGATCGACGGATAAAGCAGGCCCTTCGCATAATCCACGTTTTTCTGCGCAGCGCTGATTCTCAGGTCATTCATTTTTTGTTGCGGAAAGGTTCCTACAGCAACAGCATAAACAATATCCGGCTGGAGATTTGTGATTGGCTCTACCGGAATGGTTTCCACGGGAGGCGTATCCAGGTCGAAGGCCGCAGCCACATCTAAATTCAGGATGGCTTTCAACTGCAGATTATTGATATCGTATGTTTCCTGCGCAGAGATCACAGCAGATGTGTCGGTGGCAAATTGCACTTCCAGTTCAGCCGCATTCAATTCCGGAAGAGATCCGGCATCTACCAGTTTGCGGGTATTTCCGAGTTGCTCCAGGGTTAATGCCAGTTTGGTTTTTGCCAGCGAAACCTGCTCCCTGGATAATAAAGCCTGAAGATATGCCGCTGCTACGTTCAGGGTAACATCGTTTTTTATTTTATCAACATTCACGACCTGGGCCTCATAACTGAATTTATTTGATTCGGCGGCGCGGCGTAAAGAAAACCAGTTGAACAGGGAAATTCCGGCATTCAGGTTGTACTGATGGAAAAGACTCTGCGTATTCACGTAGATATTGGTGGTCCGGTCAATGGACCGGCCAAAAGTGAGGCCCAGGCCAGAATTGAAACTGATATTTCCAAACTGGTTCCATTTGGATTGTTCGTAGGTAAGTTTTGAAGTGCGGGAGTCGATATCCGCCTGTTTGATGGAAATATTATTGCTGATCGCATATTCCACGCAACGCCTGAGATCCCATTTATCCTGACCAACGGCGTGTAAAGAAAAGATGACAGCACATAGGAATAAAGTCAGTTTTTTGGTCTTTATCATGAAAGAAGTTTATTGGGAAATCTCCCCCTTCACGCCTTACCGGAGTAAGGGGTAGTCGGAAATATGCTAAAGTAAAGAATCCATCCTCATTCTCAAGCAAAAAAAACCATAAAATCGTGTCAGAATGACGAGCGGAAAGCCTGATCGAGATCCCGGATGAGATAATCCGGGTTTTCCAGCCCGACATATAACCGGAGCATCCGATGGTCCGGATTGCCCGGATCAAACTGATGATCTTCCAGCGAAGCGCAGCGGGGAAGGATCAGGGATTCATGCCCGCCCCAGCTAACGGCCATCATAATATGCTTTAGGCTTTCACAGCATTTTACGATCTGACCCCGGGATCCTGCTTTCACATAAAAGCTCATCAGACCGCAGGCATTTTTCATTTGTTTCTTTGCCAGTTCATATTGCGGGAAATCAACGTCCAGCGGGAATAATACCCGCTCTACCGCCGGATCTTTCTTAAGCCATTCCAGCAGTTTCCAGGTGCTTTCGGTGATCCGGGAAATCCGGGATTCCAGGGTTCGCAGGCCGCGGATCAGCAGCCAGGCATTGAAGGGCTGTATACCACTTCCGATCGCCATGTATTCGTTGTCGAATATTTTCTTCATCATGGTTTTTGATCCCGTCAGGATTCCCCCAAGGGTATCACTATGGCCCCCGATATACTTGGTTGCCGTTTGCATGCATAAGTCCACGCCCAAAGAAACCGGCAGCTGATTCAGCGGTGTGCAGTAAGTGTTATCTATTAGCGTAATGATCCCGTGCTTTTTTGCCAAACGGGTTACCGCTTCAATATCCTGGATGGCGAAGGTCCAGGAATTAGGGCTTTCCAGGTAAATGAACCGGGTATTGGATCGTAATGCCCGCTCAAAATTTTCCGGACGGGTCCCGTCGATATAAGTTGTTTCCACCCCAAAACGGGGTAACAGGTTATCAAAGATCTTTTGCACCCAGGAATAGGGTTTGTCGACCGAAATGATATGATCTCCTCCTTTAATATTAGCCAGAATGCCCGCATAGATGGCGGCAATGCCGCTGTTAAAAACCAGGCAATCCTCCGCCTGATCCAGGGCAGCCAGTTTTTTCCGCAGGATATCGACCGTTGGATTCAGCCCCCGGCTGTACAGGTATCCGCCATATTCATTTTCAAACAGTTTTTTCAACTCGTCCACTTTCCCCACCCGGAAATTACTGGTCTGCATAATGGGCGGCGCCACCGCATTGAAATAATTCTCCCTTTCTTCTCCCAGTTCATTGATAATGTAGGATAAATCCATTGCGTAATGAGAAGTGTTAATATGAAAATGAAATGCGAAATCCAAAACCGAAGTTACTGTTTCTGCAACTTTCTTATTTTTAACCCAATTGCACTTTACAATTTTACCGAAACACGGACTGCAGGTTTTTCATCTCCGTCCATCAACCATCCACCGTTATCACATCAACCCCCTTCACCCATCCCGCATACTCCTCACTCTCCCGCATCAGCTCTTCATGTGTTCCCTGGGCGGCCGGTTTTCCCTGTTTCAAAAGGATGATCCGGTGGCAGTTTTTTACGGTGCCATCCGGTGCGCGATCAGGATGATTGTTTTTTTCCGGCTATAAAACCATTGCAGGGTTTCCTGAACTTTCCGTTCACTTTCCGGGTCGAGTGCGGCAGTAGCTTCATCCAGTATCAGGATTTCAGGATCCCGGTATAATGCCCTGGCAATCGCAATCCGCTGTTTCTGTCCGCCTGAAAAATTAACGCCCTGCTCACTGATCACAGCATGGTACTGACCGGGCAGCCGGTCAATCAATTCATGCAAACCCAGGCGGGTGCACAGTTGCAGGACGCATGCCATGTCCGGTTCTTCATCACCCAGCGCAATATTGGAAAGAATGGTTCCGTGAAAAAGATCCGTTTGCTGGGGAACCGGCGCAATGATGCTGCGCAGGATGGAAGGATTCAAATATTGAATATCCGTTCCGCCGATAAAAATATTCCCTTCATTCAAAGGATAGATACCCTGCAATAAAGAAAGCAGGGTCGACTTGCCGGAACCGCTCTCCCCAACGATTGCCGTAATCCGGTGTTGCGGAATGACCAGGTTCAGCCCGCTGAATATTTTGTTCCTCAATCCGTAACGGAAATGCACATTCCGGAACTCCAGATTCCCTTCAGGCGCATCTGCCGGTTTTTTTATTCCGGAATGAATCTTTTCTGTTTCCAGGTCGATGATTTCAAAGAGCCGGTCGGCTGCAATCAGGGCATCCTGCATGGTTTTATTGGCCCCGATCAGGGCCTGAACGGGCGCAGTGAAATATCCTGTCAATGCATAAAAAGATAAAAGTGCGCCGGGAGACAGTTCCCGGTTCATCACCAGATAACTTCCGATCCATAAAATCACAATCGTCAGCAGCCGCGTGTTCAGTTCGCAACCATTGTTCAGCGCCAGCGCGGCCCTGCCCGATTTATAAACCATGTGCCTCAGCGGAATGAATTTCTTTTCCGTCTGCCGGATAAAATACGCTTCCACCCCAAAACGCCTGATGGTTCTCATTCCGCTGATACTTTCCACCAGCTGGCTCTCCAGCGCAGCGCCGGTCTCCATTATTTTCCGCTGCCACCGGGCATTGATCCGGTTACTGATGATATAAAGAACCAGGTAAACCGGTATCGCCATCAGCATGACCAGGGCCAGTTTCCAGCAATATAGGAACATGGCGGCCAGACTGAAAACCATGGTCAGCGCATGAACCACCAGGTGTAAGGCAGTGTCATTAATAAAGGCTCTGATTTTCACTGCGTCATTCACACGACTTATGATTTCGCCAACCTGCATGCTGTCAAAAAACTGCTGCGGGAGCCGCATCAGGTGCCTGTAGTATCCAAGGATCAGCTGCGTGTCAATTTGTTGTCCGGTCCGCAGCGCAATGAGCGATTTAAAATATCCCGCCAGCAGCTGAAAGACTAAAACAATCAACATGATCAGGCCCAGCAGGTTCATGAGTTTCTTATTCGCATCCGGAATAACAAAGTCGATGATCCTTTGCACGTAGATTGATGTCGCCAGTCCCAGCATCGTATAGATCAGTGCACCGGTTAAGGCCCGCGCCAGGAGGGTGCGGTGCGGACTGATCAGTTTCCAGAATCTCTTCAATACCGGCGTGAGCTGGTTTTCGCGCAGGAATTCCGTTTCCGGCAGCAACAACAAAACAACCCCGCTCCAGAGGTTTTTAAATACAGCAACCGGCTGCCGGATCATTTTTCCACTGGAGGGATCCATGTATTGAATCCGGTTTTTCTTCATCCGGTAAACAACAACAAAATGCTGCATCCCCGATTCCCGGATCAGATGGAAGATGGCGGGAAAAGGAATTTCCCGGAGATGTTCCGGATGGGCTTTTGCTCCCTTTGCCTGGAAACGGAGTCGTTTGGATGCTTCCATCAGTCCGTAAAGACTGGTTCCCTGCTTATCCGTTCCCGCATACTGACGGATCCGGCTCACCGGAACATGAAGTCCGTAATAAGCCGCAACAGAAGCCAGGCAGGCTGCTCCGCAATCTGTGGCATCCCGTTGCCGGATGAAGATTCCTTTTTTCATTGCCAGTCATCCCTCCTCTTAACAATTGCCGCAAACTGCGGGTACGGCAGATAATACAATACTGTATCGCTTATTTCAGCAACAGGTAAAAACATATTCCCACGTTAAAAGTAACAGGAAAAAAAGGAGACCCGGACGAGTCTCCTCCGATAAATCCGGGCGGCTGCCGTATTGTGCCATTACCGGCTCTAACCGTCCAGGCCGCCGAGTTTATCTGCAACCCATCCAACACCATAAGCCATCCAATACAAAAAGCCCTGGCTGCCTCCATTGATCATTTCACATGATTCCGTCGAAAGTTCCTGCATATGCCGCAGCGGCTTAACAGGCATTTCTTCTCTCTTCAGATCATTTGCCTCATTCAATCCAATCTTCTTCATAGCATCATTTATTTGATCCTCCTCTTCGCAAAACGCATGGGTTTCGGAACGCCCATTTCGTTAAGCAAAATAGTGCGAAAGCAGGCGGAAAAAAATACAACGATGCGGTAGTTTTCGCCCACGGCAGCAAATACCATCCACTATCCACTATCTACCATCCACGAAAAAATAAATACTGTAAATTATTACTTCTTAGTCCCCTTTGCCGTAACAAAATAGATGATCATAAAAAATGCAAGCACCCCCAAAGCAGTCAGTGCGGTTTTCGGGCTGTCAATAAAAATACTGATGGCAACATAAGTATAGGCCGATATAAAGATCAGGGGCATCAGCGGATATATTTTCATCCGGTATATTTCAGCTCCTTCCGGTTGCACTTTTTTCTTCCTTAATAAAAAGATGGTGCCCGCAGATGCCGCCATTCCGAAACAATCGAGGAAAATGGTAAAGCTGAGTATTTCATCAAACTCCTTCGCCCAGAATACCACCAGCAGGCAAACGGCGGTGAATGCAGAAAGCGCGCTGAACAGCGCGCCGTTGGAAGAAAATCTTTTACTGAACACGGCCGGAATGACGCCGTCTTCACTCATCGCATACATTACGCGGGGATTGCTCATGAGCAAGACATTCACATAAGCCAGCACCGAAAGAAATAACAGGATGGAGAGGACCTTACCGGCCGCATCGCCGAATACATGGGCGGCCATCACGGAAGCAATGCCTTTGGAATCCCGGAGTCCTTCCAGCCCGATCACTCTCACGTATGCATAATTGATGCTGATGTATAAGAGCACAATGATTGACATGCCGAGAAAAATTGCCCTGGGAATATTCCTGCCGGGATTGGACACTTCCGCACCGAAATTAATGGTTTGCTGATAGCCGCCATAGGTAAAGGAAACGGCAATCAGTCCGGTGCCAAATCCTTTCAGGTAAGCCAGCCAGCCGGGTGAGATTTGTTTTGCTTCGGAAATGATCTGCGCGGATCCATGGGCAAAGAACAGCGGCGTGATCAGCAGTACGACCAGCGAAATTTTGATGATCATCAGCACATTCTGTGTACGCGCACTCATCTTCAGCCCCAGCAGATTCACTCCGTAAAAAATAAGGATGGAAGAAATGGCGATGGCGATCTCCCGCGTTTGCAATGCATGCGCATTCTGGATACCCGGGAACAGAACACCCGAAATATATTCAGAACCGATCAGCGCCACGCCGGCAAGGGACGCCGCATTGGACACCAGGATAATACAGTTGATGGCAAAAGCAATGGAGGGATGATAAGCGTAAGCAAATATTTTATAATAACCCCCGGTAACCGGCAGCCTCGATCCGATCTCCGCATAGGTGAGCGCTCCGCAAATGGCCACCAGGCCCCCTGCGATCCAGGTAAGGAAAAAGAGCCATTGATCCGGTACGGCACGGGCAACATTTACCGGCGTCCGGAAAATACCCATTCCAAGAACCAGGCTCACTACAATCATCGTACAATCAAAAACACCCAGCTTTGGATTTTTCTTCATACCGCTGTATCAGGAAAGAATGACCGCCATTTATTTACCGGCAGTCAAGTTAATGAATCTTACAACAATAAAATGCTCATCATCCGGTCATGAAAATTTTACGGTAGCGGCTCATTCACCGCCGGTAAAACAATCTGAACAGATGCCATTTTCTGTTTTACTTTTGCTGCGGATTAAATCAGACAGATGAGAACAATGATCGCCGTGGCAGGTTTAATGATCTCCTCCTTTGCCCGGGCGCAGCAGGATAGTACCCCGGTTCCTGATACCCTGGAAAGAAAAACCCTGCAGGAAGTGGTCGTACGCGCCTATGAACAGAACCGGCGGCTGGCCGACGTACCCGCCGCCATCGGCGTGCTCACGCCCGCCCAGTTTAACCGGTACAGTAATAACAGCATCGTTGCCGCATTCAACAGTATTCCGGGTGTCCGGATGGAAGAAAGATCGCCCGGAAGTTACCGACTCAGTTTTCGCGGAAGCACCCTGCGCTCTCCTTTCGGTGTCCGGAATGTAAAAGTCTATCTTGATGGAATTCCCTTTACAGATCCCGGCGGAAATACTTATCTCACCCAGCTTGCGCCATTTAATATACAATCGCTGGAAGTGATTAAAGGTCCGGCCGGAAGTCTTTACGGAGCCGGCACCGGTGGCGCCGTATTGCTTCAAACGCTGCCCAATAACTGGCAGCCGGGTTTTACAGCAGACTACTCCGGAGGTTCCTTCGGTGGCAACAATATCAACGCCCAGGTAAGATTCGGCGACTCCAACAATGGCAACAGCATCAGTTTTTCTCATCAGACTTCCAACGGATACCGCGATCATACGCAGCTGCGCAGGGACATGGCCATCTGGGAAAGCGTGATTAAAAACAGCAGCAAGCAAACACTCAAAAGCCTGGTTTCCTATGGCGACCTTTATTACCAGACGCCCGGCGCACTGACCCTTGCGGAATATAACGCCAACCCAAAACAGGCCCGGCCGGCGGCCGGTGTGAATCCTTCAGCCGATCAGTCAAAAGCAGCCATTTACCAGAAAACTTTTATGGCCGCCATCAGCAACGACTATCATTTCAACGATCGCTGGAAGAACAGTACCCATTTTTATGGCGCTTATACCAATTATCTCAATCCCACTTTCCGCAATTATGAGATCCGGAACGAACCGCATTTCGGAGGAAGAACAGTCTTTACTTATCAGTCGGGCGTTCTTCAACTGAATGCCGGCGGAGAAGCCCAGAAGGGATTTTTTAAAACAGAGGATTTCGGAAATCGCAACGGATCGCCGGATACGGTGCAGACCAACGACAATATCAATACCTGGACTTATTCCGTTTTTGCGCAGGCTGACTTTCAGCTGGCGCATGGCTGGCAGATCACAGCGGGCGCGAGTTACAATAAATCGTTTATCGGCATCGACCGTTTATCTGTTCCCGGATTCATTCCCCGCAATAAAACATTCAGCAATGAAATTGCGCCGCGCCTGGCTGTTGCTAAAAAGATCACGCAGGATCTGCTGGTTTATGCAAGCGTTTCCAAAGGATTCTCACCCCCGGCTGTTGGTGAAGTATTACCGTCCAATCAAAGCATCAACACCGACCTGCAGGCCGAACAGGGAATCAATTATGAAGCCGGCGTGAAATCCGGTTTCCTGAATCAACGCTTATATGCAGAAATAACCGGATTCTGGTTTCAGCTGGAGAAAGCCATCGTGGTGCGGAAAGATCTTTTCAATTCCGATTATTATATTAATGCCGGCGCTACGCGTCAGCAGGGAATTGAATCGCAGTTGTCGTATCAGCTGGTTGACAGACCCGGGCCCGTTTTAACGAGCGCCCGGCTCTGGCTTTCCTATACGCTGAACCGTTTTACTTACCATGATTTTAAAAAGAACGACATTGATTATTCCGGGAAACATTTACCCGGCGTGGCGAATAATACCGTGGCCGGCGGACTGGATCTTTTCAGCAAACCGGGTATCTTCCTGCACCTTACTTATTACTACAGCGACAAACTGCCACTCGATGACGCCAATTCCGCTTATGCCGGTTCTTATCAGTTGCTCGGCGGAAAGATTGGATACAAAACCAATGCATTTAAAAAGATTAATCTTTCCGTTTTTGCCGGCATGGATAACGCCTTCAATACAAAATACAGTTTAGGGAATGATATCAATGCGGCCGGCGGCCGTTATTATAATGCAGCGCCCGGCGTGAATTATTTCGCCGGACTGACGATTTCCTGCAGCAAGGCCGGTCACTGATTATCTTGCCGGGACCCCACAAACATGCGGTGAGGAGGAAGGGAGATTTCAGTATATCATCAGTATACTGATTGGATTTATTCCTCGGCCGCCGAAGCCCAGCAAGCGCCCTAAAGTATCACGATAACCCCGGGCGAAGGAGGCTCCCCAGCGCCTAAACCTGGATTTTTTAAAGGCATGCAGCAAACCCAAAAAACCACTCCCTGGCTCCATTAGCGCCTCAACAGCCCGCCGTTTTGTCTGTTCCGGTATCAGATTCCATTCACATTCCTTCCGGTTTTTTATGAAAGTTCTTTTGAGTTTCTTTCGGAATTCTATTGCTTTTCTATTGGGAACCCCAAAAGAACTTCGATAGAACGGCAGGAGAAATGCAGTAGGAATGTGAAACGAATCTGGAAGGATAGTGACTGAATATCAATGTTTTATAATGGAAAAAGCATGCTGGTTGAGGGTTTGAAATGCTACTTGTGTTTTTATGCTCTGATTTGGGATGTCAGAATGACGGTGAAGCCACCTTCGCCCTGGTTAGCATAAACGTTTGGGAGAGTTGCTTCGGCGGCCGAAGGCGCTTCGGCGGTCGAGGAATAAATCTAATCAGTATACTGATGATATACTGAAATCTCCCTTCCCCACATCCCATATTTGCAGGGTCAGTCATTCGTTTCCGGCAGCGGCCGGAGAAATGGGGCCCGGCGAAAGAATTCAACCCATCCTCCGGTTGCTGGTTGCAACGCATAAACAAATGGCTGACGATTTTTGAAAACCAATTTTATAACCATTAAAAAATCCATTCTATGGAAGCATTTGAACAAGGGTGAATGGGCGCTTTTCGCGGGAAACCCGGCACGGCTGTCTGCAGCAAGTGGAAGGGCCTGAATGTACTGCAGACCACCCCGCAAAAGATCAGGGCCTGCTTCTGAAAGCCAGTTAGAAGTGCCGGAGAAATTTTCACGACTGAAAATTTGTTTTATTGCGGCGGGACTCCCGGCCCTTCTTTTTCATTCTCAGGCTCACCGAGGAATTTTCCCTGATGATATTCGGGGATGAAGCAATAACCTGTCCGTCAGGAATGCCCGGCAAATTTGAAATCGGTATACGCACGGTGGTATCAACCGGTATATTGTTATGATGTTTACTGCTCATTGTTCTATCTTATAAAATTATGAATATTTTCTGTGTTAACAACCTCCATAAGTAAGGTTCCGTTTTTAACGAAGCTTGCAAGGCATTCGGCATTTGTCACGATAAGATCATATCTGAAAAAGATGGGAAAGATAGAGACCATAGCCTTAGACCCGATGGGTAAAATCACGCCCGAAAAAGACTTTTTTCACCCGGAGTAACACCCTCAGTAATCAATTATCATTTATTCAAAAAAACATAATTTCTTCCGGGAATCATCCCACTCCTTTACATTTGCACAAATCTGGTCCCCACAAAGTTGGGGTTAAAAGGGAAGTCCGGTGTAAAACCGGCGCTATCCCCGTAGCTGTGAGTTCTACAGGTGACGAACCTGAAAATGTTTACACTGCAGCCACTGTTTCTTCAGGAAACGGGAAGGCAGTAAACAGGGAACAAGCCAGAAGACCTGCCAGGTGGATTATTAATCACTGAGCTTTCGGGTGAAAGGCCGGAGATGTGGGTTTTGAGAACATGCGCATGTTTCAGAACTTCCATTTCTACTTATTTCATTGAATCGAAAGCTTATTCTTCTTAACCAAATCGCTTAAAACGAAGAATGAGCATGAAAAAGATTTCCATTTCCCTGCTGGCGTTTATGATCGCCGGACAGGCGTCCGCACAAACAGATTCCGTCAAAACCAAACAGCTGGATGAAGTAGTCGTCACCGCTTCCAAAACAAACATCAAGCAATCGCAAACCGGCAAGATCGTTACGGTTATTGATTCAAAAACCATTCAGAATAACGCCGGGCATACCCTAACAGAACTGCTGAATAATCAGGCCGGATTCGCGATGGTCGGCAGCAACAACAGCATGGGCAGCAATGTGGAGAATTATTTCCGCGGCGCGGTTTCCGGCAACCTGCTGATTGTCATTGATGGCATTCCGGTAACGGATCCTTCCCAGATCAGCAACACTTTCGACCTCAACAGCATTCCGCTGCAACAGATTGACCGGATTGAAATTCTGAAAGGAGGACAGAGCACGCTCTGGGGTAGCGATGCCGTAGCCGGTGTAGTACAGATCTTCCTGAAGAAAGAAAGCGCCAAACCATTGGCGGCGAACGGATCCTTCAGCTATGGCACATACAATACCCTTCGCGCAGGGGGCGGCATAAACGGCACTTACCGGAAACTGGGATACCGGCTTCAGTATAATTATCAGAACAGCGACGGATTTTCGAATGCTTACGACAGCAGCGGGAATAAGGGATTCGACAAGGACGGATTTTCACAGAACAGTCTCCAGGCCGAATTGAAATACAAATTTTCGGATGCATTCAATATGAAGTTACTCGGAACCCTGGGCGATTATCATTTTGCCTTAGACCAGGGAGCTTTTACGGATGATAAAGACTATGGCGGAAAAAATATCAATAACATGGGCGCCGTCTATCTGAATTATCATAAAAAGAATCTCACCTGGACCACGCTGGGCAGTTATCAGCAGGCAAAAAGATATTTCACGGACGACAGCGCCGATCGTTCCAGTCCGTATTCCTATTATTCCCACGGAGAATATTTAAGCCGGAACCTCACAGCGGAATCTTATGTTAACCTCCGGCTGGCGGAACACATGCAACTGGTTGGCGGCATACAATTCATTGATCAGAACACCGATCAGTCGTACCTGAGCCTGAGTGATTTTGGCCCATTCTCCAGTAAACTGGGAGGAGACAGCGCCCACACGCAACAATACTCGGCATACGCTTCTTACCTGATCACCGGTTTATCCGGATTTAATTTTGAAGCCGGCGTCAGGGCGAACCATCATTCCCTTTACGGAAATAATTATACTTATACCATCAATCCGTCTTTCAATACGGGCGATCACAGCAAGATATTTGTCAACATTTCTTCCGCCTACAAAATTCCTTCATTGTATCAGCTATACAGTGAATATGGAAACCGGGATCTGAAACCGGAAAGCAGTACAACTTATGAAATCGGCGTGCAGGCGGAGAGCAATGAAGGCGGATCGGTATTCCGCATCGCCGCATTCAAAAGAGATATTGCGCATCTGATCGTTTACTATACGGATCCCAATACTTACGCATCTTATTATATCAACCGCGACAAGCAGCATGATTACGGATTCGAAATCGAAAGCAATATGCGCTTAGGCCGCATAGCCAGCTGGGTCAGCAATTTCAGTTTTGTGGATGGTGAAGGAAATGAAGATGGGGTCAAAGTAAAAAACCTTTACCGCCGCCCGAATTTTACAGTGAACAGCCGCCTGAACCTGCAGCCCCTGCCTCAGCTTACCCTTGCGCCCTCCTTTAAATATGTAGGCGACCGTCCGAAAGGAACCTTCGATACCGGCCCCGACCCGATGCCGCATTATTATACCATCGGATTTTTTGCCGGCTACCAGTTTCCCCACGCCCGCATCTTCGCCGACCTGCAGAACCTGACCAACCAGCAGTATTTTGATGTGTACGGGTATAATAGCAGGCGGTTTAATATGATGGTGGGGGTGAATTTCACGTTGTAGAGATTGGTTGACTGTTGACGGATGGTGGACTCGATGTGGATGGACTATGCCGGAACAATGCCGGCCATCCTCCTGTCGCAGAAACACGGGGTGCCGATCTACATGGTCCGTCCATCCACCATCCACCATATACCGTCACCCTTTCCGTACTTTTACCAAAACATCCCCATGCAGACCGGCCTCAACGAACTCCTCACGGTAACCTTTACCCTGTTTGCCGTAATAGACGTGCTGGGTTCGATTCCGTTGCTGCTTTCTTTGAAGAAAAAGATGGGCGGGAATTCCGGAATTAAAAGCCACGCTGATATCCGGCGTGCTGATGATCCTGTTTTTATTTCTGGGGGAACCATTGTTGCAGAATGCTGGGCGTAGAAACCCATTCATTTGCGGTAGCCGGGTCCATTGTGATCTTTATTCTTGGCATGGAGATGATTCTGGGAATGGAATTTTTCAAGAGTGAAAAAGGCGCGAAATCGACCGTGATGGTGCCGATTGCTTTCCCCCTCATTGCAGGATCGGGTACGCTGACGACCATCATTTCCCTGAAGGCAAATTATAACCAGCTTATGATCCTGATTGCCGTGCTGCTGAACCTGGTCATCGTGTACATCGTATTAAAATCACTTGATATTATCGAGCGGATCCTGGGCCCTGCCGGAATGCTCGCCATACGTAAATTTTTTGGTGTAATATTGCTGGCCATTGCCGTAAAAATCTTCAGCAGCAATGTGACCGGACTGATCAAATGATCCGCCGAAAGCTTAAATTTGCCGCCCGGATATCAGTTTATGGCCTCGTAGTACAATGGATAGTATAAGAGTTTCCGAAGCTCCAGATCCAGGTTCGATTCCTGGCGAGGCCACTACTCCACCTTCCTGCGAAATCTTCTGGGCTGAATCTGCACTGATTACCAATCAGTTGCCAGATTTCCATTTCAAAGTAACACAAACGATACCAAACCATTCGGGTATCTGTCCATTTTCTTCATTGATCCTTGCCACGGGGGATAACCGGCCCCGGCAGCAGCCAGCAGGACCTCATTCCGGGGCGGCATCCTGCGCATTGATTCAGCCATCATTTCGGGAAAATAATGGTTTAACCAATAACCTTTCATCTGATTTGCTGTTGCCGTAAAGATGACCAATCGGGAATGCATTTTTGAAACCCTCGAAATCTCCAAAAAAAGCATTCTTCAAATTTGACCAATGGTGGATGGTAAGGATAGGCGGAACGGCCTGTCAGTCCTGGTTAATCTGTGCCATCTGCGTCGCATCCATGCGGCCACCATAGATCTCGAGCCGGGACAAGCCCGTCTCGATCTCACGAAGATCCGCTGGCGTGAGTTGGACATTGACCGCGCCCATGTTCTCGCGCAGGTGATCCATGTTGCCGTGCCAGGGATCGGAACAATCCACGGCTTCTGCGCCATCAACCATGCCAGCGCGATCTGGGCAGGCGTTGCGCCTTCTTCTTCGCACCGAATGTCTTCAGAAGCTCGATGATCGGCTGGTTGTTCTTCATGACCATGGGACTGAAGCGTGGGAACGTCGCTCGCAGGTCGTTCTTCGGGTCGAAGCCGGACTGTGCGTTCACATCCAGTTTCCCGGGCAGGAAGCCCTGTCCCAGCGGTCCCCACGGAACGAAGCCAATACCAAGCTCTTCGCAGGCTTGGAGCACGCCGTTGTGTTCCGGGCTTCTGTCAATGAGCGAGTATTCGGTCTGGATGGCGGCAACCGGTTGAACGGCATGCGCTCGGCGAATGGTCTTCGCGCTCGGCTCCGAGAGGCCGAAGTGCAGGACCTTTCCGGCCTTGATCAGATCCTTGACCGTGCCAGCCACGTCTTCGATCGGCACGGTGAGATCGACGCGGTGCTGGTAGTAGAGATCGATGCGGTCGGTCTTGAGACGCTTCAGCGATTCCTCAACGACTCTCCGGATGTGCTCCGGTCGGCTGTCCAAGCCGATCGTGCCGTCGATCTTGAAGCCGAACTTGGTGGCGATGGCGACCTTGTCGCGGACCGGCGCTAGGGCCTCGCCGACCAGTTCCTCGTTGACATAAGGGCCATAGACTTCCGCAGTGTCGAAGAACGTGACGCCTCGTTCGTAGGCGTCGCGAATCACACGGATGCCCTGGGCCCGGTCCACACCCGGACCGTAGTGGCCGCCGCTGAGGCCCATGTTGCCGAAACCGAGTTCCGAGACTTTCAGATTACCGAGGTTACGTGTTTTCATTTGGGTTGAATTTCGATTTGCAAATAATTTAATTGGATTGGTCAGCATTAGACCTGCACCAGTTATGGCTGTACTCTGGATAAACTCTCTTCGGGATGATCGATTATTTATTTCTCGCATTTTCTTTATTTTTAATTAAAATACATTGAATTGTGATTTGCAATCTTTTGAAGCAACTCATCACCTATTGTACTTTGGTTTAGTATATAAATGAATCCAATCACGCATAAGCCGGGTGTTTCTTAAACTATCGTAAACCCTCCGTCTACAGCAATTGCCTGACCAACGATAAAACTTGCTGCAGGGCTGCACAACCATAATACGGTTGCAGCAACTTCTTCGGCTCGTCCCAGCCTTCCGATAGGCATTAATTTAACAGCCTGATCTTCAGGCAAATCACCAGAGGAGATCATCTTCTGTACCATAGGTGTATCTATTGTACCAGGACATACGGCATTGATAAGGATTCCTTTTGCTGCATATTCTGTCGCTGCACTTTTCGTTAAACCCAACACACCATGTTTTGCCGCATGATATGCTGCACGACCGGGCATACCAATAAGGCCGCCGATAGACGAATTGTTGACAATGGCTCCGCTACCTTGTTTTCTCATTTGCTGTAGCTCATATTTCATACACAGCCATACTCCTTTAAGATTGATGTTTAGAATACGGTCATATTCATCTTCCTCCAGGTCTGCTACATCCGCTACAAGGCTTTGTACGCCGGCATTATTAAATGCGGCATCCAGCCTTCCGTATGTTTCGACAGCTTTATCAACCATGGCTTTCACTTGTTGCCCGTTTGTTACATCGCATTGGACGGGTATGGCTTTCTGACCTTTCGCCGTTATTTTATCGGCCACCGATTTTGCGGCAGCTTCGCTTATATCCGCTACGACTACATTTGCACCGGCTTCTGCAAACATGTTGGCTGCCGCTTCGCCCATTCCACTGCCTGCGCCGGTAATTAATACTACTTTATCTTTCATGATTTTAATTTTTTTATAGTTTTAAATTGTCGGATGCAACCTCCCTGCGGTTCCATTTTTTTATATTTTAAAAGAAGGCTTATCACCTTCGGTTCCGGGCTTTTCCATTCCAATGCTTTCGACAACATGCAAGTTTGGATTTTCAATAAGCCTTATCACGAGGTCAGCAACACATTTACGAGATATTTCGGTTCCAGTTCTGTGCCGTATGCTTTTACAATTGCTGTTTTCATTTTATCAATTTTTATTTACTTAATTCAAAACTAATCGCTACACTTCCCGAACCAACAGCCACTGCAAGTCCTGCAACATTATCAATCTTTCCAATCTTTGTATAGCTGTAAGACGTAGAAAAGGTTTTATAAAACAATACCAATGTATTGGAACCATACAGCATTAAATCGCCATTTTGTATCGTTCCGGGATTGGACGAGGTGGTGGGAAGGTTTTTGGGAAGGTCAAAATATTTTTCATTTCCGTTCAGTTCTGCCATATCGAAAGTTACTGGCAACATTGCCTTGAAGGCTTTTACTGAATTATTGTCCAAAAGCGTAGCTGTGAAAGTCTCTGAGTTAACCTTTATTATTATTTTATTGCTCATGGTATTCTCGTTATTGTTGTTTTCTATAGTGTTGTGTCCGGTCACCTGGCCATACCGCTTTTCACCTGATGATACGCTGTTTAAAGCTGCTGACATTGTAAAGAGAATGGCTAAAAGTGAATATTTCATACTGGTTGACTTAATTATAAAATAAACTTAAAACTAGAATCACACAACAACGTTGCTGTAAGCCTCACTTTTATTTTCCAGGAGGCTCATCATGGACAAAAAGACTTACTGTCAGGAATATTTATTTTCTAATTCAATTTTTTGAAAATATCCAACATCGTTTCTTTATCAAGGACGTTCATGTCTACCAGGTTCAAGGATTTTACCATCTTAAGTGTAGTGGTTTTATAATGCTGAAAGTGGGGCGTTTGCAAATGCGATTGATAGGCTGCTTTATTGGCGTATATCTCAATGATCGTTATCTGCGTTGGGCTCTCCTGTTGATACATTGGGAAAATGGCAATTACGCCCGGTTCCAGTTTAACAGATGCGGCAGCTTCTTCTTTCAGTATAGCATTGTATTCTGCTAAATATTGTGGCACAATTTCTATTTCGGAAATGCGCGTCATCATATCCTCATTTACAATTGGAACAACCGGCTTTGATAATAGTTTTCTTAATGAATTCGCCTGCGTTCTGCTAATATGTTTCTCTATCAGTTCCGCTATTTGCTCCAGCTGATTTTTGGTAAGACCAGTATTAATGCCCATGCCGATATGGGCCTGTAATTGAGACATGACGCCCGGCATTGCAGCCAATGCCGAAATAGTTGCTAATTCCCGTTGCTGATAAGTGAGTACATCGCTATCGAATATATCGGCAAACAAATGTTCCTTTAAAAAAGCATCCATGCGAGGCACGAATTCTCCGAAGCCGGGGGCAGGCTTTGCCTGTGCCGTTTTAGTCAATATCTCCAACACTTTTCTGCCCTGTTCATATTTATCAGTGGCATCATTGCTTATAGTAATGTCCTTTCCTTGTTTGTCATGAATTCCTTTGGATTTTCTTTCGTCCAAAACGGTTTTAAAAATATTGATAGCGTTCAGACTTCTCGGAAAACCGCAATAAGCGTACAACTGCGTCAAAACTTCTTTTATCTCATTAATAGAAAGCCCGGCATCCAATCCTGTATTGAGCTGGGTTTCCAGGTTCACCAGATCACCGACTGCGGTGAGCGCCGAAATGGCTGCAATGCTTTGCTGCGGCGCGTCCAAAGCGGTATTGTTGCTATTTTGTGCATTCATTGCGTTTACATTTACGATTAAAGCAATCAGCAAAATCCATTTTATTAATTTGGCCCTGCTCGTCATTTTAAATATTTATTGTTTGTTTGCTTCAGCAAATTCTTCGTCCGATACGGGTTTCAGCCAAGTTACATTTTGTTCACCCTGATAATTGGTAATAACAATGTGCGCCATTTTAGTGGTGGCAGTAGCACCGTGCCAGTGTTCCACATTTTCAGGGATATTTACCACCTCGCCTTTTTTAATGTATTGTGCAGGCTTACCTCTTTCCTGGTAAAAACCATCGCCTTCGGTAACTATTAAAACCTGCCCTTTGGGATGTGTGTGCCAGTGGGTTCTTGCACCCGATTCAAAAGTGACGCTGCCTAAAACAAAGTCATTGTTTTTGTCCTTCGCTAATAGGGGTTTTAGAAATGCGTCACCACTAAACCAGTCGTTCGATAATTTATCTCCTTTCGGAAAAAGAGAAGCTTCATTTTGTTCTTTCATTGTTGTTTGATTTTTATCCTGATTGCAAGATGTAACTGCAATAATTGTGCTTATGAATAGGATTCCTAAAATAGATTTAAAAGGAGTGTTCATATCATTATATTTAGTGTTATCGTTCGAGTTCAATTTTAATGGTAAGTGAGCTACTACCCTGAAAAGATTCCATACCGCTCGTTATTTTGCCAGTGAAATCAACCCTTCGGAATAACCAAAGCCCTTTTTGCCATTTCGTTTGGAGTACTTCTAATGCAAATTTCGTTACATAAAATATGCTGAATTTATACAGATCCCGGTTTTATTTACCAGTTTTACGGATTTCGCGATGGATATATGATACACAAGTTCGCATTACCTAAATTCGTATTGTAAAAGAGAGGTTATGAAACAGATCGAAAGAATAGATACTGTTAAAGAATACAATAAATATGCTGGTGTCGATACCCCGCATCCTTTAGTGAATGTCATCAATTTTGATGATGTTGCTCCTATCAGGCATTTTAAAAGAATGATGGGTGTTTATGCGATATTCTTGAAAGATGTGAAGTGTGGTGACATTACCTACGGCTGCAAACCTTATGACTACGAAGACGGAACTTTGGTTTTTGTGGCACCTGGGCAGGTTTATGGTATTGATAGCAAGGGGAAAGCGATAAAGCCATCGGGATATGGTCTTATTTTCCATACCGATTTGATTGCAGGAACATACCTGGGAACGCATATAAAGGACTATTCCTTTTTTTTGTATGAAGCCAACGAAGCGCTGCATTTGTCAAAAAAGGAAAGAGTCACAATCGTTGATTGCCTTAAAAAGATATCATCAGAAATTGAACAGAATATTGACCATCACAGTAAAACCCTAATCGTATCCAACATTGAACTTTTCCTCAATTATTGTATGCGTTTTTATGAGCGCCAGTTTATTACACGCAGTAAGGTTAACGGAGATATTCTAGCTCGTTTCGAAAATTTATTGAATGGCTATTTTCAATCCGATAAACCGCAAACGATTGGTTTGCCTTCCGTGGCATATTGTGCAGAGCAATTGCATCTTTCACCAAATTATTTTGGCGATTTAATTAGGAAAGAGACGGGAAATACCGCATTGGATTATATTCAATCCAAATTAATTGATGAAGCAAGGGGAAGAATATTTAATGCTTCCAAATCTATTAATGATATAGCCAGCGAGTTGGGTTTTAAATATCAACAACATTTTACCAGGCTGTTTAAACAAAGAACCGGCATGACGCCGAATGAGTATAGGAACTTGAATTAAAGGTTATTGCATAAGCAATAAATTCTTTGAGCGTAATAATTGCCGGTTTTTTTATTTTCAAAGCGAAGTTCCGTTCACCATTTTTTTCAAATAATTCGATACGGAAAGTTTTGTCGTCGGAAAGAGTGAATTATCAGGAACAATATTTCGCAGCTTCAGCGGAAAGCTCAGTTCAGCATCCGGTATTCATTCGGCGTGTGTCCCACCCTTTGCTTAAACAATCGGGTAAAATGCTGCGGATATTTAAATCCTAATTCATAAGCAATCTGGCTAACTGATTTGCTTTGGTCAAATATTTTTTCTTTCGCTACATCAATCACTTTCGATTGAATGTATTCCTGTGCTGTTTTTCCTGTTTCTTTTTTTATCAGGTCACCAAAATACTTGGCTGATAAATTCAATTCAGCTGCGCAATAGGCTACGGAAGGCAAACCAATTGTTTGCGGTTTATCTGATTGAAAATATTCATTCAAAAAATTTTCAAACTTTTCTAAAATGCCCTTATGACATTATCACGGGTAATAAATTGGCGGTCGTAAAAACGAATGCAATAGTTCAGAAACAGTTCAATATTAGATACAATCAGTTTTTTACTATGCGTGATCAATGGCATGTTCTAATTCATATTCAATTTTTGAAAAACAATCCAAAACAATTTTTCTTTCACGTTCTGATAAATGAAGTGCTTCATTGGATTGATAGCCAAAGAAAGTATAATCCTGAATATGCCTTCCAAGCGAAGTGCCATGTATCAGATCAGGATGAAAGACCAGTGCATAACCTTTCGGCTGATAAGTTTCTCCATTACTGTTCACGCCTGCCACCTGTCCCGGTGCAAGAAAAACCAGTGTTCCTTCCTGGTAATCGTAAGTATGCCGGCCATACACCAGATCACCGCATTTTACATCTTTTAAAAAGATGGTATAAAAGCCAAAATACATCCGGGAACCCTGCCGGGGATTTGCCTTCGACAGGTCAACAACACTCACCAGCGGATGAAGTGTTTCATTATTGTTGAATGCGTTATAATCATTGATTGTTTCAAATCGTCGCATGTTATCCATAACGCTATTGTTTTATCGAATTCAAAATTACGTCTTTATTCATCTCCTGCATTGAGCGGGCACGCCAAAATCAGCAATATTGGTAGATAAATCCGTAATCTGTATACCACTCGGGCCGGGAAATGCCAGGAGCTTTACGGTGGCAAAAAAACCGTAAAAATTTATGAAAAAATCAATTCTGGGACTTTGTTTCTTAATTGCGAGCGTGCAATGGTCCTATGCACAACAGGCAAAAGAAAATCCCTCTCCCGCAGAACAGGAAGTCATCAATCTTTCCAAGCAGAAATGGCATTGGATGGCTGACAAAAATGTAGATTCTTTAAACGTGCTGTTTGATGACAAAGCCATGTTTGTTCACATGGGAGGAAGCTGGGGAAAAACCCGCGAGTTGGAACTAATCAAAAGTGGCGGTGATCTGGTATAAGAAAGCCGAAGTTTACTCAGCTTCAGTGAATATGTTTGGTAACACGGCCATCCTGTTAAATGACATTGACCTGGTGGCAGTAGTTGGCGGAAACGAAGTCACCAATCCTTTTATGGTGACCGAGGTATATCTCAAAGAAAACGGCAAATGGAAGATGGGCTCACTCACGTTCTCGCATCTGATGAGGCCGGTTAAAATGAAGAATGATAATTAGATCGCTATGAAAAGACTAAAGTCGATTCCTTTAGCTGCATCTTGCGGATGGAGGAATATTGGTAGATAAATCCGTAATTGGTATACCATACAGGTGGAAAAATGCCATGACCTTTGCATAACAAAAATGCGTAAACAATGCAAAATGTCAGATTGAATAACGGAATTGAAATGCCCATTTTGGGATTTGGCGTTTTCCAGATACCGGATGCAGCGGAATGTGAAGGAGCCGTGATCAATGCCATTGAAAGCGGCTACCGGTCGATAGATACAGCTGCTTCTTACCTGAATGAAGCAGCGGTTGGCAATGCCATTAAAAATAGCGGCATAGCCAGGAAAGAATTGTTTATTACAACGAAACTCTGGTTACAGAGCGCCGGCTACGAAAAAACAAAAGCAGCGTTTCAAAGGTCTTTGAACAGGCTGCAATTAGACTACCTGGACCTGTACCTGATCCACCAGCCTTATGGCGACGTGTTCGGTTCCTGGCGGGCGATGCAGGAACTATACCTTGAAGGAAAAATCAGGGCCATCGGCGTGGCCAATTTTCATCCCGACAGGATGATGGACTTAATGATCAATAGCGGTTTTACCCCTGCCGTCAACCAGATAGAAACCCACCCGTTCCATCAGCAAATAGAAACCCAAAAGTTTTTGCAGGAAAACAAGGTGCAAATAGAATCCTGGGGGCCGTTTGCAGAGGGCAAAAACAATATATTTCATAATGAAATTTTAACAGCTATCGGGAACAAATACAATAAATCGGTAGCGCAGGTGATCCTTCGCTGGTTAATACAAAGAGGCGTTGTCGCCATTCCGAAATCGGTTCGTAAAGAAAGAATGGCGGAAAATTTCAACATATTTGATTTTGAACTCTCTGCACAGGATATGGAGCAGATTGCCACACTGGATACAAAAGAGAGCCTGTTTTTCGACCACCGCGATCCGGAAAAGGTAAAATGGCTCGGCGGGCGGAAACTGGATGTTTAATCAATCATAAATAAAAAATAATGGAAAAGCGTAAACTGGGAAACAGCAAATTAGAAGTATCTGCATTGGGTTTGGGCTGTATGGGTTTAAGTTTTGGATACGGGCCGGCAACGGATAAACAGGACGCTGTCAGGCTGATCCGTTCCGCTTATGAGCAGGGCATTACATTTTTTGATACGGCAGAAGCCTACGGACCTTTTGCCAACGAAGAATTATTGGGTGAAGCGCTTTTGCCCTTTCGGGAGAAAGTAGTTATTGCAACCAAATTCGGTTTTCAGGACGGCGATTCAAAAAAAGGACTGGACAGTAGTCCGGCAAGGATAAGAGCAGTGGCGGAGGCGTCAATGAAAAGGCTTAAGACCGACTACATCGACCTGTTTTATCAGCACCGGGTTGATCCCAATGTGCCGATTGAAGAAGTTGCAGGAACGGTAAAAGAACTGATACAACAGGGAAAAGTAAAACATTTCGGCTTATCGGAAGCAGGGGTAGAAACCATACGCAAGGCGCACGCTGTACAGCCCGTTGCCGCATTGCAAAGCGAGTATTCTATGTTTTTCCGTGAACCTGAAAAGGAGATCATACCCGCGTTAGAAGAATTGGGTATTGGTTTTGTTCCGTTTAGTCCTTTAGGCAAAGGCTTTTTGACAGGCGCAATAACCAAAGACACAAAATTTGAGAAAGATGATTTCAGGAACATTGTGCCACGTTTCCAACCCGAACACATCGTAGCCAATCAGGAATTGGTGGATTTGGTAAATACGATCGCACAAAATAATAACGCCACTGCGGCACAGATTGCACTGTGCTGGCTCCTGGCTCAAAAGCCCTGGATAGTTCCAATACCGGGGACAACTAAATTGGACCGTTTACGGGAGAACATCGGAGGGGTAACCCTTTCATTATCCGCAGATGAATTAAGCAGAATCAATACGGCATTGGCAACCATCAAAATTTCGGGTGAACGCTATCCTGCACAATTACAGGCGAGAGTTGGCAAATAGAATAAAAAACCTTTATGGAAAAAATGAGCAGACAAATTAAGCACAGCAATCAAAAAGGCAGCGGCAAAATGTGGCTGAACACCCTGTTATTGTATGCCATTGTCATCGGCATTTCATCGTGTGCCACAACAAAAGAAAACAACAGCGGCAATTTGGTTATCAAAGAGCAGGGAGCATTTTCAGCAGGCGGTACGATCGTTAAGAGCGAGGGGATATTTGACCCCCTCAAACCCTGGTATGAAGCACAGGGCGGGCAAACACGGCACGGAGACCATGCGGATGTGTTTTACCAAATTCCCGTAAATGCAAAACGTTATTCAATGCTGTTCCTGCACGGCTACGGACAATCTAAACGTTCCTGGCAAACTACCGCAGACGGGCGGGAAGGTTTTGCCAATATCTTTTTACGAAAAGGTTATGGCGTATATCTCGTTGACCAGCCCGGACGTGGCGATGCGGGACAAATCACAAAACCTGCACAAATCACGGCAGTGCCCGATGATCAAACCTGGTTTACACAATTCCGCATCGGGCAATATCCGGACTTCTATAATGGCGTTCAGTTTCCGAAAGACAGTTTATCTCTGGACAGGTTTTTCCGTATGATGACCCCGAACACAGGCAATGTAGATGAAGCAACGATTGTGAATGCATTGTCAGCCGTGTTTGATAAATCGGGCGACGGTATTCTGTTTACGCATTCCGCAGGCGGTGCGCCGGGTTGGAAAACTGCGATTAAGAACGAGCGCGTAAAAGCAATTGTCGCCATTGAACCCGGCGGATTTGCTTTTCCGGAAGGCGAGGCGCCTTTGGGCAATCGTGGTGGGGCGGGCATACCGCTTGAAGAATTTATGAAGCTGACCAAAATTCCGATCGTGGTTTATTATGGCGACAACATCCCGAAAGAAGAAACGAACGCTTATTCGCTGAACTTCTGGCGCAATGTGCTTGCCACCGCGAGACAATGGGCAAAGGTTGTAAACGCTCATGGTGGCGATGTTACCGTTGTTCACTTACCCGAAATCGGCATAAAAGGCAATACCCATTTCATAATGTCAGATTTAAATAATAAAGAGATAGCAGATGTAATTGCAAAGTGGCTAAAAGAAAAAGGGTTGGATAAGTAAGATGTCGTGCGCTGTCAAATAAATTATGTATAGATATGAAATTAAAAATATTTGCGCCCGCATTACTAATAACAATAGCGGGAATGTTAAATAACTTAAATGCGCAACAGGCAACAGAAAATGCACTAACTCCGAAGCAACAAGGTTTGATTGGCATTGCCGCATATACCTCAAAAGGCGATTTGTTAAAACTGGAAACAGCGCTGAACGCTGGGCTTGAAGCGGGACTGACGGTCAATCAAATCAAAGAGATCCTTGTCCATCTTTATGCCTATGCCGGCTTCCCGCGCAGCATCCGTGGCTTGCAAACTTTTATGGAAGTGCTGGACGAACGAAAAGCCAGGGGCATTACGGACGTCACAGGAGCTGAAGCATCTCCTGTAAAAGATGAACGCAGCAAATACGACCGGGGCAAGGCCATGTTGGATACGCTTTTAAGCGCTCCGCAAAACGGCCCCCGGACAGGCTATTCGGCATTTGCTCCCATAATAGATACCTTTCTGAAAGTGCATTTATTTGCCGATATTTTTGAAAGGGATGTGCTGACTCATTCCGAAAGAGAATTGGTGACGGTATCGGTACTCAGCAGTATTGGCGTTGTGGAACCGATGCTGCGTTCCCACCTGAATATTTGCCTCCATGCAGGTCTGACGCCCGTACAGTTACAACAGTTTGTAAAAATTATTGAATCCACCACAGGTGAAAAAGAAGGAAAAGCCGCGCAAATAGTTTTAGACGATGTCCTGAAAAGCCATCGACGCCAGTAAAATATGTTAAATAATAAGAAAATGAGAAAACTGACAATATTAATCACATTATCAGTAATAGCGGCAAATATGGCAAATGCACAAACAACAACGCTAAGGTATCAGTCAAATCCCTGGACGCTGGTATATGAAGGAGCGATTGTCAAAAATGAAAAAGGGAAAGTAAACATCCATCCCGTGACCTATAAGCTGAACGGAATTAATATCGCCGCCAATGTTTATACACCGGCTGGTTACGATGCGTCAAAGAAATATCCTGCAATAACGGTAGCCCACCCTAACGGTGGCATAAAAGAGCAGACAGCGGGATTATATGCGCAGCGTTTGGCAGAGGCAGGCTATATAACCATTGCCGCCGATGCAGCGTACCAGGGAGCAAGCGGCGGGGAGCCACGTCATACGGATAAACCCGCAAACCGTATTGAAGATATTCATGGTATGGCGGACTTTATTACGCAGTATCCAGGCGTTGATGCAGACCGTTTAGGTGTTTTAGGTATCTGCGGCGGTGGAGGCTATACTTTAAAGGCAGCGCAGAGTGATAAACGTTTTAAAGCCGTCGCCACCTTGAGCATGTTTAATTCGGGGGAAGTAAGACGCAATGGCTTTCAGAATTCCGGGTTAGCTACAATCCAGGAGCGTTTAAAGAAAGCTTCGGATGCCCGTGCGCAGGAAGCTGCAGGTGGCGAAATCGTTTATGCAGGCGTGGGCAATCCGACAGATGAAGAAATCGCCAGGATTCCAACCGATCTGTATCGCGAAGGTTATATATACTATTACAGAACCCATGCACATCCAAATTCGACCTTTCTGTATACCATGAGCAGCCTGTTCGACTTAATGACCTGGGATGCCAGCACTAATATGGATCTGATCAATCAGCCCCTGTTGATGATAGCAGGAAGCAAAGCCGATACAAAATATATGACAGATGAAGCATTCAGCAAAGCTACCAATGCAAAAAGTAAAGAACTTTTCGTTATTGATGGGGCCACTCATATTCAAACCTACTGGAAGCCGGAATATGTGAAACAAATCGTTGAGAAATTAACAGCGTTCTACGGAAAAAATCTTTGAAATAATGAGCAGATTAAGTATCACGTTAGCTATTGCTGCGGTTATGGCAATAAGTTCCTGCAGGCAATCTGAAAACAGGAAAGAAAACAGTGCGGTCAATCGGCAGGTTGAGCCGCTATTTCCCAAAGGAGAAAGAATAACCGGTGATAATTTTACCGGTACAGCATGGTTAAATAATTTAGTGCAGGCTGACAGCATTAACCAAAATGCCGTTGGCGGCGTATCCTTTGAACCGGGGGCGAGAACCAAATGGCATATTCATCCGGCCGGGCAAATTATATTGGCCTTGAGTGGCGAAGGATATTACCAGGAAAAAGGAAGCCCGAGAAGAATATTACGCAAAGGGGACGTGATAAAATGCCCACCGAATGTTCCGCACTGGCACGGCGCCAGCACTGATACAGGTTTTGTGCAAGTCGCCATTACCGGCCGGCAAAACGGCCCAACGGTTTGGCTGGAAACAGTTACTGAAAAAGAGTATAAAGGGAACAGTAACGAATAGAAAGATAAAACGGAATCCTTCAAAAACACTTACGCGCCATCCAATTTATAACCATTTTCCGGACAGGGTTTCAACCAAGGCGATAGTCCTGGCGAGGCTACTACTCCCCTTATTCCGCTGTCTGGGGCCAATCCAATAAGCTGAAGTCGGTGACCAGCCGGCATATCTTATCGTCGCCGTCATATCCGATGTAGGAGGCATAATATCCATCACCCCAACCGGCGGAGAACATCGCTGAGCCGCAACCGTCTTTTTCCCACATCAGCCATGACCGTGTATTTTGATATGTTTTCTCCATACCATCGGTTATTTGCGTCATGTTCTCTTCAATTTCGTTGATCCCTCCGCCGAATGCCAGAAAGGCTTCCGCACTTTTGGCATCCATGAAACAGCCTGTCCCTGCATCGGCTGAATAACCGACAATCCGGTCAGGTTCCAGTGCCGCAACATCGTCGCCTTCGATACCAGCCATCTCCCAACGCACGGGCGCTGCCGTTGAAAAGAGAATCCTTGCAAATCCAATCCGTTCGTCATCGGCGATCCTGGCAATCGACAGCTCGACAGGGAACTCCCCGGTCGGAAAAGTGGAAGCGAATGTCTGCTCCTGGCCCGTATAAAATAAGGGATCACAGGCTATGATCCTGTCAACCGCAACGGGTAACAGTCCCATGTTTACCACGTAAAAATCATACCGGGCATTCTCAGGACCTTCGCAGTGATAATGCTGGCTAAACGATTTTTCAAAAAAATCAGGAACCTTCAACATGATATTTCCGTTTTATTATTTCTGTATTGTTTATTTCAGCCATCCGATCTTACGCTTCATGCCATTTGGCATTCAAGATAGGATGCCAAAAGGGAAAATACAAATTTCGGCATCAGGGGAGAAGATGAAGGTACGTGTTTGGAAGCTCCGGTGAATAAGAGATCCGGAGCAAATTTTTCAAATGTCATCCGTAACCGGCTGATTGCACAAGATTTTATTCCCGGCTTAATGCCTAAGAACCCTGATATGTTTTTTGAAAACTAATGTAGCACAGGTACCGGCAACAAATGGGAAAGTAAGTATAACAAGTCCGTGTTTTGACATGATCACGCTTATTAAAACCGAAAACGCTATTGAAACTAAAGCCCAGATACCATCTTCCGGCATTTCTCCCGAAAACGCGATAGCGCATAAAACGGCATTGTAACCAAATAGCCCCATTTCAATTCCTTCCACAGGCATGGAAAACCCGAGGGCCAGCATCGCTCCGAGTACCGAACCGGCAATACCATACAAAGCCGCAACCGGAGAATGAACAAATACCGCAATAAAGAAAATAAACCCGGCAATCGCACTGCCCTGAAAAATTACCTGACCAAAGCCCCTGAGGGCAAATGTAAAATTATGGACCTCCGGCATTTTGGGAATCCCTGAAACAGGCGCCCCAACAGGGTATACATGATGAAAGACGTATATAACTATCCAGGTAACCAAAACAAATGGCAGGGTAAATACAGGAATTTTTCTTAAGATAAACCCGTGCTGAAGAATGGTTGCCAGTGCAGACCCGAATACGACGGCTATCCAGACAATCAAAACCGGTTGAAAATAAAACATGAGCGCCACCCCAATCAGCGCAGCGCTGAAACCATCGAGTCCGCTCGCTATTTCCTCCCGATCGTACCCTAATATTTTTGCCGTTAAAGTGCCGCAAAATACAGCCAGGATTGCAGCCATACCCATATGAATACCACCATAAAAGATCCCCGCCAGAAATAATAATCCCGTTAAAGCGCTTTCCTGAAGCATAATCTGACCCATACCTTTAAGCATCGCATCTGCAAAAGGAAACTTTCTTTCAGGCAGTTTCATTCTTAAACTTAAAATTTTTTAATAACAAAACTGCTTTCCTTATAAAATTGTCGGCTGCTGTCTGTCAAATACCGTAATCAGAAACTACTGTGATCAGGATGCGGGATCTGAAAAGATCGGGCCTATAAACAGGGAAAACTGCTTCCATAACTTTTCCGCCACGAAACCGAATGTCCAGTACGCCCTGCCGGTCTTGCCATAGCCCAGCTTTATATGATTTACGCTAACGGGAACTTCCGGAAATCCTGTTTCCCGCTTGCGCAATATTTTTTCCGGGTTGCGTGGGGTAAATATGACGGCAGCCAATACTTTAGCGTGACCTGTTTCTCCGGGCCGGACACGCGCATGATTAAAATAAAGAATATCAAAAGATGGTTCCTGATACACAAATGGTCCAGCCTTGTTTGTACCATCTTTCTGCTGATGCTCTGCATCACCGGCCTGCCCCTGATCTTTCATGAGGAAATAGATCACTGGCTGGAGCCCCATCCTTACGAAAACCTTCCTGCCGGTACAAAGAAGGCCAACCTCGATGACCTGGTAAATGCTTCGCTCAAACAGCGGCCAGGCCTGATCCCCACTTATTTATTTATCGACGATGAAGAGCCGCAGGTGATCGTATCCCTGTCCACTTCCTGGAAGGAGGCTGAGAAAGAGCGGTCCGACAGCAATTACTGGGCGAGGTATGATGCACGTACAGCGCAGTTGCTGGAAGAATCCAAACCGCATGCAGCACAGCGGTTAACCTTTATGGATACGATGCTCGAATTGCATATATCCATGTTTACCGGTCTGCCCGGAGAACTATTTCTCGGGTTGATGGGGCTGCTTTTCATACTCGCCCTCATCTCCGGGCTTGTTCTCTACGGTCCCTTCATGAAAAAAATAAACTTCGGTTCCGTGCGCATCGCGCGATCCCGCCGGCTGAAATGGCTCGACCTGCACAACCTGCTGGGCATTGTCACGCTGGCCTGGGCCTTCGTTGTAGGTACTACCGGCGTCATCAACGAACTCTCCACTCCGTTGTTCGGCCTCTGGCAAATGACGGACGTTAAGGCAATGCTCACGCCCTACCAGGGAAGACCTGCGCCGCAACAGAACGAATTGAGTTCGGTGCAGGCTGCATTTGACAAAACAAAAAAAGCGTTGCCCGACATGACCGTTACCAGCATCGTTTATCCCGGCGCGCCTTTTGCCAGTTCCCAGCATTACCTGCTTTGGGCAAAGGGAAATACGCCGTTGAGATCCCAGCTCTTCGATCCGGTACTGGTGGACGCCAGAACCGGTCAGATCAGCGCCATCGTGCGTATGCCCTGGTATCTCCGGGCGCTGGAAATCTCCCGGCCGCTGCACTTTGGAGATTATGGCGGATTGCCGCTGAAAATTATCTGGGCGCTCTTTGATCTCGCCACCATCATCGTGCTGATCAGCGGACTTTATCTGTGGTGGATCAGAAGGCGATCCCATGAAGTTTACTTTTCGCGTTTGCTGCAGAATGAAGCAGGCGATGCATCTTCAAAACAAAATAAAAATGACAAATAATGATTTCCGCCGGGTCTGGCTCATTCCCCTGCTGCTTGCCCTGGTAACAATCTTCGGGTTATTGTCTGCATTACTCGGAACCGGCATCTGGCATGTTTTGGCCTGGACTGCGCTGATTCTTCCATTAGCCATATTGCTCTGGAAAATATCCAAAGCATTCTTTCTGAAAAGAGTTTAAAGAAAATATTAAAATCATTCTGTCGTCCGCGCGCTGCGCAATGCTTCCTCTTAAACAATCCCAACTATTTCCCTATTGCGTAATCACTATTTCCGGATGCGGAATCCCGCATGATGATTCGCGCCGTTATTTTGCCTGCGCAATCAGGAAAATTAAATCACAGATCAAAAACATCATCATCAATAAAAACTGCTTCATGAACAAGTTGACATTCCGTTTACCCCTTAACCTCTTCTTTGCAGCACTGCTGTTTTTTTCCCTGCCGGGCAATGCACAGACCGGCACGATTTCCGGTAAGATCACGACCTCCGATGGAAAACCTGCTGAATCCGTTTCTGTCGCGCTCAAAGGCAAAGGTCTTGGAACCCTCAGCGATCAGGACGGTCATTATGAATTGAGTAAAATCAAGCCAGGGAATTATACTTTGCGCATTTCTGCTGTTGGGCTCACGGCCAGCGAAAAGCAGGTCTCCATTTCTCCCAATACAAAACTGACAATAGATTTTATACTGACGGAAAATGCGGAGCATCTCAAAGAGATCACCATCTCCGGCGCCATCAATAAATACAAGGCGAACAGGGTCTCTCCATCCTTACGACTGAACGAGCCGTTACTGGAAACACCCCAGAACATCCAGGTTGTTACCAGCGGCCTGCTGAAGGATCAGCAGATCTTCGACATGCTGGAAGGCGTGACCCGCAACGTGAGCGGAGTAACCCGCACAGAACACTGGGACAATTATGCCCGCATCACCATGCGCGGTGCTAATATTGCTGCCTTCCGCAACGGCATGAATGTATCCATGCCCTGGGGTCCGCTGACGGAAGATATGAGCATCGTAGACCGGATTGAATTTGTAAAAGGACCTGCGGGCTTTATGCTCGCCAGCGGTGAACCATCCGGATTCTATAATGTAGTGACGAAAAAACCTACCGGCGTTACGAGAGGCGAAGCTGCCCTCACCATCGGAAGTTTCGATACCTACCGCGCAACGGTGGACCTGGACGGAAAACTGAGCCGTAATGGAAAATTACTCTACCGCCTGAATGTGATGGGCGAGTCGAAAGGATCCAACCGGCAATACGATTATAATAACCGGTATACGATTGCGCCGGTGCTGACTTACAAAATCGATGATCAGACTTCCATCACCGCTGAATATACTTACCAATTCTCCCAGGTACCGCTGCTGGGTTCGGCCTATTCATTTTCAGCCACCGGATATGCCACTACGTCTAAAAATTTATCGCTGCTGGAACCGAATATAGATCCGACAAAGATCCGGGATCACAGCGCTTTTCTGACTTTCAACCACCAGTTGAGCGACAACTGGAAATTCACGGCGCAGCTGGCTTACCTGACCTTCACCCAGATCGGAAGCTCTACCTGGCCAAGCGCTATCTATGATGCTGATTTTAACGAACTGGAACCCGCTGTTTATCCGAATGGCGACATACGGCGCAGTGTAAACATCTGGGACGCCTGGGGTCAGAATAAACTGGGGCAGGCTTTTGTCAATGGAAAACTGACCACCGGACCGGTAACACATAAGATCCTGGCTGGCCTGGATATGGGAAACAAACAATACATGGCCGATTTCTCCCAGAGCTATATTTTAAACGGTCCCGGTGCGCTCTTCAATATCTACAACCCCGTGTACGGCCAGGTTCCGCCCGGTTCGATCCTGGTATTTGACCGGAGCGAAAGCCTGAAACAACGCGCCGGCGCGACCATGAATTATGAAAACTACACGGCCGTGTATCTGCAGGATGAACTGGGTTTCTTCAGCAACAGGGTCCGCCTGACCCTGGCAGGACGCTACACAGCGCTAAAACAGTCTGATGGTTATTCTCCCGGGACGGACGATGGGAAATGGACGCCACGGCTTGGGCTGAGTGTTTCCCTGGACAAACATACTTCCCTTTACGGCCTGTACGATCAGTCTTTCATCGCCCAATCCGGTTTGATCTACGGAGGTGGCCGGATCAAACCGCTGAATGGCGATAACCTGGAATTCGGTATTAAAAGGGACTGGCTGGGAGGCAACTGGAATACAACCCTGTCGGCTTATAAAATCACTAAAAATAATGTAATGGCTGCTGATCCCGATCCGGCGCATACGCCGCCGGGCGCTTATTCCATCCAGGTTGGACAGATGAAAGTAAAAGGCGTTGAATTCGATCTGCGCGGAGAAATATTTCCCGGCCTCGACCTCACGCTGAACTATGCCTACACGGATTCAAAAGTTACCCGTAACGCGGGAGATATTTTTGTCGGATCCAGCATCGACGGCTATGCAAAACATATTACCAATGGCTGGCTTACTTACCGGCCCAAGCAAAATAATTTCAAAGGCATCGGTATTTCGCTCGGCTATCAGTACCAGCTGGATCGCATCCCCGGCGCCTGGGGCGGCACGAATCCGGAAAACCTGTCCCTGCCAAACTACTTCCGGCTGGATGGGGGCATTAACTGGCAGGACAGCAAAATGAATATCAGCCTGAATGTAAATAATATACTCAACCGGTATTTATATACCGGCGCTCCCTATGATAATTATTACTACTGGCAGGCCGAGCCAGGAACGAATTTCCGGCTGTCGGTGGGATACAGTTTCTGATCGGAATGCTTGCGAAGCAGACCCCGGTTAGAAAAAGTTACACGGATAAATTCAGAAAATAGATTTACCTGTAAACGATCGTTGGTTATGCTCAAACAGAGAGACGACAATCAACGTATTCTTCTGTTTAGCGCCTGCAGGAAGTGAAACCACATTTTCTCCGGGATGGAATACCGCATTTTTAACCTGCAGGATCTTTCCATCGATCGTGTACAATACAATCGTTCCATTAAACCCTTTTTGTGTATTACATACGAGAGAAAGGCCGCTTCCGGTATAGTCCCGCGCCAGATAACAATCCCGGCGACCCGATATACCCGAATTCACCAGCAGCACATTGGAATACAAAACCTTTCCATCCGCTGAGATATATTTAATGCGGTAATAATTATCGCCGTTAACCACATGGTTGTCTGTGTACCTGAGCAAACTGACGCCACCGGCGTCCGGGTTTTCAGGATTGACTGCTGAACCGATTCTGACGAAATCATTACCATTTACAGACTTCTCTATTTCGTAGTGGTCGATACCCGCCTGGCTCCCCCATTTTAGTAATATCGCCTGATCGGCATAGATCCCATCCAGTATGAAATATTTTTCCCCGAGAACAGCAAAATCCCAATAGCTCAGAGTCTTTACGGCCGTATCCTTACAACCATTTCTCTTTTCGGTTACGATCAGTTGATAAGCTCCCCAAGCCGTATCGGTGCTGGGATTCTGGATTGTGGAAGTGAATGCTTTAGGCCCACTCCAATTCCATAGCAAGCCCTGTGAACCACCAAATGGCGTGGGATAATTGCTTGCGCTAACATCCCCTCCATAAAACAGCAGTGTCTTTAAGTTGGGCGTAATGGACGCTATAATGGAAGCCACGGGAGGAAAAGTATCTATCGGGATCACCACGTTTTGAATCCGGGTTGCCGGACAACCTTCAGCCGGCGATGCGGATACGGTATAAGTGCCGGGTTTATTTAAACTGATTTGTGAGCTGTCTGAATTTGCCGAAGTAATATTACCATCGGTCGTTTGCCAGCTATAATATCCGATGGTGGTATTATTCGTAATCTGGATGGTTCCCGTCGTTCTGTTACAGCGCAGCGTATCCGGCTGAAGTGAATAATCCATTACCGGCATTCTTAAAAATTCCAGCGGCGTAACAAAATCCTGCATATTGGAAGTAAAGGAATTGGATGACCTGGACTTGAAAAATATATTGGAAAACAAGGATTGACAGGCGCTCAGACCCGTTGAAGTATATAGTGCGGGGTCTACGCCAATCCGGGTAAGGTTCAGGCCGACCTCAATAAATTGCAGGGATTGATATTGGGGATCCCAGGCTTTCGAACTATTCTCAGTTCCCCAGGGGGTTGAATAGGTGGTATCCTGGGCAGCCGTTGCGGAATAGTTCGCAATACCGGAACCAAAACTGGTCGCACCGGATTTGGAAAGAATCGAAGCATATCCGAAAGCAGGAGTGGATCCGTCAAAGCCTAGTCCAAATTTAAAATAAGCGGGATTCACTGTTGAAAAAGTCGTTTGACTAACCCAAATTCGCACATCAACCACCGGCGCCATTCCCGGAGAATAATTGACCGCCACGATCATATCCCCTGTCTGGGTAATATTGCCGCCGGCATCAAATTTCCACTGCGTATGACCTGCATCAGTCCCGGCAGTAGAAAAAGTACCGGATGCCGCATTATAACTGAACGAATTTTTATACAGCTCAATATCAAAGTATCTGGATCCGGATGTTCCTACAGTGGAGACGCCTGTAAAGAACCATAATGAATCATGCACATTAGCGCCGTCCCTGCGCATATGGGCGAAAACATCTACCAAATCATCTTTATCCGGAAAGTTGGTAATACTTCCGGACCAGTTTACCGGATTATCTCCGTTTTTACTGGCGCTGCCGAAAGCAGTTGAATCAACCAGTGAATTGGTGGCAATATAATCTCTGCCATATACGGCATCCAGCCATAGCTTTCCATTCAGTTTGGAATATAGGGGAACAGACATCCTTTTATTAAAACCAATATTTTCCCCGGATTGAAGTAGTGCCAGATAACCAGCAGCGCCTAAAGTATCAATAATATTTTTACCGGAAGGAGAAGAAGAGAACCAGTCGTCACTGGCTATGGATCCTGTTGCCGGACCGTATTTTACATAGTTATTGCGGGTATCCCCATCAACACCAAAGTATGCATTGATGCCCCCGTTGGTTAATTGAGCGCAAGAGAACAGGGGGCAAAAACCAGCAATAAATAATAGTGCAGGTAAAAAAGGTTTCATAGCTAATGACGGATTTAGCTTATCACAGGATTGGATTAATCAACTTGACGACCGTAGTAAAAATATAAGAAATAATCCTGTATTGCAAGAGAATATGCTCTCTCCAAATAGTTCCGGAAAATCATAATTATCTGATTATTAATTAGCTTCCTTTTCAACATCCTTTTAGTTATTAACAATAAAAAAATCCCACTGACCTGCAGCGGGATTCCAAAAAAGTTGTTTTCAAAACAACCTGTTACAATCTCGTATTTTTACTTAAGCAATCTCAGTGTATCTACTACCGTGATCTGGCCCAGCGTCACGGCTGCATCAGCTGATGCTGTTTTATAAGTCGAATCGGAAGGAACATAAATTAAGGAGTAGTTACCCGCCGGAATATCTTTTATCAGGAATGCGCCGCTCGTTGTATCGGTAATGGTGGAGGCGACCGTATCTGCTCCGGAAAGCGCAAAAACGGAGGTCCTTATTGAATCGGGGAGAACAACACCTTTTATATCACCGCCCGACGGAACCAGCGAAATGATTCGTAAAACCGGTTTCAATAAATACTGTCCGCTGTTCCCTGCTTTCACGATGGATCTTCCGGCATCGAAATCGAGCGTCAATCTGTAAAGTATTCCGCCCGAAACCTCCTGATGAACCTGCACTTTCAAACCGGACTCCTGTCCGCTGGGCGTTTTCAATGAAATCTTTTCCCCGTTATCTGTGACAATATAATTATTGTCGCCCAGTATCAACCGGATCTGGCTGATGGTTCCCGAAGGAATCGTTGCATCGGCGAGCAGGGTGTCTTTACCATTGGTGAGATCGAACAAATTATACAGGCCCGGATGGGCGCCATTCAGTTCCACCGGATTACTCGAATCGCCCATGATAATCTGTATTTTCTGTATATCCACCCACACTTCTCTCGCGTAGGGGAAGGGGCTGTCGGTAAGCCTTACCTCCAATTTTGCATTTCCCCCGTTTGGAGCTTTCTCATTTCTGGAACAGGAGGTTAAAGAGAAAATCGCAATAAGAGGAAGAACAAAAGAAAAAATTACCGATTTGTGTCTCATACGGGTTTATTTTAAAAATGATATTTCAGCATCTTCCATTCTCAGGCAAAGATTGTTCCAAACCGGACAATTCAATCAGTTCAATGGAGAGAATGCCCGTTAACTTTGATATGTAACTGAATTTCAATAAGAGACAAGACCGGGTTACAGCGGCTGCCGTAAGATATTTATTCCGGGTTCGCGCGCGCCTTACTTATTTGTAATTCGATTTCCTGATCAGCGCATTGAGGTCCGTAATCCGGATCTTTCGCCCCTGCGTTTCGAGAATGCCTTCCGATTTAAAATTCTTCAGCAGGCGTATCACATTTTCATTCGCAATTCCGGCCATATTCGCCAGATCCGTTCGGGAGATATTCAAAATAATCTCATTCCGCTCCGAACCGGCATCCTTAAATTTTTCGCGAAGTACGATTAAAGCAATGGCCAGGCGTTCCGTGGCGGTTCTTTGCGCAAATACCGAAATGCTGTTCGTCAATACCGTGAATTCATGGCTCAATACCTTCAGCAAGCGTTGGGCAAAATGTGGAGCGCGGCGAAGCACTTCCAAAAAGTCTTCCTTTGGTATAAAACTGATCAGGCTCGTTTCCAATGCCGCAGCCGAATCAGGATACCGTTCTTCGGATAAAATCGAGTGATAACCGATCAGTTCTCCTTCGTTGGCCACATAGATGATCTGTTCTCTCCCGCTTTGGTCTGTTTTGTATTTTTTGACCTTGCCGTTTTTGATGATAAAAATTCCCGACGGCGCAGCCCCTTCTCTGAAAATCACTTCGCCTTTATGAAATTGCTGGTTGCTTTGATGACTGATCAGGTAATTAAAATCTTCTTCTGAAAGGGTGTTCAGGATCGACTGCGTGGTGAAATTCCATCGGTCTATAGGAAAAAGCCCGGACAAACTCATTTACAAAGCTACACATTTATAAAAAACTGATATATATCATCTTTTGTACTGATCTTCTGCCATAACAGGCCTGCTGTATTGATGGTAAGTTTGCACGCGACCAATACATGATAACATTCAGACCTAAAATAATTGATACCCTTAAAAATTACAGTAAAGCGCAATTTTATAAGGACGCCATTGCTGGTGTAATTGTTGGTGTTGTAGCACTGCCACTGGCCATCGCATTCGCCATTGCCTCGGGCGTCTCACCTGAAAAAGGCCTTTTTACAGCCATTATTGCCGGGTTCATCATATCCGCCCTGGGGGGTAGCCGCGTTCAGATCGGCGGCCCGACCGGCGCTTTTATTGTCGTGGTTTATGGAATCGTCCAGCAATACGGGGTCAGTGGTTTGGTAATAGCCACTTTTATTGCAGGGATACTGCTCATCATCATGGGCATGGCGCGGCTCGGCAATTCCATTAAGTTTATCCCCTATCCTCTGATCGTTGGTTTCACAACCGGAATAGCAGTGATCATCTTTTCTTCACAGATCAAAGATTTCCTGGGATTAAAGATGGGGAATGTTCCGGCTGATTTTATCAGTAAATGGTTAGCCTATGGGCATCAGGCGTCTTCTATCAGCCTGTATGCCGTGATCATTGCCGGTTTTACCCTGCTCGCCATATCCGTATGGCCGAGGGTAACACACAAAGTGCCGGGATCGCTAATTGCGATTATTCTGACCACGCTGGCCGTTCATTTCTTTAAGCTTCCTGTTGAAACGATCGGCAGCCGTTTCGGCGCAATCCCTTCATCACTACCGCAGCCAGTCATTCCCGCGGTAAGTTTTGCCACGATACAGCATCTGATCAGAGCGGCATTTACCATCGCCATGCTCGGAAGCATAGAGTCTTTATTATCTGCCGTCGTGGCTGATGGGATGACCGGAGGAAATCATCGCTCCAACACAGAATTAATTGCCCAGGGCGTGGCCAATATCTGCTCCTCTTTATTTGGGGGCATCCCCGCAACCGGGGCTATTGCCCGTACCGCCACCAATATTAAAAACGGCGGACGAACACCTGTGGCCGGTATCATTCACGCTTTAACGTTGCTGATCATCATGATATTTGTCGGGAAGTGGGCGGCGCTGATCCCGATGGCTACACTGGCAGGTGTATTGGTGGTGGTTGCCTGGCATATGAGCGAAACAAAAAGTTTTCTTTCCATACTCAAGGGATCGAAAAGTGATGCGGCTGTATTACTCACCACCTTTCTACTCACCGTTTTCGTAGACCTGACGGTGGCAATCGAAATAGGGATGATCCTGGCTGCTTTTTTGTTTATGCGAAAAATGATGCAGGTGAGTTCCGTACAACAGGTTAATCCTTCAATCGATGGGGAAGCGGAAGAGAAGCTCATTCCTGACGGCTTACCCAAAGGGGTGGATGTTTTTGAAATCAACGGGCCTTTGTTCTTTGGCGCTGCTTATAAATTTAAGGACACGATGAAAATGGTGGAAAACCCGGCCTCCATACTCATCATCCGCATGGGGAATGTCCCAATGGTTGATGCTACGGGTATCCGGATATTAAAGGAAGTGAATGCAGAAATAAAGAAAAGGGGAGGCAAACTGATCATTTCAGAAGTCATCAGTGAACAGGTACTGGAGGAATTAAGAAAAACGCGCCTGCTATTTCAAATAGGAAAGGCCAATGTTACCCCTACTTTTGAAAAGGCGCTGGAAAGAATGCATGAGATCCTTAGTGAATCAAAATAGTATCGTTATCGTAGCAGGTCTTATTTGCCAGCTGCGGATCATGTAAATTTGCATAGGCACGTCTTATAGCGATTCATGGAACAGGAAAAAAAACACTGGGAAAATATTTACCGCACAAAGCAACCGGAAGAGCTTAGCTGGACGCAGGAAACGCCCGCGGTCTCCCTTGATTTTATCCGTAGTTTGCAATTACCGGAAACGGCGAGGATCATTGACATTGGCGGAGGTGACAGTACGTTCGCGGACTTCCTGCTGGATGCAGATTATAAAGACGTGACGGTGCTGGATATTTCGGGTGCGGCTCTGGAAAGGGCCAGAAGGCGGCTGGGAAGCAGGGCTGGCAAAATAAAATGGGTGGAGCAGGACGTTACAAGTTTTGATCCCCTTACCCGTTTTGATCTCTGGCATGACCGGGCGGCCTTTCATTTTCTCACGAAGCCAGCACAGATCAATAAATATTTGGCCGTTGCCGGCAAAAGCATAAATGAAGGCGGATACGCCGTTATCGGAACCTTCTCGCCGAATGGTCCGGAAAAATGCAGCGGGCTTCCCATCCGGCGATATGACGAGCAGGCGCTGGCGGCAACCTTTTCGACGGAGTTTAAAAAAATAAGCTGTATCGCAGCGGATCATATTACACCCTTTCAAACAAAACAGCATTTCCTTTTCTGCTCCTTTCGAAAGCTGGGGCGGCCTGTGGCTGATCAGTAGCCTGTTTGGGCGAAAATGTTTTTCTCCTCTTTTAATTGAAAGAGATGGCATGAACTGATGTACTTTTGTTCAGCAACCGGGAGAGCCTGCATTTCGAAAATTCTTTCTCAACCTTAATTGTTCTGTTGTTATGAAAACGATAAGCTTAATTGTATTCTCTTTTTTTCTTATTTCGATAACCGATGCACAAAATAAGGAAGACAATGGCTTCGTAATTGCCAAAGGTCAGATGCCTAACATGACCAGGGATCAAAGCAATGCGATTCATATCGTTTATGGCTATGGGGACAGTATCCTGTATATTTCTTCCAAAGACGGAAAATCTTTCACAGCTCCCGAATTAATTGCTGTTTTACCAAAATTATCGGCTGCCGCCATGCGGGGGCCGCAGATCGCCGCTGCAGCTAACGGTCTTCTCGTAACGGCATGCAGCGCCGGGAATATTTATTCTTATAAAAAGATGGCTTCCGGACAGTGGTCAAAAGCCCGGAGAATTAATGATGTGAATGAAACAGCTAAAGAAGCTTTAATGGCTTTAAGCGCCGATGGTTTAAATGCCTATGCAATATGGCTCAGTGTAAAAAGTCCAAGGGGTCAGAATGTTTATGGCGCTAAATCTACAGACGGCGGAAAGACCTGGAATAAAAATATACTGGTATATTCAAGCCCGGGAGGCACGGTTTGCGAATGCTGCAAGCCATCGGTTGTTGTAAAAGGAAACAGCGTGTATGCGATGTTCCGTAATTCCCTGGATGGAAACAGGGATTTATATTTAATCAAATCTGCTGACGGCGGGAACTCCTTCGGACAGGCAAAAAAACTGGGAACCGGAAGCTGGAAATTAAATGGTTGTCCGATGGACGGCGGTGGCCTCGTTATTGACAGGGGAGGTAGCCCCGAAACAGTCTGGCGCAGGGAAGGAAAGATTTATACCGCCTCTCCGGGCAAGCCGGAAAAGGAAATTGGCGAAGGCCGGGGCTGTTCAATGGAGACCGTCAGTAATAAAAATATTTATGCCTGGTCAGAAAATGGCAATATAATCGTCTTAAAACCCGGTGGCGGTAAAACAGATCTGGGAAAAGGAGCGCTCCCAATAGTGAAAGCCCTGAATCCCGAACATGTAATTTGTGTCTGGGAAAATGAAAAGCAAATACTTGCTTCCATTGTTGAATTATAATCTCATAACGCCGAAGTCAGTCATTACCTGTCCGGTTTGCGGGCACGCCAAAGAGGAAACCATGCCAGCAGATGCCTGTCAGTATTTTTATGAATGCGAGCAATGTAAGACTTTATTAAAGCCTCTCGCAGGTGATTGTTGCGTGTATTGCAGTTACGGAACCGTAAAGTGCCCATCTGTACAGGCAAATACTTATGCGTCCTGGTCATAGTGAGCCGGTACGCATCCCGGCCTAAATATTCAGGTCAAATCCAAAAGTGCTTCCTTCGCCCGGCTGACTTTTAACCCAGGTTCTTCCTCCCATCGCTTCTATAAACTCCCTGCAAATGGCAAGGCCGATTCCGGATCCTTTTTTATCAGACCTGCCGGGGATTTGGAAATACCTTTCAAAGATCCGGTCGGTATAGACCTGATCGATTCCGGGACCATGATCCGAAACGGCAAAGCTGATGCGACCGTCCGCTCTCATCACCGAGATAAGGATGGTTCCGCCTTCGGGAGAATATTTTATTGCATTTGTCAGAAAGTTATTTAAAACCCAGCTTATTTTATCGGGATCCGCTTTCACGTCCGGTAAATTGGTTTCAATTTTCTGATCTGTGTGAACCGATCGCTCCCTGGAGTTGCTGCTAACGGCGTTAATAGAGTTTTCAATAATCTGATAAGGAGAAACCATTTGAATGTTGAGCTGCATTTTACCTGCTTCAACCTGCGACATATTCAGCAATTCGCTTAGTATCTTAAGCATCCGTTGATTATCAGTCTTCAATTGTTCTACCAGTTCTTTCTGCTCTTTTGTTAATTCACCTATCCGATTGTCTTCAAGAAGTTTTAACCCGAAATCAGAAGAAGCCAGGGGCGTTTTAAGCTCATGGGATATCGTAGCGATAAAATTCGTTTTGGCAACATCCAGTTCCTTAAAAGAAGTAATGTTCTTCACAACGATTACTTTATTGGTTGCGTCATCCTGGGGAACCGCGATCACTTCTTTCACATAAAAATTCTCCTTGTTATCGAGGACGATTTTAAAAGGATTATTACTTTCATCAGCAATGAGAAATCTGAACAGATCATTTTTAGCGCTTAACTCGCTGACCGGTTTACCGACCGTATCCCCGGCCTTAGTCCCCAGTAACTGCAGGGCCTGCTGATTGGCAAAGAGTATGGTGTCTGTTTTATCGATCCCGATGCTGGCGTCTTTCAGGCTGTTAATAACCGCTTCGGCCCTGGTTTTCTCAAATATTATTTTATTCAGGTTGCTGTTTTCGAATTCCTCCAGGCGTTCCGTCATCGCATTAAAAGCTTCCGCCAGTTGCCCGAATTCATCCTTGTTTTCCAGGTGAATCCGGTGTTTATAATTCTTTCGACTGATTTCTTTGATGGCTTCGGTCAGCTTTTGAATCGGCGATACGAGAATACCGGGGAAATTAAAAGAAAAAGTAAGGCCGACCAAGAATGTTATGACCACGATCATTATCAGGATAGACGAGATGGATTCCGAGGACTGCTGCGCCATTTTGTTTTTCCTTTCGATAGCCTTCATGTTCAGCGCCAAAACATTCTGAATGTTTCCCCTGATTTCATCAAATGAAGATTCAGTCGTATCTCCGCGGGTGAGCTGTTCAAAAGACCGGCGGAGAAGCCGGGTAGCGCTTCCCTCGCCCTGTTCGGTTACATTACGCTCCTGGCTTTTCAGATAAGCATCAAACTTCTGCATATTTAAAGCGGAAGAAAGGAAGTGCAGATGGATACTGTCCAGCTGTCGCTGCATGTTGTGGCCATATTCCAGCGTTTCATAATTGTCTTTTATAATGTTCCCCGTATCATTCTTCAGTTTAATTAAGTAATAAATACTCAGGCCTCCGGATAAGACCAATAAGAGAAAAAGGAATAGCGTTCCCAGGCGAATTTTATTTTTGATACTGAGTGTCATTAGGATAAAATAACGATGTCAACCTTGTTTTGGGAAACCGTTTTTAAGAGCTGGTTAAAAATACCTGTTTTCAGGATAACCTGAAACAGATTAAAATGGGGTTTGCCGATACAGACGGTAGTAATTCCTTTATCCAGAACAACATCCATGATCGCCCGGGCTATATTTTCTCCTTTTAATTGAATTACCTCTCCGCCCAACTCGGTCCCATTCTTAAAATTATTGATTAAATGCCTTTGTGCAGCGAGCGGTATCTTATCTGTCGATTCTTTTGGCGTTTGAACATATAAGACAAACCAGCGGCTGTTATAGTAAGAGGCCAGTCTGGCCGTTTTGCGAATTACCTTTTGGGCAATTTCATGATTTGAGGAGATGCAGGCAAGAAAACGCTCATGCCGGTATGCATTTTGCTTTTGGGTGACTTCGTAATCCACTTTCCGCTCAACCTGTCCAGCAACCTCTTTCAGCGCCAGTTCCCGCAGCTGCAATATTTTCTCCGCCTGAAAGAAATTCGTCAGCGCCTGCTGTACTTTCGCATGGTCATAGATCTTTCCTTCCTTTAACCTGGTGATCAGCTCATCTGCCGTAAGATCAATATTTACGACCTCGTCGGCAATCTGAAGGATTTTGTCCGGAATCCTTTCCTGGACCTCGATACCGGTGATTTGTTTTACGTCCTCATTAATACTTTCGATGTGCTGGATATTTACCGCCGATATTACGTCAATTCCATCTTCGAGTATATCCAGCACATCCTGCCAGCGTTTTTCATTCTTGCTGCCCGGGATATTGGTATGGGCCAGTTCATCCACGATCACGACGTCCGGATGCAGGAGCAGAATGGCCTGTACATCGAGATCATCCAGTTCTTTGCCTTTATAAAAAACTTTTCTGCGCGGGATGACCGGCAAGCCTGCCACCAATGCTTCCGTTTCCTTTCTTCCATGCGTTTCGATATAACCTATTTTAACATTCGCCCCGTTCTGCAGCATGGCATGCGCTTCCTGCAGCATGCGATAGCTCTTACCCACGCCGGCGCTCATTCCGATGTAGATCTTCAGTTTCCCCTTTTTATCGGTTTCGTATTCGCCCATAGATTATCAATTACACCATTATCCTTTTGTCATTTTAGATTATCCAATGCAATATTGAGTTTTAAGACATTTATTTTGGCGGGTCCAAATAAACCCAGCAATGGCTTTTGAATTTGCTGCGCCACCAGGCTTTGTATTTTTTGTTCCGGAATATTCCTGATTTTAGCAATTCTGGCTACCTGTACATAAGCGCCCTGGGGAGAGAGATCGGGATCCAGACCACTGCCCGATGCGGTTACCAGTTCCGAGGGAATATCTGCTTTCTTTACAGAAGGATTGTGCACCAAAAAGCTGTCGATCCTGGTCCTGAACCTGTTTCAGATAATCCGGATTGGTGGGGCCTTTGTTTGAGCCGGCTGAGCCCGCGGCATTATAGTCGACCGCAGACGGGCGGCTCCAGAAGTATTTATCGGCCGTAAATTTTTGCCCTATATTGGCATATCCGACCACTTTGCCATTTACGCTCAATGTTTCGCCCTTGCCTCCGCCGGGAGCAAATTTTGCAATGGCTGATATGAACAGCGGATATAACAGCGAACATACGATGAGAAATACCAGGGTCAATTTTAATGAAGGCAGCAAATATTTTTTCATAACCTGTTTTTATTTATTACATGAATAATCCCAGCAGCATGTCGATTAGTTTAATCCCGATAAAGGGTGCGATGATACCGCCCATACCATAAATCAGCAGGTTTCTGCGCAACAGCGCGCTGGCGCCGATGGGTTTATAAGCCACACCCCTTAATGCCAGCGGAATCAGGAACGGGATAATGAGGGCATTAAAAATAACAGCGGATAAAATGGCGCTTTCGGCGCTTTTCAGATGCATGATATTCAGCGCCTGCAAAGCGGGAATGGAAACGATGAACAGGGCAGGCACAATGGCGAAATACTTCGCCACATCATTGGCAATGGAAAAAGTAGTGAGCGTTCCCCGGGTCATCAGCAATTGTTTTCCTATTTCAACGATCTCGATCAGTTTGGTGGGATCATTGTCCAGGTCTACCATATTCCTGCTTCTTTAGCAGCCTGTGTACCGCTGTTCATGGCTACGCCCACATCTGCCTGCGCAAGCGCCGGTGCATCATTTGTTCCATCGCCCATCATGGCCACCAGCTTACCGCCCTGCTGTTCTTTTTTTATATAATTCATTTTATCTTCCGGCTTTGCTTCTGCGATAAAATCATCCACACCTGCTTTTTCTGCAATGAATTTTGCCGTAAGCGGATTGTCGCCGGTAACCATCACCGTTTTTACGCCCATCTTTCTTAAACGTTCAAAACGTTCCCGGATGCCGGGTTTGATAATATCCTGCAATTCAATTACGCCCAGGGCCTTATTATTCCGGCTTACGACCAGTGGCGTTCCCCCATTGGAAGCGATGCTTTTACTCTTTGTTCTGTTTCAGCAGGGAAAGCGATTGCCTGCCTTGATCACCATATTGCGGATGGAATCAAAAGCGCCTTTACGCACTTTTGTTCCGTCGGCCATGTTCATTCCGCTGCTTCTTGTTTCCGCCGTAAATTTTATGAAAGTTGCGTTTTGCGTGTTAAAAGACGAAGGGTTTAATTTGCCCAGTTCCACAATGGATTTTCCTTCCGGTGTTTCATCTGCAAGGGAAGACATGACCGCAGGTTTCAATAAAGGATTTGGTATCTATCCCGTTTGCAGGGTAAAAATTGGTGGCCTTCCGGTTGCCGATGGTTATGGTCCCTGTTTTATCCAGCAGCAGCGTATCCAGGTCGCCGGCTGTTTCCACCGCCTTACCGCTTTTGGTAATGACATTGGCGCGCAGCGCCCGGTCCATGCCGGCAATACCGATGGCGCTTAATAGTCCGCCGATGGTTGTTGGTATCAGGCAGACATACAGCGAAACAAATGCAGCAATGGTAATGGGCGTATTGGCATAGTCTGCAAAATGGTTTTAAGGTCACACAAACGATCAGAAAGATCAGCGTAAAACACGCCAGTAAGATGGTCAATGCAATTTCATTCGGTGTTTTCTGACGGGATGCGCCTTCTACCAGGGCGATCATTTTATCCAGAAAACTTTCGCCGGGATCGGTGGTTACCCTGACTTTAATCTGATCACTCAATACTTTGGTGCCACCCGTTACAGAAGATTTATCACCGCCGGCTTCCCGGATTACCGGGGCGGATTCACCGGTAATTGCACTTTCATCAATGGTGGCAATCCCTTCAATAATTTCTCCATCCATGGGAATCGTATCTCCGGCTTCGCAAAGAAATACATCTCCTTTTTTAATTGGGAAGAAGGTATAATTTTTATTTCATCAGTAAATATTTCTCCTACCGGCTGTATCCATTTGGCGGGTGTTTCTTCCCTTGTTTTTCTCAGGCTGTTTGCCTGTGCCTTGCCTCTTGCTTCGGCAATGGCTTCTGCAAAGTTGGCGAACAGCACCGTTATAAATAGAATAAGGAATATGGCGAAGTTGTAAGCAAAACTTCCCTGGGATTTTTCACCGGCATATATCCAGACACAAACAATGAGCATGATTGCCGTTCCTATTTCTACCGTAAACATTACCGGGTTGCGCAGCATAATGCGTGGATTGAGCTTTACAAATGATTGTTTGAGCGCTTCTTTTACAAGTGAAGACTCGAACAGTTTATTGGATTGATTCTTTGCCATTTTTTTTATTTATGCTTCCTGTATTTTTTATTTTGGGGAAAGCTTCTCAGCGTTGATTATTTGTTATTGGGTGTTTTCTTATCCACATTTATAAATTAATGCATGCTCAGATACTCTGCAATAGGGCCCAATACCAGCGGAGGAAAATAAGACAGTGCGGTAATGATGATGATCACCCCAAAAGTCATTACGCCGAAAGTGATGGAATCCACTTTTAAAGTACCTGCGGATTCCGGAACATATTTTTTGTTGGCCATCAACCCAACGATGGCTACCGGCCCGATGATCGGAAGAAATCTTCCCAGTATCATGGCAAACCCCGCGGTAATATTCCAGAAAGGATTATTATCGGCCAGACCTTCGAATCCGCTTCCGTTATTTGCATTGGAGGAAGTGTATTGATAGAGCATTTCTGAAAAGCCATGATAACCGGGATTGTTCAGCCATGCGTTTGGTTTGACTGCCCAGTCTGCATTCGCATGGTATACAAAATAGTATGCGGCTAAGGCGGTGCCGCCTTTTATTATAAAGGCAGATAACAAGGTGACCAATGCAGCAATCTTCACTTCCCGGGCTTCTACTTTATGGCCCATGAATTCCGGTGTTCTGCCCACCATTAATCCGGATATGAAGACCGCAATGATGATATAAATAAAATAATTCAGGATGCCTACGCCGCAACCTCCGTAAAATGCGTTTACCAGCATGCCCAGCAACATCATCAGCCCTGACAGGGGCATGGAGCTATCGTGCATGGAGTTTACCGATCCGGTGGAAATAATGGTTGTAACAATGCTCCAGTAACCCGAAGCAGCCGGGCCAAATCTCACTTCCTTGCCCTCCATCGCGCCGGTCGCCTGCGCTACGCCCATTTTTGCTATTTCAGGATTGCCGTGAATTTCCGTAATAACAGTCGGTATCAAAAGACAAAGCAGGCCCACCGTCATGACGCCGAAAATAACGTAAGCGAATTTTTTCCGTTTAATATAAAACCCCAGGGCGAAGATCATTGCAACCGGGATCAGCACCTGCACAATCACTTCCAGCATGTTGGTAAAATAATTTGGATTCTCAAGCGGATGGGCTGAATTGGCGCCAAACCATCCTCCGCCATTTGTACCCAGATGTTTTATTGCGATCATGCCCGCGGCGGGACCGCGGGATACCTGCACGGTATCGCCCTGCAGGGTTGTAATCGTGTCTTTGCCGTCGAAACTGGCCGGTGTACCATTAAACGCAAGCAACGTGGCAATTACAATGCAAAGGGGTAATAGTATCCGGGTAATGGTTTTTGTAAAAATCTGCCAGAAATTACCCAGGTTATTGGTCGTTTTTGCTTTCAGTCCGTTAAAAAGTGCCACCAGGCAGGCCATGCCGGTGGCCGCACTTACAAATTGCAAAAAGGTAACAACAAAAAGCTGGGTAAGGTAGGTAACCCCGCTTTCTCCTGAATAATCCTGCAGGTTACAGTTGACCAGAAAGCTGATTGCGGTATTAAAACTTAAATCCGGCGTCATGTTGGGGTTGCCATCGGGATTCAATGGCAGGTGAGCCTGGTAGAGGAACATGAAGAATGCGTATACCAGCCACAACATATTTATTGTCAGCATCGCTTTCAGGAATTCCTTCCAGTTCATTTCTTTATGCTGGTCAATCCCACAAATGCGGAAAATAAAACGTTCTAAGGGATTCATGAAATCGAAAAGGGTTCTTTCCCCACCGTATACTTTTGCAATGTATTTTCCAAGCGGATATGCCAGTATTACGGTGAGAAGGAATGTAGCTATTATACCGGTTAATTCTGTGTTCATCATTTCTTGTTTAACAGATTAAAATTTTTCTGGTTTTAATAAAACATACAGGAGGTAAATGAATACCACGATTGAAAGGATAAAAAGTATTACAAACATGTCTTAAGGTTTAATTTTTACTAAACAATCAGGCTAAACATTTTCAAAAAAATCAATCGATTTAAAAAACAGCCAGAAGCAAACAAGTCCGGCAAATAATAAAAGAACAATCATCATTGCATTACATTTTCAAATGGTGAAAATTTTCATCTGCTCAGTTCAATCCGGTTATCCGGCTGTTTCTGTACTCGCCAAATGGCGTGCCCCATCGGAAAAGGAAACCAATGCGGTAACGAATGCTTTGAAAGCTAACAATTTGCAGAGCGATGCTGCCGGAAGAAGCCACTGGAGCGAAAACAAAAAACCCTTTCAAAATGAAAGGGTGATTTCCAGAATGGAAGGGTTTTATTTGGAGATATGATATTCTTCCATCTTGCGATAAAGGGTGGTAAGGCCAATACCCAGGCTTTCCGCCGCCTTTGTTTTATTGCCATGACTGTATTGCAGGACCTTTTCTATATGACTTTTTTCAACAGCCGCCAGGGTCAGGTTATTCGGATTTGATTTATCCTGGTTTTGTATCTCAAAGGGCAGATGTTCCGATAATATTTCCATTCCGTCGGTCAGGATGGTTGCCCTTTCCAGCACATTACGCAATTCGCGGATATTGCCTTTCCAGGCATGGCGCGTCAGCAGTTTCAATGCTTCCTTATTGATTTGAATTCCGGGCTTGTTTTCCTTTTTACCAATAGCTAAAAGAAAATGTGCCGCCAGTTCCGGCAGGTCTTCCAAACGTTCCCGAAGCGCGGGCAGATGGAGTGCAAAAACATTCAGCCGGTAGTATAAATCTTCTCTGAATGAACCATTTTCGACCATTTTGCCCAGGTCCCTGTTCGTTGCGGCAATGATGCGAACATCCACCCGTGTCGTTTTGATATCGCCCAATTTAATGAACTCCCGGTTTTCTATTACCCGCAGCAATTTGGATTGCACATCAATATTCAATTCCCCGATTTCATCCAGCAGCAGGGTTCCGCCATCAGCAAGCTCTATTAATCCTTTTTTATCCTGCGTTGCCCCGGTATAGGCGCCGGGTTTGTGGCCAAACAGTTCGCCCTCTAAAAGTTCTTTGTTAAAAGCGCTGCAGTTAATGGCAATGAATGGTTTTGCCGACCGTTTGCCATCGGTATGAATGGCGCTGGCGAATACTTCCTTTCCTGTTCCCGTTTCTCCCAAAAGGAGCACGTTCGCATCGGTGGCCGCGATCTTCTTTGCCAGCAAAACCGCCTCCCGGATCGCCGGACTATGCCCGATGATGTCTTCGAAACCATAAGTCCCTTTTTCCCTGATCTTCACCGCCGCCTTTCTTTGGGATATTACTTTAACCATCGCCTGGTGAAGGAGGGGGATAATGCGGTCGTTATCGTTTCCCTTCGTGATATAGTCAAAGGCGCCATTCTTTACAGCCTGAACCCCATCGGCAATATTTCCGTAGGCGGTTAGCAGTATAATTTCCACGCAGGGGATATTTTGCTTTAGCCTGCTTTACAAAATCAACGCCATTCCCATCCGGGAGCCTTACATCGCAAAGAACAATATCGATTTCTTTCTCCTTTAGTACATGATAACCCGACTTCAGGGTGCCGGCCTGCTCCACCTTAAATCCTTCCAGGGAAATAATCCGGCTCAGCAGCTTACGAAGTTGTTCTTCGTCATCGATAAGTAAAATATTTCCCGGCATAATAGTCAAAGCTAGGAAATAAACATCGCGCATGTTCCATCGTAATATTATTTACCCGGACAATGTGTTTTTGTTTCTAATGGCTCCGGAAGATGGCGGGTCATATTCGCCGGCAGGACGGCAGGAAGAAAAGGATCATGGTTTCTCTGCCGGCTGCATTCCTTCTTCAAACTCTTTCTTAACATTATTCTTTGCGTCGTTGAATTCCCGCATTCCTTTCCCGACACCCTTCATTAATTCCGGGATCTTTTTACCTCCGAACAAGATCAGTACGGCTATAATGATGAGTATCCATTCGCTTCCGCCTGGCATGGATATTAAAAATTGAGTGAACATAGTTAATGCGTTTAATTTATGATTGATCTCTTTACCGGAATATTTACGATAGGAAACAACAAACGGGATTTAAGATTACAGGCGTTTTATTTTGATCCCATCGATCAGAGGCGCTCCGCCCCGGTTTGAGAAAATAACACCTCAGCATTTCCCCAAAGATGACAGTCAATTATAAATAAATCCATGAATTGCTGCAGCGTAAATCTAAAAGTTACAATTCTTCGTAGCTCTCTAAAATAGTGTGTTATGAAAGAAACAAATTTAGAAAACCAGTTCAGGTCCGTGTTCGCCGGACCTCTTAAAAGAAAATCATTTCTTAAGTTCACGGCCCTTTCGGGAACAGCATTGGTGCTGGGATTGGATTCCTGCAAAAAATCACAATCACGGAAGCGGGACTCAACCGGGAGTGATCGATGTAGGTTCAGGTGATCCGGGCATATTGAATTTCGCCTATGCACTCGAACAATTGGAAGCGGCATTTTATATTAAAGTGAATGCTTCATTTTATTCAAGTATTACAGATGCCGAAAAATCCATTCTGACGGATATCATGAATCATGAAGTGGCCCACCGCGATTTCTTCAAAGCGGCGCTCGGTTCTTCTGCCATTCCAACCCTCAGTTTCGATTTCTCCTCCGTGAATTTCACCGATCGCATGAGTGTACTGGGCACGGCGAAAGCGCTGGAAGATACCGGCGTTTCGGCTTATAATGGTGCGGGGCAGTATATTCAAAATGCCGCTTACCTGACGCTTGCCGGAAAAATCGTTTCAGTAGAAGCCCGTCATGCATCCGCCATCAGGGATTTGCTTAATCCGAAATCAGGTGATTTCGCAGGAGACGATGTGGTAGACCCTGCTACCGGTTTGGATTTTTCCAGAACACCCAATGCAGGAAGCCCGAGTATTGTTGCTACGGCCAATACTTTTCTGACCACAAAAATTTCAGCGACACAACTTCCTTAACAATACAATCATATTTATTATGAAAGCGATTAAAATAATTCAGGAATTAGACAGCCTAAACAATATAAAAGAGAAAGATTTTTCGAGGCGCGCGATGTTCAACAAAGGCTTGAACTTTAGCCTGAAGACGGCTATGATGGCCATTCCGCTGGGTTTTCTGCTCAAGCCGGAAACCGCCCTTGCTGACCCGGCTGCGGGTTCGGTAACCGATGTGCTGAACTTTGCGCTTACCCTGGAATACCTGGAAGCTGCATACTATCAGATGGGCTTATCATCCGGCGTAGTGGCCGCAGGCGACAAAACGGTCATTCAGCAAATCAGCAAGCATGAAACCGCTCATGTCGCCTTGCTGCAGGCTACGATCACCAAATTGGGGGGTACACCGGTCGCATCGCCGGAATTTGATTTCACAGCCGGCGGCGCCTATGATCCATTCGGCGATTATCCAACCTTTCTGATTTTAGCAAATGCTTTTGAAGACACAGGTGTGCGGGCCTACAAGGGACAGGCTGCCAATCTCATGGGCTCAGGCGACGTACTTACGGCCGCGCTGGATATTCATTCGGTGGAAGCACGGCATGCATCTGAAATCAGGCGCATTCGCGGATTGAAAGGATGGATCACCGGAAAAACATCATCCGGCGTTCCGGATGCTATCTATGCTGCGGGAAGCCCGGCCGCCGATTTCCCAGCTGAGGATAATACCACCCAGGGCGGGATGGACGTTTCAACTGTGTCAACTATTGCTGCAGCAGCTATCGGTGAATCTTTTGATGAGCCCTTAGATAAGGCTTCGGTACTGGCAATTGCCACTCCATTCCTTAAAAAGTAAAAGTTCCAGCGTAGATATAGCACCTATCCGTAGTCTTTCTATGAGCAGGGCTGGCTTAGCGCCAGCTCTGTTTTTTTATCAGCTCATCGATTTTACCCAATTGAAAGCTAACAATTTCTTTTAAATTCATGTGTTACGAGCGGTTTAATTTATGATCGAATTAATTAGGAAAAGTGAAGCAGATCTATCCCATTCCCACCAACGAAAACGAGCGCCTGAAAGTACTTTATGATTACGCCATCCTGGATACGATTTCAGAAGAAGAATATGATAATATCACAAAAATAGCTGCCCAGATTTGCAATGTCCCGGCTTCTTTAGTTGATCCGATGCCAGGGCCTAAGCTTGTTTTGCTTCTGGTACAATGGCGGCCATACCAAAGAACTCATGTATTACCCCATCATAATTCTGATAGGTGACATCTACTTCCTGGTCTTTCATTTTATCCCTTAACATCTGACCATCGCTTTGAAGCGGATCCAGTTCATCGGTTATGATCGTTGTTGGAGGAAGCCCCTTCAGGCTTGCCCGGGTCAGATTACGGGGCATCTGCCGCCCAAAAACGTAACTTACGATTGTATGGACGGGTCGACGGGCTTTAAATTCGCACCGGCAAAACTGGTTGAATACGAACAGAAACTATTATCCAGGGCCGCAACGGATCAGTTGTTTTCGAACATTAAGTTTTCTGAAAAGTTCCACAGGAGCAAGTGCTGCCCCACGCACCCGCAAGGTCATCATCAGTATATATTGAGTCGTTAAGTGAAACCCGCCGGCTTTATAAGATGTTATTTCTCATAACTCTCCCCATCATTCTTAGCCTCGCTCCCTTTTGGATGGAGAAATCCGAGCTGTAGCAGCATTGCTGCAAAGACAATAATTGCTAACATCGCAAAATCCCGACCTAAATTGCCGGCATCCATAGATCTCCCCAATCTATCTGTAATTATTGCCCCACCGAAAATCCCGGCCATATTCATTATTCCATAAGCAGTGGCTCTGCTCCTATCGGATATAAACTGATAGAGGATAGGAATGTTGTTGGCGTCAAATATCCCGAAACCTACACCGAAACAACAACCCGCTAATATGATATGAAACAACGACTGACCGAAGCCCAACAGGAGTAATGCAGGAGCCATCAAACCAAAACCGATGGATGCGCAATATATCCTTGCCCTCAGATTCCGCTGAACCCACCAGTCGGATAATATTCCGCCTACAAACACTCCCACAAACGAAGAAACAGCAATCGTAATCGTCGCTATGGGCCCCGCAACCGCCAAACCAACCGATAGTTTTTCAGCAAACAACGTAGGAAGCCAATTCTTGGTAGCCCAACCGGGTATACTAAAAACTACAAATGACAGCAGAATGATCCAGAAATATCGATTCTTTAAAATTGTTCGCAATGGCGTCAGAAAAGGAGGAGATATAACTGCCGGAACTGACAATTTTCTTCCACGCTGTAAATCAACGTGTCTTTTGTCTCTCAAAAATAATAGTAGGATTAGTGAATAGGTCAGGCCGACAAAACCGAAAAGGTGAAAAGTGATATGCCAGCTATGTGTCGCCGCCACGCTGGCCCCAAAACCTCCTAATGCCTGGCCCGTATACAAACCGGTCATATGTATGCCTATTGCCAGCGACCTGCTTTTATCCAATGGAAATCTGCTATCAGGGATAGCGCGGCAGGCATATATAGGGCCTCGCTTACCCCCATGACACCGCGTAAAAAATATAGTTCGTTAAACGTTGTCGCATATCCCATGGCAAAAGTGACCGCTGACCATACAAATAAGCTACCCGTTATTAACCATTTGCGGTTAAGCCTATCTGCAACAAAACCCGAAAAAGGATTAATTATTCCATAAATCCAAAGGAATATGGCCATAAGATAACCGAAATTCGTGGCAGACTGCAGCTCATGAATATCAATCTGCATGGCTGTCTTCATCGTAGACAGCATTTGCCGATCCATATAATTTAATAGAGCGACTCCCCAAAGCAGTCCGACCAGAAGCCAAGGATATCCTCGCCAATCGGTTAAGCCAGCGTTGCTCCCACTAAATTTCCGCATGAATTTTGACTCTGCTTAGGTTTTGAAAATATCGCTCAACAGACTTCAACTCAGACAATACCTTATTTAGTGACCCTTATTTTAATAACCAATTTTCTAACCGTCGCATTGCCTTTATACTTTATACTTGGCCTATGTGCATCCTCCGGAAAGAAAAGGAAAAAATCACCTGGTTTCGCCAGGTAATACTTTCCGGGCGTTTCGTAATGCGCTATATCTTTTACTTCGTCATAAGCTTCGGTTAATTTCGCTTTTGAAACGGATGCCACCCCTATTTTTTCCTTCCCGGTAATCATAGACTGCAAATCGATATACCTGCGATGAGATTCCCATCCGGATTCTTCAAAATCCTTGGGAACGTATTCGCTGATCATGGCATACAGACTATCCCCGGCGATGGGATAGTTTCCGGGAGCAAGGGCGCCCAGATCGTTCCGGCTTAAAAACAAAAAAGCCTTATTCCAAAGCGCTGGGTTTTTGTGGTATTGCTCTGCAAACTCCTGAGGATTTACCGACGAATGGGGCTTTATCGAAACAGTATTTTTCAAAGCGCCGTTCTTCATCCATTGGGCCGCCTTCTCTTTTGTCCAGGCATCACTTTTTACCATTTGGGAATAAATGTTTAAGGTAATTAAAGAAAATGCTGCGATCAGGAAAGCGCATGTAAATATCCGATTTTTCATGTTATCATTTTTTACCGCCGCCGGATACATAATCCTCTGCAGATCTTTTTTTGAAATAAAAGGGAATGCCATATAATGGCAATCGTATATGCAAAAAATACAATTAAACCTATCAATGATAATTTCATGGTATCGCTTTGTTCAGGTAATTGTTTTTACACATGAGGATGAGGCTTGTCTCAATCGCTTCGAATTCTTCTTTCTCCAGCCTTCCCAGCGGGGAAGCGGTCTGTGCATCACAAATTTCCAGCAGGGATAATGCCGCTTTAAGTCCTTTCAAAAATCCTGACGCGGATTTTCCCACATTGTATATTTTAGCAGATATTTCCATGACCATTCTCTGAAGAACAAGCACCTCATCCAAATTTCCGGTTTCAGCAGCACGGTACAGGTCAGTAAAAAGATGAGGAAACAAATTCGATCCGGAATTCACTCCTCCGGTGTCCACCAATCAATACCGCAGATGCCATCATCTCATCCGGCCCGACCAGCAAAGTAAACGTCTTATCCTCCCGCATGTGATGCAGAAGGGAATTGAAATACGGAGCGCTGCCGGAACTGTCTTTTAATCCGATAATGTTGTGATGCGATGCAAGCGCCTTTACGGTCGTTGCTTCTATACCGGTTTTTGCAAGGGAAGGAATATTATACAGAAAAAGCGGCAGTGTCAGCTTGTCGGCGAGGTTTCTGAAATAGCCGGTAAGCTCCTGCTGGTCCAAACCAAAATAAAAGGGAGGGGCTGCCACAACGGCCGACGCTCCGGCCTTTTCCGCTGCATTTGTTAATGATATACTTTCTTCCGGAGAACAGTCCGTAATACCTACAAATACGGGAATGCGCCCGTTTACATTTTCACAGGTACGGATCATTAATTCCTGTTTTAATGTGTAAGACAAACTCGGCGATTCTCCGGTGGTTCCCAGAATGAACAATGCCTGAACACCTCCGTTAATAATATGTTCTATTAAGCGGGACAATCCCTCGTTATCCAGGGTATTGCCGGAAGTTAAAGGCGTAATCATAGGCGTAACGATTCCTTTAAATGGCGCAGTCAATTTTATATTTGATCCCATTTCCTACTTTTTCTTTTATTTTAAATCTGGCATCCGGATTTTATTCGGATAAGCCGTTAAATTTTAGAGAATGCTCCGGCCGCACGATAAGCTTCCTTTCCTTCTAAATCCACAGAGCCGCTGAATCCGGGGCCGCCGGCTGCATTATAACCATGACTGGCTCCTGATATTTCCGGACTGACCCAGAAGGAATACAGTTTTCCCATTTTCAGGTGAAGTCTGAATTTCACTTTTTTACCCGCCAGTGAAGACAGATCTTCTGCTCCATTCCAGCTGATTTGCTGGATCGTGTTATTTGCAGATACCGACTTGCATTTATCAATTGAAAATGCGGCATTCACTTTGTTATGCTTATCCAGGATTTCAACCTTCAGTTCTCCCTGCAGGCAATCTGTATTAACAAAAAGGTACTTACCGTTAAATGTTACCGGCCTGGTGGTGAGCGTGCCCGTATTTTCATCTGCTTCCATAGAAGCAAATCCATCCCTTCTCAATACCGCAATTCCGGCGCTGCCATAGGAATGCATGCCATTCTTCACATAGGTGGTACTCAATTTGGTCTGATCTCCCTTAAATCCGATATAGTAAAACCTAAGTTCATCTCCTACAATCGTACAGATACCGCCAACAGACTGAACATAACCCCGGTCCCAGTCGCCAGCTTTGCGGGTGGCGGCAATAAAGGCTTCGCGATTCGGGCGGTCCCAATGGAATCCATCCCGGCTGAAGGAAATTTTCAGTTCTGTTATTTTCGGGGTCGCGGTTTTCAGGCATTCTTCATTTTTCGGGCCCAGATAGATCTGATGTAACCCCAGCATGAGGCTTTCATAACCAACTGCAGACAGGTTGTAGAGTTCTGCTTTATCACCAATAACCGGATCCGGCAGGTCGAGCCGGTCAGCACCGGTCCAGAAAACCAACTCCTTAACATCCCATTTTGCTCCCTTCAGAAAATCGTCGTGTTCCCGGTAATAGCGTGCACGTCCGATGGGCGACTTACCGATTTCTCCTGTAATAACGAACACTATATATCCATTTTTTCCGGAAAGGGTTGTAGAAGATCGTACTCCGGTCGCCACAAATTCCCGTTTCAACGGGTTCACTCCAGTGAATCCCATCAGCGGAAACCATCTGGAACCCTTTATGTATGCTTGCCGACTGACCCGGTATGGTATTGGGCGGCCGTAAAAACATTTTGAATCTTTCAGCCGGATTGCTGGTAAAAGGATCCAGAAAAACCGTAGTAGAATCTGTGGTTAGCTCTGGAACCAGCCTGTTTGTTCCCGGTACAATATCCAGATCGGGTCTTTCCCAATGGATACCATCCTTACTGACGGCATACGCCATAGTATAGAGCCAACCCGCTTCATACCACATTTTGAAAATCTTTTCTTTGGGATCCCACCATACGCCACCATCTTTTGGGGATGCGCCCGGGATTCCAAATTGACCCGTTCCAATTTCGTTTCCGGCTTGAAAACAGGGTTATTTTCTATTTTTCTTGCATTGTGAAACACCCTTTTAAGGTTGGTGTCTTCGATTAGAAAATCATCTACAAACAATTGTCTGCCCACATTAATCGGAATAAATTTCGGTGGAACCCGAAAGATAGGGAACTTCCATAGGATCATAGATGGCCGGGTTCAGGTTCCGGGGTGGCCAGGCTTTCGGAAGCTGAATTCCATTATAAAGCAATTCACCTGAAGCAAGAGGAGCCGAGAGAACGGTACGGGGTATAACCAATCCGGATATACCCGCAAGGGCAGTATTTCTCAGAAAAACACGACGATTTATTTCCATGACGAAAAAATTTTAATTTATTAATAAGCGGGATCCTGTTTAATACTCCCGGTTGCAAATCAATCTGGCTTTGCGGTATGGGCCAGTGAGAATTCTTTATTTTATCATAATGTCTCCCCTGCATTAAGGGCCTGAAGTTTGATTCATGCTGAATATACTCATTCAACACCTCGTCAGCTATACCCCAGCGAACCAGGTCAAAGAAACGGTTTCCTTCCATTGCCGTTTCCAGCCGGAGTTCCATCCGGACGGCAGCCCTGGCATAATCCTGGTCCGGAAAAGATATATATTCACCCAATTTATAATTGGCCGCGGGCTGCGTATAGTCAGCAACAATGGTTCGGCCATCAAAAATGTAAGTCGAAACCCTGCCCATTACAAAATCGTCCGCAGAGCGGTGACTGAACACGATTCACCAGTATACGTGCGGTTTCCAGGTCATTTTCCTCAACAGCACATTCCGCCCGCCACAATAAAACATGGGCAAACCGGAGAGCCCTGAAATTAATTGAATTAGCCCGGGCGAAGGATGCATCTGAGGCAATCGCCTGATCTTTTTTTATAAAACATTTGTTTTTTGGAATTGTAAGGGCCACCGTAAACCTGCGACCTGACCCACTCACTTCCGGTTTGAATTCCCCAATCCAGATAGGGTATTCCCCGTCTCCCAACCGTCCAATCCAGCCGCGGATCCACCAAATGATCCGCCGGTACAAATTCCTGATTAGAATTTAAGCCCATGTCATTTTTCAGGTCCGCATCATCATATTTCGGACCGCCAATGCCCAGTAAGGGCAGGCCATCTGCATCCACCTGAAAAGCATCTACCAGATCCTGAGATGGCTGATAGACACCACAGCAGGTTGGCAAGAATCTATTCAACGGATTGGTTACCCAGGAATCCGCATTGCCGGTTCTCGGATTCGGATTACCATTATTTACTGCCGATTGAATTTCAAAAATAGATTCGATGTTGTTTTCGGTCAGCGGAGAATAATTATCATGAAAATCGGCTACTAGGTCGAATTTCCCGCTATTAATAATATTATCCAGTAAGGGCTTCGCTTCAGCATATTTATGTTCAAAAAGATAAACATAGGCTTTGTAGGCCATCGCTGCCCATTTCGTCGCTCTGCCCGGTTCGCCCGGATAATTTTCCTGCAAGTGATCAATCGCAAATTGAAAATCGTTTTCTATTTCAGGCCAAACCAGATGATCATTTTTCACTTTTGACGGATCCGCTGTCGTGTCGGTAATATAGGGTATCTGCCAAAACATCTCCTGCAACCTGAAATGCCACCATGCCCGGATGAATTTCGCCTGCGCTTCCATTAAAACCGATGCATTTTCATCAATTTGTCCCTTTTTTGCCGTCAGGGTTTTAAGCACATCATTTGCCCTTGAAATGCCATCGTATCCTACAAACCATTTTCCATAGATCCAGGTATTGGTTGCAGGGGCGGCATAAAGCTCCATTTCTTCCACTTCTTTTGTATCACCGGCCGTTGTGCCTTTGTAAGCATCATCCGATGCAACATCCCAGGCCCAGTTTCTGACGGAGGCAGCGCCAGACATATTCTGATCGGTGGTGCTGAGGCCGCCGCTCATAGATGCATATGCGCCAATTAGCAGTGACTCCGGGCTCAACGATTCGATATTTGCAACTCCTTTCGGCTTTTTATCAAGGAAATTTTTATTGCAGGAAAAAAGAATCAGCATTCCCCCCGCCAACATGGAAATGATTCCTGTTTTCATTATTTTATTCATGGTCAATGCTTTTAGATTTATTTAAAATATTTTATTAAAAAGACAAGTTAAGCCCTATGAGAAATCTCTTCGGAGAAGGCCAGTTGCCAAAATCTATTCCGAATTCATTATCGCTGGTCTGTACCTGAGGATCCAGTCCGCTGTATTTTGTAATGGTAAAAAGATTCGTTGCCATTACATAAAATGCGGCACCGGTCTAATGAGGTCTTTCCGGTCAACTTCTTCGGGAGATTATACCCAAGCTGAAGAGACTGAAGGCGAAGGAAAGATCCATCTTCTATAAAATAGGTGGAGGGCAGCATATCCGTACCATCATTCAATTCCGCCATTGGCATTTTTGCATCTTTGTTATCCTTCAGATAAGGACTGCCCCAGGATTCATAAAGTCTCCGTTTGCTGCGGTTTCTCTGAAACCAGTTGAAATCCAGATTACGGCGCATCACATTCACGATATCATTTCCGACACTTGCATAAAATGATGCATTTAAATCAAATTGTTTGTACTGAATATTACCCGAAAGGCCGGCTGTGAAATCAGGGTTCGGATTTCCAATGTAAGTCCGGTCATTATCATCTATTTTTCCATCTCCGTTTACATCCGCAAACTTAAACCGGCCCGGCGCATTGTATGTTCCATATGCCGGATACTTGTCCACTTCATCCTGGGTCTGGAATATTCCCAGCACCTTGTAGCCATAAAATTCCGGAAATGAAGTGCCGGCCTTAGCTCTCGTATAAATGGTTCCCCTGTATGCTGTACCGATGATGGTTTCCCCCGGAACATCCGATAATCTGACAATTTCATTTTTATAATATGAAACATTCATGGTTACACTGTAACGGAGATCCCTATTGCCTGCAGGGCTCCGGTAAGCGAGCTGCAGGTGAATCCCCGTATTCTTCATGTCACCAATATTTGACAGATGGCACGGTTGCCTGTCCGTTTACCGAAGGAATACCCTTTGGGATATAACATATCGGTTGTATTCCTTCTCCAGTAAAATCAACGGTCAAGTCCAGCTGCTTAAAAAAAGTAGCGTCTATCCCCAAATTAATGGTTGTGGTTGCTTCCCATTTCGCATTCGGATTTCCGAATGCAAGTGATTGAAACCCGGAACTAACGCTGCTACTAGATCCTGTTATAGGATAATTGGAAAAGCGGCGGCGCTGGTAGAGAAAGTGGTAAACCCATTGTAATTCCCCACCTGATCGTTACCCGACTTGCCCCAGCTTGCCCTTATCTTAAGAAAGTTTAACCAGTCACTGCTGCGCAGCATAAAGTTTTCTTCGGAAGCTATCCCAGGCTGCCGAGACGGCCGGGAAATTACCATACCGGTTTTGTGCTCCAAAACGCGATGAGCCATCCCTGCGAAGAACGGCATCAAAAAGATATCTGTCTTTAAATCCGTAGTGGACGCGGCCGAAGAATGAAAAAGTTGACCAGTCGCTGGCCGACCCGGTATTCGTCTGTACGCCTTCTCCCGGCATTCAGCACCCAGTAATCAGCATTAGTCAGCAGATATTTCGTACGCGTGGCAGAAAAGTCCTCGCTGGAAGTACTATTGATGGCCTCTGTTGCCCAATAGCACTTCCAGGGTATGAACATCGTTAAATTTTTTATTGTAATTAATGGTATTGGTGAAATTCCATTGTATAGCGCTGTGAGAAGCTTCCGTAAGCTGATTATCTGCCCTGGCCTGATAACTATCCGGATTTGCTTCAAGTGGTGATTTATCATTTCCTTTTGCGACGTTGAATCCAAATAAACTTTTAAAGGATAAATTCTTAAGAATGGAAACAGCGGCATGGGCATTCCCGCTCATCAGAAAGCGCTCCCGGGTAAAATCCTGTCCCTCGCTCCTGATCGCCAACGGGGTTATTGATCGGATCGAAACCGGTTAACCTGGAAACCGGCGTCACAGTTACCCATGATATCATATACCGGCATGATTGCAGTTAACTCCGGTATGATTCCCAGCGCGCCATCCTCTCCTTCCGCCTGGTTGCCCCAATTGTTCACATAACCCAGACGGAGATTTTCCCCCAATTCCAGCCATTTGTTTACACTGGAATTTACATTTGCACTTAAAGTATATCGCCTGAACCCGGTTAGTTTAACAATCCCATCTTCGTTCAGCATACCGCCGGTAAGGGAATACGTGGTATTTTTTGAACCCCCGGACATAGAAAGATTATAATCCTGGGTTTTCCCCGGCTGAAGCACTTTACTGTACCAATCTGTACCATTAGGATTGGATTCCGTTATGGGAAAAGATTTAATATTATATAATGAGAGATCAACAGTATTTGCGCCGGCTGGAAGAAGATACCTGGGAACTTCCGGCTCAGCACCAGCTCCCATACACAGGATGAGTAGGAGCGACTCCGGAATTTTTCGATTGTAACCAAAGCATATCGCCATATTCTTTTACACCGAGCAAATCATACCGGCTCGTATTTTTTGAAGCTCCGTAGCGGGCATCGAAATTCACTTTCGGAGCCTGCTGATTTCCTGCCCTGGATCGTTGTTACCAGTATAACGCCATTCTGGCGCCGCGGGCTCCATAAATAGCCGTTGAGGCCGCATCTTTCAAGACGGTCAGGGATTGTATGTGGGCCGGATCGATTTCATTAATCCCACCGGTTCTGGGCACACCATCAATTACCCATAAAGGATTATTGTTATTGATCGTTCCTAACCCGCGGATCTCTGATTTTTGCATCACTACCGGGCAGGTTGGAAGTGGTCACGTCCACACCCGGCGCATTGCCCTGCAGCGCGTCCGAGACATTTCCGACGGGGTTTGCCTGCAGGTTCCGCTTTATCGACAGTGGTCAGGCTTCCCGTAAGACTGACTTTCTTCTGTGTTCCATATCCGATGGTTACCACTTCATTCAGTGTGGTGGATGCTTCTTCCAAGTTCACTTCTATGAGCGTTTGGCCATCATAAGAAATTTCCTGGTTTTCAAACCCTATGGAGGAGAAGACAAGCGTTTGCCCGGTTTCAATCTGAATCGTAAACTCCCCTTTATTATCTGTCGTTGTTCCGATGGATGTTCCTTTTACGGTAACGGATACACCCGCTACCGGTTTACCCTGTCGATTCAATATTTTTCCGGAAACCTTATCCGCCATTTTATCACCCGATATGGCAACCTTTCGTGTGGCTATGAAACCGGAAGCATTGGGAGATCCACTAACAGCATAGGACTGAAGGCAGTTGACGAAGAGAAGACCGGCGGTGATTCGCAGAATCCTCCATTTTAGTTTTGATGGCATGGCAAACGTTTAATATGGGTGAACTAATGACGACTAATTATTATTACTTAAGATTATCTGATAGAAAATTCCCGGCAATCACTTCACTCCGGTAAGGAATGGAAGATTGTGCGCCCATCCGGGTAACGGACACGGCCGCAGCTATACTGGCAAATTGCACCGCATCCACAAGGGCTTTCCCTTCCGATAAGGCGACAGCCAATGCACCGTTAAAAACATCTCCGGCCGCTGTGGTATCAATGGCATCCACTATTTGCGCAGGAACCACCGTAGTCTTTCCGGCCTGACAGATTACAGCGCCCAGCGCACCCATCGTAACCACCACATTCTCTGTGCCCATCCCGCAAATCGCTTTAGCCGCTTTCTTTGCGCTTTCTATATTATTTACTTTTATTCCTGACAACTTTTCCGCTTCTGTTTTATTTGGCGTGATCACATTGATCTGATGAAGTAATTCCGGCGACAGATGATTTACCGGAGCAGGATTCAGGATGACTCTTACACCCCTGGAAGCAGCATATTTTGCAACGAAATACACCGTTTCCATTGGTATTTCCAATTGCATCAACAGGATCTCAGCACCGGCTATTTCTATCCAAAGCCATCTTCCAGATCAGCAGGCATGCAGACTGGCATTTGCGCCTGCTGGCCACAACAATGCTATTCTCTCCCGGATCTGATCGACGGTAATCGAGCGCCACACCGGAAGGAAGTTCGTCATCAGATAATATATAAAAGGTATTGATCCCTTCTTCATCAAGCAATTGGGCGGATTGCTTTCCGAAGACATCATTGCCCACTCTTAGAAATAAAAATTACTTCTCCGCCCAGCCTGGCCACTGTTACCGCCTGGTTAGCGCCCTTTGCCATCCGGGATTCATAAAGAACGATCCGGCAAGAACCGTTTCCCCGGGCTACAGGGATATGGCTGCGTTTTTACCACCATATCCATATTTGTGCTACCCTACCACCACTATTTTTTTTGACATGCATAGAAATTCCGATTTCTCTTTTCCTTTCAATTTGTTCTGCCAAATATATCTGGTTAAGAATCCTAATATTTCGACCATTCTTTCAAGATCTTCATAGAATCCTAAAGGCACGAATGGAATGGTACATATGCCATAAAATGCTATATATCAATTATTTATAATAATTAAATAAAATATCTATCATAATTTTAAACCAGGCCACTTATGTCTCTTCCAGCTGCCATACAGATTGATAAAATCTTTATCAAAATCAGAAAAGCGACACTTTAGACTTTTCACACAAAAGGCAATCCGGCGACACAGAGATTATGTGGACTTATTTGATCTGATTGATCAAAATAACTTTGCATGCAATAAAGATTTACCGGAAAAGAAATTTGCACGGAATTACATCCCGGCCATTCACTTAATAACACGAGCAAGGTATTTGCTTAAAACACTTGACAGATTGTCTTATTCAGTCCAGAATAAAAGAAGATGATCTTATTCCGGCTAATCGCATGGGTTTATTACGTGTCAACTATCTTTGAACGAACGGAACCTCCCGGATGAGGGATATAAAGAATTAAAAAAATTGCAAGAGGTTTCATCGGTTTCACAGGAAAAATTGCTGCATCTAGTTCATCATTTACCGAAATGAGCTGAATTATCTCGCTGACAATTAATTTTGCCGGGGTTGTTCAGAGAAAGCACTGATCAAATTGCCAAATGGATGCGCAGGGATGCACTCAAAGACCGTCCGTGAATACCCATGAACATCTATTCTTTATATGAATTACTGAAATACCGCGTTAATTCATTCCGGAAAATCTGTTTCCGAAACAGGACAGCAAAGCAATTAAATGATTTGCTGCTGGGCGAAATCGAGCATTGTGAATGCTAAAGTGAAGAACAGCCTGGAATCAAGGCAAATTGCATTTGCTTTTCCAGTCGTTCTTTTTTACCGAATATCGGCGATTATAAGTCGGCATTAAAAACTTTCCATGAACTGAACCGGCTCTTCGAACAGAATACTTCGCACCCAGTGGAGTCATCCCGCCATCCGACTACCTCTCCGCACTCGACGGCATCCTCGACAGCCTCCGGAGCGATCGGGTACTTTTCGAAGAAATGCCTTTCTACATCGCGGAAACTGGAGCCAGCTTGAACGATCCGGACTTATCCCGAATATTTCCTATATATGGTCCGCAAGTCAGTCATGACTTATCGGCTTATTCTGCTCATCAACACGAAAGAATTGGAGAAAGCCATACAATATATTGAAAAAAGCGATCCTCAGATATTAAAGGCCTACAATCTGGTTGATGAAGAAAAACAATGTGAGCTGGTTTTTTATTTCGGGCTGGTTTATTTCAAAATTAAAAATTACAAAAAGTCTCAAAAATATATTAATGAGATCGTACTGCTGGGCAAAATCAGCTACACATCCATTATTTACAGGGCCTCGCGGCTATTGAATATCATCATACATTATGAAGTCAATAATCTGGAATATCTCGATTATGAGATCAGGTCTTTTAAACGCGGATTCCTGAACAAAGGAAAACAACTGAAAGTTGAAAGCCTCATTTTCAAAACAATAAAATTTCACCCAAAAAATAAACCTGTGGGGAGAAAGGATTTGTTATGGAAGAAAATTGCGCCCGTTTTAGCTGCCATGGAAAAGGATAAATATGAAATGCAACTCAGAAAATATTTCGATTTCTCCGGCTGGATAAAGCGCCAATTCATCAGCACGGTGGCCAGGGAAATCTAATAGTTCATGTCCGCATCACCTATAGTGGCCAACGAAATGAAATTACCGCACCTGTTATTTCTGCTTTTCTATGCGGAATCTGATGGCTGTAAGGAAGAGAGTGCATTTCGCAATGCAGCCAGTTTCTTTTCGGCTTCCGCAACTTGCGGTGCAGGTTTTAAAGATGTGTAGGGAATATTACCGTCGAAGCGTACCGTATTTTCAAGCGTATTTTGATTTTATCGGCTGGATAAAAAACAAACTTGAAAAGCAATGAATACGATCGTAAGCCGGCGCAACAGCAGGCGGGCGAGATGTTTCATCCCAGTGAAGCTCATTTCAGAATAAAAAACATCACCAATGCCGCGTCGAGGATTAGCAAACCCACAGCGCAGATAATGGCCCATTTTAAGAATTTGAGACTCATTTTATAAGGATTGTAATTACAATATTAACCCGAATTCCTATTGCCAGAAAGGGGATTTTCGCTCTTTTTTTACCGGTATTTCCCCCGGGGTCTTTTACTGCAACACCCGTTGTTTTTCCCAGGTAATTCGACCTGACTGTTTTACTAAACATTCAAAAGCAACCGTTTGGAACTTCTGCTGCAACTCCTTTAAAGAAATATCAGCTATAAATTAGGTTAGTATCTTTGGTTCACACAAACCATCCGAAAATTTTAGCCATGCGTTTAAAGCCGATCGTTTTGGGAATCCTTTTCTGTTTAGGTCTTACTCATTGTAAACAGATCAATAAGGCGGAAACGGAAAATACAGCCTTGTCCAGGGCAAAAATTGACGGGGCGGTATCCTGTACGTCAATAGGCCTGGTGCCCGAAGACAGTATTTTATTTATGCAAAACGGAGGAGCAGATTTCAGGCCGTCCCTTATTAATAATATTCAGGAAACTGCCAATATTCATGGTATGGTCTGGATACCTGGCGGTGAATTCAGTATGGGGGGTGTCAATCCCGTTGGCATGCACGATGGCGGGAATCAGGCAATGAACGATGCAAGGCCTGTGCACCGGGTTCATGTGAAGGGATTTTATATGGATGAATCGGAAGTTACGAATAAGGAATTTGCAGCTTTTGCAGAAGCCACCGGATATGTAACCATTGCTGAAAAAAAACCTTCCAAAACAGAATTCCCCGATGCGCCGGAAGCAGATTTAGTGGCCGGATCGATTGTTTTCACTCCGGCTACAACCAATGAGCTCAGCGATAATTACCAATGGTGGCGCTATGTGCATGGAGCCAGCTGGAGGCATCCGCTGGGGCCAGACAGTGATCTGAAAGGGAAAGAGCACTATCCGGTCGTACATATTGCCTGGGATGACGCAAATGCCTATGCGAAGTGGGCGGGAAAGCGTCTCCCCACTGAAGCAGAATGGGAGTTCGCTGCAAGGGGAGGAAAGACCGGAGAACTGTATACCTGGGGGAATCAGTTTAAACCCGATGGGAAATGGATGGCCAATATTTACCAGGGGAAATTCCCCGGCAATGATGAAGGAAAAGATGGTTTTTCGGGAATTGCTCCGGTAGAACAATTTCCTCCCAACCATTATGGCTTATTTGATATGGCCGGCAATGTGTGGGAATGGTGCAGTGACTGGTATCGTCCCGACTATTATGAAAAACTTTCCGAGGAAGGCGTAGTCAGCAATCCGACAGGTCCTGCCAGTTCGTATGATCCTTCAGAGCCCGGTGCAAAGAAGAAAGTACAAAGAGGGGGATCATTCTTATGCACCGACCAGTATTGCACACGATATATGCTGGGTACCCGGGGCAAGGGGGAATTCCGTTCAGCGTCCAACCACGTAGGTTTCCGTTGTGTAAAGGATATAACGGCCGATTCCCGGTCCGTCAGGTTATAAAAGTATAGATATTCGATCAATAAGAATATTTTTAACGGGCCAAAATAATGCATTTTTGAGGATGGGTATTTCCATTAAAAAAATCAACGGAGCCGAAGCACTAGTCCTTGGGAACGATTTGCTCCAGACAACCGTTGTGCCTTCACTGGGCGGCAAGCTGATCAGTGTTTACAACCGGAAACTGCATCGGGAATTCATCTGGCTTAATAAAAACCTTCCTATCCGGGCACATGCAACCGGCGCCGATTATGATTCCAATTTCCTCGGCGGAATCGATGAGCTGATCCCCAACGATATTCCAGAGACCATTGATTCAATTTCCTATCCCGATCATGGTGAACTATGGACCACCGCATTGGATTACGAGGTTCGGGGCAATGATCTGACCGTATCCGGGAGGTTAAAACTGAGCGGACTGTATTATCGTAAAACAATCAGGCTGGACGATGCGCAACCTGTTATTCACCTGGATTATCAAATCAAAAACGAATCCGGCAACGTCCGGAATTTCCTGTGGAAAATGCATGCCGCGCTCATCATTGAAGCCGGTGACCGGCTGGTTACTCCTGCGGTTCATGGCAAAGTAGCAGATCCGGCCTATTCCCGCTTCAGTAATACGGATGAATTCAACTGGCCGCAGATAGAAAATACAGATGCCGCGGTCGTTCCCGAGAAAAATAATTCCGTTGACTTTTTTTATCTCTATGATATACCATCACCGCGCATGCACTGGATCGACAAGCATAAAATCTGTTCGTTTGGCTTTATTTATGACCAAAAGGTATTTCCTTATCAATGGTATTTTGCCAGTTATGGTGGCTTTCTGGATCACTATACGGCTGTACTGGAGCCCTCCAGCTCCATGCCGATCCTTGTGAATGAAGCAAAGGAAATGAACCAGTGCAGCAGGCTGCATCCGGGTGAAACCATTCAAACGACCGTACAAATTTTTGCGGGAGGAACAGAGCATAAAATTTCCAATCATGAATAAACCCAGGGCATTAATTACCGGCGCTGCTTCCGGTATTGGAAGGGCCACCGCAATCCGGTTTGCAGCAGAAGGATATGATTTATGCATAAACGATATCCAGACAGAAAAACTTGCATCGCTATTCAAGGAACTTCCTTCCGGCAATCATCTGATGTTTGTCGGGAATTATGCGCTAAAGAAAGACATCGACAAGGGGGAAAAAATCATTGCCGAAAACTGGAGCAGTTTGGATGTACTCGTGAACTGCGCAGGAATATCAGAGAAATCCGATCCGGTAAATGATTCACTGGAAACCTGGAGAAAGGTTTTCGATATCATGACCAATGGTTGTATCCTGATTTCTGCACTGGCTTTAAAGTTCATGCAAAATAATGCCCGGATCATCCATATCACTTCTATCCACGGCGGCAGGGCGGAAAAGGGAGCGAGCAGCTACGCTATGGCAAAATCTGCCATCGATCAGTTTTGCCGGTCAATGGCAGTCGAGCTGGCCGATAGGAATATCCTCGTCAATGCGATTGCGCCGGGTTTCGTTGATACTGCCATGTCGCTTGTTGATGGCATCAGCGAACTTGAATCCGACTGGTTCCGGAATAATTATATTGATTCGCATCATCTTCCCCTGCGCCGGGCCGCCAGGGCATCGGAGATTGCCGGTGTCGCGCTATTTCTTGCAGGCAAAGACGCCAGTTATATTACCGGCCAGGTGATTGTAGTTGACGGGGGCCTGACCATTACTTTCTAAGACGAACACGAATGAAAATAGAATCGGTTGATTTTTTTTATCTGAGCATGCCGGAAGTCCTGGACATCGGCGACGGGAGCCAGGATGCACTGCTGGTAAGGATCAGGGCCGGCGGGCATGAAGGCTGGGGAGAATGCGAAGCCTCTCCCCTGACCAGTATCGCCAGTTATGTTTGCCCTATGTCCCACAGTGCATGCAAACCTTTAAAATATTCCCTCGAAGGAAAATCCATCCGGGCTGTGAAGGACATTGAACGGATTGCTGCATCCATTCACGCGAATTCAGCCGACCTGTTGCAGGCAGATCATACTCTGTCGGGAATCGACATTGCTTTGTACGACCTCCTGGGGAAAAAAAACGGTACGCCTGTTTTTCATCTGCTTGGATATGATAAGGTCTTTCCGAAACTTCCTTATGCTTCTCAATTATTTGGGAGCACTCCCGAAGAAACATTTGAAAAAGCGGTCACATCAAAAGCTTCCGGTTACCGGGCGGTAAAATTCGGATGGGGAAATTTTGGACGCGGAAGTCTGGAAACAGATATCGCCCATATAATGGCCGCCAGGGAGGGAATTGGAAATGAATCCTACCTGATGATCGATGCAGGAACTGTTTGGGGCGAAGATTTTTCCGCCGCAAAACAAAGACTCAGTATGCTGAAGCAGGCGAATGTGTACTGGTTGGAGGAACCGTTTATCAACGGAGCATTAAATGCCTATAAAAACCTTTCTTCCGCCACACCGGCCGTTCCCCTGGCGGGGGGAGAAGGCTGCAACAACTTCGTACAGGCACAGGCCATGCTGAATTGCGCCGGATTGCAATTCATACAGATCGATGCGGGCAGGGTCGGCGGCATCAGCACTGCGAAACGTGTGGCAGATCTTGCAGCCTTTAAAAAAGTTCGCTACGTAAACCATACGTTCACTTCTCACCTGGCGCTTAGCGCCTCCCTGCAGCCTTACGCCGGCATGGAAAACGACCAGATCAGCGAGTACCCGGTCGAGCTGAAACCGCTGGCGCAGGAGATCAGTGTGGAAAAGATCCTGCCGGATGCAAACGGGTTCATTCACGTACCGGAAAAGCCGGGCCTGGGTATTACGGTGAACACAGCCGCATTGCCGAAATACCTGGTGAAAGCGGAGATCAGGGTGAGTGACAAAGTGATTTATTCCACGCCGGATTTATGAATCAGGGGGAGTCCGGAAAATCTTATAGGGTAATTAACCGGAAGATCTTTAAATGAACCCAGTCCCGGCAGCATGCCCGATTTCCATTCCTTCAGCATCAGCAGGCGGTAATATTCGCTTCATCCGCACATATCTTTTGTGGCAAAAGATTCCGTAAATCACAATGAGCACAAAACAAAAACAGGGCACCAGGTAAGAGATCTGAACACTTTTTGCATCGGCTACCATTCCCTGCAGCGGCGGGAAAACGGCCCCCCCTACCACAGCAATATTGATCAGTGCGGAACCCTTCTCTGTAAAGCTTCCGATGCCTTCAATACCCAGGCTGAACAGAGAGGGGAACATGATGGATATGAATACGCCAAGAGCAACCAGGTAATAAGGATTCAGTGAAGAATTGGTGAAGGTGGCCAAAAGATAAGTTATGATCATACCAACACCGAATAAGGCCACCAGCTTTCCGGCCGACATCACACGTAAAAGATAAATACCGATCAGGGAAACGACCGTGGCTGCGATATAATAATAAGTCAGGAACCGCGCGGTTTGTGCAGCCCCAAAGCCGGAGACTTCTTTGAGGTAACTAATATAGAATCCTGCCGTACAGGCCTCTGCCCCCACATAAAAAAACATGATGATGGCGCCCCAGAACAACTGCGGATACTGCCTCGACCCTTTGAGAATCTTAAAAAAAGAAAACCCCTTCAGCACATCCGGTTTGAAAGAAGGGAAGAAAGAGAAAAAAATGAAAATGGCGAGCAGAAAAGTACCTACGCCCAATATCAGGTAGGGAATATGGAAGGTCAGCGTATTGCCGGAACCATAAATCAGGCGGATGGCAAGAATCGGAGTAACCGAATAACCAATCCTGCTGAACAACTGTACGAAATTTACCCGCACATGTGCACCGGACGGATCTCCAAGCAAAGCGGCCAACGGGTTCGCGGCAACATTGACCAGCGTTACCCCGATGGAAATCACAAAGAGCGCCGTTAAGCAAAGCGCATAGGAAGAACTATAGTATGCAGGAATAAAAAGAAGGGATCCCAGGCTGCAGATCAGCAGGGCGGTCACCAATCCGGTCTTATATCCATACCGGGAAATATAATACGCGATCGGAATGGGAAAGACCAGATAAACCAGGTAAAAGGATTGCTGAACAAAAGAGGCCTGGACATAGGATAAATGAAAAAAATCTTTCAGTGAAGGGAGCAGCACATCATTCATGCAAATGATGGAACCGGTGAAAATAAAAACATAAGCTACAAGCAGAAGCGGTTTCCACTGATGTTTCATCTGATCACTTTAATAGATTAATACGTGGCCCGCCCGCCTGAAATGTCATAAATAAATCCCGTGGAGAAGCTATTCTCATCCGAAACGATATAACAGGCCATAGCTGCTACCTCTTCGATGGTACCCAAACGCTGCATAGGAATCTTCGCCGTCATGTAAGCCATTTGCTCGGGCGACGTATTTTCGTTCATGGTGGTTTTGATCACGGCAGGCGCAAGGCCGTTAACCGTAATTTTGGTATTGGAGAATTCCTTCGCCACCCCTTTCACCAATCCGATCACGCCGGCCTTGGTGGAAGAATAACCGGTCATGCCCGGATTACCTTCTTTGCCCGCAATAGAAGAGATGAGCAGGATGCGGCCCGCACCCGCTTTTTCCATTACCTGCAGTACAAATTTTGCCATGAGGAATGTTCCCCTCAGATTGATTGCATAGATCCTGTCGAAATCTGAAACAGGGAATTCCGTAATTTTTGTGTTGGTCAATCCAACAATACCGGCAGCGTTTATGAGGATATCTATTTTATTCCACTCTTTTTCTACCGACTGAATGGCCGCCGACACCTGGTTTTCCAAACTAATGTCCAACGGATATCCACTGACTTGTATACCCATTGCCTGGAATTCCCCCACGGTTCGTTCCAATAATTTTTCATCGATATCGAAAATCGCCAGCCTCGCCCCCTCTTTTCCCAGCCTGCAGGCCACTCCTTTCCCAATGCTGTCAGCGCCCCCGGTAATAATCGCAACCTTATCCCTGAACCGGTCTTTAAATATCATTGTTTCATTATTTTATTGTTTGTCCAGCCGGATTAAAAATCCGCCCCCGGGCGCCATATGTATTTTCATTTCATCGTGCGAAGTAACCGGAATATCCTTTTGAATAATATAATCCGCAGCATACCGGTCTGCATTCACGCCATCCCTGCAAACCGTTGCTTTATAATTCCCCTGATCCAGAAAATCGAATTTCAATTGGATGTCCCGCGGGGTCCAATCCCCCATACCGGCAACAAACCAGTTATTTCCTTTTCTCCTGGCAGTAACGATGTATTTACCCACTTCCGCATCGGGAATGACCGTTTCATCCCAGGCAGTCGGCAGGTGACCAAGCAATTCCATGAATTCAGGTTCGCGCATGGCTTCCGATGGGTTTCCGGAAAAGATCTGCATGGCATCGTCATATATAACGAACATGGATAGCTGATGACAGCGTGTTCCGGCGCTCGTTACCACGCCACTGATCGGCCTCGTTTGCTTTTTGATGGCATTATTCAGAATTCCCGGCTCATAATCAAATCCGCCGGCCAGCATCCGTGTAAATGCCAGCGTAACATCGTGCCCGGGCGTTACCTGGTTATCCCAGATATCATATTCCGAACCCATGACGCCTTCCCGGGAAACTGCATTCGGATAAGTGCGGTTGAATCCCTTGGGTGGAAAAGCGCCATGGTACATGATCATGATTTTATGTTCAGCGCAGGCTTTGGCGATCCGGTAATAAAAATTGACCGTCTTCTGATCATCCCGGTCAATGAAGTCAGTCATGATAAAATCGACACCCCACCTGTTAAACCGGTCTAATGCGCTGTCGAGCTGCCTGTCCAGGGTCATGGATAATGTCCACATGCTGATCCCTATTCCTTTTTCCTTCGCATAGGCAACAAGGGTGTCCATGTTGATATCGGGATTGATTTTGAACAAATCGGAGTTGTCGCTCCACCCGGCATCCATCATAATTCGGTCAAATCCAAAACGTTTGGCAAAATCAATATAGTACTTATAAGAGGCGGTATTCAGTCCGGCCCTGAAGGGCACATTGAAAAGATTGAGGTCAATGATCCATTCATCCGTTAGTTTTCCCGGCTTTATCCAGGATGTTTCTTTAAGTCTCAAGGGTGAACCCAATCGGTAAACGATATCATTATTGGGCAACTCCCTGTCTTCCGCGGCAATCAGCATCACCCGCCAGGGAAAACTTCTGCTGCCCTTTGTTCTGGCAATATAAGGGGCCCGTTTGGTGACTTTCATTTCCGGATACAACCCGCCCGTTGTCTCCTCTTCCAGCGGGTACCCGGAAAAAATGCCCCTGAGTTCAGCGGAGCCCGTACCTTCCAGGAACATGCCGGGATAGTCTTCCAGATCCGATTCTGTAATCGCGATCTTGGGAGCAGTTTCGGGAACCACCAGGATCGGAGAATAAGCCAGATTCCCTGTTGCGATGCTGTCCAGCTTTTTTAAAGGATATTCCGATTCAAAGCTGGTATGAAAAATATCTGCATCCTTTCTTTTTTCTACCGCCGGCCAATAAGCAGAGGGCCTGCCTGGAAAGACAAAGGCGGCTATTTCGTTTTTGATATAAATGGAATCCTTAAACGACGTGGAAATCCGGTAACCAACACCATCATCGTAAACCCTGAATTCCACGTGATAAGGCTGTTTGAAATGAATGGACAACAAATTGTATATATCGGGAATGATCTTCCTTTTTTCCGGTAGGTGTGTAATGATTTGCTCGTTTATCTTTTTTATAGAAGAATTGCGAATGGCATTATTTACTGAAAGCGCGCGGTTATTATTCATCAGCAAATCGATCGCGGAAGCCTGCAGGATGGTTTTATTATCAAAGGAAATCGCATAATTAAATTGCATTCCCATCCAGACCTTTACGCAGATCTTACCGGATGGAGAGCATACCCTTAAATGTATCATTCGGCCGGCCCTCCAGGCAGGGAATAAGAAACAGCGCAATCAACAGGCATTGATTTAACCATTTCCGACAAATTATCTTCATATACTGTCTTTAATAATCGGCTCATCGTTCCCAATATACTATAAGTTGATCAGTAGAGTATGCAATCTTATAAATCGTTAGCATTTCGTTTTGGAGGATAAAGCAATAGTACTTTTCCAGATGCATGTATGATTTGTTTTTGCTTTTATCTCCCGCCTTTCCATACAAGTTGACGACCCATTTGCGGGGAAGAATCCGGATGATAACAGAACTGATCTTTGCCAGTGTACCGGGCACGATGATCATTTTCCTTTCGAAGGTTTTTTTTACTGCCACTTCTCCTACTCTTTCCGGCCCAAGGGCCATCTTCATCCCAAACCATCCGAGTTTCTCTTTGGAACCCTTTATTCCTCTCCGGTTTTGTGAAAACGGTACCGGGCAAAGACAGCTGACGCTGATATTTTTTTCCTTTAGCTGATAAGAGAGGGAATAACTGAAAAAAACGACAGCCGATTTGGTTGCGGAATATAGATTCTTAATAGGAATGGGCGCAAATCCCGCTGATACTGGCAACATTCAGAATATAAGATGGAGCGTTCTTTTCCAGCAGGGGCAATAAAGTGAGAGAAAGCGCCATGCAGGATTCCACATTAAGCCTGACCATATAGCGAAGCGAATCAAGTGATAAGGTTAAATAATCCCTGGGATCCTCCAAAACCCGCAACATTGCAAAGCACTTTCAAAGGAATATTCCTTTTAATACACCAATCTGCAATCTAGCAGCAGATTCCTGAAAACTTAAATCAAACGTTAGTATTTCCACGTGAACGGAATAGCTGTCCTCCAGTATTTTTTTTGCTTTCTGCAAAGTATCCAGATGCCGCGCAATCAAAATTAAATTATATCCTCTTTTAGCCAGCGCCTCTGCAATACCGTATCCGATTCCTTTACTACCTCCTGAACCAGAGCGTAGGGTCTGGTATTGCCGCCGGCATCACGGTTTCAGGGTCTCCCTGCGCGAAGGAGGCCAGTCCTTTCATTCCTATTAAAAAAAGGATAATTAGTTTTTTCATGATTCAGTTATTGTTTTCCTGATTGATAAAAAATCCTGGCTGATAATCCTGCCGGCAAGAGACGAAGCATCAATGACAGCAGCGTTGAGAGCATTCCCGGAACAATCACCATTTTACCTTTCAGCATATTCCGGACGGCAAAATTTCCCCGACCCGTGCAGGGTAAACCGCCATTTGCCGGCCCAGCCAGCCCAATTGCTTCAGCGTTTCGGCTTCAATGGATGGTTTTGTAAATACAGGCCCCGGACAGAGACAGCTTACAGAGATTTTCCGATTAGTCAGCTGATACCGGAGGGAATAGCTGAAAAAGAGCAATGCTGCTTTGGTGGCTGGAGTACAGATTTTTAACGGGAATGGGCGCAAACCCTGCCATGCTTCCAATATTAAGGACATACGAAGGCGCATTTTTTTGCAGAAGCGGTAATAAGGCCAGTGTCAGTTCAATAGCCTATTTTATATTTAGGCGGATCATATTGCGGAGATCATCGTGTGGCAAAGAAAGATAGTCCTTCGATCCACCCCTGCCCGCAGCATTGCAAAGAACCTTTAAGCCGAAAGCTTCTTCACTGCACCAATCTGCGATTTCAATTGCAGCATCCGGCGTGGAAAGATCACTGGAAAATATCTCAACCTGTACCGGGAATGCTTTTTCAATATTGTTCCGGGCTCCAACCAGACCTCCGCCGTTACGGGCAATCAATGCAATATTATACCTCCTTGCCGCCAATGCTCCATGGCTATATGATATCCTATACCCCTGCTGCCCCCGGCGACCAAAGCCCAATGCATGTTGTTTCTTTGTTCAGTTGCAACCTTGTTTAATTTTTTTTTTTTTTTTTTTTTTTTTTTTTTTTTTTTTTTTTTTTTTTTTTTTTTTTTTTTTTTTTTTTTTTTTTTTTTTTTTTTTTTTTTTTTTTTTTTTTTTTTTTTTTTTTTTTTTTTTTTTTTTTTTTTTTTTTTTTTTTTTTTTTTTTTTTTTTTTTTTTTTTTTTTTTTTTTTTTTTTTTTTTTTTTTTTTTTTTTTTTTTTTTTTTTTTTTTTTTTTTTTTTTTTTTTTTTTTTTTTTTTTTTTTTTTTTTTTTTTTTTTTTTTTTTTTTTTTTTTTTTTTTTTTTTTTTTTTTTTTTTTTTTTTTTTTTTTTTTTTTTTTTTTTTTTTTTTTTTTTTTTTTTTTTTTTTTTTTTTTTTTTTTTTTTTTTTTTTTTTTTTTTTTTTTTTTTTTTTTTTTTTTTTTTTTTTTTTTTTTTTTTTTTTTTTTTTTTTTTTTTTTTTTTTTTTTTTTTTTTTTTTTTTTTTTTTTTTTTTTTTTTTTTTTTTTTTTTTTTTTTTTTTTTTTTTTTTTTTTTTTTTTTTTTTTTTTTTTTTTTTTTTTTTTTTTTTTTTTTTTTTTTAAAAAAAAAAAAAAAAAAAAAAAAAAAAAAAAAAAAAAAAAAAAAAAAAAAAAAAAAAAAAAAAAAAAAAAAAAAAAAAAAAAAAAAAAAAAAAAAAAAAAAAAAAAAAAAAAAAAAAAAAAAAAAAAAAAAAAAAAAAAAAAAAAAAAAAAAAAAAAAAAAAAAAAAAAAAAAAAAAAAAAAAAAAAAAAAAAAAAAAAAAAAAAAAAAAAAAAAAAAAAAAAAAAAAAAAAAAAAAAAAAAAAAAAAAAAAAAAAAAAAAAAAAAAAAAAAAAAAAAAAAAAAAAAAAAAAAAAAAAAAAAAAAAAAAAAAAAAAAAAAAAAAAAAAAAAAAAAAAAAAAAAAAAAAAAAAAAAAAAAAAAAAAAAAAAAAAAAAAAAAAAAAAAAAAAAAAAAAAAAAAAAAAAAAAAAAAAAAAAAAAAAAAAAAAAAAAAAAAAAAAAAAAAAAAAAAAAAAAAAAAAAAAAAAAAAAAAAAAAAAAAAAAAAAAAAAAAAAAAAAAAAAAAAAAAAAAAAAAAAAAAAAAAAAAAAAAAAAAAAAAAAAAAAAAAAAAAAAAAGGGGGCCAAAGGTACCCGAATTAGGCTGAAGCAAAAGGGGCAATCGCCGGGGCTACCGAAAAAAAAAAAAAAAAAAAAAAAAAAAAAAAAAAAAAAAAAAAAAAAAAAAATGCCGGCAGCATCATAATAAAAGGATTAACCAATGAAACTAAAGGATGTGCGATTTTGTTGGCTAAAAATTTTTTTTTTTTTTTTTTTTTTTTTTTTAAAAAAATTTGGAGCCCCGTACCCGGTCTGGTCTTTATTGATGTTCCAGAAAAACTGAAAGATCAATACATGACGGTTTTAAAAGTAAAGCTAGATGGAAAACTAAAGCTTTACCGGGGGCATGGGGGATTGAACTAAAAATTCAGGTAACGCCTGTATACAAATCAACTGTTCAATGCCTTTTGAAATACTGGATTTCCTTTTCGTGTTTCTTCGCAGCTTCCATCGTATGAAAGGTTCCCAGATTACGGCGTTTCTTCGTCTTTGGATTCACTTTACGGGAGTAAAGCCGGTACTCCCCGGATTTTAATTTTCTGATCATGCTGTTTTTAATAAATAAATTGCAAAAACGATGCCTCCCGAAACATCATCCGGCAATCCCGCAGGTAAGGATTCTTACAGAAAAGAACTAAATTACCGGCATCAACCTTAAACTATATCAACATGAAAAGAAACAAATTCATTTTATCCATGTTAACAGCTGCAGCAGCGCCCCGGGCTACTTATGCAGCGAAACAAAAATCATTTTCCGGAACAGACAGGGGATTTAAGGTGGCGGCCGGTGAAGGCAGAATACACGGACATATAAAATTAAAAGGAGTAACCGCAAATGTAAAAATCGCATAGCATGAAATTCCGCTGTCTTTCAATTATTTTTTTACTCTTTGTTTCCTCCGTTTGTTCGTCACAGGAACCCCTGAAAGCTGATTTTAAAAATTCGGCATCCCTATCGATGGCTGAATAAAAAAGTACTGGAGAGCCGGAAGCTGGATGGTATGGAAAGCCTGGACCATTGGCAGGCATTCAGCATCGGCGCCGATCCGATCTGGGATGCCCGGGTAGTGGCCAAGCCAAAGGATGCGGAGAACGTGGCTAAACTAACACTCTCCCGCACAAGAGGTACAGGATGGAAATCACTTCCTTGTTGCTGCGCACACCGGTAAGGCTTCCGGGCCCGCTCCGAAGAACGGGCGTGCCTGGGGCCGTTCAGGGGTCCGGCGGCAATTTGATGGGGAAGACTGGAGACATTTCAACCGTCTTTCCTTTTCAATCTGGCCGGATCTGCCCGGATTTTATACTACGGCGCTGGACATGCAGCTTTTTAATGACGGCGTTAAAAAATTACCGGCACTTTTTGGCCAGGAAGGACAGACTTCCATCATCCTTCGCAATCATGAATGGAACCATGTGGTTTGGGAAATCAGCAATGTGGAAAGGGATAAAATAACCGGCTTCGAAATTTCATACGGGTTATCAGGCTCATACCCGGGAGAGGCAGACAGCATCGGAATTTATTTTGACCACCTGGATCTCGAACAGGTGGGGAGCCGGATAAAATTGAAGGGTGGGATGTGTGGCATGATCGCATTTCGTATAGCCATGCGGGTTATCAGAACGGCGCATTAAAAACGGCCGTCGCCAGCAACCCGGCTATAAAAGATTTTAAATTGATTGATCAGGCGAATGGCGAAGTGGTTTTATCAAAACCCGTTCAAACCGTAAAATCAGGCCTTGGTGTTTTTCAGCAGATGGATTTCTCCGAATGGCGAAAAACAGGTTCTTTATGTGATCGAAGCAGCAAGAATACACAACCCCTCCTTTTCCGGTTGGTCCCGATGTATGGAAATCATCGATCCGCAAGGCGCTCGACTTTTTGTATATGGAGCGGTGCGGAATAGCCATCCCCGGCGTACATGGCGTTTGCCACGGGGACTGGATCTCGGAGCACAATGGAAAACAAATAATCATCAACGGGGGCTGGCACGATGCAGGAGACCTTAGCCAGGGCCCGGGCAATACAGGTGAAATCGTATACGGACTATTTAGTCTCGCGGAAAGATTGCAAAGCAGGGATGAAGATCCGGGAGTTGTACAAAAAAGTGATGGATGAAGCCTGCTGGGGATTGCGCTGGCTGTTGAAAACCAGCTTTGGCGATGGTTACCGCTGTGGTTCTATCAACAGCCGCAGAAGCGATAATATTATGGGTAACGACGACGACGTAACATCCAGAGCGCACAACAGTCCCCTGGATAATTTTAATTGCTCAGCTGCAGAGGCCATCGCCGCGCGGGTTTTAAAAACGCGGGATCCGGAACTGGCGGATCAGGCATTGAAAATGGCGGCGGCCGACTGGCAGTTTGCAGCAGACAGCATGAACAACAAAAGACCGGAAGGGCTATGGACCGGAACATTTGATTCGGATAATATCGAATATGAAATTCCGGCTGAAGGAATTCTCGCGGCTGTGGACTTATCGATCACTACCGGCAACAAACAATATGAAGAAAAGGCAACCGCATGGGCGCAGCTGATCGTCAATTCACAACAACGCAAAAAGCCGGACTGGGACAAACCCATGACCGGTTTCTTTTATACCGGCACAACAAAAGACCGTCTGCTGCATTTTGTTCATCGCGGAAGGGATCAGATACATATTTTGGCGCTTACAAAACTTTGTGAGACTTTTCCCGATCACCCGGATTGGATGAAATGGTATTCAGCCGTTACGCTTTATTCAGAATATTTAAAAGCCGCTGCAAAATATACCGCACCGTATAACGTGATGCCCGCTTCTATTTACAACGACAGCGAATACCTTCACGTACCTGAAAGCCGGCGGGAGTCTTTCCGCAAACAGGTACTGAACGGAATCCCGCTCGGAAAAGGCAATTACCTGCGTATATTCCCCGTATGGATGGATTACCGGGGGCATTTTGGAACCATACTTCCACAGGCGCAGTCACTGTCAGGCGCCGCACTATTACGCGGAGACCTGGAGTCGGAACAACTGGCTACACATCAGCCCGAATGGATCATCGGGAAAAATCCATTTTCTCAGAGCACCATGTATGGAGAAGGCTATGACTTTACTCCCCTCTACTCACCTTCTTCAGGAGATATGGTTGGCGCATTGCCTGTGGGGATTCAAACCCGGGACGAAAAAGATATTCCTTACTGGCCGGTACAGAGTATGTGGACTTACAAGGAAGTCTGGGTACATCCGGTTGCATGCTGGATCTGGCTGATGACCGATCTTTCAGGACCGGCGCTCGTTGAAGGATTTTCCGAGTCAAAAGTAAAATTCAAAGAAATCACGACAGGCGATGTTGTGATGGCCAAACCGGACCGGATCAGCGGACAATTCCGGGTCATGATACCCCAGGGAAAGTATCATGTGGAGTGTAACGGTGAAGAACAGGTGAAAACATTTTTATCTTCAGCAACCTATCAACTGGATCTGCGTTCCGGGCATTTTTTTGATTTCGATATTTCCAAAATCAACAACGGAAAAGGGAAGCTCCTGATCAGGGTAACTGCCCGCGGAAACGGAACGCATCAATTCAGCGTCCGGTCAAACAACCTGAAACTGAACAACAGCCGGAAAGAATTAGTTCTGAAAACCGGTCAGACCGGCAAACTGGAATGGACGGTCAGCATTGATTCCCCGGACGAACCCTGGGTCGCCGTACTGATACCGGACGATGATTTATCCGGACGTAAGGAAATTACCGGGTCAGCCTGGGAGCCGTAAGGATTATTTCAACCATTTCTTTTCAAAGTCCTCAAACTCATTTTTTGCCCGGTCAAAGTTCTTCCGGAATTCCAGATAACGTTCCCGGATATGCGTATGGTTATCTTCCAGATAAGTTTTATAATCCAAAGGCCTTCTTTCCCTGGCATAGGAAGCCAGTTTCATTTTAAGCAAATGCATTTCATTTCTGAGCTCATCAATCTCTTTTCTCAATACCGGAAACTTCTGCTCAAAATATTCGATTTTGGTATTTACTTCGTCTCATCTTTTTTTGACGAAAGCTCTTCCAGATAGTCATTGAAGATCCTCAGCACATTGATATCAAAATTCATTTCTGCAATCCAGAGCCTGTAACCCAGATGCAGGCTCATAATGGAAGGGGCGTCCGACATTGGATTAGTTTTGCTTTTTTAAAAATACCAGTTGTCCGTAGTGAGAGGCCAGATGATTTGTCCTGTTAACCAAAACATTTAACCTGTTACGATGGGGTTCTTTTACAAAATCCTCCGCAGAAATTGAATGGTGTTTTTGAAACCATTCATCCGGAGTCAATTTATTGAAATGATCTGCCAGGGTTCTGTTTACTTCATTCCAGTTTTGCCGCAACAAGTCGGCCGCGGGTTTTTCAAGCCCCGACCGGTCCGGGCTTTTTACAAAAACCGCTTCGAGGGCGGGATACAAACGGTCCTGAAAACCCAGCAAGGGCAGCATGCCGTCATGCACCGCCGCCAGATGCCCTAATAAATAAAGTGCGGTATTCCTGTTTTCGGCTACCTGCTGATTGAGTTGTTCGTTGGTAAGCGAATCAAATAATCTGCCGGTCCTGTCTATATAAGTATTCCAGGCATCCAAAGCGGTTTTGATAAATATTTCCTGTTGTGTAATCATTTTATTCATTTATATATTTCTCAATTTTTTTATTTGGTCATCAGGACAAAAGATCAGGGCACGATTTTTACAGCAGCGTAAACAGACGCATCAACCGGATTACTTAACCTTTTTTCAGAAATTTATGGAAAATTATCACGATTATAAAAAATGTATTGACGCCTGCCTGGCCTGTGCGGCCATTTGCAACCATTGTGCATCCTCCTGTTTAAGGGAAAAAGACGTCAGAATGATGGCGGACTGTATCCAAAATGACATGGAATGCGCTGCCATTTGCTATGCGGCGGCACAACTAATGAGCCTGGGAAGCGGTTTATCGAAAGCGTTCTGCAAATTATGTGCAGAACAATGCAGGAAATGTGCGGCCGAATGCAGCAAACACAATAACGAACATTGCCGGGAATGTGCGGCCGCCTGCAACGCCTGCGCACAGGCCTGTGAATCAATGTGAATTTTTAACAGGGCTATGAAAAGAACAGGGGTTTTGGTGATTGACCAAAACCCCTTGCAGTTTCCTTGCTTCCGAAGCCGCGTAATGCGGTCAGAACCAGTCGGTGTATGTTTAAATCACCCGGAAGGCTACATTAAATGGCCGTAAAAACCATGCCAGTTTAAGGAAGAATGGGCTTCCCATCATAAGCGGCCGATTTCAGAAGGGTCTCCCCCACCTGCAGGGCTGAAAGGGAAAGTGGCGCATAGTTGAGTTGTTTACAATAGGTCTGACCTTCGTGAATGGTCCACCATAAGAGTTTTATCAGTTTCTCTGCCCGGTCCTGGCCCCGGTTGTTGTATTTCTGCTCTTTATAAATAATGGCCCAGGTAAAACTGCTGATCGGATACCCGTCAGCCGCATCCGTATTGGTAATGGATACTTTTGCATCGGCGGGCAACTGAATATTTCCTGCATTGGTAATGGAAGAAAGATCCGGGTAAATAAAATGTCCGGATTTATTTTTGATAGTCGCCACGGGCATCTTGTTCTGAACGGCATAAGCCAGTTCCATGTAACCGATGCCGCCGGGGGTTTGTTTAACAAGACCAGAAACACCCTCATTGCCCTTACCGCCCAGTCCCACCGGCCAGTTAACCGCCGTACCCTTGCCGACCTTTGTCTTCCATTCATCACTTACTTTGGAGAGATAATCGGTCCAGATAAAAGTGGTGCCACTGCCATCGGAACGGTGCGCAACGATGATCGGCAGGGCCGGTATTTTTGCTCCGGGATTTACAGCAGCAATGCCCGGATCATTCCAGTTTTTAATTTTTCCCAGGAAAATATCGGCAATTAAAGAAGGCGTAAGTTTCAGCGTATCCTGGAAACCAGGCAGATTATAGCTGACCACGCCCGCTCCCGAAGCAATCGGAATATGCAGTATTTCAACTCCGATCTTTTTGGATTGTTCTTCATTCAATGGGGCATCCGTGCCGCCAAAATCAACCGTTTTATTGGTGAGCTGCAGAATGCCGCCTCCCGATCCTATGGATTGATAGTTTACCCGGATACCGGTAGCCTGATTATACGCACTGAACATCTTGGAAAAGAGCGGATAAACAAATGTACTTCCGGCTCCCAGCAGGGTATTGTCCGATTTCGCTGCTGTTGCTGTACTGTCGCCCGCCTGATTTGCCGTGCCTGAACCGTTGCACGCGGCCAGCAACATACCGAAGGCTACAAACGGCACAAGCGTGAAATATCGTATTCTTTTGATCTGATTTGTTTTTCTACTATCCCTGTGCATTAGAAGAAGTTGAGGATTTAAGTACGTTATCCGGATTATCTGTGCGCGGATAATTCGACGCAAAGGTATATTCAGCCAAATCAAATTCAGCCGGTCCAATGTAAAGGAATTATGAACTTTTAGTACTGAACCCCGCCTTAAACCCCGGCAATCCGTTCTTTATAAGCCGCCAGCGCCTCCTCCAGACGCTGCCGGGCCGTTGCATCGCCTGGTACATTGTGCGAAGGATGGATATGTAATTTAACTCCCCTGTCCACCAGGATCTCCGCTACCGTAGTCACCGTCATCCAGACACAGGTAATAAAAGCCATGGTTGAAACGGGGCCCAGTTTATCCTGATGATTCTTAACGGGTACGGATGCATCACCGATCGGAGCACAGGAATCAACCACAATATCCGCCAGATCGAAAATATTTTTTCCGCTGGAATGCCGGGTTTGTTTTCCCTTTGCTTCAGCGGCTGAACCAAAGGCCACTACTTTCATTCCTTTCTTTTTTGCCTCGATGGCAATATCAATGTTCACATTATTGATTCCGGAATGGGAGAAGATCCACATTGTATCCCTCGGATCGAAATTGTACCCTTTCATAATTTCAACGCCATAGCCTTCCACTCTTTCCAGGAACACAAACTGATGGACACCCATTTCTCCGGTAATGCGGGTAAAAAAAGTCAGCGGCAGTTCAATCATCGGATGGAAGCCTACAAAACCGCCGATCCGGGATACATTTCTTCGATGGGTAAAGTTGCGTGGCCGCATCCGAATGTATGTACCCAGCGGCCGCATTCAATACTGTCGGCCATGAGTTCTGCTGCTTTCCGAATATTGTCCATCTGCGTTTCTTCTATCCGGGTCATTACATTTCTCGCGTTGGAAAGCCATTGTGCTGCTAACATATTTTATAGTTTAATGAATGTGATCAGATTCTCTTAAAAATGAAAATGCATAAAATAACCATCAGGCTGATCTCCGCATAACATACTGTAGTCAGCTGCTGAACGCCATATTGATGTACAATGATGCCCATTCCGTAGTTGATGACCATATTGCCAATCAGCGCGATGGTAAAAGCAAAACTGAAAGCCGTGCCCGATAAATCCGCAAACTGTTCTCCCACAAATCCCAGCATGATGGGAAATCCGCCGGCCAGCCCCGCGCCGGAAAGAAATAATCCGGTAATAATGACGGCCTGATTGGTTCCGGATTGCATCAATCCGATTCCGGCAAACAAAAGGATGAGGCAGGCCCACATAATTTGCCTGTGTGAAACGGACCTGAATACACTTCCTGTGAGTAAGCGCATGAGGATCATTCCCACAATATGAAAGGACAGGGCATAGAGCGCCATACTTTTGACCAGGATTCCCTGCGAAATCAGATAAGTGGTCGTCCAGTTATTGATAATGGCCTCCAGGCTGCTTTGAAAGAAAAGAAAGAAAGAAATTAATAACAGCAGTGGATTAAAAAGTCTGGTCCATTTTATTCCTGGCGAACCGGAAGATTGTTTTGATGGTGGAAAGCGCAAAAAAAGATAAAATATTCCGGCAGCAAATGCCAGCCACGCTACCGCGCCAATGAGCTGAAACGGCGTATGGCTTTTAGAGAGCAACCCGAGTAACCAGGGGCATCCCCAGGGCGCCAATACCAAAGAAAACGCCGAGCAGACTTAAATCAGCTCCTTTATTTTTAACACTGATATCAGCAACCAGTGCATTCGTGGCGCCGTTGATGATGCCGCCCCCAACCCCGAACAGCCAGATACAGATCTTCAGCATGTTCAGGGAAGCCGCATAAGCAATCCCCTCAAAGCCCGCAAACATACCCAGGCAGGCAAAAATGAATAAAAATTTATACCCGTACCGGTCACACACCGGGCCGAACAACAGAGAACCCGCGAGAATGCCGACCGGCAGAATGGAAAACAGGGTGCCGGATCCCCTTCCATCCAGCAGGAACTTTTGTTTCAGATCCGGTGCAACCGCTCCCAGCGTAATGAGACTGATGCCAAAGAGCAGCATACCAAAACAACAGGCGGCAAAAACGAGATTTCTTTTATATCCGAGATTCATGCCTGCGCTTTAGTGTTTTGCATGGACAACCAGGCCGCTCCAAATAAACCTGCACGTCTCCCAGCTGTGATGGTTCAATGGTTACTTTTTTCATGCTGATGGGTTGGGCCCACCTGGACGCCTGTTCGCGGATCAATGGAATAAAACGGACAGCCGGTCCGAAAACACCACCGCCTAGAATTATTTTCTGCGGATTGAAAAGACTTATCAGATTTGCAATGGCCATACCCCAGACCTCTATACAGTGTGTGATCACTTCCATAGCAATCTGATCTCTCTTATCGTAGGCATCGAAGATATCAAAAGCCGATATTTCGTGCGGCCATTTTATTTTTAAGCAATCCCTGATAATCTCCTGCGCATTTCAATAACGTCATCGCCTTTTTGACGATTCCCTCTCCCGAAGCGCTGCTTTCAAGGCAACCACATTCAATATATTTTTCGTCGTACGGTCTTTCCAGGGCCATCCATCCAATGGATCCGGCAATATCATTTGCTCCCCTTAATACTTCCCCATTCACCAGAATGCCTGCCCCAATGCCTGTTCCTACAGCGAGATATATCGCATCCGTGCAGCCCTGCGCAACGCCTTTCCATCGTTCACCCAGCACATAACAGGTCCGGTCGCTGTCGATTGTAAATGGAATTCCGTGATCCAGTTTCCGGATCTCATCCCGCAGGGGAAATGCTTCCCAGCCCTGAATATTCGGCGCCCATACTGTTCCGCATTCTTTGTAGCTGATTCCCGGAACGGCAATACCGATTGATTGCACCGGATTCTGTTTTTCCCTTTGTTCTGAAATTAACGCATTGATACGGCCTAGCAGCAATTCGCCCGTTTCGGCTCCGCTTCTTTTTTCGAGCGGGGTCGTTTCTTCCCTCAGCACATCCCCCTGCGCAGTAAAGATGGCGGCTGCTAATTTTGTTCCTCCAAGATCTATTCCCAGTATGGACATGGCCGTAGCATTGGTTTTGATGCGATAGCTATTTTTTATTTTCTGCGCTTTCCTGTGAAGCCAGCAAATAAATCAAAGATGCCGTACCATCCATGGTGGGTTCGTTGGTACTGTAATCACCAGCATCATCATGATAAACTGCCAGCCCGCTCTGGAATGCAGCATACTCATCGGCATGCGATAAAGTAATTCCGATCAGGCTGTTAAAAATATTCCCATTCACCGGCCCATCTACCAATCCGCCATCTATCGGGTAACCCATAAGATGATTTAATGAAGAATGCGGCTCCACCGGACTGTCGCCATTGGCAGGCAGGCCATATATCATGGACGTTCCCCAGGGGTTACAACCCAGCAGCCAGTCGATATTCGACTGTTCCAGTTCATCAAATTGTTTATCCCCGCTCAGCTCACGATACCACATACACTGAATGGCAAATGAAACGGTAAAATTATTGCTGCACCAGATAAAAGGAATGCCGCGGTAAAAAGCATTCTGCCGTGCTTTTTCCCACACCTGCCGAATACCTTCTTTATAATACCCGGTCAGGGTATCCTTTTGCGGCCCCTTTTCCTGTTTTGCTAACTCAAAGTGCCCCAGATTGATGAATGGATACCACTGATAATGATTGGCGGTATCTTTTCCCAACCAGGGGGTAACCGGCTCCTGCTCCGCATAATGAAATGCATCGGATAAAAGGCCCTGATTGGCCGCAGCGAGTTCCATATCATCCACCCAGTTATCTTCCGCATATATATAGGGTGTGACAACAGATGCTGTTTGGGTGACGCCGGGTTTTCTCAATGCGTAAGCATAAGCGGTAATAGATTTTTGACGCAACTGCCTACTGTATGATTCATCTGCATTTTTAAAAATCAAAGCGCCCAATGCGAAAGCACTGCTGAATTTTCCGGCGGTGGAAGAAGTGCCGGTCGTATGATTCATAAATTTTCCCCGCTGCTGCGGTTCGCCACTCACAAAATAAACCGGTCTTTCATAACCGCGATTGTACTGACTGTCTTCTTTTGGCATTCTCATGCCCATGTGATCGCGGTCATCAGCAATCTGGTTGAACATCCAGTCCGGCCGGGGATGCATTTTCAACAACCAGTCCAAACCCCATTTGGCTTCATCCAGCACATCGGCTCTTCCGTTTTTACCATCCAGTCCGCTGGCTTCCTTCTCATCGGAGAATACATTGGGAAAATCGCGATAGGCCATCAGCAGGTGATAGGTTGCATTGGCCGATGTGGTGGAATATTGAAGGTAATCCGTTGCATCATGCCAGCCGCCCACCACGTCAACATGTGTACTGTCCGCCATTGGTCCGTATAAAGTATATCCGTCGTGCGTATGGCAGCTGTCCTTTAAAAAAGGATTAAATCCGCTCCGCTGCTGACGCATGTAGCGGAGGCAAAAATCGGCCGTACCCTTATATACATCCCTTCCGATTTTAAAATAAGGCGATCTGACCCCGTTGACAGAAAGATAATAGGTGCCCGGCTTTTTAAACCGGGAGAAGTCCAGCCGGAAAGTCTGTGAGAAAGGACCGTACGAACCAAAAGGCTGGCCGGCATCTCCTTTGAACCGTTGTTTACCGGACGCCGAATCAATGAGCAGGAAATTTTTTACAGACTTTTCTGTTTGACTGCACCAGACAGCCACTTTTATTCCTCCCGGCGTATACCCCAGCTGGTTTATTCTGATCCAGGCGGTCTGTTCATCTTTTGTTTTGGACGAAAGCAACAGGCCGGCTACGAAGCAAGGCAGCAACAGTTTATAGAAAATATTCATTTTCTTCACCCTTTGGATCATGCGCTTTTATGCATTATTTAGGTAACAATATATAATTAATGCAGCACACCTGCCCATACCGGCGAAAATAAAATTTGATAAATAAATGATCATTCATTTATCTTTGTGATGAATACCCCGCCTGATGCGTACAAGAAATACCGGAAAGGAACAACTGGTCAAGCAAAAAGCCATGGAGTTACTGGTGAAGGATGGCTTCGAAGGATTCAGTATGAATAAACTGGCCCGGGCCTGCGATATTTCAGTAGCTACCTTATATATCTATTATAAGGATAAGGAAGACCTGATCATCCGGATTGCCCTGGAGGAAGCAGAAATGATGACCCAAAGCGTTTTAAAAGATTTCAATCCGGATATGGGCTTCGAAGAAGGCCTTCGCCTCCAATGGAAAAACCGTTCTGATTACATGCTGAAAAATCCGATGACCAGCGCACTGTTTGAACAACTTCGCTTTTCAACATTCAGCGACCGGGTTTTTAAAAAGGTAAAAGCGAATTTTGGAAATGCCATGGGGAAGTTTATGAAGAATGCCGTGGCGCGGGGAGAAATTCATCCGATGCCGATGGAAGTTTACTGGTCAGTGGCTTATGCGCCGCTTTATAACCTGATCCGCTTCCACCAGGAGGGAAAAAATATGGCCGGAAAGCCTTTTGCGCTCACGCAGAAACTGATCTGGCAGACTTTCGAACTGACCCTGAGGGGAATTAAAAAATAATTTTTGGGGCCATTGAATAAGTGAGCGTTTATTTATTTGTTATGACAACCAATCTAAACCATATCCTGATATTCAAAACCAATATCCGGACAAAAACACAAAAGCAAAAACTATTGGGCGTGCTTTCCACCCATTCCGGAATCCAGCAATGCACGGTGGATCTGTCGGATACCGACCGTGTACTCCGGATCGTTTCCGCCTGTTTAACCCACCAGCAAATCATATCCCTCATTCAACAGCATGGGTTCGACTGTGCAGAACTGGTATAATCCTTTTTATAGAAAAACAAACTTCTCCGGCATAAGTTCCCACATCCGTAAATGTAATTTCGTTATGTGAAAATCATTTGCTGTTTTGCAATTTACATTCGCCTGCCCGTTTACCCGGGCAATCTTTTCGAATTGCTAAACACAAATAAATGATACATACCTATTCCCCTTCCAAATATTTTCTATTCCTTTTAGCCGGCTTTTTACTTTCAGTTTCATTTGCTTTTGCCACGGAAAAAAACAGCATTATCCGGGGCATGGTTTTTACGTCCGACGGACAACCAGCCGCGGGTGTTACGATCCTCCTTCAGGGTTCAGACCGATCGGAAATAACCGATGAGGACGGTAATTTCTCGCTTCGGAATATCAGGCCGGGGAATTATGGGCTCGAAATTTCCCTGGTTGGTTACCAAACGCAGATTGAAAAGGTAAACATTTCTGATAAGCAAACAGTAACGGTCAATATCCATCTTCAATTGACACAAAAACAACTGGAGACCGTAGTGGTGAGCAATTCACGCAAATCGTATATCAGGCTTTCGAGCGATTATGTTTCAAAAATGAAATTAAAAGATATTGAGAATCCTCAGGTCTACAGCAGTATTTCCAAACAACTGCTGACAGATCAACTGGTTTTTTCAGCAGACGATGCCATGAAGAATGCAACCGGAATCAGTAAAATGTGGGAAGCAACCGGTCGCAGCGGCGATGGCGGCAGCTACTATAATTCCCGTGGATTCATTTTGCAAAGCCAGTTGAGAAATGGCATGGCGGGAAATATTTCCGGAAGGATCGATGCCGCCAACCTGGAGAGCATCGAAGTAATCAAAGGGCCTTCTGCCACCCTTTTTGGCAGTGTGCTTACTTCTTACGGAGGCCTGATCAACCGGGTGACCAAAAAGCCATACGACCGGTTCGGCGGCGAAGTGAATTTCTCCGCCGGCAGTTATGGCTTCAACCGGCTGGCCGCAGATTTCAACTCACCACTGGATTCTGCAAAGAGCATATTGCTTAGAGTAAACGCAGCCTATAACTATTCGGGAAGCTTCCAGGATAATGGCTTTTCAAAAAGTTATGCCTTCGCTCCTTCTCTTTCTTATAAAATAAACGACAGGCTCTCCTTTCTCATAGAAACAGAATTATACAGCGGCAGGAATTTAGGCTCCCCCATATTTTTCTTTCCTTACGGCCAAACCATCGCATCCCTGGGCGCTTCCCGCGCTGACCAGTTAAAACTGGATTATAACCGCTCTTTTGCTGAGGGGGATTTATCCCAGCAATCCCGGAACAGCAATTATTTCGGGCAGATGCAATATAAAATCTCCGACGAGTGGGCTTCCCAAACCCTGGTTAGCTTTACCAACAGCTGGTCTGACGGGCCCAATCCCTATTTCTACCTGCTTTCCAATGCTGCCGTAACCGGCAATCCCGATGATGCCGGGAGCGATTATATTTCCCGCAACGATCAGTTCACTTCCAACAGCTCGGATCAGATGATCGAAGTCCAGCAATACTTTACCGGGGTTTTTTCCGTCGGAGGCTTTAGAAACCGCTTTACCGGTGGCCTGGATTTCTTCAGCCACCATGCCGCTGAATTTTTTTCGGGGGGTACTTTGGACACGATCCCTTCGCATGGCGACATACCCGGATACCGGAATTTTAATCCGGCGAATCTGAATAATCTGTATGCGACAAAAGGAGTGGATTTCACTTATCCTGTAAACTTTATTTCCAATACCTACAGCGCTTTTGCTTCAGACCTGTTGAATATTACCGGTAACCTGATGGTTCTTGCTGCGCTGCGTGCAGATCATTTCGTTAACCTGGGCAACTATGACGTTAGTTCCGGGAAACGCAACGGAGGATATGATCAAACCAGTCTTTCTCCTAAATTCGGAATCGTTTATCAGCCGGTAAAGGATCAGATTTCGGTATTCGGCAATTATCAAAACAGTTTCCGAAATCAGGAAGGCTCAGACGCGGAAGGAAGGTCATTCCGGCCGGAGCAGGCCAACCAGCTGGAAGCGGGCGTAAAACTCGATCTTACACACAAACTCAGCGCTACCATCAGCTGGTATTCCATTCGCGTGAAAGATATCCTGAGGCCGGATGCTGCAAATCCGAACTTCTCCATACAGGACGGCACCCAGCAGAGCACTGGCCTTGAGGCGCAGGTAACGGCTAATCCCGTGAACGGTCTGAATATCCTTACCGGATTCTCATATAATGATTCCAAACTGGAAAAAGCAGATGCGAATGTACAGGGGCGCCGTCCCGAAACCGCCTCATCTCCTTATACCGCAAATCTCTGGCTGAGTTACCGGTTTACGGAAACTATACTAAAAGGCCTTGGCATCGGATTGGGCGGCAACTACGCCAGCGACAACAAGGTCGTCAACAACGCCAGCCAGGGAGTCTTTATTCTTCCGGCATACAGCGTATGGAATGCTTCTTTATTTACGAAACCGGCCGGTTCCGCGTTGGCATAAAAACGGATAACCTCACGAATGAGCATTACTGGATCGGATATACTACAGTCAATCCACAACAACTGAGAAGTTTTGCCGGAACCATCGCCTTTAAATTTTAAGCGCTTACATGGCAAAAAAAAGAAAAAGCATCTTTAAAAAGGCAATCAGCTGGCTTCATCTCTGGCTTGGCCTGATATCCGGACTTGTGATCGTGATCATCAGCATCACCGGATGCCTGTTCGTATTTCAGAAAGAATTTTCCGAACTGAAATACAAGAATGTCTTTTTTATTCCTGCGCGGAAAACCGGGATACTTCCCCTTCAGCAGCTTCAGGAAATTGCGCAGCAGGCATTGGGAAAAAACCAGCCCGTCAATTATATAACCGTCTGGAAAGATCCGAAACGCGCCTGGGAGTTCATGGCCTACAAAGAAAATGATACGGCCCTCACTTATTTTGGCGCCATGGAATATTACCGGTCGGCATTCCTGAATCCGCACACCGGTCAGATAACCGGAATCCGGAATTATAAAACGGATTTCTTTCAGATTGTGAAATATCTCCACTGGAGTCTTTTACTGAATGACCGGTATGGCCAGCCCATCGTAGGCTGGTCTACCGTTATATTCGTTGTGATGCTGATCACCGGACTGGTTTTATGGTGGCCGAAGAAATGGAACCGCGTTGCCCGGAAAAGAAGTTTCAGCATTCACTGGAAGGGAAGATTCAGGAGAGTGAATTACGATCTGCACAATGTGCTGGGATTCTATTTCTATATCCCTGCACTGATCCTGGCCCTTACCGGAATGGTCTATGCCTTCCAGTGGTTTCAGTCGATTGTTTATGCAGCTGCCTCCGGAACCACAGCCTATGCGGAACAGCCCGTTGTTAAATCCCTTTCTTCCGGCTTCGCCGTGAATGATCCCATGACAATTGCCTGGCATGAAGCGGTAAAAAATAATCCGGCATATCTGAGAATGAACATTACACCGGCAACCGGAGGCGATGGCGTCATTTCAATCTATTCCTATACCGATGAAGAAATCTATTACAACTACCAGGAAATGCATTTCGATCAGTATAGTGGGAATTTAATCCGGCAACAGGCCTGGGCTCAGAAAAATCCCGGTGAAAGATTAATCGGAATGAATTATGATATTCATGTGGGGGCCATCGGCGGGCTAACAGGAAAGATCATTGCTTTTTTCGCGAGCCTGGTTTCCGCCAGTCTCCCCATTACCGGATTCTATATCTGGTGGAATAAGAAAAAAAAGCGGGCCCATATTCCTTATACGCCCCCGGATTCAATGCGGCAGGCGGTCACGGAGCGCTCCATAAGTGAAAGTACCCAGTAAAGAGCCGGTAATCACCAACAGCATGACGCCATAGCCATATCCGAGCAATACGAAGATGGGCCCGGGACAGGCGCCGGTGATGGCCCAGCCCAGCCCGAATATGATGCCGCCGAATAAATATTTCTTCCAGCGCTTATCCTTCGGCATAAACTGAATGGGCGATCCGGAAACATCACTTAATTTAAATTTCTTGATCAGGGCAATGATAATGATGCCCGGAATAACAGCACTGCCGATGATCCCATACATGAAAATCGACTGAAAGCGGAACATTTCCTGAATACGATACCAGGACACCGCCTCCGACTTGACCATGATGATTCCGAATACAATGCCGGCTAAAATATATTTTACTGCTTTCATTATTATTCTTTACTCAATTAAAAATGAACGGAAAAAAAAGATGCGTCATCAGCAGCCCGCCAATAAAAAATCCAATCACGGCAATTAAAGAGGGAACCTGCAGATTCGAAAGCCCCGATATGGCATGACCCGAAGTACAGCCTCCCGCATACCGTGTTCCGAATCCAATCAAAAATCCGCCGCCTAAAAACATGAACAGGCCCTTTGCAGTTTTCGCAAACTGCCAGTTGAAAATCGCTGAGGGCTCCAACTCTCCGTCAAATGGAATATGTAATTTTCGCAGGTCAGCCACCGTCGCAGCCGATAGCCGCATCGGCTCTCCGGATTGCAGCCAATGAACCGAAATAAAACCGCCGATAACCGAGCCCACCAGGAACCAGAGGTTCCATTGCTCCTTTTTCCAATCGAAATTGAAGAAGGATGCCAGCCTGCCGGCGCCAAGCATCGAACAGATATTACTCAGGTTGGACGAAAAACCAAACGTCTTTCCGAAAAAGATCAGCAAAGTCATAATCAGCGCGATGGCTAATCCGGACACCCACCAGGGCCAGGTCTGACTAATAAACGAAAGCATTCTGAGAAAATTTATGCATTAATAAAAGATTTTACGAAGTTACAAAAACTATACGCCCTTAACCGGAATGAAATATGTTTGCATTACCTAAAAACGATTGTCATGAAATTCCTATTCTTTGGTCTTTTACTATGTGGATTTTCCGCTGCTGCGCAGGTGAATATCATTCCGCAACCCGCTTCCGTGAAAATGCCGCGGACCATGGCTGATTTTTCGCTCAGCCCTTCCACCAACATTGTGCTGGAGGGCGGCGATTTAGAAAATTCCGTATCCTTCTTCAACGATTATCTAAAAGAATTCTATGGTTTTACTTTGAAAACCGTTTCAAAACCGAAAGGCAGAAATAATCTCATCCTGAATTTCGAAAGAATGGATGATTCTATTCCAGGCGCTTATCATTTGTCCGTTAATCAGAAAGGGATTTATATCGGTGGCGATAATGCAACGGGCGTTTTTTATGGCATTCAATCCCTTATACAATTGCTGCCCATGCCCAATGGTACACAAAAACTTCCCATACCCTATGTTGAGATCAACGACAGACCCCGTTTCGCTTACCGCGGGTTAATGCTGGACGTGGGCCGTCATTTTATGCCGGTTCCCTTCGTCAAAAAATTCATCGACTATCTCGCATTGCACAAGATGAATGAATTCCACTGGCATTTAACCGAAGACCAGGGCTGGCGGATCGAGATTAAAAAATATCCGCGGCTTACGGAAGTTGGCGCCTGGCGCGATGGTACAGTGATCGGAAGACATTGGCACGGAAATGACAATACCCGTTATGGCGGTTTTTATACCCAGGACCAGATCAAAGAAGTAGTGGCTTATGCAGCGAAGCGCTATATCACCATCATTCCCGAAATTGAAATGCCCGGCCATGGCAGTGCAGCCATTGCAGCCTATCCCTGGCTGAGCTGTTTTCCGGACGAAAAAACAAATATCCCCGACAGCCTGCTTTCCGATGAAGGCAAAAAAGCAACCGGTAAACTGGTGTATGAAAAATGGGGCGTCGCCGAAGATGTTTTCTGCGCCGGAAAAGACAGCGTGTTCAAATTCCTGCAGGATGTGATTGATGAAGTAGCGCCCCTTTTCCCATCAAAATATATTCATGTTGGTGGTGATGAATGTCCGAAAACGCACTGGAAAAGATGCCCCCTCTGTCAGAAACGGATGCGCGATCTCGGATTAAAAGATGAACATGAATTGCAGAGTTATTTCATTCAGCGGATGGAAAAATATATCAACAGCAAAGGAAAAACGCTGATCGGATGGGATGAAATCCTCGAAGGCGGTCTCGCCCCCAATGCCGTCGTAATGAGCTGGCGCGGAGAAAAAGGCGGCATCGAAGCAGCCAAACAAAAACATACGGTGATCATGACTCCCACCACCTATGTCTACTTTGATTATTCCCAAACCAAACACGAGGATTCCCTAGTCATCGGCGGATACCTGCCGCTGGAAAAAGTTTACAAATATGAGCCCATCCCCTCCGAATTATCGGCTGATGATGGCCGTTATATTCTTGGCGCCCAGGCCAATATCTGGACCGAATACATGGCCAATCCCTCCAAAGTGGAATATATGATGTTCCCTCGCGTAGATGCACTCAGTGAAGTGGTCTGGAGTCCGAAATCCGCCCGCAACTGGGAAGATTTTAAGAAGCGCCTGCCGTATCAGTTTAAGCGGTATGATTTGTGGGGAACGCATTATTTTGGGGATGCGAGTGAGTATGAAACACACTGAATCGTTGACGGATGACGGATGACGGTTGACGGACTTGAATAGAATCATTAAGACTAAATTCCAGTCATGATGTACCACTGGAAGTCCGTCAACGGTCAACCGTCATCCGTCAACCCCTACTTCCCCGAACCCTTAAACTCCGTCGTATCCGCTGCAAGCGTCGGCACAACATAGCCGCCCGTATCGAGATTTACCAGGGGGAATGACTGCTTCAGCAGGCTGAAGTCATTGGCACGGATATTCGTCTGGTAGCAATAAATATTTTTTAACGCTTTCAGCCCGGTCAGTTGCCCGAGTCCTTTTGCACTAACGGCTGTGTTCACCAGGTTCAGGTATTGCAGGCGTTTCAGGGGCTTTAAATAATTCAGCCCGCTGTCGGTAACCTTTGTATCATTCAGATATATCCTGGTTAACTGTGGTAGTTTTCCAACCGGCAGTAATCCCCTGTCCGATATTTTGGAACCGCCCAGATTCAGCCAGACCAGCTGTTTTGCCATTTTCTCCAGTAAAACCAGGCTGCTGTCTGCTGCCGGCGCAATGATAAAACTCGCAGAGAGATAGTTGCTGTTTTTCGCCACCGGCAGGATCACGATTCCCCGGTTCTTCAGGATACTCAGCACCTCCGCCGGCGCGGGATCAACGGGCGCTTCCGGAACGTCACCGATTTTTACAGCCTGGGTATCCACTCCCTTTTGTATTGCATATAAAACCGGCTGGATGGCTCCGGTCTGACGCATCATGCGCACTTTCTTTCAAAATCCGCACTATCCGCCAGCCACCATTTTACCAGGGTCAGTTCGTCGTCTGTAAGCTGCACATTGTTTTTGGGCGGCATGTGATCCTTGCTGCCGATGGGCAGCGTAAGTCTCCTGATCAGTTCCCCCAGATCCGGTTTACCGGGAACAATCGCTTTCCCTGTTTTCCCGCCTTTCAGAATGCCTTCTTCATTATCGAGATTTAATTTCCCTTTTTGCTTTTTTTCACCATGGCAACTCTCACATCTTGCCTGAAATACCGGATGAATGAGATCTTTATAAACCACCGCTTCCGCAATATCCGGGATCGGTTTTTTAAAAACGGGTGTTGCTTTTTCCGGAGCGCCCCATAATTCCGCCAGCGGTTTGGAGAAATAATCCGGTCCGTGAGTAAGGGAACCTCCCAGATGACCGGTTACAAAAATGCCGGCCAGCATCAGCAGCGACAGCCCGTTGAGCCAGCCGCCCCATGCAGGCTTCCTGGAAAAATAATATACAGCAATGGAAAGAACGGCGGTGCCGATGCCCATCCACTGATGCCAGTTTTTCAGATTCTCATCGTATGCTTCCGCATCAGAAAGAATATAACCGGTAATACAGGACAGGACAGCGCTGATGGCGCCCAGCAAAAACAAAATGGAAACTGAATCGCGGAGTCCGCGATACTGCTCTTTCCGCGATAACCAGAAAAATAAAATGCCGATCAATAAAATGCCGACAGGGAGGTGAACCAGAACCGGATGCAGGTGACCAATCAATTCCTGAATATCAAGCATCATAAACGACCCGGGTTTGAATATCTTTTACGAAGCAGGTTCAGCATATATACATTGATCTCCCACTGATTGGCGACCGGCAGTCGGGTATAAGGTAAAACGGGCATATAATCGGGCGGACCGAATTCTGTGAGGATCGTGATGGTATTTTCTTTTCTTTTTAATTTGTTTTTTATGATCTCATCCCACCAGTCCAGGTGGCGCTGAACAATTTTTTCCCATTCGGGCGCCCGCGGATCATTTACCTGCGGACCTTCCGGATGACCGATCCGGGCATGAATATGCCCGCACCTTCCCAATACCAGTTTCAGGGTTTCTTCCTGGTCTTCCAGCATCGTTTCATGTACATTGCACCAGTGCGACAGATCTGCATTCAGCATCAGGTCCGGGCGTTTCAATAGATATTGCTTTGCTACCGGCGCCGTATACATCAGCCGGCTGCGGTGTGTTTCATGATAAACCGGGATCCCGCTTTGCTGATGCGCTTTGGTAGTGGCGTCAATAAACCGGAATCCTTCTTCCATGGAAAAGAAATCCCGGCCGGAATGACAGTTAATATAAACCGGTTTCTGAAACGAATTGGTGACGGCCGCTTCCAGATTCTTCGTGAAGGTGTCCAGGTGTTCAGCAAAATCTTTCTGCGAACCACCGCAAAGAAAACCCACTTCCAGCTGATGCTTTTTCAATGCGGAAAATAATTCTTCCTGCGCGGCGGAAGTTACGGGCCACCAGATTTCGATACCGTCATATCCTTCTTTTTTCGCGGCTTCACAATATTGATCCATAGTTCCCGCATATCCCCAGTTGGTGGCCAGTATCATTAATTTCGCATCCGCCGGAAGCTTCATAGTATTCGTTGATTTTGTTTTCTGCCAGGAAGATAATAAGGTTCCGGCGCTTACGGCGCCGCTTCGTTCTAAAAAAGATCTCCTGTTCAATGGATATATTTTAGGAAATAATTTCTGTAATCACCCGTCCGCTGACATCTGTCAGCCGGAAAGGCCTTCCCTGAAAGTCGTACGTGAATTTTTCATGATCGAAACCCAAGCTGATTCAGAATGGTCGCCTGTATATCGAAGGCGGTTGTTTTACCGCTGATGGAGCTGTACCCGATCTCATCCGTTTCTCCATAGCTGAATCCTTTTTTAATCCCGCCGCCCGCCATCCAGATCGTAAATGCTTCCGTATGATGATCCCTTCCCTTAAATGGCATTTTCTTTCCGTCCCGGTTTTCCTGCATCGGTGTTCTTCCAAATTCTCCGCCCCATACAACCAGTGTTTCTTCCAGTAATCCCCTTTGTTTGAGATCGAGTATCAATGCGGTGATGGATTTATCGACCTGCCGGCATTTATTGATCAAGCCATATCAATGGCAAGTTCCTTATCGCTTCCATGACTGTCCCAGCCCCAGTCGAACAGCTGCACAAACCGAACTCCTTTTTCCACCAGTTTTCTCGCCAGCAACACATTGTTGGCAAAACAGGCCTGCCCCGGTTTGGTGCCATACATCTCGTGAATATATTCCGGTTCATCATTGATATTCATTACTTCCGGAACGGAGATCTGCATTTTATAGGCCATTTCGTATTGTGAAATGCGGGAAAGAATTTCCGGATCTTGATAAGTCTTTGTATTCCTGCTTGTTTACTTCGTTGATGGCATCGATGGAGGCTTTTCGCAGATCCCTGTCCATACCGTCCGGATCATTGATAAACAATACCGGATCTCCTTCGCTTCTGCATTGCACACCCTGATAAACACTGGGCAGAAATCCGCTTCCCCATACACTTTTACCTGCATCCGGAAATTTGCCTCCGGTAGTGAGCACCACAAATCCCGGCAGATTTTGATTTTCTGTTCCCAGTCCATAAGTTACCCATGATCCCAGACTGGGCCTTCCCAGGCGTGGGCGAACCGGTATGCACCAGCAATTGTGCCGGCGCATGATTAAACTGATCGGTGGTGACGGCTTTCAAAAAACTGAGTTCATCTGCAATCGTGGCAAGATGCGGCAGATGATCACTGATCCAGGCGCCGCTTTCTCCATGTTGTTTGAATTTTGCCTGCGGTCCCAGCATCTTCGGCACACCGCGGATAAATGCAAAACGTTTTCCTTCGAGTAATGATTGCGGACAATCCTGTCCGTCCATTTTCATCAGCTCGGGTTTATAATCAAACAATTCCAGTTGTGAAGGCGCACCGGCCATATGCAGATAGATAACCGATTTTGCTTTGCCCGGAAACATCGGCATTTTGGGCGCCAGCGGATGTGCCGGATCAAATACAAATCTTTTATTCCGGAAGAGGCCGTCAGATTTTTACAACCTCCAGCCAGGTAACCCAATGCCAGTGCGCCCAGACCCATGGCGCTTTCTTTCATAAAATGTCGGCGCGTGCTGATACCGCAGGGCAGCTTCCTGCGCTTCCTTAATAATCGCTGATTATGTAATCATCTTTCATGGCCGGTTAATTTTTCGTAACATACTCATCCAGATTCAGCATTGCATTCGCTACCACGATCAGTGCCGCTCGTTCCGGCTGTATTATGCCGCTATATCTCCTCCCATCTCCTTCGCCTGTTCTGTTTCTGCTGATATTTCAATAAGGCTTTCCTGTATAAAATCCTCCAATGCTTCCAAGCTTTTTTCATCGATATCGTGCCACGATGGCTTTTTCATATCCTGCTCTTATCTGTTTCTGCAGATCATTACCCGGATTTCCTTTTGCATCCGATCCGCGAAATGTCTTGCGCCTTCAATATAAACCGAATCATTCAAGGTGGCGAGCGCCTGCAACGGCGTATTGGTGCGGATCCGGCGGGCTGTGCACACTTCCCGGTCACGTCCATCGAATGTCATCATGATGGATAAGGAGCTGATCGTTTCCAGTAAGTATACACTGCGCGCCGGTATTGATCTTCGCCTTTGCTTTGTTCCCAGTCTTTACTGTTCCAGGGCGAAAGCCAGATCCCTTTGGCTGCTAGGGAAATACACTGGGACCATACATTTTTTCACTCAGCAAACCACTGATGCAAAGTGCCTGGTCGCGCACCTGTTCTGCCGATAAACGTACCCTGCGGCCTCTTGCATAAAATTTATTGAATGGATCTTTTCTTCACTGTTCTTTGTGATCCTTGAATCCTGGCGATAGGTGGCGCACATCACAATTTCTTTCAGCAATTTTTTCACACTCCAGTTGTATTCATTCATAAATTGCTAGCTGAAGATAATCCAGCAATTCAGGATGTGTGGGCGGAATACCCTGTGTACCCAGGTCTTCCAGTGTTTCTGCGAGGCCGGTCCCAAAAAGTTGTTCCCATAAACGGTTCACCATGGTTCTTGCTGTGAGCGGATTTTGTTTGGGGTAAGCCACATCGCCAGACCCAGCCGGTTTGCGGCGCATTGTGCGGAAACGGATTCAATGAATGGGGAACATCCGGCTCTACTTCTTCTCCTTTCACCAGCCAGTTGCCTCTTTCAAAAACATAAGTAGCCGGTGCATGTCCGACGGATTATCCATCATCACGGGTGTGGTCGGAACATTTGCATGTATATAGTTCCCAAAATCTTTTTTTCATTCCTTCATATCCCGGTTTGTCTTTACCCGGGAATTGCTGCGTAAAATAAAACCAGTCGAACAGTGCACCGTTATCTTCCGGCTTTTTTAAGAATTGGATTGTAGTAAGTAAAATACAGATCATGCATTCCATTGCAGCATGGGAATATCGACACTTGTCATGATCCAGCCATTTTCGCTTTTCGTATGATCAAGGCTGAATCGTTACCGGATCATCCGGCCGTCCAGGCGAATCCAGATGAATTTTCCAGATACCTCCGGCACATATCCAGCTGATAACGGAAGATCAGCTGATCTTTTTTATTCAGATCCACATTTTTAAACGGCACTTGCCTGATTGCGGAAGGCGAGCCATTTGGTATCGCTAATTCACTGTTGATGAAACTATCGCAGTTCAACGAATTGATAGCAGGCTGCCATGTTTTTAAAAATTCTATAACTCTTTTGCTTTTTCCGTTGAAACATTTTGCTTCAACCAGTCCGTCAGCTCATTTCATTTTTGCGCTGGCATGAATCATTGTAATTCCGCAGCAAAGGATAATCGGCATAAGTATCTTCATCCCGGGTATTATTGAAGAAAGCCATGAATTTATAATATTCATCGTGCTTGAAAGGATCATAAGGATGGCTATGACATTGAACACAGCCAAATGTGGTACCCATCAATGCTTCCCAGGTAGTATTCACCCGGTCAAGAACGGCGGCTGTTCTGAATTCTTCATTATCCGTTCCGCCTTCATCATTGGTCATGGTGTTCCGGTGAAAAGCCGTGGCGATAAACTGATCATCTGTTGGATCGGGCAACAGATCGCCCGCTATCTGTTCTGTTAAGAAATTGGTCATAGGGTTTATCTTCATTAAATGCATGGATCAGCCAGTCGCGGTATTTCCAGATATCCTGTGCTCATCACGTTCATATCCTTTGGTATCTGCATAGCGCGCAAGGTCCAGCCACATGGAAGTCCAGCGTTCTCCGAAATGTTTATTGGCCAGCAGAGAATCCACAAACGTTTCATAAGCCTGATCTGTCGGATCCTTCAGGTAAGCTGCCGCGAGCGAAGGGGGCGCCGGCAAACCAATGGCATCGAGACTCACCCTGCGCAGCAAAACTCTTTTATCGGCTTCCGCCGAATGGCCAAGCTGGTTTTCCTTCAGCTTTTCCAGGATGAACCGGTCAATATTATTTTTAACCCAGGACGGATCATCCGTTTTTGGGATCTCTGATTTTTTTGACCGCCACATACGCCCAGTGGTCTCCCCACTTTGCGCCCTGTTTAATCCAGCGGCGGAGAATATCAATTTCTTTTGAGCTGAGAGGATCTCCCCGGTACGGCATTCTTACTTCCGGATCATTGGAAGTAATGCGGCGAATCATTTCGCTGTGATCGGGATCGCCCGGAATAATGGGGCGTTTGCCGGATTTGGCCGGCAGCAAGGCATCGGTCCGGAACAGGAGGCTGTAATTCGCTTTTTGCCGGACCCCGCCATGACAGGTAATGCATCTTTTATTCAGTATGGGCTTGACCTCTGAATTAAAATCAACCGCATCATGTGGCCTGATAAAGTAGATAAATATTCCCGCTATTGCAACCAGCAACAACAGGGCAATGCCTTTTTTTGTAAGAAATTTTTTCATATGCGCAGCCCGCTTCTGCCGGCAGCCCTGTCCGGTGGCCGGAGATTCTGCCTAAAAAGTACGAAAATACTTTCTTACTTCTTTAATTTTTCTTTTAATAATGCCCTGGCCTGTTGCAGCACATTCAGGTCTTTAAACGCATCTTTTGGAATCAGAAAAAAAGAACGGCTGGTAAAATAGAGATGGAAAAAATAAGGGCTCTCCAGAAATGAACTGAATTCTTTCCATTGCCAGGTGTGCGAGCCGCGTTCGGTTTGCAAAACCACATCCTCTTCATTCAGATCCATGCTGAACTGATCCCGGAATGTTTGGGATCGTTTATAAACACTCAGGGGCAATAATCTCCAGATGGTGATCAGCAGCACAAACCACAGCAATGAAAAGCTGAGGAAAGAAAGGGGCTGAATCTTTTTCATATAGAAAAGGACAGCACTTAAAATCGTGAATACATTCAGAATGATCAGGAAGACCTTGATTTCTGGCCTGGAAATAAAATGATATCTCAGTGCCTGCAATACCTGTTTTTTATTATAATCGAAATGAATAATCATCCTTATTGGGTTAATTGCTTTTCCCGCTTACTATAAACTTCGCATCATTCTGTTCCGGCACCAAACCGGCTGCTATGATTTCACCGCAGGAGATGACTGTAGCCAGGCATTAGCCGTACGCGATCCGCCTGCCCAGGGTGAACCTGATACGATGGAAGAAGTCCGGGGCGTCGGCATAGCATGCTGGGGCCAATAAAACAATGACCATCTTCTCTCAATTGAAAATTATGGTACGCAATGTACTACAAAAGAAGCCTAATGATTGATGATCAATAAATGATATGGGAAAAATTACCGCATGTCCCTGCAACGGTTGTAATGGTGCGTTGCCGCCTGATAAGGGGTAACGGAACGACTGCAGGAATACAATAAAGTAAGGAGTAATGCCAGGGCCAGGATCTTTTTCATGGTTTTCATTTAGAGGTTATCAAATAACGGAAACAGGGTCGTGAAAATTGCTGTATAAATACCAATTTTCAAAATTGCCATTCTGTCAGTCAAGGGTATTATCGGTACCCGGAACGATTTTCAAGTAAAAACTGGAACGATTTGTCGGATGGACTTCGGAATCGGTGAAGTTGAGATCGGATTCGTTCATTATGGTGTCGAAGCAATCCTGAGTCGTCATATTAATCAATTTACGACAATAGGTCAGCACCACTCTAAAATAAAGATCCCCGCATAGAAATGCAGGGATCTATGGTTAAGTAAAACCGTCCAAAGTATCTTAAAGGGTTAGCTGCAGCCCATGCTGTTTCCGCAGTTCAGACATTTATAGCAGGTTCCGCTGCGGATCGTGATATGTCCGCAGGTATTACAGGCCGGCGCATCACTCTGCATACTTTTTGCTGCCGCATTCACCGCATCCATTCCGGTATCCACTTTCATGTTTTTGACTATCTGTTCTGGATGCGGATTGCTGACAGATGAAACCGATGGTTTTGCCACAATCCTCACTTCACTCAATTCAGGTGTTTTTTTTTCCGGTTCCGGCAACGGGATGATCCCAATCAGCAGTTCCGGTATTCATTACTTCGGGTTTATCCAGCACATGAACCAGATCGGTTCTTCCCAGGTATTCATAAGCCAGGGAACGGAAAATAAAGTCAACAATGGAAGTGGTGCTCTTGATATTCGGATGATCCACCATGCCGGAGGGCTCAAACCGGGTAAACACAAATTTCTCAACAAACTCTTCCAGCGGAACGCCATATTGCAGACCGATGGAAATGGCGATGGCAAAACAGTTCAGCATGCTGCGCATGGTAGCTCCTTCTTTGGCCATATCGATGAAGATCTCACCCAGCGTACCATCGCATATTCACCGGTGCGGAGGAAAATAGCCTGTCCGTTGATCTTTGCTTTCTGTGTGAAGCCGCGTCTTTTTGCCGGCAGCGTTCTGCGTTCAACGATGGTGGCCAGTTCGCGTTTTAATTTGGTATCCGGAGAAGACTGAACTCTTTTCTGCACTTCTTCCAGTAATTCCTGCACGGTCAGCTTGCTCATGTCCACGATATTCGGTTCCATGCCAGCCAGCGGCTCATTCGGAATGGTGGCTTTGACTTCTTCCGTATTTTCTGCTTTTTTCTTTTTATCTGATTTATTACTGAGTGGCTGGGAAAGTTTAGATCCATCACGGTAAAGTGCGCAGGCTTTGAGACCCAGTTTCCAGCTCAGCAGATAAGCATCGGCGATTTCTTCCACGGTGGCTTCATTGGGAAGGTTGATGGTTTTGGAAATGGCGCCGCTGATAAAGGGCTGTACGGCGCTCATCATGCGGATATGTCCATGCGCATGAATAAACCGTTCTCCTTTTTTTCCGCATTTATTGGCACAGTCAAAAACCGGCAGATGTTCATTCTTTAAGAAGGGCGCGCCTTCAACCGTCATGGTTCCGCAGACATAATCGTTGGCTTCTGCAATTTGATCATCGCTGAAACCAAGTGCTTCCAGCAGGCTCCATTCAAAATTATAATATTGTTCAGGCTGAAAATCCCAGACGCTGCAGGCATTCTTCTCCCAGATTATATACATTGAAAACAAATCCAATTTCAAAAGCTGAAGCAACGGCAGCATCCAGTTTTTTAATTTCTTCGGCAAAAAATCCTTTTTCACTCAGTGTCTGATGATTGATATGCGGAGCGCCGGCAAAAGTTCCGGCACCTACTGCATATTTAATGATCGAATCAATTTCCTTTTCAGCATAACCCAGATTTTTCAGTGCAGCGGGAACGGATTGGTTGATGATTTTAAAATAACCGCCGCCGGATAAGTTTTTTAAATTTCACCAGTGCAAAATCCGGTTCAACACCGGTGGTATCGCAATCCATGACCAGGCCGATGGTTCCGGTTGGTGCGATACGGTTGACTGTGCATTCCGGTATCCATATTTTTCTCCCAGCTGAACGGCATCATCCCAGGCCTTGGTGGCGGCTTTCAGCAGGTAATCCGGGCAATATTTTGCTTTAATACCCTGTGGTTTGATCTCCAGTCTTTCATATTCATCTGCATCATAAGCCGCCAGGCGGTGATTGCGCATCACACGCAGCATGGCTTCCCTGTTTTCTTCAAATTTTGGAAAGGCCCCAGTACGTCCGGCCATTTCTGCGGAGGTTTTATAAGCAGATACCGGTCATGATGGCGCTGATGGCGCCTGCAATGCCCCTCGCTTCTTCACTGTCATAAGGAATACCCATCACCATCAGCATGGAGCCCAGGTTGGCATAACCCAAGCCCGAGCGTCCGGTAATCATAAGATAACTGAGCCACTTCTTTGGAAGGGAACTGCGCCATCAGAACGGAAATTTCAAGTACGGCTGTCCATAAGCGGCAGGTGTACTCAAACCCTTCCACATCGATAATATTGGTGGTTTCATCATAGAACCTGCGCAGGTTAACAGAGGCCAGATTACAGGCCGTGTTATCCAGGAACATGTACTCGGAGCAGGGGTTGGATGCCCGGATACGGCCACCTTCGGGGCAGGTATGCCACTCATTAATAGTGGTGTCGTATTGGGTACCCGGGTCAGCACAACGCCATGCAGCATACGAAATCTGGTTCCAGACTTCTCTTGCAGGAATCTTTTTCATCACCCTTCCATCACTTCTTGCTTTCAGTTCCCAGTCTTCATCGTTTTCCAGTTTTTCAAAAAATGAATTGGGGATACGAACTGAATTATTTGAGTTCTGTCCGCTGACTGTTTTATAAGCTTCTCCTTCATAATCGCTCGCATAACCGGCAGCGATCAGTGCGCCTACTTTCTTTTCTTCCTCCATTTTCCAGTTGATGAAATCCATGATTTCCGGATGATCGAGATCCAGGCAAACCATTTTTGCCGCCCGGCGTGTAGTGCCGCCGGATTTGATGGCGCCGGCTGCGCGGTCGCCGATTTTCAGAAAACTCATCAGGCCGCTGGAAGTTCCGCCGCCACTGAGTTTTTCTCCTTCTCCCCGGATATTGGAAAAATTGGTTCCTACACCGGAACCGTATTTGAAAATGCGGGCTTCGCGAACCCAGAGGTCCATGATACCGCCATCATTTACCAGGTCATCTTCCACACTCAAAATAAAACAGGCATGGGGTTGCGGGCGTTCATAAGCAGAAGTGGATTTCTTCAGCTGGCCATCATGCTGATCAACATAATAATGACCCTGTGGTTTTCCGGTAATGCCATAACTTTCATACAAGACCGGTATTGAACCATTGCGGACTATTGGGAACGCAGGCCTGGTTGAGGATGGAATACACCAGCTCTTCATAAAAAACCTGCGCATCTTTTTCGCGTGGCAAAATAACCATAACGTTCACCCCATACTTTCCAGCAATTGGCCATGCGGTGAGCAACCTGTTTTACAGAAGTTTCGCTGCCCAAGAGTTCCATCGGGCTGCGGCACACCGGCTTTACGGAAATATTTCTGGGCAAGAATATCCGTGGCGATCTGGCTCCATGCTTTCGGCACTTCCACATTGGTCATTTCAAACACGATCTCTCCCGAAGGATTGCGGATCACCGAACTGCGGTAATCATATTCAAACTGATCAAATACATTGATATCGTCGCGGGTAAAGCGCCGGCCGAAAGTGCAAACCGTTCGCAGATTGCGTATGAGTAGCCATAGACTAGAAATTCTTTATTGTGGTTAGGAAAATCGTTTAGCTTATTAACAAATTGTTAAGCAGGTAACGAAAGTATTTTTTGATTTCCAATTTTCCTCCTTGTAAATATTCAACACCTGTGGAAAAGAATGGTTAATAATTCATGAATCGCAAGCTGGTATTACATTGGTTGATTTATGCACATTCCAGGCCGGAATTGTTAAAAAAAATTTTGGAGAAACTGAAATAATCGTTTACCTGTTACGCGTGATATCCAACGTTTTCGGAAACCGGGAAAGTTTTCGCACATTTGTAAGGTAATCAACCACATGAAGGACGCGATCTATATCTCTTTACTGCTTAAAAAAAGAACCCGGCGCAAATCCTTCGCCCTGCTGATCGACCCCGATAAAGTAGATCCGGCAAAAACAGCCAGCCTCATTGAGCTGGCCGTACAGGCCAGGGTGGATTACCTGTTTGTAGGCGGAAGCCTGGTCATTTCCGATCACCTGGACGAGGTGGTGCAGCAGATCAAGTCCCATGTAAAATTCCGGTTATCCTTTTTCCCGGAACACCTTCCCAGGTTTCTCCCTATGCCGATGCGCCTGCTTTATCTTGTCCCTGATCTCCGGCAGAAATCCGGAACTGCTGATCGGCCAGCATGTGATTTCTGCTCCGGCGGTTCGAAAAAGCGGACTGGAAATCATTTCCACCGGCTATATGGTGATTGATGGCGGAGCGCCCACCACGGTTTCCTATATCAGCAATGCCAGCCCCATTCCGGCGGATAAAAATGAGATTGCGCTCTGCACGGCCATGGCCGGCGAAATGCTGGGCATGAAACTGATTTATATGGACGCCGGAAGCGGCGCCCGCAGGCCCATTTCCGACAGAAATGATCGAAAGGGTTTCTGCTATCATCGAAATCCCCTGCTCATCGGCGGCGGCATCAGAGATCCGGAAAAAGTTTATCTCAATGCCAAAGCCGGCGCGGACCTTATTGTGGTCGGCAATGCCATTGAGAAAGACGCTTCCCTGCTGGCCGAAATGGCTGCTGCCCTGCATTCTGTTTCAGTGCCGGAACGCCCCTGATCTAGCCTAACGCTTGAAGCCTAACGGCTTGGCGATTCTCGCATTCAATTCTACATTTCATTTCCACATCCTCACATCTCCACACTTTCATATTTCCATATTGTTAAGGTTCAGCTGTTTCCTTTAAAAAATATTGCCCAGAAATTTCAGAAAAAGCTGTTACTTTGTATGGTTAACAAAATCAGTCATCCCATTTTTCATGAAATGAAAAAAAACTCACCCATATCAATCCTTACCGGAATGGTATTGCACGCCTTCAATAAGCGTGGGTTTTTTGTAGCGCCTGTATGCGTTATTTTTTCTGTTCGTCCCATTCCCTTTTGGGTACGACGTTGATATTTCCATCCATAGTATTCCGTTCAGGACCTATGCCCGTAACAGCCGGCTCAGTTCATTCAATGACCCGTCATTGGCATTCCTTATCTCACGTAATCATATCAATGGAACAAGAACAAAAGTTCAAAATACAAATCGCAAACGCCTCCCATCAGGACTTTGCGCAGATCATCTGTGATGAAATGGAATCTTCCGCAAAGGCCCGCGGAACCGGGATCGCCAAAAGAAGCCCCGACTATATCAAGGAAAAAATGCGGGAAGGAAAAGCGGTGATCGCTTTTACCGAAGATGGTATCTGGGCGGGTTTCTGCTATATCGAAACCTGGAGCCATGGCGAATATGTAGCCAATTCCGGACTGATCGTGGCGCCCCCTTTCCGGAAAAGCGGACTGGCAAAAAAGATCAAGAAAAAGATCTTTGAACTGAGCCGGAAATATATATCCGAATGCCAAAATATTCGGTCTCACCACCGGCCTGGCCGTAATGAAGATCAATTCCGACCTGGGTTATGAACCCGTTACTTATTCGGAACTTACCCAGGATGAAGCATTCTGGGCCGGCTGTAAAAGCTGCGTGAACTACGAAATCCTCATGAGCAAGGAAAGAAAAAACTGCATGTGTACAGCCATGCTCTATGATCCCAAAGAACACGCCAAGCCAGGAAGAGACTTCCCGGGATTTTGTCCGGCAACGAGCAAGCTCTATGAACGCTTCATGAAGATCAAACAATGGGGCCTGCTGAAAAACCTGATCCGGAAAGAAAAAGTGGAAATGATACTGGCTGATCTGGGCCTTCTTCCCGGCAAATGGAAAAAGCAAAAACTGGTAAAATAAATTATCGCTTAAATAACGACAGGGATCAATGAATAAAGAAAATAAAAAAGTGGTTTTAGCATACAGCGGTGGACTCGATACCACCTATTGTGCCATTTATCTGAAAAAGATCAAAGGGCTGGAAGTGCATGCCCTCACGGTAAATACCGGCGGATTCAGCAAGGAAGAGATCAGCGCCATTGAAAAAAGGGCAAAAAAACTGGGCGTCGCTTCTTTTAAATCGGTGGATGTTACGGAAGAATATTATCAGACCTGCATCCGCTTCCTGATTTTTGGAAATGTGTTGAAGAATGCCACTTATCCCCTAAGCGTGAGTGCGGAAAGAATGGTGCAGGCGATTGCCGTGGCAAAATATGTTGAGGAAACCGGCGCCGCCTATGTGGCGCATGGCAGCACGGGTGCGGGAAACGACCAGGTGCGGTTCGACATGGTTTTTACAGGCATGGTGCCGGAAGCGGAAATCCTTACCCCGATCCGGGACCTGAAACTCAGCCGGGAACAGGAAATCAGTTTCCTGAAAGAACATGGCGTGGAGATGAATTTTGAAAAAGCAAAATACAGTATCAATAAAGGACTTTGGGGAACTTCCGTTGGCGGGAGGGAAACCCTTAATTCAAAAGAATATCTCCCGGAAGATGCATGGCCCACGCCGGTAACGTTCCAATAAACCGGAAAAGATCAGACTGCAATTTGAAAAAGGAGAACTGTAAGCGGTGAACGATAAGAAGTTTGATCACCCGGTAAGGGCCATACAATATCTGCAGTCCATTGCACAGCCTTTTGCGATCGGCCGGGATATTCATGTGGGCGATACCATTATCGGCATCAAGGGCCGGGTAGGTTTTGAAGCGGCTGCGCCACTGATCATTATCAAAGCCCATCACCTGCTGGAAAAACATACGCTTACCAAATGGCAGCTGTACTGGAAGGAACAGCTGAGCGCCTGGTATGGCAACTGGCTGCACGAAGGACAGATGCTGGATCCGACCATGCGAAATATTGAAAAATTTCTGGAAGATACGCAGGCCACCGTTTCCGGAAAAGTATTTGTAACGCTGGAACCTTATCGGTTTACCGTTACCGGCATTGAAAGTCCGCACGACCTGATGAGCAGCCGGTTCGGATCTTATGGTGAAATGAACAGCGGATGGACCGGTGACGACGTAAAAGGATTCGCAAAGATTTTTGGCAACCAGACGGCGATATACCATAAAATCAACGAAGGCAATCAGCAGGAAACAAAAGTAACAAATGAAAAAAATCAGAATTGGCATAAAGGCGGTGCCGGATATACCGGTGGTGAACTGATCAGGATACTGGTGAATCATCCGCAGGCTGAAATGGTTTTCGTGCAAAGCAAGAGCAATGCAGGAAAGGCAATCGCCGCCGTGCACCAGGATCTTGCAGGAGATACCGGATTGCGTTTTACAGATCAGCTGCAGCCCGATATCGATGTGCTGTATCTCTGTGTTGGCCATGGCGAAGCCAGAAAGTTTCTGTCGGAAAACGCGGTGGATCAAAAAATCCGGCATCATCGATTTGTCGCAGGATTTCCGCCTGAATGCCAATCATCTTTTTCCGGGAAACGAATTTCCTTTTGTTTATGGTTTACCGGAATTGAACCGGGATAAGATCCGGACAGGCGAAGAATATCGCCAATCCGGGATGTTTTGCAACGGCCATTGAACTGGGTTTGCTGCCCCTGGCAAAACAGGGATGGTTAGGCGAGAGTTTTACCACCGGCATTACCGGTTCAACCGGAGCGGGACAGGGCTTATCGCCCACCTCCCATTTCTCCTGGCGGGCAAATAATATCCAGGCATATAAAACTCTAACCCATCAGCACCTGGCCGAAATAAATCAGTCATTAGATCAGCTTCAGCCCGGATTTTCAAACGCAAAATCCGCCTGCATTTCGTACCCTGGCGTGGTGATTTTACCCGGGGCATTTTTGTCAGCTCGCAGGTGAAAAGCGATCGCAGCCTCGATGAGACTTATCAGCGTTTATAAAGATTTCTATGCAGATCATCCGTTTACCGTTGTCAGTGAACAGCCCATTTTTCTAAAGCAGGTGGTGAATACCAATAAATGCATCATCCAGCTGGAAAAACTGGATGATATGCTGGTGGTCCATTCCGCACTCGACAACCTGATCAAAGGTGCGTCCGGCCAGGCAGTACAGAATATGAACCTGATGTTTGGGCTGGATGAAGTGCGGGGCTGAGGATTAAAGCAAATTATTTTTAAGGTTTTTAATACACTGAATGAATCGTTAACGGCTTGACAGTTGAAGGTAGACGGACTTTATGCGGATCAGAAAAACTAAAATATTGTCAGGCCGTACCACCAGAAGTCCGTCAAGCGTCAACTGTCAACGAGAACATCATCTATCTAATAAATAAATCAAAATGAAACTATTCGACGTATACCCCATCAACGACATCACCATCACCCGGGCAAAGGGATCTTATCTCTGGGATGACGCGGGTCAGCAATACCTGGATATGTATGGCGGTCATGCGGTGATTTCTATCGGTCATACCCATCCGCATTTTGTATCGCGGATCACGCATCAGCTGAACCAGGTTGGCTTTTATTCCAATTCGATCGAATATTCCGTTGCAGCAGGAACTGGCGGAAAAACTGGGAAAGGTTTCCGGGAAGGAAGATTACCAGTTGTTCCTTTGTAATTCCGGTGCGGAAGCCAATGAAAATGCACTGAAACTGGCTTCGTTCCATAACGGAAGAAAAAAGATTGTTGCGTTCAGAAAATCTTTTCACGGAAGAACTTCCCTGGCTGTTGCGGTTACGGACAATCCTGCTATTCAGGCTCCGGTGAATCAAACGGAAAATGTGGTATTCCTTCCTTTCAACGATGAAAAAGCGCTGGAAGATTATTTTCACCAACATGGCCCGGAAATAGCCGCCGTGATTATTGAAGGGATCCAGGGAGTTGGCGGAATCAACATTGCCAATATTTCTTTCCTTCAAAAGATCAGTACACTCTGCACGGAACACAATGCCGTTTTTATTGCCGACAGCGTGCAATGCGGTTACGGAAGAACCGGGAAGTTTTTCTCTCATGATCATGCGGGCGTTCAGGCGGATATTTACAGTATGGCCAAAGGAATGGGCAACGGATTTCCGGTTGCCGGCATTCTGATTGCCCCGCAATTCAAACCCAAATACGGTATGCTGGGAACCACATTTGGCGGCAACCACCTGGCCTGTGCCGCAGCACTGGCGGTGCTTGAAGTGATTGAAGAGGAAAAACTGATGGAGAATGCCGCAGCTACCGGCGATTATCTTCTCAAAGAATTACAGAAAACAGAAGGCCTCCGGAATGTTCGCGGTAAAGGATTGATGATCGGCTTTGATGTGGAAGGTGAACTGAAAGACCTGCGTAAAAATCTTTTATTCAACCAACAGGTATTTACCGGGGAAGCCAAACCCAATACGATCCGTTTACTGCCTTCCCTGGCGCTGAGAAAAAAAGAAGCCGGGGAATTCCTGGAATCATTAAGATGAGATCAATCATTTAACATCATCTCCAAATCTGGTAAGTCAGGCATGAAAAATTTTATTTCCTTTGCAGATGTTGTTGATCTGGATAAACTGATCAGCAAAGCGCTTGTATTACAAAAAAAATCCTTTTGCAGATAAGATGCTGGGAGAAGGAAAAAGAATCGGATTGCTGTTCCTGAATCCGAGCCTTCGCACGCGGTTCAGCACGCAGGTTGCTGCCCGTCAGCTCGGACTGGAACCCATCATCTTTAATATCGACAAGGAAGGCTGGGCATTGGAATTTGAAGAAGAGGCCATCATGAGTGGCAGTACCGTAGAGCATATGAAAGATGCGGCGCCTGTGCTGGGAAAATATTTTGACATTCTCTGCATCCGCACTTTCCCTTCCCTGAAAAACCGGGAAGACGATTACAGCGAATTATATATCCGGCAGTTTGTAAAATATTCCGGCATTCCCGTGGTCAGCCTGGAAAGCGCCACCCTGCATCCGCTGCAGAGTCTAACGGACATCATTACCATAACCGAATCCCTTCAATCCGCACCACTAATCAAAAAGCCCAAAATCGTACTTACCTGGGCGCCCCATGTAAAACCGCTGCCGCAATGTGTGGCCAATAGTTTTTCACAATGGGTGAATGCCTGGGGAAAATCAGATTTTGTGATCACCCATCCCGAGGACTACGAACTGGATCCGTCATTTACCAACGGCGCAACCATTACCCATGATCAGGAAGAGGCATTAAAAGATGCGGATTTTGTGTATGTGAAAAACTGGAGTACCTACAACGATTATGGTAAAATATATACCAATGATCCGGAATGGATGCTGACCAATGAAAAATTGAAGACAACTCATCAGGCAAAGTCATGCATTGCCTCCCTGTTCGCAGAAATGTGGAACTGAGTGACGAAGTGCTGGACGGACCGCACAGCATCGTTACGCGGCAGGCCGGAAACCGGGTATGGGCGGCCCAGGCCGTATTGAGTGAAATTCTCAAATCTCAATTTTAACGATGGAAGACCTGTACGTTATAAAGATTGGCGGCAATATCATCGATGACGAATCCGTATTGCAAAGCTTCCTGAAAAAGTTTGCGGCTATTTCCGGAAAGAAAATCCTGGTACATGGCGGAGGAAAACTGGCTACCCGCATGGCGGAGAAAATGGGTATTCCGCAACAGCTGGTTGACGGTCGCCGCGTGACGGATGCAGAAACCCTGAAGATCGTTACCATGGTTTATGCCGGATACATCAATAAAAATATTGTCGCCTGTCTGCAGTCGTTGCACTGCAATGCCACCGGCATCTGCGGCGCCGACGGGAACAGCATCCTGGCGCATAAAAGAGCCGGCTCCGGCGGTACCGATTACGGATTCGCCGGTGATATCGATTCCGTAAACACCGAATGGATTGGCAGCCTCCTGCATCAGGGGCTGGCCGTTGTAACAGCTCCCATCACACACGATGGTAAAAATCAATTACTGAATACCAATGCCGACACCATTGCGCAGGAAATTGCCAAAGCCATGAGCAAATCTTTCCATGTACAGCTGATTTACAGTTTTGAAAAAGCCGGTGTTTTACTGGATGTGAACGATGAAAGTACAGTGATCCATTCCATCAACCCTTCTTACTACCAGCAGTTAAAAGCAGCCGAAAAAATCTTCGCCGGCATGATTCCCAAACTGGATAATGCCTTCACCGCTATCAGCCAGGGTGTGAAAAAAGTGATCATCGGAAAAGGAGAAGACCTTGCAAACCTATTGAACGGGAAATCAGGAACAACCATCTGTCATGAGTAAACTAACGATAGAAAATTTACAATCAGAAGCGATCAGCCTGTTAAAGGAATTGATCTCCACTCCTTCTTTTTCGAAGGAAGAAAACGATACGGCGGATATCATCAGTGCATTTTTTGAAAAGCATGGTGTTCCCTATTCCCGGGTGGGAAATAATATATACGCGAGGAATAAAAATTACCAGACCTCCCGGCAGAGTATTCTTTTAAATTCCCATCACGATACGGTAAAGCCCAATAAGCACTACAGCATGGATCCCTTTACCCCCACGGTGAAAGACGGGAAGTTGTTCGGCCTGGGCAGTAACGATGCGGGCGGATGCCTGGTGAGCCTGATTGCGGTATTTCTGCACTATTATCACAGCGAGGACCTGAAACACAATGTCGTTTTCGCCGCCAGTGCGGAAGAAGAGATCAGTGGCGTAAACGGGATCGAACTGGTATTGCCCTATCTGGGCCAGATTGACTTTGGCATCGTGGGTGAACCCACCAAACTGGAAATGGCCGTTGCGGAAAGGGGACTGATGGTGATTGACTGCACGGCCGCCGGCAGGCCCGGTCATGCTGCCCGCAATGAAGGAGAGAACGCCCTCTATAAAGCCATTGATGATATCGACTGGATCCGCAATTACCGGTTCGAAAAGAAAAGCGAACTGCTGGGAGAAACGCGCATGAGCGTAACCGTTATAGACACCGAAAACAAACAGCACAATGTGGTGCCGGCCCAGTGCAAATTCGTGATTGATGTAAGGGTAAATGAACTGTACAGCTTTGAAGAGATCCTGGACGCCCTGAAACTGAACATGAAGAGCTATTTTAAGCCCCGCACCACCCGGATGAAATCCACCTCCATTCCGCTGGATCATCCCCTGGTAAAAGCCGGGATGGCGCTGGGCAGGGGGTATTACGGCTCCCCCACCACTTCAGATAAAGCCCTGATGCCCTTCCCCGCTTTAAAGATGGGCCCCGGCGATTCCGCCCGCAGCCATACCGCGGATGAGTATATTTATATTGATGAAATTAAGGAAGGAATTGAGACGTATATTCAGTTGTTGGATGAATTTATTTGAAGCGTGACGGTATGACGGTTGATCATTGACGGTATTTCCGGTGCGAATTCAGACCTAAAGTCGGTCAACCGTCATCTGTCAACCGTCAACCCAAAATTTATTAAGCTAAAAATCTCAACAATGAAGCTCTGGCAAAAAGACAACGCAAAAGTCAATGAACTCATTGAAAAATTCACTGTTGGCCGCGACCCCGAGTTTGATCTGGTTCTGGCGCCTTACGATGTGGAAGGATCAATGGCGCATGCGGCCATGCTGGAGCATATTGGTATGCTGACGAAGGAGGAGAACCGGTCCATCCAGCAGGCGCTGCAGATCATGCTGGCAGATATCCGGGAGGGGCGTTTTCAGATTGAACCGGGGGTGGAGGATGTTCATTCCCAGGTAGAATTCAATCTCACCCAATCGATTGGCGAAGCCGGGAAGAAAATTCACAGCGGCCGAAGCCGGAACGATCAGGTGGCGGTTGATATCAAACTTTTTCTCCGGGCCGAAATTCAGCATATTAAAACCGCGGTAAAGGAACTATTTGACCTGCTGATTTCCCAGAGTAACCGTTACCGGCAGGACCTCTTGCCCGGATACACCCATCTGCAGATCGCGATGCCATCTTCCTTCGGATTGTGGTTTGGCGCTTATGCGGAGAGCCTGACCGACGACCTGGAAATGCTGGCGGCAGCTTACCAGGTGGCTAATAAGAATCCACTGGGAAGCGGCGCCGGTTATGGGTCATCCTTTCCTTTAAACCGGAAGATGACCACGGAACTGCTGCATTTTTCTTCGCTGCATTATAATGTAGTGTATGCCCAGATGAGCCGGGGAAAAACGGAAAAGCTGATGGCATTCGGCATGGCCTCCATCGCCGCAACCCTTTCCCGCCTGGCCATGGATTGTTGCTTATACATGAACCAGAATTTCGGATTTATTTCTTTTCCGGATGAACTGACCACCGGCAGCAGTATCATGCCGCATAAAAAAAATCCGGATGTTTTTGAACTGATCCGCGCTAAGGGCAACCGGATCCAGTCCATTCCCAACGAACTCAGTCTGCTCCTGGGAAATCTTCCTTCCGGTTATCACCGGGATATGCAGCTTACCAAAGAAATTCTTTTCCCCGCTATTGAAGAATTGAAAGCCTGCCTCCAGCTGACCGGCCTCATGCTGTCCAATATCCACGTCAAAAAAGATATCCTGAAAGATGAAAAATATAAATACCTGTTTAGTGTGGAGGCAGTGAATGAACTCGTAAACCAGGGAATTCCCTTCCGCGAAGCTTACAAAACCGTTGGCGCTCAGATTGTCGATGGAAGTTTTTCTTTCGATTCGGGGCGCTCACTGAACCATACACACGAAGGCAGTTTAGGCAATCTTTGCAATCCGGAGATTGTTGCTGAAATGGATAAAGTGCTTGCGAAATTCCACTCAGCCTGAACTATTCGAAAAATCGGTTAATTTTATAACATGATTTACCCCTCCTGAAGAAACAGTTTTCGGGTCTTTGAAGCGACCCTCACTATGTCCTCCGGAATTATTGGTTTGTCTCGCCAAAACAGAATAGAATTAAATGTTTGCTAAATATACAATCAACATAGCAAGGCAGCTCTGAAAAGTCATCCTTTCCTATATAAGGAAAACGGGATTTTGGTAACTTTATAAAAAAGTTCTATGAAACGCACATATCTGCTGCGGCTTCTGTTGCCGCTCTGCATACTCATCAGCGCAGGCGTCGCTGCCCAGTCCGGCAAAGAAGATAAAAAGAAAGCAAAACAGGAACAATTAAAAACGGAGATTGATGCCCGGCAATTCACCTTCAACGCACAATCTGCCACTTCTACTCGAGGCCGGACCCGGCAGCTTACCGGTTCTAATACCTTGGTCGTTCACGGCGACAGCCTGGATGCGTACCTGCCTTATTTTGGCCGGGCTTATTCGGCTACTCCGGGCGATACCAATGGCGGAATAAATTTCAACTCAACTTCCTTTTCGTATGATGCACAGGATGCAAAAAATGGCGGATGGACAATTAATATTAAACCGAAGGATGAGAAAAATGTCAGCAATATGCAGTTAAGTATCAGCGAAGACGGGTATGCCACCTGCAGGTCACGAGTAATAACCGGCAGATGATCTCTTTTTACGGGCAGATTTCCCGAAACTCAAAAAACAAATAGTTGTTATTTTAAAGCTTCACCCTTTTCGGCGTATCCTTCCCCGCAACGATTGAACGGGAACTGAGGGCAATGGCTTTAATAATCTCCGTCATATTCTGCATATCCAGGGTGCTGATTTCATCTCCGGGCTGATGATAATATTTTTCCGAATCCATTTTGGAAGTTGAGATGGTATGGGCCGGAACGCCCTGTTTTGCGAGCGTGGCATTATCAGAACGGAAGAATAACTGTTGTTCAGGATAAGGATCCGGATAAAATCTGAACTTGCTTTTTTCCAGATTCTTCTGCAGGATGGTTCCCATATCCGTTCTCTCATATCCCGTGATATAAGCGGAATTTTTACCCCACTTGCTTTCCGTTCCGATCATTTCAATATTGAACATGGCCATGACCTGCTCCGGGTTGAATTGTTTTGAGAAATAAGCAGAACCGAATTCTCCTATTTCCTCTGCGGTAAATGCGGCAAAGATGATGGTGCGTTCATTATTCTTCAGTTTGCTGAAGTATTTGGCAAGCGTTATTACTGCCGTGGTGCCGGAAGCATCGTCATTGGCTCCGTTAAAAACAGAATCACCCTGCGCATCCGGTTCCCCGATCCCCAGATGATCGTAATGCGCAGAAAAAATGACGTATTCATTTTTCAAAGACCTTCCCGGAAGCACTCCTACAATATTGGTCAGGTTCTGCCTGGTAATCTGTTGTTTGATATGAATCTGATACTGCACGGGATCAGAACTGGTTAAAATAAAAATCCTGTTGCCCGAGCCCTCAAACTGGGGCATGTGGAATTTAGCCAGCCTTGCAAAATTCTTTAAGAAGCTGGTATCGATCAGGATAAGAAAATTTTTATCCGTTTCCAGGTATTTAAATATAACCTCCCGGAAATTATCATCCTTTTTTACAATGACTTTTTCATAATGGTCATCCTGGGTAATCGTCAGGTCCGGCGCTGAGGTGAAACCAATGATCTGTGTGGAGTCAAGCGCCTGGTCATCCAGTCTGGCTGAAGCTTCCGTTAATTTCGTTTGAACCATGGTAAAGGTCTGCCGGAAATCCGGATTGCCTTTCAATGGCTTTAGTCCTGCTGCCTTAAATTCTTTAATAATGAAATCCGCCGCTTTCTCAATACCGGGTGTAAAAACCTGTCGTCCCTGCATATCATCTGCTGATAAGATCTTTTCGATCCGCGTTACTTCGTCCTGACGGATCAGGCTGGCGGATGGCTGGGCAATAGCTGAACCGCTGAACAATATCAGCAGAGGTAAAAATAAATATTTCATGTTGGTAAGCTTAAAATGATCCACACAGTTCCCGCAACCGCACAGAAAAAAATTCCCGCATTATCTATAAACTCATCATCTCCTTAAACTTCACCGTTTGCCGTCTGCTCACTTCAATTTTTTCTCCGCCTTTCAGATCCAGCAACAGGCCTCCATTAAAATAAGGTTCTATTTTTTCAATCAGGCGGAGATTCACAATATGTTTCCGGTTCGCACGGAAAAAAACTTTTTCATCCAGCCTTTCTTCCAGCGCATTGAGCGATTTCAGGATGAGGGGTTTATTAGCGCCAAAATATATTTTGGCATAATTTCCCACACTCTCAAACAAACGGATATCGGCCAGCTTTACAAACCAGCAGCGTTCCCCGTCTTTCACGAAAACCTGATCCGTTTCATGCAAAAGGGACTTATTAATGCTGATCTCTTCGTCTGTCATTCCTTCCCGGTCGTTGTGCTCTTCGAGATGCAGTTTTTGCAGCGCATCGGCCAGGCGCCTGGGTTCCACCGGCTTCAACAGGTAATCCAGCGCATTCACTTCAAAAGCTTTCAGCGCATAATCATCATAGGCCGTGGTAAAGATCACGTCCGGCGCTTTCTCCAGTTCGGCCAGCATATCAAACCCTGTTTTTCCCGGCATCTGGATATCCAGAAAAACAAGATCCGGATTGAGGCTGTCTATTTTCTCAATTCCTTCATTGGCATTGGCTGCCTCGGCAATCACTTCTATCTCCGGGAATTCCAGCAAGAGTTTCTTTAATTCGTTGCGGGCAAGCCTTTCGTCGTCAATGATAACGGCTCTGATCATATGTTTTATTTTTAAGTCAGCGGAATATGCAATACGGCTTCCACCGTATTGCCGTTTACTTCCCGGATATCAAATTTTGCCTGATCGCCAAAAAGCAATTGCAGGCGGTTACGGGTGCTCGTCAGTCCGAACCCGTCTTCATTGCCCGGTTCATTCAGTCGCCCGGTATTACGGATAACCAGTTCATGATACGGCCCCTTGAGGTCAGAAATAATCGTAACCGTTCCGCCATGCAATTGCTTGCTGATCCCATGCTTGATGGCATTTTCTACCAGGGTTTGCAGCATCATGGGGGGAATGGGCTGACTGAGCGTATCCTCCGCAATATCGTATTGCACACTCAGCCGGTCTTCAAACCGGATATGCTCCAGCGCCAGATAATCCTTTACAATATCGAGTTCCTTTTCGAAAAGGACCGTTTCCTGTTTCTCTGTCTGCATACTGCTCCTCAGAATATTACTCAGCTCTGTAATGGCCGTTCTTGCCCTTACGGGGTTTTCATCGATCAGCGCCCGGATACTGTTGAGGGCATTAAAAATAAAATGGGGATTGATATGCGATTTAATTGTTTTGAGTTCCAGCTCCTTTACCAGCGCTTCCAGTTTCAGCGTATCCAGTTCCTGCTTCCTGCTTTTATTGATATAGTGATAGAAATAATAAATCAGCGTCCATGGAATAATATACATCCCATTTTCAAGATTGATCAACAGCAGGCGCGTGCCGAAAGTTCTTTTTCCGTTTGAAAGATGCAACCAGTGAATCAGTCCGATGCGGATCAGGGCATAGCCCATACAAACAACCAGAATGCCGATCAGGAATTTCGGGATCGCCTTTTCTACCGGTAAATATAACCAGCGCGCATATTGTATATATTTTCTGAACAGGTGCGTGCTGAGTACCCCGGTGAAAATCGTAACCGCCAGCTGTTCAAAAAACTGGGCATTTACTTCCTGGCCGAACAGAATATTGATTAAAATGTCCAGCAGGGTCAGCAGTCCCCAGCCACTGAACTGAAACCACCAGTAATATTTGCTCGATTTTTGCATCCTTTGTGTTGGGCAAATCTATAAGATTAATCCGCTTCCCCCCATATTTTGGTATTAGTGGGTAATTCAGGGGATTTGGCGGTCAATGCCGGTTCTGAAGGGAACGGCACCGGGCTTTCCGGGCTGAATATCGGTCAAAATTCTTATTTTTACATGTTAAACTGAACAGATGGACCTTGTTCCGGGACCCCTTTTACAAACCATAGACTCACCGGCCGATCTTAAAAAATTGAACCGCGACCAGCTGCAGCAGCTGACAGAGGAGTTGCGTCAGTATATTATCGACGTAGTGAGTTTACATGGGGGGCATTTTGCGGCCAGCCTCGGGGTAGCCGAACTAACCGTTGCCCTCCATCATGTTTTCAACGCCCCTTATGATCAACTGGTGTGGGATGTAGGCCATCAGGCCTACGGGCATAAGATACTTACCGGACGGCGCGATAATTTCTCCAGCAACAGAAAGTTTAAAGGGCTCAGTGGTTTCCCAAACCGTAAGCGAAAGCATTTACGACAGCTTTGGCGTCGGACATTCTTCTACTTCCATCAGCGCCGCGCTGGGCATGGCCATGGCTGCCAAATATAAGGGTGAGGAAGACCGGAAAGTGGTTGCCATTATCGGCGACGGAGCTTTGACGGCCGGACTTGCTTTTGAAGGAATGAATCATGCGGGTGTAGCGGATACCGACCTGCTGATCATCCTGAATGACAATTGCATGAGCATTGATCCCAATGTGGGCGCGCTGAAGGAATACCTCACCGATATTACTACCTCCCAAACCTATAACAAGTTTAAGGACGATATCTGGAAAGCACTCGGCAAACTGCCCGTGGGGGGTCATTTCAGCCGCGAAATCGCCAGCAAGATCGAGCATAGTATTAAGAGCTTTGTGAGCAAAAGCAGCAATCTTTTTGAAGCCCTTAAACTCCGCTATTTCGGTCCCATCGACGGGCATAATCTCAACAAACTGATTGATACCCTCAACGATCTGAAAAATATTCCGGGACCCAAACTTCTGCACATCATTACCGTAAAAGGAAAGGGTTATGCGCTGGCAGAAAGCGACCAGACCAAATGGCACGCACCCGGACTGTTCGATAAGATCACTGGTGAGATTTATAAAAAGAAATTCGATACGGTTCAGCCGCCGAAATACCAGGATGTTTTCGGACACAGCATCATTGAGCTGGCAGAAAAAAATAAAAAGATCTTCGGCGTAACGCCGGCAATGCCCAGTGGCAGTTCCCTCAAATTCATGATGGAAAAAATGCCCGACCGCGCTTTTGATGTAGGCATTTGCGAACAGCATGCTGTTACCCTCAGCGCCGGAATGGCGACGCAGGGCATGCGCGTTTTCTGCAATATCTATTCCAGCTTCATGCAAAGGGCTTACGACCAGGTGGTGCACGATGTGGCCATCCAGGATCTCCCGGTGGTCTTTTGTCTCGACCGCGCAGGTTTAGTCGGCGAAGACGGCCCCACCCATCATGGGGCTTATGATATCGCCTATATGCGCTGCATTCCGAATATGATTGTGAGTGCGCCGATGAATGAGTCTGAACTCCGCAATCTGATGTATACGGCCCAACTGGAATCCACTGTACATCCCTTCGTAATCCGCTATCCCCGCGGCGAAGGCGTGATGCCCGAATGGAAAACCCCTTTCAGTGAAATTCCCATTGGTAAAGGAAGAAAATTAAAAGCCGGCAGGGATCTCGCTATTCTCTCTTTCGGGCATCCGGGTAATTTCGTAACAACTGCTATACGCTCCCTGCGGACAGAAGATATTGATCCGGCGCATTATGACATGCGTTTTGCCAAACCACTGGATGAAGAAATGCTGCATGAGGTATTTCATCAGTACAAAAAGATCATTACAGTAGAAGACGGCAGCATCGCAGGCGGTTTCGGATCCGCCATCCTCGAATTCATGACAACACATCATTACCAGGCCGAAGTGATTATGCTCGGCATTCCGGATGTTGTGGTGGAGCACGGATCACCGAAACAACTGCAGCATGAATGCGGATTTGATGCGGAAGCGATTTGTGCTGCGGCGAGGATTGTTGCTTGCGGGGAAGGAATCAGGAGGGTTGACGGTTGACCGTTGACGGACTTTAAGTGTACCTTCGAGCGGCTGAAATCAACTATCAATCACTATCAATTACTTAAAAGGTCAACCGCCTTCACCGATTCCGGGAACCAGATCTCCATTTCTCCCTTTCCGCGATTGGCCCAGGAATAATAAGGGATCAGTGTCATAGTCTTTTCTTCGGTGTTCAACTTTAAACCTGAGGTGTCGATGTTTACAAACTGCGCCGGGCCTTTTAGAACCAGCACACCGTTTAACAGGTCATTGATATATTCGGTACTGAAAGAAGTATTCACAGGAAGAATGATATTGGAAGTTTTTCCGTAATTATCTTTCCATTCTGCACAGTACATAACGGGCCCGCGTTGAAGGGCTGTTTTTCCCCTGTCATATTTTACTTTATCATTGGCCACGACCCTTCTCACATCCATCGGGAGTTCCAGTTCGATGGCATCATCCTTTTTCCATTTGCGGCTGATGACGGCGTAGCCTTTTTCTAAACTATACACAAACGGTTTCCCGTTGATCTTCAATTCCGGCTTTTTGCCCGACGCATGTTGAAACGCGTAAAGACCGGTCGGCATGGCTTCGTCCTGCGCCCAGCCAGGTATCCTGATCCTAATGGTCAGGGGCATGGTTCCGGAAGGAAGAACCTTAAATAATAAATGGCCTTTCCAGGGATAGTCATTCTGCTGAACCAGCTGAACGATTTTCTTACCGATTTTTATTTCCGCCGAACCATTGATAAACAGGTTGACATAAATATCAGATCCATTTTGCGCATATACATATCCCGGCAGCGAAGGCAGGAACCTGACCATATTGGTGGGACAGCAGGAACACACGAACCAGCCGGAGCGTTCCCTTTCCAGATCCCCATGGGAATAGCTGTCTTTTACCTCCATAGCATTCGTATAGAAAAATGTCTTCCCGTCCAATCCCACTCCGGACAGTAAATTATTATACAGCGTTTTTTCCATTACGTCAATATATTTCGACTCCCCGTGCAACTGAAACATGCGCTGGTTCCACATGATACTGCCGATGGCCGCACAGGTTTCATTATACGCTGTGGCGTTGGGCAGATCGTAGTTTGCGCCGAAACGCTCACCGTCGCCAATGGCGCCGATACCGCCCTGCACATAGATCTTATCGCCGGCCATATTGTCCCATATTTTATCGATGGCATGCAGATAAGCAGTATCGCCGGTGAGCGCTGCCACATCCGTCATGGCGGAATAGAGATACATGGCCCTCACCGCATGTCCTTCCGCTTCATCCTGATCCACTACCGGTTCATTATCCTGCCAGTAACTTCCATTGATCCAGGGATTACTGCTCTTGTTGTCATACTTCCTGGTTTTCCCCCGCTGATCCACGAAGAATTTCGCCAGTTGCAGATATTCCTTTTTCCCGGTAACGCGGTAAAGTTTTACGAGCCCCATTTCCACCACTTCATGTCCGGGTGCGACATGCAGTTTATCCGCGCCAAATGTGTTCAGCAGCAGGTCGGCATTTTTTAACGCAATATTGAGCAGGTTTTTCTTTCCGGTAGCCTGGTAATGTGCGACCGCCGCTTCATACAAATGACCGCAGTCATACAACTCATGACTGTTATCATGCTCATTTATCCAGCGGGTTGCGCCGGACCAGGGGTGAGGATGCAATGGATCGATCGTTCTTGCCGTATACAAATATCCATCGGGCTCCTGTGCATTTCCGATGATGTTAATCAGCGAATCCAGATAAGCTTCCAGCTTTTTATCGGGGTGCACGGCCAGGGAATAAGAAGCACCTTCAATGGTTTTATAGATATCTGTATCGTCGAACGGATAAGTGGTGCAGAATTTACCGCTTCGTTTGGCCGCCATGATAAAATTCTTTACTCTTCCTGTTTTATCACAACGTTCAAATGATGCCGGAATGGTCACCGTACGGTTGGTTTCAATATGGGACGACCATAAGTGATCCGTCAGGCTGACCTGGGTAAACGGTACTGCCCTGATGGAATAATCCTCCTGTTGTGCATTTACCTGCAGACCGGCAAAGAGCAGGATCGTTACGGTTGCTATATAAAGTTTCTTCATACCTTTTATTTATTAAAGCCCTGTCCCGGTTCTGATGAATTTCGTCTTCAGTCGCTTAAATAACTCCGTATTTAACCGCTTCAAACAAATTTAACTTTTATTCATTGGCTTTGAATCCACTTCATAAAAAAAGGGGCGCCGAGCACCCCTTTCTACTTTACTCTAATTCTTTACCTTATCCATTCAGCAATTCCCCTTCCGGATTATATTCCAGGATAAAATTATTTCTCCCCTCGCCAATCAGGATATTCATGTACTTCTGCTGAATAAGTTCCAGGATGGAAAGAAACAGGAAAATGGCATGGATACGGTTTTCGCAGCCTTCGATGATTTTCTCAAACGATACGGTGGATTCCCTTTTAACCAGGCCGATCATGTCAGACCGGCTTTCCTCCATCGTATAATTATACGGGACAACCGTATGCATTGGACGGTTATTCCGGTCCTGCACCCGTTGCATCACCTTTTCAAAAGTCTTCATTAATTTGAAAAGGGTGATGGATTGAATTTCCGTTCCTTCTCCCGAATCTTCGCCGATTTGAAGCAATTCCCTGTGCAGGTTTCCCCTTTTTACCAGTTGCATCCTTTGTTCCTCCAGTTCAGCCATGCGTCCCGCAGCTTCTTTATATCTTTTATATTCCAGCACTTTATTCACCAGTTCCTGGCGCGGATCAATTTCATTACCCTGCTCATCCAGCTCTTTACGGGGTAACAGCATTTTAGCCTTGATCCGCATCAGGGTCGAAACGAACAAAATAAATTCACTGCTCAATTCTATATTCAGCTTTTCCCCGGAATGAATAAAATCAAGAAAATCCTTAATCAGCTGATGAATCGGGATATTATAAATATCCAGTTCATCCCGCTCAATAAAAAAAAGGAGCAGATCAAAGGGTCCCTCGAACTGCGACAATTTAATCTGATAGGATGCGGCGTTTTGCATGCTTTTGCTTTATGTACAAGGATAAGAAAAAAAACGGGTACTACGAAAAAAGTTGACGTGGATGGTACGGTTGACGGACTTTGTGTGAATCAAAGAGACCAGATACTGTCTTGTTGCAACACTGAAAGCCCATCAACCGTCCATCCGTCAACCGTCATCAATTCATTCAGACTCCTTCCCCTACAGCTTAATCGCTATCCCGATCCCCAACAGCTCCTGCAACTGCAAGGCAGCACCTCCGGCTGTACCGTCGCTCTTCACCTGTTTCACATCATCATCATAAATCAGGTTGAGGGCAAAGGTCATGGTGAGAATGCCCGTAACTTTTACGGCCAGCAGGTTGGTCATGGCGAGATCCACATTCTGTGGCTTGTGTCCGTAATTGGAAAACAGGTCGAGCCGGCCGGTGTAAATGGCGGCGGTTCCCAGCTTGTGCATATAGGAAATGGTTGCATAGGCGCCTATTTCCACTTTAGAATTCTTTCCGGAGTCCACCCCGAATGCGCCAACACTTGCCAGCGAGTCGTTTCGCACAATGATCCAACGGGCAGTTGCCGGGGATACAAATACAGAGAACTCATCATTGGGTTTATAGTTTACGCCCGGTGAGAGCAGTACATAACCGGGAGAAAAGAAATCTGAGGTCAGTACTTTGCCTTTGCCATCCGGATAAGCATATCCCGGCGCAAACTGCGACTTTACATTGAGCAAACCACTAATATACCAGCTCTTGGCGACCTCATAACCGTATTTGGAAAGCAGGTCGATGCGGTCATCGGATTTCCGGCTGCCCAGACTGGTGGTATTCACAAACCCATAAGCCAGGTCGAGGGTATTATCCCAGGAATTTCTATCCTTTTTGTAAAAAGCAAATCCATGAAATAAGGCGCTTAATGCCAGCGAACTTTTCTCGCCGCCGGCCGACCAGTTGCTCTGTGAAGCCTGGTTGAAATTAAAATTCAGCAACGCTCCCTTTTTCCAGACCTGGGGAATGGTATCGTTGGGATCTTTCTGGATGGCTCTGGAAGCTTCATTTTTCAGATCCTGAACCGACTTATCCTGGGAAAAGCTGCTGAAAGCGCATAAAATGGCCACTAGACTGAATAAAATCTTTTTCATCTTTTTTAAAATTGGTCAAAGAATAAAATATACCACCGATTTTTCTCCGGTCGGGGTTTTAGATTTTCAATAAGCAGCATTCAATCGTTATGCGGAAGGAAATTATTTCTTCAACTCATCCCTTATTTCCATGAGCAGCTTATCCGTGCTGGATGGAGCTGATGCTGCCGGAACAGCTTTCTTTTCCAGGCTTTTCATGGCTTTAATAATGAGGAATAAAATAAAGGCAATGATGACAAACTTAATGATGGCAGACAGGAATTTACCATATTTGACAGCTCCCCAGGCCAGTTTATCCAGATCCTGGGCATTGGCTGCTTTTAAAGCGGGGGCCAACAACAAAGGCGTGATAACATCATCTACGAGGGATGATACAATGGTTCCAAATGCTGCCCCGATGATTACCGCAACAGCCAGATCTACTACGTTTCCACGTAATGCGAAGTCCCGGAATTCTTTTAGCATGCCCATAGTGGTTGTTTTAAAATGTTAATAAATTTGAGCCAAAGATATAGAATACATTAACTAAAATTAACATTTCAATTCGTTACCGGCAGGTTAAACAGACATAATCTCTTTTTCCTTGGAAGCGAGATGCTTTTCCACCAGGTTGATTTGCTGGTCGGTCAGATCCTGCATCTGCTTTTCCGCATCTTTGGTCAGGTCTTCACTCAACCCGTCTTTCTGCAGCTTTTTTATCTGCTCAATCGAATCCCGGCGGATACTTCTTATCGCAATCCTGGTTTGCTCCCCTTCGGCAAAAGCACGTTTTACATATTCCCGCCTTCTTTCTTCTGTAAGCGGAGGCATAAATAAACGGATGGTATTGCCATCATTCTGAGGGGTTACTCCCAGGTTGGCATTGATGATCGCCCGCTCAATGGGTTGCAGCATGTTTTTCTCCCAGGGCTGAATGGTCAGCGTTCTTGCATCCATTACAGATACATTGGCCACCTGATTCACTATGGTGGGAGAACCATAGTAATCTACCGTAAGGCCGTCCAGCATTTGCGGATTGGCCTTGCCTGCGCGTATCCGGGTCAGTTCATTCTCCAGGTGATTAATTGCTTTGCCCATGGAATCTTTGGCAAATTCCACAATGAGCGCTAATTCATCAGACATACGTGATTATTGTTATTGGGAATCCTGTTCAACCGGTATTAAGACTTCCGGTTTAATTTTTTTGTTCCAGCATACTATCGCGGATAAAGGTAACCAATTTCGATTCCTTGACTTTCTCATTTTTATCCTGTAAATCCGTTGCCCAGTCCAGTGAATCATGAGGCCTCGAATAATAGGCGATGGCAATAAATGTAAAGAATAAGGCAATGACGGAAAGGATCAGAATCGTGGTGCCCAGGGAACGTGCTAAATAAACAAATACTACCATGCTAACGTTAACGGCCACCAGCAAAAGCGTAATGGTACGATGGGAAAGACCGCGATCGAGCAGCAGATGATGAATATGATTTCTATCCGGACTGAATGGTGAGCGTCGTTTAAAGATCCGGATCGCAAACACCCGAAGGGTATCCAGCAGGGGGATCATCAGTATCGTAAACCCTATGGCCGGTGAGGCTTCCATGGGCTTACTGAATTCCGGCCCGTTTCCCGGGTCAATGAATTTCAACGCGAGAATGGCATTGATCACACCGATCAGCAGGGATCCGGTGTCGCCCATAAATATTTTTGCCGGCTGGAAATTAAAGATCAGAAAAGCCAGGAGGCTGCCGCACAATGAAAAAGCCAGCGTATAGTATGGCGTCATCCCTTTGCTGAGAAAATAAATTCCGAAAAGCGCCGACGACATCAATCCCAGGGTACCGGCCAGTCCATCCACCCCGTCAATCAGATTAAAAGAATTAATGATTACGATCACGGCGAAATAAGAGATCAGCAAACTGAACATTTCCGGTAAATCATGAATCCCAAAAAATCCATGCATACTGTGGATCTGGATCCTGCCGTAATAAATGATCAGAAACGCGGCCAGTACCTGACCGATGAATTTTTTAATGGGCGAAATGACGAGAATATCGTCTTTCAGACCCAGAAAGAAGATGACGAGGGTGGCTGCAATAAAATACTGGAATTCTGCGGAGGATTTGAAATTGACGGTAAGCAAACAACCAAAAACGAACCCGGCAAAAATTCCGATGCCGCCCAGGGGGGTAATGGCAAACTGATGAATTTTCCGGGCATCCGGAACATCAAAAAGCTTCTTCATTTCGGCAACATTGATGATTACCGGAATGGCCAGGAAAGTAATAGTAAAGGAGATTGCCAGGGAAAGTAAAACATCAAACATTTGGCTCGGTTTACATTAATTAATTCTTGCCTTGTTCCTACCAGTCCTTCCCCCCAAATTTAGTTAGTTTAGGTTAGTCCGTTGATAATCAGGAAAATGAGACAGCAAAGATAATGTTACTGAGCGTATGAACAAGCAAGTTAAAATAAAAGTTCAATAAGTTCCGGAACATCGATAAATAAATTCCATTAGCTTTGCGTCCTTCATTGAAAATCAATTTATATGGCTGATTTAAAAGCAATTGCATCCCAGATCCGGAGGGATATTGTCAGAATGGTCCATGGCGCTTCCAGCGGCCACCCGGGAGGCTCTCTCGGCTGCGCTGATTATTTCACCGCCCTCTATTTTAAGGTCATGAAACATGATCCTGCATTTCACATGGACGGCAAAAATGAAGACCTTTTTTTTCTCAGCAACGGTCATATTTCCCCTGTATTTTACTCGGCCCTGGCCCGTTCAGGCTATTTTAATATAAAAGAGCTTGCCAGCTTCCGTAAACTCAATTCCCGCCTGCAGGGCCATCCCGCTACCCATGAACATCTTCCCGGAATTCGCATCGCCAGCGGTTCCCTGGGTCAGGGCATGAGCGCCGCCATAGGGGCCGCCCTTACTAAAAAACTGAATAAGGATTCAAATATTGTCTATTCCCTGCATGGAGACGGAGAATTGGATGAGGGCCAGAATTGGGAAGCAATTCTTTTTGCGGCACATCATAAAGTGGATAATCTGATTTCCACTGTGGACTGGAATCATCAACAAATCGATGGCACAACCGATAAAGTAATGAACCTGGGGAATATCCGCCAGAAATTCGAAGCCTTCGGCTGGAAGACCCTCGAAATGAATGGCAACGATATGGATGCCGTCGTAGCTACCCTGGATGAAGCAAAATCCCTTACCGGGAAAGGCCAGCCCATCGGCATTCTCATGCACACCGTCATGGGCAAGGGCGTTGATTTTATGGAGAATGATCACAGCTGGCATGGCGTTGCTCCGAACGACGAGCAATTGCAGAAGGCGCTGGGGCAGTTGGCTGAGACGCTGGGAGACTATTGAGGTGGTTGACGGTTGACAGATGCAACCGTCATCTGTCAACCGTCAACCCTCTCAGCTTTTCAACTCAAACCCCTGCCTCGCCGCCTTTCTCGAAGGCAGCCACGATGCCAGCACCGCAACGATCAGAATGGTTCCGCCGACCAAAAGAAAATCTCCGGGAATAATTTTTACGGGATAATAGTCGATTAGAAAATTGCCCTGCAAGGGAACAAGTTTAAATCTTACCTGCGCCCAGCAGGCAAGGAGTGCGAGTAAAACGCCGCCGGCGCCTCCGAGTAATCCCAGCAACAGGCCTTCATTGAGAAATATCCGTTGGATATACCGGTTGTCCGCTCCCATCGCTTTTAAAACCTGGATGTCTTTTTTCTTTTCAAGAACGAGCATGGTGAGGGCGCCAACCATATTGAAAGCCGCAACAATCAGGATCAGGGAAAGCACGGCATAGATCACCCATTTCTCCATGCGCATCACATTAAACAGGGTCTGATTCTGCTCATAGCGGGTTTGCGCTTTGTATTCCGGGCCGAATATCCGCTGAAGATTGTTTTTGACTTCATCTGTTGTGGCGGGATCAGCACAGGTTATCTCAATGGCGCTGTATTGATTCGAATCCAGCCCCAGCATCCTTTGCATAAAGGGCATATTCGTGATCACATACTTATTATCAAAATCCTGCTGAATCCGGAAAGTGCCCGCAGCGGCCAGTTGCTCCGAACGGACCGCAGATTTCGGGTCTGCCGGACTTAAATTCTGAACGCTGGATTCCGCACTCATCGCCGGCCCGTTCCGGAATAAATAGACCGTCATGGGCGCAATGCTCCGGTCTGACAGCAGGTTCAGTCCGCTCTCTACGCCCGCGCCCAACACCGCATCCGGATGATCTGCCGTTCCCAGTTCAAACTTTCCCCTCGATATATTCCTGGAAATTCCGCTGATATGCTGATAATTGGAATCCACGCCCTTCAATACAACGATCTGCTGGTTATTATTCAATTGCAGAAGCGCTTTATCTTCTATCGTAAATGAATAACCGCTTATTCCTTTCAGTTGTTTCAGCTGTTCCAGGTTCTTTTCAGAAACAGAGATAAACTTTCCGCGGGCAGCGCTCACCTTAATATCTGTATAAAAGGCTGAATAGAGCGATTGCACAAGCTGCTCCAATCCGTTGAATACGCTTAATACCACAATCAGCGATGCAGTGCCCACCGTGATGGCGCTTATACTGACCCAGGAAATGATATTGATGGCATTCGTGGATTTCTTCGCTTTGAAGTAACGCCAGGTGAAAAGGAAATTCAAGATGGTTTATTTGAATTGGGACTTCCGTCTTCAGGCGCTTTATTTTCATTGATCTCGCGGAAAAGCGCCTCCATTTTATCCACATAATCCAGGGAATCATCAATGTAAAAAGTTAACTGGGGCATACTGCGCAACTGGCTTCTGATGGAATTTACCAGATCCCGTTTAATTTCCCAGGCCCGGTCTACGATCAGTTTAAGCGCTTCGGGGGCATCTTTTGCCGGATAAAAACTCAGATAAACCCGCGCTTCAAAAAGATCCGGGGTAATTCTGACCGATGAAATGGAAACCATTCCGCCATGGATCATATTCAGCCCCAGCTTCTGAAAAATCCTGTTCAGTTCTTCAAGCAACAAGGCGCTTACCTGCTTCTGCCGCTTACCTTCTTTCATATCATTGATTATTTCAGTGTAAATTTACGGGTTTAGCCAGCAATGGGGATGGGGAAGAACCATCAGGCCAAATAAAAGACATTATTACTGATGAATCGTCCACAGCAAAATTTGCATTAACCTTTGCCCGGAAATGCAAATGTTGCTGTGGAAAGAACCATCAGCCCAAATAAAAGACATTATTACTGATGAAAAGATTTTCGACGATTTTAAAATACCTGAAAGACCAGAAGAGATATATTTTACTCTATTTTGTCTTTAACCTGTTTTCCGTTCTTTTTTCCCTGGTTTCACTGGGGATGCTCATTCCCTTCATGCAACTTTTATTTGGTCATGAAAAGATAGCCGACCAGGCGCCGCAAATTACTTTCTCGGCAGGCAGCGTGCTGGAATACATCAAGTATATACTGGGGATCCTGATCCGGGATCACGGCCCCGCCTATGCACTTGGCGCTATCTGTGTGATCATCATCGTCTCTGTTTTTCTAAAAAACCTTTTTCTCTATCTTTCTTACCGGGTGCTGGGACCGCTGCGCAACCGTGTACTTACCCGGCTGCGGGCCGATCTGTACACGAAGATCCTGAAACTTCCTCTTGGATTTTTTACGGAACAACGCAAAGGAGATCTCATCAGCCGGATGAGTAACGATATCAATGAAATTGAATGGAGTGTGATCAGTACGCTGGAAGGATTGTTCCGCGAGCCGCTGACCATTCTGATTTACCTGTTCACCATGGTTTTTCTCAGCCCCCCGCTCTCTCTTTTCCTGCTGGTGTTGCTTCCCGTTACAGGTTTTATTATCGGACGGGTAAGCCGTTCACTTAAAAGGCAATCCCATATTGCGCAGGATCAGCTGGGGATCCTGATGTCCATCCTCGACGAGACCCTGGGCGGACTCCGTGTGATCAAGGCATTCAATGCAGAAAAATTCCTGCAATCGAAATTTTTCAAGGTCAATAATTATCTGAACCATGTCAGGAATAAAATCGTTTTCCGGCGGGACATGGCTTCACCCTTATCCGAACTGCTTGGAGTGGTCGTATTGTGCTGCATTCTATTTTTCGGAGGGCAAATGATCCTGACCCACAAATTCGCACTGCAGGCCGAAGGCTTTATAACTTATATAGCCATTTTTACCATGATCATCACTCCGGCCAAAACCCTGTCCACTTCTTTTTACAATGCCCAGCGGGGTTCGGCGGCCATTAAACGGATTGAAGAAATTCTGCAGGCAGATATCGCGATCAAAGAACCGGAGCATCCGCAGCCTTTCACTTCTTTTGAGCATTCCATTGAATTCAGAAATGTTTCATTCAGATATGAAGATGTTGAAGTACTCCACAATATAAACCTCCGCATTGCAAAGGGTAAAACGGTTGCGCTTGTGGGATCTTCGGGCGCCGGAAAATCGACGCTGGCCGATCTCATTCCCCGGTTTCACGATGTCAGTTCCGGCGAATTGCTTTTGGACGGGATTAATATCCGCGACTATTCCCTCCATGCCGTCCGCAATCAAATGAGCATCGTTACACAGGAGCCGATTTTATTTAATGATACCATTGCCGCCAATATTGCGCTGGGAACACCGGATGCCTCGCTGGCGGACATTGAACATGCCGCCATGGTGGCCAATGCCCATTCTTTCATTTCGCAGAAAGAAAATGGATATCAAACCAATATCGGCGACCGCGGTTCCAAACTAAGCGGAGGAGAAAGACAAAGAGTAACGATCGCACGCGCCGTTTTGAAAAACCCGCCCATATTAATCCTCGACGAAGCCACTTCATCCCTCGACACCGAAAGCGAACGCCTGGTGCAGGATGCCATTAATAAAATGATGCAAAACAGAACCTGCGTGGTGATCGCCCATCGTTTAAGCACCATCCGCCATGCCGACGAAATCATTGTGCTGCAGCATGGCAGCATCGTGGAAAGAGGAACTCATGAACAACTGGTGAGATCAGAATGGATTCTATAAAAAATTAGTGGAGATGCAGGAAATCAGATGATAATTAATAAATTGATAATTGATAGTTGACAACTATCAATTATCAATTTATTAAAACTTCCGAATCAATATCACCCCGATGATAAGCAAAACAGCGCCGGCAATCTTACCTACTGAAATTTCTTTTACAGCAAGCCCCATCCAGCCGAACTGATCAAATAAAATGGCGGTAAGCATTTGCCCTGCAATGATCAGGCTGAATGACAGCGCAACCCCCAGTTTCGGTAGTAAGACAACAATGCCGGCAACAAAGAAGATGCCCAGTAAACCGCCGGTCCAGATCCACCAGGGTGAACCATTGGAAACAAAACGAAGATTGAACTGGCCGGCAACAACCAGGAAAATCATGAGGGCGATGGTTCCGACGGCAAAGGAAACGAAGGCAGCCATCACCGGACTATTGTCCGCCGTTTTTGCGAGACGCGCATTAATAGCCGCCTGCAATGGAAGAATTGCTCCCAATGCCAACGCCATCGCAATAAATAGAAGGCGGGATTGCATATTAGCAGCTAAACAGGCCTATTTGTTCATGGTTTGTTTGGCTTCGATGCTGAGCGTGGCATGCGGAACGGCTTTCAACCTGGCCTTATCGATCAGTTTGCCGGTCACCCTGCAAATGCCATAGGTTTTATTCTCAATCCGCATCATCGCTTTTTCGAGATGATCAATGAAGGTGATCTGACGGCTGGCCATCTGGCTCAGCTGTTCACGCTCCATACTCATGCTGCCATCTTCCATGGTCATGTAACGGTTGTCCGTTTCATCTCCACCCATTTCATCGCGCCGGGTGATCAGTCCCTGCAGATAGGCAAGCTCTTTTTTTGCTGCCTCCAGCTTTTTGGTGATCAGTTCTCTGAACTCTGTTAACTCTGCATCACTATATCTCATGGTGGGTCCGGTTTGTTCATGCTGCTGTATGTCCAGCACTGATTTTGTAAATTCCGGTTCGTATTTACGAACGGTTTTCGTCTTAATTTCCGGAATGACCAGTTTTCCTGTCTTCACGGGCACAGGGGCTGGTTTTTTGGGTTCCGGCTTGGCTGTTACGGGTGATGTATTTTTAACTTCCTGTTTGAATACGGGCTTATTATCCGCTTTCGCAACCGGCGCTTTGGCAACCGGTTGTTGTACGGGTTTCGCAACCACGGCAGCCGGTTTCGCGACCACCGGCGCAGGTTTTGCGAATAGCAACCGGATGAACTGCCGGCTTAGCAGCAGCATGCACCGGAGCCGGCTTTTTTGAAACTGCCTGTACAGGCGATTTTTTTGCCGGAGACGCTGCTGATTTAGAAGCTGATTTTACGGGTACTGACTTTACTGCTGCTGGTTTCTTTGACACGGGTACGTTTTTTTTGTGAATATCCTTCTTAACAGGCTTTGAGGCTGCCGGCTTTTTTGTCGCAACAGGCTTTTTTGCACCGGCTTCGACAGCTTTTTCGGTTGCGCTTTTTTCACGGATTTTACAGGTTTTTTCTTGATTGCCATATCGTTAGGCTTTTTTTGTAACGAACACTGTTAAAGGAACCTCATTCACCTCAATTAAAGTGCCATTGGCAATTTCAGGCACCAGATCAAGCTGGTCTGCCAAAATTTCCGCGCAAATATAATAATTAAATTGTCTTATCGTCTCCATCAATGTTTCAGCCCCGCCAATTTGTACGTTAATCCGGTCCGTGAGCTCAAAACCGCGGTCTTTCCTGATCTTCTGAATGCGGTTTACCAGCTCCCGGGCATTCCCTTCTTTCTCCAGTTCCGGGGTAACCGTTACGTCTAAAGCCACCGTCAGCGGACCCTTGGTAGCCACCATCCAGCCTGGCACATCCTCACTGGTGATTTCCACTTCATTCAGGGCTATCCAAACCGTTTCCCCGTTTACCTGCATTCCGGATCCGCCCTCTTTTTCCATTTTGCTGATATCGGCCTGACTAAAGGCTGCCAGTTCATTACTGACCGCTTTCATTTTTGCCCCCAGCTTTTTACCCAGCAACACAAAATTCGGCTTGATCTTTTTCCGTATAAACCCATCCGTATCATTTAAATACGAAAGTTCCTTGATATTGACCTCCGATTTGATCAGTTCTTCAACCTGCTTCAGCTGATCCGCCATCCGTGGATCCAGTACGGGAATCAAAACTTTTTGCAGCGGCTGACGCACCTTGATATTGATCTTTTTCCGCAGGGACAGGATCAACGAAGAAGCATCCTGCGCCAGTTGCATTCTTTCTTCCAGCTGCTCATCAATAACCCCTTCATTCCATTCCGGAAAATCCGTCATGATGAACCGACTGCCGGCCGCTCCTGCCGGTAACCCGGTTCAGATTCAGAAAAAGCCAGTCTGCAAAGAAAGGGGAAACCGGCGCAATTAACTTACTTAATGTTTCCAGACACTCATAAAGGGTTTGATAAGCACAAATTTTATCATGTCCGTATTCTCCCTTCCAGAAACGCCGGCGGCACAGCCGCACATACCAGTTGCTCAGTTGCTCATCCACAAAATCCTCGATCATTCTTCCTGCAATCGTAGGCTCATAGTCATCGTAACTGTTCCCGACCTTCTTTACCAGGCTATTCAGGGAAGAAAGGATCCACTTATCAATTTCAGGCCTTTTTTCCAATGGCACATATTTCTTCTTTAAAATGCAAAGCCATCCACATTGGCATAGAGGGCAAAAAACTGATAGGTATTATATAAGGTGCCAAAAAATTTACGCTGTACTTCTTTGATCCCTTCCGTATCAAATTTCATACTGTCCCAGGGAGAAGCATTGGTGATCAGGTACCAGCGCGTTGCATCGGCGCCAAACTGATCGATGGTTTTGAACGGATCCACCACATTCCCCAGCCGCTTACTCATTTTATTTCCATTCTTATCCAATACCAGTCCGTTGGAAACAACTGTTTTATAGGCCACACTATCAAAGAGCATCACGGCAATGGCGTGCAGCGTATAAAACCAGCCGCGGGTCTGGTCCACACCTTCCGCAATAAAATCAGCGGGAAAATTCTTTTCGAACTGCGTCTTTATTTTCAAAAGGGAAATGCCATTGCGCATAAGGCATGGCGCCGGAATCAAACCAGACATCCACCAGATCCGGAATCCGCTTCATGGGCTTGCCACTTTCACTCACCAATATGATATCATCTACAAATGGTTTATGCAGATCCAGTGATGCCGCATCCACATTTGCATTCGTATCTCCCCCCAGGACTGTTCTGGCTTTTTCCACTTCCGATAATAATTCGGCGATTGACCCGATGCATTTTTCTTCCGTTCCATCTTCCGTTCTCCAGATGGGCAGCGGCGTTCCCCAGAAACGGCTCCGGCTCAGGTTCCAGTCAACCATATTCTCCAGCCAGTTTCCAAACCTGCCTTCGCCGGTGGATGCGGGTTTCCAGTTGATGGTTTTATTCAGTTCCACCATCCGGTCTTTGAACGCCGTGGTCCTGATAAACCAGGCATCCAGAGGATAATATAAAATGGGCTTATCGGTCCGCCAGCAATGCGGATAAGTATGTTCGTATTTTTCAATCTTAAATGCCCGGTTCTCTTTTTTCAATTTCACACAGATGTCCACATTCACATCCATATACTCCGGATCATCTTTATAATTTTTTACATAGCGTCCGCTGAATTCTCCCACGCCATCCACGAATTTTCCTTTCTTGTCGACCATGATAAGAATACCCAGATTATTTTTTTTGCCGGCCTTATAGTCATCGGCGCCAAATGCGGGCGCCGTATGCACAATGCCGGTACCATCTTCAGTCGTCACAAAATCTCCTGTTACGATCCGGAACGGGTCGGCATCCGGCGTAATTTCCCGAATGGCGTCCAGGCTTCCCGCTTCTGTGGGAATCAGTTGTTCATACCGGCATCCTGCGATATCCGCGCCGGAAAAGGAAAGCAATATTTTCCAGGGAAGGAATTTGGAAGAAGGGGCGTAGGCGGCAAAATCGCCGTTCTCCTCTTCCGCTTTAAAATATTTCCCGAGCAGTGCGCTGGCAAGTACCACGTTTACCGGCAGATGCGTATATGGATTAAAAGTCTGCACCAGCACATAATCAATCCGGGCGCCCACGGTAAGCCCCAGGTTAGAGGGAAGCGTCCAGGGTGTGGTGGTCCAGGCCATGAAAAAGAGTTCCGCCTCACCTGAAATCTTCATCTGATCAAGCGCTTCAAATAAAAAAGAGGACTGCTCATTTCTGATCCCTTTGAACATGGCTACGCAGCTCGTATCCTTTACTTCTTTATGGTGCCGGGCTGATTAAGTTCATGCGAGCTCAGACCCGTTCCTGCAGCCGGGGAATAGGGCTGAATGCTTAACTTTCATACAGCAGGCCTTTTTTATATAATTCCTTCAGCAACCACCAGAGGGTTTCTATATAATCATTCTTAAAAGTGATATAAGGATCATCCAGATCGACCCAATAACCCATTTTCAGGGTAAGATCATCCCATTTATCCTTATACCGCAGCACCGCCTCCCTGCATTTCAGATTATATTCTTCCACCGAGATCTTCTTTCCGATATCTTCTTTGGTAATCCCCAGTTCTTTTTCCACGCCCAGTTCAACGGGAAGGCCATGCGTATCCCAGCCTCCCTTCCGGTACACCTGAAAGCCACGCATGGTCTTATAGCGGCAAACGAGATCTTTCAGGGTGCGGCTGATCACATGATGAATGCCAGGCAAACCATTGGCGCTGGGAGGCCCTTCATAAAAAACAAATGGTATTTTTCCGTCCCTTAAATCAATACTTTCCCGAAAGGCGCCGGATTTATTCCATTGCGCCAAAACCTCCTTACCAATTTCCGGCAAATTCAGCTGTTGATATTCCCTGTATTGACCTGACATATCAGAACCGTTAATAATGAATGGGTTACGAAATCCGACGCCAGTAAAAAATGGAAGATCACCGGCGTAAAAATGGCTGCAAAGCTAGGGAATTTAAGGGTTTTCTACGGAAAGAAAGCGAGTGCTTTTGCAGTTATCCCGGTCAGCAGTACTAAGTGTTTTTTCTCTGGAACTGAGCAGAATCAGGCCTTCGCAGCAAATCAATTATCCACATAGGCCTCTTTGGGCCCCTTTGGCATAGTTTATGTTTCAAAAAACGGATGCCAATATCTATTTCAAAATCAAAAAAGATTATATCGTTCAGATATGTCCTGGTTCATGAAAACTTTTTTTTCTACGGTTTAGGGTTTAGGGGTTAAAAAGGGGGGTATTCCTACTCCCCTTCCTTTTTTCACCTTATTTTCTGAACTGTAAATCCGGTCCCCCCGTTTTTAATTCCTTTTATCATCTTTGGAAAAACCATTGCTTTTCTACTGGTACGTTATTGCCCAATTTCTTGAATTACCAAGTGAAATCAGCATCCGAAGGACCACCTTTTTGCCCCTTCAAAAAAAAGACTTTCTGAATAAGAAGGTCTTTTTTTTGGTTACGGTTAACAGTTGACGGTTGACGGATTTTATGTGGATCAAAGAGATTAAATACTGTCACACTGTTTCACCGGAATCCGTCAACCGTCATCTATCAACTCTTCTTCTTCCGCAGTCTTCTTATACAACCTGATTCCCAGCATCAGCACCACCGCCAGCGACACAAGGCCGGCAACGGCTCCGATCCAGCTCAGGGCCTGTTTAACACTGGCCAGGAATACGATGGCGAATAAGAATAAAGTGGCGAGCTCATTCCAGATGCGCAGTTTTTGGGAACTGAACCGGAAAATGCCCCGCATCTGTTCCCGGTAGATATGATGGAGGGAAAAATGGTAACCATACAGCAGGATCACAAATATGAGTTTCACTTCCAGCCAGGCCGGTGTGCTGCCCATCAGGATCCACATCCAGGGCCCGAAAATAAGCGTCAGGATCGCAGATGGCCAGGTAATCCCCAGCCACAATCTCCTGATCATGATGCGGAATTGCGCCTGCAGAATTTTTTTCTCTTCTTCCGGTTTCTCCGATGCCTCCGTATTATAAATGAATAAGCGGACGATATAAAACATCCCGCTGAACCAGGTGACGATGAAGATGATATGGAGGGATTTGATGTAGGTGTACATGAGGAATGTTTTGGTTTACGGATGATAGTTGACGGACTTTATGTGAATCAAAGAGATTAATTACTGCCACACTGTTTCACCGGAAGTCCGTCAACTGTCATCCGTCAACCGTCAACCCTTCCCCTACCCATCCCGCGAGCGCCTTCACCCACAACGGATCCGTATTCAGACAGGGAATCATTTCAAATTCGGTTCCGCCGGATTCGAGAAAACTTTCCCTGCCGCGGATCGCAATCTCTTCCAGGGTTTCCAGACAGTCGCTTACGAAAGCAGGACAAATCACCAGCAATTTCTTTATTTCTTCCTTGGGCATATCCTGAAACCGATAATCGGTGTATGGCTTCAACCATTCTTCCCTGCCCAGGCGCGACTGAAAGGAAAAGCTGAACTTGTCTTCGGGAAGATCCAGACCCTGCGCAACGAGATTCATGGTCGTGAGGCATTGATGACGATAACAGGTAGCATGCGCAGGGGAAGCCACCGAGCAGCAATCAGCCGAACGCAGGCAATGCTGATGGGTCGGATCTGTTTTTTCCAGATGCCTTTCCGGAATACCATGAAAGCTGAATAAGAGATGATCGAAATCCTTATTCATCCAGGGCCGTATATGTTCAGTCAGCGCATGAATATATTCCGGACGGTTATATACCGGTGGAATGAACTTCAGCCTGAATTTATATTTTTTCTTTCGCCAGACCTCTTTGGCATGTTCCACCGCCGTTTCATACGACGACATCGCGTAATGCGGATACAAAGGCACAGCCACCACTTCTTCCAGATCCGGAATTTGCTGCAGTAATTCCTGGTAAGCCGAATCCATGTCCGGATTTCCATACCGCATGGAAACTGCAACCGGATAAGGAACTTCTTTTCTCAATGCATCTGCGAGTCTCTCCGTCAGCACGATAAGAGGCGAACCCTCCGGCATCCAGATGGTTTGGTATGCTTCGGCGGATTTCGGCGCCCGGCGGGGAACAACAATTCCCTGCATTACTATTTTACGGAAAAGCCATGAATAGTCGATCACCCGCTTGTCGGTGAGGAATTCATTCAGGTATTTTCTCACATCCTTTACAGCCGTTGAATCAGGAGAACCCAGGTTCATTAAGATAATACCCCGTCTGGAAATAGCCATTTGCAAATGTAATTACAGAAAACATCAGATGCTCCATTCCATCCATTTTATGCCGAAAGTGCGCTTACCGGAGAACATATTCCATTGTATGAATGGCCTTTTCAATTGTATAAATGACATTATTATGACACTAAAATGCGGAGTTAAGCCACTCGCAAAGTAATTTTGCGTTTGTACTATATAAACCCCGGGATGAGCAGGAACCAGTCAGCCGACCTTTCTAAATTTTTTGTAGTTGGTATTAACTATAAGAAAACGGATACGAAAATCCGCGGTTCATTCGCTGTCGGTTCAGCACAATACGGACAAATTCTGCAGGATGCCCCGATGTTTGGCGTTCAGGATCTGTTTGTATTATCCACCTGTAACCGTTCGGAAATTTACGGATTTGCAGAAACTCCGCAGCAACTCATCCGTTTGCTGTGCTCCCAAACGGAAGGAACAGCAGAACTTTTTAATGAAATGGCTTATTGCAAACAGGGACTAAAAGCCATCCATCATCTTTTTGACGTAGCGGCCGGTCTGGATTCCCAGATACTGGGCGACTATGAGATCGTCGGTCAGCTCCGGCAGGCCATGAAATTTGCCCGGGAAAGGAATTTCATCCATACTTTCCTGGAGCGCATCCTGAACCAGGTACTGCAGTCTTCCAAAGACATTAAAAACCAAACGGCATTAAGCGATGGCACCGTATCCGTTGCATTCGCCGCTGTACATTATATCCGGGAGAATATTCAGGAGATCAAAAACAAGAACATCTTACTGCTGGGAACAGGAAAGATCGGCAGCAATGCCTGTAAAAATATGGTGGACTACCTGGGCACCCGGAATATTACTTTAATTAACCGGACGAACGAAAAAGCGGAAAGCCTGGCTATCTGCACTGAACCTGCGCTATTCTACCATGGACGAACTTTCTGCAGAAATTAAAAAAGCAGATATTATCCTGGTGGCCACCAATGCGGCAGAACCGGTAATTTTTGCAGAACAACTCGAATCCATAATGGAGAATAAACTGATCATCGATCTGTCCATTCCCTGTAACGTAGATAAGGCGGTTGCTGTGCTGCCCCGTATAACCCTGATCGATGTAGACAGCCTGTCCCGGATGAAAGACGAAACTCTTCAGCGGCGGGCTGCTGAAGTACCCAAGGCACAAGCCATCATTGCCGGGCACATGCGGGAATTGCTTGACTGGCACGATATGCGCCAGCATGTTCCGGTATTAAAAGAAGTAAAAATAAAGCTCCGGGAAATTTACAGCTCTCCTCTGTTTGAACATTCAACCATCACGCGTACGCCAACCGTGGCCACCGATCAGAAGATCCAGCGCGTATTAAATGGTATGGCGTCAAAAATGCGAAAAGAAAATCAGCGCGGTTGCCAGTATATTCAGGCGATCAACGAGTTTATCGCAGGAGGATAAACCAGTCAACCATGTCTAAAATATTCAGGATCGGCACCAGGGATAGTCAGCTCGCTTTGTGGCAGGCTACCCGGGTACAGCATTTATTAAAGAAACAGGGCATTGCGGCCGATCTCGTTCCCGTAAAAAGCGAAGGGGATCTTGACCTGGCCACTCCTTTATATGCCATGGGTGTTCAGGGCATCTTTACCCGCAGTCTGGATCAGGCGCTGCTGAATCACCGGATCGACATGGCAGTGCATTCCATGAAAGATGTTCCCGTTCAGCTGCCGAAAGGAATTGTGGAAGCCGCCGTTCTGGAAAGAGACAGCCCCTACGATATTCTGGTGCTGCGCGAAGAAACAGCAGATTCTTTTTCATCACATCACGCCACCGCGCTTATCGCTTCCAGCAGCCTCCGGAGGAAATCGCAATGGCTGCATCGTTTTCCGGACGACCGGATCGAGCCCATTCGCGGGAATGTGAATACCCGTTTAAAAAAGCTTTCAGAGAGTCATTGGCAGGGCGCTATTTTTGCCGAGGCAGGACTGGAACGGATCGGCCTGCGACCGCCGAATGCCATTGAACTGGAATGGATGATTCCCGCGCCCGCCCAGGGCGCATTGCTGGTGGTCTGTCGCTCGAATGATGAAGAACTGCTTCAATGCTGCGCAAAGCTCAATGATCAACGCACGGCATTCAGCGCTAAAATAGAAAGAGATTTTTTGTCCGCCTTAATGGGAGGGTGCTCCACGCCCATCGGCGCGCTGGCGGAAATTGAAAATGAAGAAGTGTATTTTCGCGGTAACCTGACCAGCATCGACGGAAAAAAACAGGTTTTTATTGAGAAGAATGTTTCGGTGGAACTGGCTGCTTCACTGGGCACTTCAGCTGCACACGAATTGCTGGATAGCGGCGGACTGGAAATTCTGAACGAGATAAAAAATGGCTGACCGGTTTTCAATATTATCCACCGGCTCCCTGGTCATCAATGAAAGCCTGGTTTCTGCAAATGACTATCCTGCCACCACGGTGGATGTGATTCCCTTTATTAAAATTGTATTGAATGAGGATGAAGATACGCGCGGTGAGATTCTCGATTACGCCCGGCAAGCACTAACCGTTATTTTTACCAGTACGAATGCGGTAAGAGCCGTAACAAATGTTTTGCATCATCCGCCGGACTGGAAAATATTTTGCGTGGGCAGCGAAACTAAAAAGCGCGTGACTTCTTTTTTCGGTAAATCTGCGGTGATGGATTATGCCGGGAATGCGGAAGAACTTTCAGCGAAGATCATCCAGCCTGGACAGGTTAAAGAAGCTGTATTTTTTTGTGGTGATCAGCGAAGGGATATATTGCCGGATCAACTCAGAGCAGCCGGTGTTTCACTGAAAGAACTGGCGGTATATCAGACGCTCCTCACTCCCGTCCGGCTCACAAAAGCTTATGATGCCGTTTTATTTTTTAGTCCTACCGCAGTAAACAGTTTTTTTTCCCTTAATACCCCTTCTTCCAAAACGATTTTATTTGCCCTGGGAGAAACGACCGCTGATGCCATCCGGAACCTGTCTGACAACGAAGTACTGCTTTCCCCGAAGCCGGATAAGACCGCATTATTACAAATAGCCATTGATTATGGCAGCACACATACCATATCATGAACAAATTGAAAAATGATTTATTGCTCAGAACCCTCTCCGGCGAAAACACGGAACGCGCACCGGTATGGATGATGCGACAGGCGGGACGTTATCTTCCGGAATACCGGAAGCTGCGGGATAAATATTCTTTTTTTGAACGCGTACAAACGCCGGCGCTGGCAACGGAGATCACGCTGCAGCCTGTGGACCTGATCGGGGTGGATGCCGCCATTCTTTTTTCAGATATCCTGGTGGTATTGCAGGCCATGGGGCTTGAAGTGCAGCTGATTGAAAATACCGGTCCGGTTTTACCGGCGCCCGTCAGATCCGCAGCGGATGCCAAAAGAGTTTATATTCCCGATGTAAAAGATTCGCTCGCCTATGTATTTGATGCGATCCGGTTAATTAAACAGGAGCTCAATGACCGCGTACCGCTGATCGGATTCGCGGGCGCCCCCTGGACCCTGCTCTGCTATATGGTGGACGGGAAGGGATCCAAAACCTTCGATCTCACCAAAAGCTTTTGCTATGAGCAGCCTGAACTTGCGCACCGTTTATTGCAAATGCTAACGGATACGACCATCGCCTATCTTCGTCAGCAGGTGAAAGCAGGGGCCGATGTGGTTCAGCTCTTCGACAGCTGGGGCGGATTGCTGGGTCCGGATGATTTCGAAATTTTCTCGCTGCAATATATGCGTCAGATCATCGTGGCATTGAAAGATGAAGCGCCCACCATTCTCTTTGCAAAAGGCGCCTGGCATTCACTGGCCGAAATGGCCGCCACCGGAACGGCAGCCATTGGCATCGACTGGTGCATCCGCCCGGAAACCGCGAGGGAATTTGCCGGCCCCCGGGTCATCCTGCAGGGGAATTTCGACCCCGCGCGCTTACTCACGCCCATTCCCGAATTAAAAAAACAGGTCACGCGGATGCTGAATGCATTCGGTCCGCAGCAGCATATCGCCAATCTCGGTCATGGTATTCTGCCCAACGTGCCGGTGGATCATGCGAGGGCGTTTGTGGATGCGGTGAAAGAGCACGTGTATTCGGGAACGCTGAATGAATCGTTGACGGTTGACGGATGACGTCATCCGTTATACCAATCCCTTTTTGCTATTAAAAACTTCGACACATCATGCCTCTCTACAAAACATCAACCAAAGCATTCCGCGGCCGCTGGATTGAATATATCTACGGGCTGCAGGATACAATTTGTGCTGCTTTGGAGAAAGCGGATGGCAAAGCGATATTCCGGACCGATGAATGGGAAAGGGAGGAAGGCAGGGGCGGGGGCGGCAGGACCCGGGTAATGGAAAATGGAAATGTATTTGAAAAGGGCGGGGTCAACAGTTCCGTGGTATTTGGAGCGGTAAACGATGCCATGCGGAAACAACTGGAGATAGAAGGGAGAAGCTGGTTTGCCTGCGGACTTTCTCTGGTGATCCATCCGCTGAATCCCTATGTTCCCACCGTGCATGCCAACTGGCGGTTTTTTGAATTATATGATGAAGAAGGTTATGTGACAGACAGATGGTTTGGCGGCGGTACCGACCTCACGCCCTATTATTTATTTGAAGAGGATGCCCGTCATTTTCACCAGACAATAAAAAATGTGCTGGATCCATTCGGCCCGGAACTATACCCGCAGTATAAAAAAAACTGTGACGGGTATTTCTCCAATACCCACCGCAATAAAGAAACCAGGGGCATCGGCGGAATTTTCTACGATCATCTGAGGCCTGCCGAGGAGGCGGATGCTGAAAAACTGTTAAGCTTTCAGCAACACAATGGAGATGCGTTTTTAGAAGCGTATCTTCCCATTGTTGAGAAAAGAAAAGATATTCCGTACAGTGACAAGGAAATCAACTGGCAGGAAATCAGAAGAGGAAGATATGTTGAATTCAATTTAATCCATGACCGCGGAACCTTATTCGGACTCAAAACAAAAGGAAGAACCGAAAGTATATTAATGAGCCTGCCGCCCCGTGCGCGCTGGGTTTATGACTACCATCCGCAACCAGGATCTAAAGAAGATGAATTGCTGCAGGTTTGCCTGAAGCCGCGTGGAATTGGGTAGTTGATAGTTGATAACGCCATCGTCTTATTCTTCAATATCCATTAATCAATTATCAATTATCAATTTTTCAAAATGTACCTCCAAAAAAGAAGCAGAATACTAAGAGCAAATCCCTCTATCCGGAGCCTGGTAGCAGAAACAGCACTTTCTCCCAACGATTTCATCGTGCCCTTATTTATTGATGAAGGAAAGCAGGTAAGAACGGAGATTGCCTCCATGCCGGGGTATTTCCGGAACAGTCTGGATGTGACAGTAGATGAAGTGAAGGAACTGTATAAAATGGGATTAAAAAGCATATTGATCTTCGTAAAGAGCAAGGACGAACTGAAGGACAATACCGGGAAAGAAGCATGGAATAAAGACGGGCTGATGCAACGCAGCATCCGCGCCATTAAAGATGCCGTTCCGGAAATGCTGATCATGACCGATGTGGCGCTCGATCCTTATTCATCCTACGGCCATGACGGCATTGTAAAAAACGGTGAGATCGTAAATGATGAAACCGTAGAGGCACTGGTAAAAATGAGCCTGAGTCATGCGGAAGCCGGGGCCGACTTTGTTGCACCCAGCGATATGATGGACGGCCGCATCGGAGCCATCCGGAAAGCCTTTGAAGAAAACGGATTTACCAAAACCGGCATCATGGCCTATAGTGCAAAATATGCCTCCTGTTTTTACGGACCCTTCCGCGATGCCCTCGAATCCGCGCCCGGTTTCGGAGATAAAAAAACCTACCAGATGGATTATGCCAACCGCACCGAAGCGGTAAAAGAAGCTTTGCAGGATGTGGAAGAAGGCGCCGATATTGTAATGGTAAAACCCGCCCTTTCCTATCTCGACATCATCCGGGAAGTAAAAAATGCCGTGCGCGTACCCGTAAGCGCCTACAATATCAGCGGAGAATATGCCATGATCAAAGCCGCTGCCAAAACGGGCTGGATCGATGAAAATAAAGCAATCCTCGAAACCCTTACCTCCATGAAACGCGCCGGCGCGGATCTCATTGCAACTTATTTTGCAAGGGATGCGGTAAAGTTGCTGGATTTATAAGTCCGTCATAAATCAGCCCCCCATGGAAGTTCGTCATCATCCGAAGCATTTGAAGATCTGATTATTCATTCGTATATTGATTCAGGAAATGAAGGCGCCACACTGATCAGCCGGAAATTCCTGAGTCCGGCCCGGCTGATTCCGGGGGGCCCGCGAAACGTATCCTCAAAACATTGATCCGCCCAAAAGCGCAATTCTCTTGAATCCTTTTTATCAACAGGATCTTCTTTGCATGGCAAGAAAAGCATTCCATTCTTTTGCATTGCTGGTTTGCATTATTTTATTGTTGCTGCCAACTGATTCAGTTTTCGGACAACAAAAGAACAGAGAGAATTCCTTTACCGCAGGCGAGCTGAAAAGAACGGCGTTTCCGCAGTTGAATGCACAGTTCAGAAACTTTCAGGTCATCCGCCTGGATTCCAGGTCCCTGCGGAATTACCTTCAAAAAAAAAGTTCAACCAGAAAGATCAGTCTCCGGCTCTCCAAAGACATAAGTTTCGAAATGGAGCTGGAACCGGCAAAAATCATTGCTGATCATTATACCCTAAGGATTCAAACGCCGGAAGGCATCAGGGAGTTACCGGCGCATCCGGATTATCTGTACAAGGGGAAAATTGCGGGGAAAAGCAGGAGTTCCGTCCGTTTGATTGTAAAGGATGGTTTTATTGCAGGAAATATAATGGATGAAGGGAAAAGTTATTTCATTGACCCCTTAAGGAAATTCAGTCCCGGCGCGGGATCCGACGATCTTGTCCTGTACAGCGCTGCTGATGTGATCAGTGATCCCTTTGTTTGCGGAACCGGTCATTCGGCTTTGACCGGCAATATGCCGGCAGTCAACATTTCTTCTGCAGACCAGGTGCTGCCCGGCATATGCAAAACGACCAAATTCAATATAGTCGCCGATTATTCCATCTACCAAAAGTTCAACAATTCAGTTGAAGATGAAGAAACCGCGTTGCTTTCTAATCTGAATATTGCAGAAGGCGCGTTCACCAACCTTAACCTGGGTCCGGATAATTCAACAGATACGGGAAACGATATGCTGCATTTTGAGGTGGAACAGATGTTTTTGTCTGCCTGTTCTGCATGCGATATAATGGGTAAAAGCGGATACATCGCTACCATGGTCCAACCATTTCAACGATGGGTGCGGAACAATACCGATACCAGCTGTTTCAGCATCAGTCAATACTGGACCACACATGCAATATACATACAGAATGATCTGCGGGTGATCGGAGAAGCAGATGGTTCCCCCTCTCCCCTTGCGCAGGTGCAGTTTCTAAGATATTATACCGACAATTCCGCCTCACTCAGGGTATTGGTCGCCCATGAAACGGGGCATAATTTAGGCTGCCAACACGATGACCAGAGAAAGGCGGACGTAACCCAGTTTATCATGTACAGCGGCGCAGATGCCAGTGCGGCCGGCTTTGCAGGCCGGTTTTCCAGATTATCCGATTTTGGCGGAATTCCCTATAGTTCGCAACTCGTTATCCGTAATACGGTGCTGAGTCTGCCCGCCTGTTTCAGCGATTGCCAGCCTGTGGGTTGTCAGCCTCCAACGGGACTGCAACTGGCGCCGGGGCAATCGGGAGACAGTATCCGGTTGCAATGGTCCGGTACGGGATTATTCAAACTAACCGCTTTCCCGGAATTTGCAACCGGCAGCCAGTCACCGGTTATCGAATATGTAAACGGCAGCCAGGGCAGCATTCCGCATCCGGAACCCTGCACCCCTTACCGTATCGGCATACAGCGGATATGTTTAACCGATACCAGCAGTTCATCCACGATTGTTTTAAACTCCTCCGATGTTCAGGCCCGGCTGGACACGGTTAATATCAGGGACTCTCTGTATGATCTGCAGATGAGCATTGCGTTCAGGAATTGCAATGCGGATAATCTGAAGGTATCCATTGATCACATGCCGCAAACGCTGCACAGAAGAGGAAATACATTCAGGCTGGAGAATCTTGCCGCCGATGGTTCAAGGCACCGTTTAGATTTCGTGCAGGATTCGTCCAAAAACTTTTGTGCTGTTCCGCAATTTTTCAGCGCTCCCGATTACAGGCTGGGCAGCAGGAAATTCTTTGATGTCAGTTTCGACAGTTGCCGGTTGCCAGAGGGATGGACCGATTCTCTGATCCGGAAACTTATTCCTGCTTTTATCGATCACCCCTGGAAAGTTGCTTTAACAAATACCAATATCATCTATGCTGCCTTAGGGAATTTTGACAGTACCTGTATGCTGATCTTTGACAATTATTTTGGATTCAGTGATAATTTCAGGGGAGCAAGCGCCATTCTTTCCCCTTCTTATGACCTGCGTGGTTACCGCCATGTATCTCTTGGATTCGATTATAATTTTTATGCAATTAAAAATGGCCAGGACTCCACCCTTAACGCCTTTTTTAAAGTTGAGGCCTTTACCCATCATAAATGGGCGCCGTTATTTATTTCGGATGATAATAAGCCTTACAGTTATTTTATACCGCATCAGGCCAGAGATATCTGGGACTCCATTCCACCCCGGGTGAATATCGATCTGGATGAATATATCAGCGAAGATTTCAGACTTCGTTTCATTGCGGATGACGGGTCCGTAACCAGGAATACTTCGCATCCCTCCTGTCTTTTGTTAGTGGCCCTGGACAATATCCGCCTGAACGGGTATCCGCTGAAAAGCCAGCCTGAAGATCCCGTTTTTACCGTCTTCCCCAATCCCTCCCAGGCAGAAATATTTCTGCGGTTCAACGACCCCTTCACTGGTCCGCTTCAATACCGGATCTTCAATATTCTGGGACAGGAAACAGAAAGAAATGAACTGACCAGTTTCAGGATCGATATCCATTCCCTTCCCTCCGGATTATATATTCTGCGGCTGTATTCAGCAGGCAGACCGGTAGGCAGGCCGTTCAAGATCAGAAAATGGTAAGCGCCTCTTTTCGATATCGCTTATTCTTCCAAATCATTTTCTTAATCCGGCAATTTTTTAACCGGATCAATATTCGTTGTTAGTCCCGCCATTTCATATACATGATTCTCAAAAATTGAAAACAGTTAAATTTGCGGCGGGCTACGCAAAAAAAAACAATTTAATCAGTTGTTCCCGAATCAATCATATGGATACACCCATCAGTAAAAGGCTTTTTGAGAGAGCGCAAAAACTCAATCCCCGGCGGCGTGAACTCTCCTGTGCGTGCATTCAGAAGCGTGGGCGGCACACCGCTGTTCATCAGCAAAGCAAAAGGCGCTTATCTCTACGACGCGGACGGAAATAAATACATTGACTATATCGCTTCCTGGGGGCCGATGATCCTGGGACATGCTTATGAACCTGTGGTAAAGGCCATACAGGAAAAAGTAGCCGGCTCCACTTCATTTGGCGCACCTACGGAACTTGAAGTGGAAATGGCGGAACTGATCTGCAGCATGGTCCCGAACGTGGACCTGATCCGTATGGTGAGCAGCGGCACCGAAGCCTGCATGAGTGCGATCCGGCTGGCGAGGGGCTTTACCGGAAAAAATAAGTTCATCAAATTTGAAGGACACTACCATGGACACGCAGACGCTTTTCTGGTAAAAGCCGGAAGCGGTCTCGCTACTTTTAATATCCAGACCGTGCCGGGGGTTACTGCCGGCGTGGCGCAGGACACGCTTACCTGCGCTTTCAATGATCCGGAAGCGGTGAGGCAACTGGTAAAACAACATCGCGGAGAAATAGCAGCCATCATTGTAGAGCCCGTTGCCGGTAATATGGGCTGCGTGCTACCGGAAAAAGGATTCCTGGAAGAGCTCCGGTCCATCTGCGACGCCGAGAATATGCTGCTGATCTTCGACGAAGTGATGACCGGTTTCCGGCTCGCTCCCGGTGGCGCCCAGGAGAAATTAAATATCAGGGCCGATCTGGTAACCTATGGCAAAGTAATCGGCGGCGGAATGCCCGTGGGTGCATTCGGTGGCCGCCGGGAGATCATGGAACAGATCGCCCCGGTCGGAAAGGTTTACCAGGCCGGCACTCTCAGCGGGAATCCCATCGCCATGATCGCCGGGTTCACTACTTTAAAGATCCTGAAAGACAATCCGCAGATCTATTCCGAACTCGAAGAAAAGACAATATACTTAAGGGATGGCCTGCAAAAAGCACTGGAGGAAAAAGGTATTCCCGTTGTCATCAATCAAACCGGTTCTATGATCAGTGTCTTTTTTACCGACAGGCCGGTTAAAGATTTCGCTTCGGCTTCCGCCGGCAATGCCGAAACATTCAGGAAATTCTTCCATTTCCTGCTGGATCAGGGAATTTACCTTCCCCCTTCAGCCTTTGAAAGCTGGTTTTTAAACAATGCCCTTACCACCAGGGACCTGGACGAAACGATCGATGCTGCGTCGGGCTGGGCCGACAGCTAAAAGAAGACCCCAAAACATTCTACCTCCGGCTGGACAGGAAGCCATTACCTGGTGCTTCCTGGTTCATTCCCTCGTTTTTACAGCTTCTTTGGGACGGAACATCCTGTTTTGATCAGACTCTGAAATACCTCTCATCCTAGGGTTATCCTAAGGTTATTTTAAGGTTATATTAGGTTTATCTAAGGTTCTATACCTTAAGAATACCTATAGATAACCTAATAAAGACCTGATAATAATAGATGGTGGCGGTTATGCTGCTTTTATGCCGGGTTGCGACGGGCAATCCCGGGCTTTCCCGGGCTTCAAAAGCAACAAGAAGTTTTAATGAAACAGCAACTCACAAGGTTTCAGCCCTGTATGCTTTTTAAAAGCCGTGGAGAAATGTGAAATGGAGGAATATCCGAGCATAATGGAGACTTCCGTCACGCTAAGCCCTTTTTCATACAGCAGATAGCGCGCATGTTCCATGCGCTGGCTTTGGTAGAAATCAAAAATGGTGGTGCCGAAGAGTTCTTTAAATCCTTTTTTCAGGTAACATTCGTTGATGGCGACTTTGCGGCTGAGTTCGTTGATGGTGAGGGGTTCGCCAATATGCTGCAGCAGGATTTCGCTGGCCTGGGTAATTTTCTCCCGGTCATCCTCATTGGCCAGGAATTTACATTGAAACCGTTTCACCTCATTCTCGCCCAGCATGCATTCCAGGCTGTAGAGCAGGAGCATCTGGGTTTGGGCATTGATGAAAATATTCTCCAGGCTGCCAGTATAGCTATGATTCAGTATGGCTTCCAGCACCATCCGGGTGCGGCTGCAGAGGGATAATATTTTGGAAAAAGAAGAAGGATGTTTGAAATGCAGCACATTATCCGTAAGCGTTCCGCTTACCTGCTGGGGTTTCACAAACTGGGAAAGATGAACGGCTGAAAAACGGAAACTGAGCACATCAACAGTTTCCTGCCTTTCGGTGCAATACCGGGATGCGTTCAGGCTGCAGGAATCGCATTCCCTGTCTTTTTGCTTGCAGTAAACATTTCCGGCAATGCAAAACCGCAGTTCAAAATAATTCTCCTGTAGGTTTCGTCTTTTTTATAATGATAAATCATCATGCCCAGGTCATCCAGACTCCATTGCGGATTTTTCTGATACCGCTGTATTGCATATTGAACGGATCCGGGGATCTGCTGCTCCTTCTCCTGCAATGAGCTGAAGCTGTTCCTGCATAACAGGCTGCTTATAGGCCAGGGAGAATATATCCGGGGGCTGATGCATAATCGGCCGCAAATTTACATCGCAAAAAGTTTCAATGGCCTACCCGGAATGGATGAGATTAAAGGTCTGGATCATCATAAATACTGTCATTTTTTCCGGTGAAAATAACGTGCAAAAATAGTTCAAAAAACCCCGCTTTCAACCCCTGCTTTCAGCCCTTATTTTCCGTAAATTTGCTTACCCTTTATTTTATATCTAATAACCGGTTTTTCAACTAAATATGAGCGAAACATTACAGCAGGTTTTATCTCCCGCAACCAATGGTTACGGAGCAGACAGTATCCAGGTTCTAGAAGGTTTGGAAGCGGTCAGAAAAAGACCCGCCATGTATATCGGGGATATTGGTGTAAAAGGATTGCATCACCTGGTTTATGAAGTAGTGGATAATTCCATTGATGAAGCGCTTGCAGGTTATTGTAAGAATATTACAGTCACCATTCATCCGGACAATTCCATCACCGTGGAAGATGATGGCCGGGGTATTCCCACAGGCATGAATACCAAAGAAAAAAGAAGTGCACTGGAAGTGGTAATGACCGTGCTGCATGCCGGCGGAAAATTTGATAAGAATACTTACAAAGTTTCCGGTGGTTTGCATGGCGTGGGCGTGAGTTGCGTAAATGCACTGAGCAGCGATCTGCATGTTACCGTTCAGCGGGAAGGAAAAATATTTGAACAGGAATATAAAATCGGTATTCCGCAGTATCCGGTTCGGGAAATCGGCATCAGTGATAAAACCGGCACCCGTGTTCACTTTCTGGCCCGATGCCAGTCATTTTTATTACAACCGTATACAACAAGGATATTCTGGAAAGCCGGCTGCGCGAACTTTCTTTTCTGAACAGGGGCGTCCGCATCATACTCAACGACCTGCGCGAAAAAGATGAAGAGGGCAATACTTATTCCAAAACATTTTACAGTGAAGGCGGCATCGTCGAATTTGTTGAAATGCTGGATAGCAATGCCGGCCGGAATCCCCTGATTCCGAAAGTGATTTTTGTGAAGGCATGATGAAGTAACCAATGTGGCCGTGGAAGTGGCGCTCACCTACAACGACAGTTACAGCGAACATATTTATTCCTACGTAAATAATATCAATACCATTGAAGGCGGTACCCATGTAGCGGGTTTCCGCCGGGCATTGACAGGTATTTAAAAGTTATGGCGACAAACAAAACCATTTTGAAAAAGCAAAAGTGGAAATTGAAGGGGATGATTTCCGGGAAGGACTGAGCGCCATCATTTCCGTAAAAGTTCCGGAGCCTCAGTTTGAAGGCCAGACCAAAACCAAACTGGGAAACAATGAAGTAAGGGGCGTCGTGGACACCACGGTCTCCAAGGTACTGGAAGCCTATCTGGAAGAAAATCCAAAGGAAGCAAGAATATTATCCAGAAAGTGATCCTGGCTGCACAGGCCCGGGCAGCTGCCAGAAAAGCCAGGGAACTGGTACAGCGGAAAAGCGTGTTGAGCGGGGCGGCTTGCCGGGCAAACTGGCCGATTGTTCCGAACGAGATCCCGAACGCTGCGAACTATACCTGGTGGAAGGAGATTCTGCCGGCGGTACAGCCAAACAGGGCCGCGACCGGAGTTTCCAGGCCATTCTGCCCTTAAGGGGTAAGATCCTGAACGTGGAAAAAGCCATGGAACACCGGATCTATGAGAATGAGGAAATCCGGAATATGTATACGGCCCTGGGTGTACCGTGGGAACGCCGGAAGATCCCAAAGCATTGAATCTGGACAAACTCCGCTATCATAAGCTCATCATCATGACGGATGCGGATGTGGATGGAAGCCATATCGCCACCCTGATCCTGACCTTTATTTACCGTTATATGGCAGAACTGGTGGAACAGGGCTATGTCTATATTGCCCAGCCTCCCCTCTATCTGGTTAAAAAAGGAAAAGAACAGGCTTATGCCTGGAATGAGGACCAGCGCAGGCTGCTGGTGGAAAGAATTGGCGGCGGAAAAGAAGACACGTGAACATTCAGCGCTATAAAGGTCTGGGAGAAATGAATGCCGAGTCAGCTATGGGAAACCACCATGAACCCGGATACACGCACCCTGAAGCAGGTAACCATCGAAAGCGCCGCAGAAGCCGACCGGGTATTCAGCATGCTGATGGGCGATGAAGTGGCTCCCCGCAGGGAATTTATTGAATCCCATGCAAAATATGCCCGGCTGGACGTTTGACAGGCCGAAACCCCGTTTAAGAATATTTCTCTACCTTTAAATCGTCAGGCATACCGGTTGATCATTCAGAACCTTTAAAAAATTGAAAATATGTCCGAAGTAACACTCACAGCTTATAATGTAAAGACGAAAGAGAAAAATGTTCCCATCGTGGATGCAGTGATCAGCAAAACAGCCAAAGGAGCCTATATGGCCCAGGGGCATGACGGAAAAGGAAATAAGCTGACCACCTTACTCGGAGCAGAAAAAGCACTGGCTGCTATTAAAGCCGGCATCGCTAAACAAGGCTGGTAAATAATCTTTTGGATCCGTTCCGGGTACCTTACGGGGTATCCGGGACCTTCCAGGAAGGTTTATCGTATGAGCATGAGATCCGCATTCCTATGAAGACATGATCGCCCGACCGGTCAATGGCCCCATATGAAAATCGGATTTCGTTTTGCCCTGATCACTTTGTTTTCGGGCTTTTTTTATCTCCTTCCCTCAGCCCAGGAACAAATTCCTTATATCATCAACGGCAATGCCGTTCAGGATAACTGCAACTGTTATACCCTCACGCCCGACGCGCTTACACAGGCGGGATCGATCTGGAACAAAAATAAGATCGACCTGACCCAATCCTTCGTTTACCAGTTCAACGTCTTTCTGGGTTGCAAAGATGCTGATGGAGCCGATGGCATGGTGTTCGTTCTCCAGCCCATCGGCACCAGTATCGGAACCACCGGTCAGGGGCTCGGATTCGTGGGCGTAAGGCCTTCCATCGGAATTCCAATCGATACCTGGCAAAACCCTGATTTTAATGATCCTGCTTACGATCATACCGGCATTTATAAAAACGGCGACCTGGTAAACGGAAGCAGCAATACCCTGGCCGGACCCGTTCCCCTTTTTGATAATTTCGGCAATATTGAAGACTGCCAGTGGCATACATTCCGGATAACCTGGGATGCTTCTGCTTTCATTCTTTCAGCAGCCATTGATGGCGTAGTCCGTGTTCAAACCCATACGGACCTGGTAAAAGATATTTTCAATAATAATCCTGAAGTATTCTGGGGTTTCAGTGCAGCAACCGGCGGCAGGAGTAATGTTCAAAAAATCTGCACCTCACTGAATCCGGGATATTCCTTAGCGGCAGACCAGAAAACCTGCGCTCCTGCAACGCTCACTTTTAAAGACAGTTCTCTTTCTTTCGGATCGATTTTAAAATGGGACTGGGATTTCGGAGACGGTACTACTTATTCCGATGGTCCGGCGCCTCCGCCGCATGATTATCCTGTTCCGGGTTATTATACCGTTAAACTCAACATCCTCGGAAACAATGGTTGCCTCTCGGACACTTTCCGGCATCAGATCACCATCGGTTCAAAACCCGTGGCAGGATTTACAAGTTCCCCAAAAGTGATCTGCGCGGATGCTCCGGCAGTCCTCTATGATGCTTCCAGCGTACAGTATGGCAGTATTACTGAATGGGACTGGGATTTCAATCCCGGAGAAAGCTTAGTCCGGACCACGGAACCCCTGTTATCCAAAACTTTTCCTGCCGGCCCGCAACTGATCCGGCTCAAAACCGTAACGCAGGAAGGTTGTGTTTCCGATCCTTATTCCATCCGAATAAATGTCACAGAGAAGCCCGTCACGAATATTTCGGTTGAGGATGCCTGTTATGGATCTCCGGTGCATCTGAACGCGGAAAACATCCATACTGCGGTTCCCATCCGGCAATGGTACTGGTTTACCGGCGACGGGGGATTCGACAGTAGCAGCCGGGTTATTCATTATTATCCGCTCGGCGGGAAATATCCCGTGCAGGTATTTGCAGAGAATGAGGCAGGTTGTTCATCAGATACCCTGCAGGCGATCGTGACCATTTATCAGACAAACGCAAGACTGGGAAATGATACGACCGTTGCTTTTGGTCAGCCATTGCAGTTGCATGCATCCGGCGGTGAATTGTATCAATGGTCTCCGTCAACCGGACTGAGTGATCCCCGTTCACCTGATCCCGTCGCCACGCTGAATTCCGATATGCAATACATTGTTACTGCCTATACCTCCTTTGGTTGTCCCACTTATGATTCCATCCTGATCAAAGCCTATAAAGGGCCGGAGATTTATATTCCCAACGCTTTCACTCCCAATCATGATGGTCGCAACGATCGTTTTCATGCTGTTGCCGCCGGCATCGTCAATATCTCCTATTTCAATATCTACAACCGGGCCGGCCGGCTCATTTACAGCAGTCATAATTCCAGCGAAGGATGGGATGGTACACGCAACGGCCAGCCCCAGCCCGAAGGCACTTATGTGTGGATGATCCAGGGAATGGATTATCTGGGAAAGATGCATGTGAAGAAGGGGGTGGTGGTGCTGATCAGGTGATGATAATGGATAATTGATAGTTGATAATTGATAACGGGGGCGGTTCTTTATCAAAAACAGCCTTCAACTTTCAGCTCAATATCAATTATCCATTATCAATTATCCATTAAATAAAGTCCAGATAATCAAAAGTTCCTCCAAGGATTTTTCCGTCGTCAGCTCCAAGCCATTTTTTTAATACGGTAGCATAAACATTTTTGAAATCCAGGAGGTATCGCAAATCCCCTTCGGAAAGATGGGAAAGGTCCGGCATATCGTTCAGCAGGCCTGCTTTTTTTAAGCCCCCGCCGATCAGGAACATATTGTTTGCCGTGCCATGATCCGTTCCGCCACTGGCATTTTGCGAAACCCTTCTTCCAAATTCAGAAAAAGTCATCATCAGCACCTGGTCGAAACGATGATTGGATTTCAGATCGGCAACGAATGATTGCACCGCCTCATTCATTTCTGAAAATAATTTCCGCTGGCGGTCTTCCTGATTGACATGCGTATCAAAACTTCCAAGACTCAGATAATAAACGCGGGTATTGATATCCGAGCAAATGAGCGATGCAATGGTCTTTAAGTTTTTACCGATTTCGGAATTTGGGTAAACTGCATTCCCGGCATGCAGTTTACTCTGTTCAAAAATATAACCGGCGCCGGAAATGGTTTCCGCCATCACCTGGTATAAATAAGAACCGGCATCTCCTGCCGGGGGCTTATTGCCCATTTGCAAAATCTGCCGGAAGAAAGGGTCCTGGCAGTCATTGTATAATCTTGCAGGATCCTTCAGTGCAATGCCCTTCATCCGTTCGCCGCTGAGCGCCAGACTCAGCATATCGTCTATCTCCAGCGCCTGGGTAGGCTTATCGCATTGCGCGCATTGTTCATCCAGCCACCGGCCGAGCCATCCTGTATTTTTGAATTCACTGCTGGCAGAAGCGGATTGCCAGATATCCATACTCCGGAAATGAGAACGATCCGGATTGGGATATCCGACATTGTTCAGGATAGCCAGATTCCCTTCATCATACAATGCTTTGAAACTGGTTAGTTCCGGATGAAGACCGGCCTCCTGGGTAAGCTGAAGGGCTTTCTCTCTTTGAATTCCCAGCGCCGGGCGCTGGCGGTAATAAATATCATTGCGAATGGGAATCACTGTATTCAGTCCGTCGTTGCCGCCGCTCAGTTGCAGGATCACGAGTACTTTGTTTCCGGCGAGCGGTTTGCCTGGTCCTTCAAAAGCCTTCAGGAATTGAGGGATCAGGAAGGAGCTGGTTGCCAGCGCGCCCATTTGCAGAAATGTCCTTCTCCTGATCAGCATACAGATAATTATGAATGGTTTAGCACAACTGATATTCGGGTGTTCCCATATACCGGATGGCCGCCGATTGCAACTGGCTGTTGCGGTTCGTCTGATCCAGGTATTTTTCCAATACAGCATCCGGCATAGTCGTTTCCGTTTGCAACAGCAGCCGGCGGACAGCAGCAAATAAATCTTCCGCTGCCATACCCTGAAAATGACCGATGAATTTTTCCCAGTTGATCTTTGTGCGGATAAACCGCTCTGTCCGCGCGTTCTCCCCGTTACGCAAAGCCTGTCTCCTTTTCGGTTGCCCGGTTCCCTGATCCTCCATACCCATCATCAGATCATCATCGGCCTTAGGGTTCATCGCAATCGCATCTGAAGTATAAAGTATACGGGGAATTTGCAGGCGCAGCATGAGGCTGGAGCTGTCTATCCAATGTTTTCCCCCGGCCAGCCGGCTACGTTCGGAGGATTAAACAAAACCTGGCCCAGTAAACGCTGGATCAGAATCTGCGCTTCGGGGTGCTCAATTTCCTGGGGCAGCTGCCGCCGGATGCCCACGATCCATTCCACCGGTGATTTGATATGCACGCCGATATTTTTCTCGTCATAAAACCAGTCGCTGGTAAATATATCCGTTAATAATTTTTGAATATGGTAACCGGACTGAAAGAATCTATCCGCCAGCGCATGAATCCTTTTTTCATCCACAGCATCATTGACAAAAAAGCGGTAGATTTTGCGGGTAATAAAAACGGCGGTTTGCTTTTTATTCAGCAGTATATCCAGGATATCGTCGCCCGAAAGATTGCCTGCTTTACCCAGAAAAGTCTTCGGCCCTTCATCATGCTGGCGGTTTCTGATGGTAAAATCTCCCTGCAGGGTTGTTCCCCAGCCGCTAAAAGCACGCGCCGATTCCTTTACATCCTGCTCAGAATAATTTCCGCGGCCCATCGTAAAGAGTTCCATCAGTTCCCGCGCGAAATTTTCATTGGGATGGTTCTTTTTGTTCTGGTCGTTGTTCAGGAAGCGGATCATGGATGCGCTCTTGCTTACCTTAAACAAAAGATCACGAAAATTACCCAGCGCATGCTGCCGGATGATATTGAGCAGTTCCTGATCGTAAATAATATTTACTGTTTTCGTTGCAAAATGGCCGTGCCAGAACAGGGACATTTTCTCCCGGAGCTGTGCATCGGTTTCAGTCATCTCCTGCAGCCAGCGGATATTGAGTTTCCGGATATCCAGGACCGACTGCTTTCTGAAATTTTTCTTTTCTTCTGAAGATAGATTTCTTCGCATGGTCAGCGGATCTGCGTCATTCCCCATGACCATTGCTTTCAGCGCCGGATCGGCAACATCGAAAAGAACAGGATCCTTTTGCGCAGCCTCCAGCATTAACCTGAATATTTTTTCAGGCGCCTGCATGTGGATCATTTCGAACTGATCCGCGGCGGGACCAAATCCCGCACGCCACAAAAGATGCTGGTTTTTACGCTGGGCGTCCATTGGGGGTTGGACGGGGGAAATGGGGGAAGGTTTAATGGCGGTTGACGGTTAACGGTTGACGGTTGACGGACTCTATGTGGACCATAGTGCCCAAACAGATATAATGTCAGCTTGATCGACACTGAAAGTCCGTCAACCGTCAACTGTCAACCGTCAACTAACAATTTCCCCTGCCCCAAAATAAGCATGCAACACTTCCGGCAGCAAAATTCTTCCCTCCTGCTGATTGTTCTCCAGCAGGCAGGCCAGGATCCGGGGAAGGGCCAGGGAGCTGCCATTGAGCGAGTGGAGCAGGTTCATTTTGCCTTGCGCATCCTTAAACCGGATCTTCATGCGGTTGGTCTGGAAGCTTTCAAAATTGCGACACGGAGCTTACTTCGAGCCATTTTTCCTGGGCAGCGCTGAACACTTCAAAATCGTAAGTGATGGCTGAGGCAAAGGACATATCCCCGCCACAGAGCCGGAGAATGCGGTAAGGCAGTCTGAGCGACTGCAGTAATTTTTCCACGTGCAAAACCATTTCATCCAGCGCGGCATAACTCTTTTCCGGATGAACGATCTGGACGATCTCTACTTTGTCGAACTGATGCAGACGATTCAGACCCCGCACATCTTTCCCATAACTTCCGGCTTCGCGGCGGAAGCAGGGTGTATAGGCAGTCATGCGGATAGGCAGTTCATTTTCTTTAACAATCACATCACGGTAAATATTGGTCAGCGGGACTTCCGAAGTCGGGATCAGGTAAAATTTATCTTCCGTGGCAAAATACATTTGTCCTTCTTTATCCGGCAACTGTCCGGTACCAAAAGCGCTGGCTTCATTCACCATCAGCGGAGGCTGGTATTCGGTGAACCCGGCAGCTGTATTGAAATCCAGGAAATACTGAATCATCGCCCTTTGCAAACGGGCTCCCCGGTTGATATAAACAGGAAACCCGCTGCCGGTAATTTTATTCCCGAGTTCAAAATCGATCAGGTTGAATCTTTTTGCCAGATCCCAGTGTGGCAGCGCCTGGTCAGATAAGTTCGGGCTGCTGGCCGCCTTCCCGTACCAATTCATTCTCTTCAGGCGTTTTTCCGGGCGGCACTTCTTTAGCCGGAAGGTTCGGAAGCATTACCAGCTGGGCATGCAGCTCCTGATCCAGCTGATTCAGTTTGTCCTGCAGCGCGAGGAATCGCGGTTTTAAAAGCGGAGACCGCCTGTTTTTTTTCCTCAGCTTTTTCTTTGTCGCCCTTCGCGATCCACTGACCGATTTCTTTGGAAATGGTATTTAGCTGAGCCTGGGCTCGTTTCAAGTTGTAACTGGGCTTGTTTACGCTGTTCATCCAGCGAAAGAATGGTATCGACCGCCTTTACGGCATCGAAGTTTTTTACCCTTAACCTTTCCTTTACAAAATCTGCCTGCTGGCGGATGACCGCTAACTGTAACATGAGCCCGAAATTTTGGCAAAGGTAACAGAACTGCGTTTAGATTCCGGCGCCGGGTTATCTTTGCCGGATGAATGTTAACGAAGATCTGCAGGTGAGATGGTGGGCGCTCGAATCCAGACTGATGGAACGATTTGGAAAGAAGCCGGATATGGAAGCCATTCTTTTTCTGGTCGGCATCCAGGAACTGGGGGATATCAGGGAAAAGTTTACCAAAGAACAAAAACAGGACCTGATGCATGTAGCGGTGTGCAGCCTGTTTGCCCAGAGCGGATATTATGAACTGGAGAAAGTGGATGAGGAAGGATGGCCGCATTTCCGTCAGTTAAAAGCATTGCCAATCATGAATGTGATTGAGCAGGAAAATTTCATGAAAGACCATCTGCTCCTGTATTTTGGGAAACAGGACCTTAGCTGATCCAAAAGATTCCGCTTAAAAGGAAAAAACATACAAATCCTTCTATATTTGCACTACCTGTTTTACAGGAAAAACTAAAATGATTACATGAGCTTTCCCAAAAATCTCCGCTATACAAAAGATCACGAATGGGTCCGGCTGGAAGATGGACAAACTGCCATTATCGGAATAACGGAATATGCTCAAAGTGAGCTGGGGGATATCGTTTATGTGGAAGTGGAAACCATCGGGAAAACGCTGGAAGCCGGAGTTGTTTTTGGGACCGTGGAAGCTGTAAAAACCGTATCTGATCTTTTTCTTCCCGTTGCCGGAACCATTGAAGAACTGAATCCGGAACTGGCCCAGTCGCCGGATCTGGTCAATACCGATCCTTATGGCAAAGGATGGATGATTAAACTTCAGGTTACGGATCCGTCCGCTATCGATAAGCTGCTGGATGCGGATGCCTACGCCTCCCTCGTTGGCTGATGAAGACATATCATTTTTTATATACACACATTCTTGGGCTTATCCACTACATACAGTGAACAGGATCTCGTTGCAGCATTAAAAGCAAAAGACAAGTCGGCTTTTGAGTATTTGTACGATCACTATAGTGGCTCTCTCTACAGTATTATTTTGCAGATCGTTCAGAATTCCACTCCTGCAAAAGACGTATTACAGGAAGTTTTTATTAATATCTGGCGAAGAATAGAGACCTATGACCCTGCAAAGGGAAGTTTGTTTACCTGGATGCTGAACATCAGCCGGAATGCATCCATTGACCTCCTCCGTTCTGCGGGTTATAAAAATAATCTGAAAAACCAGGAATTAAAGGGAAACGTATATGGAAGGGACCAGGTAACACAAATCAATACCGACCATATTGGGCTGGCAAAATTCCTGGAAAAACTTCGGCCTGATCTTCGCGTTTTATTGGATCTTTCCTATATAAAGGGATTTACCCACGAAGAAATCGCGCAAATTGAGGATATTCCCCTGGGAACGGTGAAAACCCGCATCCGGAGTGCTTTATTACAATTAAGAGAATTATTAAAATAAGTGAACATACGCGAATACATATCAAGCGGAATTGTTGAATCCTTCGTACTGGGGCTGGCCAGTCCGGAAGAAAGTGCTGAATTTGAAAAACTCTGCGCTGCCCACGATGAAGTGCGCCAGGCCAGGACTACTTTTGAAAAGCAATTGGAAGAAGCCCTGCAGCTTCAAAAGGTATCGCCACCACGGGAAATAAAGTCAAGTATTTTTTCCCGGATCGGGATGGAGGAAGTTGACCAGCACCCCGTGAGGCGGTTGGATAAACCGGCGATGATACAGAGAAAAGGAGTGCCGCGCCTGGTTGCAGCAGCCGCTGCGATCCTGCTGCTGGGAAGCGTATTGCTAAACCTGTATTTACTCAGCCAGTATAAGCATTCCATTGCCCTTTATAAAGCGTTAGCCGAAGACCAAAACCGGTTAACGGGTGCCAACCAGTTGCTGAATACCAGACTGGAGAATTACGGAGCCGCCCTACAGCACATGAAGGATCCGAAGATGGAAATCGTAAAATTGCCTTCCGCGCCGACCAGCCCTGATCCATCGAGCATGGCAACTGTTTACTGGAATACTGATTCCAAAGAAGTTTACCTGCTGGTGAATCAGCTTCCCATGCCAGCCTCCGGCATGCAGTATCAGCTGTGGGCCATTGTGGACGGCAAACCGACGAATGCCGGCACATTTGACATGGATAACGGAACACATTTTATGAAACTCAAAACCATTCCAAGAGCCCAGGCTTTTGCCGTTACCCTGGAGAAAAAAGGCGGCAGTGAAACACCCGATATGAATGCAATGTATGTAATGGGAAAAGTAACCGAGCATTTCGATACCAATGCAAATAAAAAAAATCCTGACCAGACGGTACCCTGCTTTAACATGGACCATCATCATCTTTATTTTGCTTGCACTGCCAGGCAGTGTACTTCCGTCAGAATCCCATTTTAGCATTCCTGATTTCGACAAATACATACACATCAGCATATTTTGTGTGTTTGTTGTATTGTGGTCTTTTTATTATGCAGCCAAGCCTGATAAAAAAAACAGGAACTTCTTTTTTATAATTTTTATTACCGCCTGCGTATACGGGATTGCCATGGAGTACGTTCAGAAATATTTCATACCCCTCCGCGATTTTGACGTGGAAGATATTCTGGCCGACGTGATCGGATCCGCGCTGGGATTCATTATATCGGTAACCATTCTTTTAATTGGTAAAAAGCAAAGCAGACATTAGCAGAAATGTTCCATGCAGGATCCCTAATGAATGTCTGAACCGGGATTCATAGCAAGCTCTGAATGGGCACAAAAAAATAAACCCCTGTGGAAACAGGGGCCGTAACCAAAACTAACTGCTTATGAGAAAATTGACTGCTTTTATGAAGTCAAATAGAAAAGACTTACTTATGATACTAGTTAAGGCAAAACAGATGCCAGATTAAAATCTGCATCTTCACACTTAACTGCCGAAAGAACTTATACAAAGATACGAGCTGCCCGGTGAATAGGTTTCTTCTGATTTCTTAATAACAATTTTTTAAGATTAAAATCATTGGGAACCGAATCCACCAAATTGAATTAAAACATTGAAAATCACGTCAATTCTGCGTTTCGTTTCACAAGATCACTTCACCGTTTGTTTAACTAACGAAGAAATCAGAAGTTTAACCCCGTTTGTTAAAATAATCCAAAATGAATTTACTAATAAAAATCGCTTGCTTTCATCAAATGTCAAGGAATTTAATTACGCAAACCCTGGGGAATAATTGCAACAGATCTAAGACTGATTGGCTATTTTTTCCGCATTTTCTGCAAACTGAAGTGCGTCTGATGAATTCACTGATATTCCCGTTAAGTACATCGGAAAGGTTATAAACGGTGAGGCCGATCCGATGATCGGTAACCCTTCCCTGTGGAAAATTATAGGTTCTGATCTTCGCGCTGCGGTCGCCGGTACTGACCAGGCTTTTTCGATGGCGGGAAATTTCCTCTTCCTGTTTCCTGACCTGTTCCTCGTATAAGCGGGTACGCAGCATCTGCATGGCTTTTTCCCGGTTTCCCAGCTGGGTTCTTTCCGTTTGGCAGACCACCACGGTGCCTGTAGGCATATGGGTAAGCAATACTTTTGTTTCTACCTTATTTACGTTCTGACCGCCGGCGCCGCCGCTTCGGCGGTTTCCATTTTTACATCGCTTTCCTTTAATTCAAAATCCACTTCCTCTGCTTCCGGCATCACCGCCACTGTGGCGGCGCTGGTATGAACCCGGCCGCTTTGTTCCGTATCCGGAACCCGCTGTACCCGGTGTACCCCACTTTCAAATTTCAGCGTGCCATAAACATCATCTCCGGTCACTTCCACCTGAACTTCTTTATATCCGCCCACCGTTCCTTCGCTTTCACTGAGGAGCGCGGTTTTCCAGCCCTTTTTTTCAGCAATATTTAAGATACATTCTTAATAGATCCCCGGCAAAAAGACTGGCTTCATCACCACCCGTACCGGCCCGGATTTCCAGGATGGCATTTTTCTCATCCTGCGGGTCTTTGGGTATCAGCAGCTGCCGGATCTCCGCTTCCAGAACGCTTTTTTTCTCTTCCAGCCCGGGTCTCTCCTCCTTGGCCAGCTCACGGAGTTCATCATCTTCCCCATTGAGCGCCTCGCGGTTGAAAGCCAGGTCGTCCAGCAGGTTCCGGTATTGTTCGTAGATTCCTTACAATTTTCTCCAGGCTCCGGTATTCCTTACTGGTTGCGCTGAACTTCCTGTTGTCATTAACGATGGCCGGATTCGTTAAAGCAACGCCCAAGATTTTCAAATCTTGCCCGGATAGCTTCCAGTTTATCAATCATACTTGCGAAAAATTTAAATTGCTGCAAAGTTAACCGAACCATGAGTTATCGGAAATTCAAAGCAGATTATTTGTTTGACGGTTATAATATATTGGGTCCTGAGCAGGTATTGGTTACCAACGGCCTGGGCATCGTGGAGGATATCGTGGATTACCGGGATGCAGGCGAAGAGGTGGAAAACCTGAAAGGCCTGATCAGCCCCGGATTCATTAATTGTCATTGCCATCTGGAACTCAGTCATCTGAAAGGCCGGATCCCCATGAAGACAGGGTTGGTGGATTTTGTTTTTTCGGTTGTCAGCCAGCGTAAATCAACGGCCGGTGAAATTCAGGAAGCGATCAGGTTGGCGGCGATCCGAAATGCTGGAGAACGGAATTGTAGCCGTCGGGGATATCTGTAATACTGCCGACACCCTTACCCAGAAATCTGAAAACCGCATAGGCTGGTATAATTTCATAGAACTGGCCGGCTGGCTGCCGGATCAGGCTCAAAAACGATTCTCAGCCGGCAAATTACTGTACGACCGGTTTGCCGGAATAACAGATGATCTGAATCATCTTTCCCTGAGCCCCCATGCTCCTTATTCTGTTTCGCCGGAATTATGGAATCTGCTGAAAACGGACTTTCTCCGGAAAACCATTACCATCCATAACCAGGAAACGGATGCGGAAGATGCATTCTTTATTTCCGGCAGGGGCGCATTGCTCCGGATGTATGAAATGATGAAAATAGACAATACACACTTTACCGCAACGGGAAAAGGAAGCCTGTCGTATTTTCTGCATCGGCTGGATCAGGCTAAAAACATCCTCCTCGTTCACAATACCTATAGTTCAAAAAAAGATCTGGAGCAGGCTGTCGCCTTCAGTCCGGATTTGTTTTTATGTCTCTGCCCCAACGCCAATCTTTACATCGAAAACCGCCTGCCCGATATACCGGCCATGACGGATCTGAAAGCAAACCTGGTGATCGGCACAGACAGTTTAGCCAGCAATCATCAGCTCAGTGTGCTGGAAGAAATAAAAACCATCCGGAAGCATTTCCCGGCGATTGATACTGGCAGTCTTCTGCAGTGGGCAACATCGAATGGCGCACGGGCGCTTCAGTTCGATCAGAAACTGGGCGATTTCAAAAAAGGGAAACAACCCGGTATTGTGCTGATCACTTATCATGGAAATGAGGTGCTGGGCAGGGAAAGCCGATGTTTGCGCGTGCTATGATTTTTCGTCATCCAGTATGGTTCTTAAAACCGGAAGCGTTTTCATTACCCCGAATCCGGGAATGTGCAGGGCAAAAAAATCCTGGCAGGCTTCCATCAGTATTCTGCGTTTTTCCTTATTCAACGGCACTTCCGGGAGTTCATCCGGCTGCATGACTTTCAGGAGTTGAGAAATATGTCCGCTGAACGGATCATCCAGAAAATGCGGATGCGCCGGTTTTTCATTTATAAAAAAGCCTTCCTGAAGATCGAGGAATTTTCTGTTGGGAGAATAATTGTCATTGATCCGGAGTCCGAAAAAACTGGCGATGTGCAGGGCAAACCACAGCGGAAAATTTGCCTGAACCGCCTCCCCTGCTTCGTCGAGCCGGATCAATGCTTCTTCGGAAAACTGGTAGAGTTCCGGATTGCCCTCCGGTTGCTTCAGGCATTTCTGCAGGATCTCGATCATGAAAAGGGCGACTGCATTCGTGATCACATCAAAAAAAATCTTTTGATACAAATGAGCCCAGTTGTACTCCCTGATCCTTTGGAGATTCTTAATTTCCTGATGATAAACCGCCAGATCCAGAATGGCGGCCGGTTGGAAGAAACCGCTTTTTGATGAACCTTTGCCGGAACTTGTTCTCACCCCGTTCACAATATAGGATTGAAGCCCGAAGAGTTCCGTAAAAATGGAAACGATAACACTGGTTTCACCATATTTCACCGTGCGCAGAACAATACCATTTGTTTTGTGAACCATAACCGCGGGATTCCTGCGAAATTCGGTTAAAATAAGTTTCTTTGCACGGCAAACAAATGCCGGATTACAAAACTCATTTCAATTATGTGGGGAAGCATTGCTGGTTTTATCCTGAAATTTCGTCTCTGGTTACTGATGCTGCTGGCCATCGCCTGTGTTTTTGCAGGATTTGAAGCATCAAAGGTTGAATTAAGTTATGAATATACGCGGGCCATCCCCACAGATAATCCGAAATGGCTGGCCTACCAGAACTTCCGGCAAAAATTCGGGGACGATGGAAACCTCCTGGTAATGGGTCTCCAAACCGGAAATTTATTTACCAAAGACTTTTTCAATGACTATATCCGGCTGAACAAGGAATTAAAAAAAGTGAAGGGTGTAGAACAGGTGCTCAGCATACCGGATGCCATTCTGCTGATAAAAAACGACAGCGCCAAACTGAAGCCCCAGCCCATATTCCCTTCTGGCTTCCACACACAAGAAGGGCTGGACAGCGCAAAAAAAGCTTTTGAAAACCAGTTATTCTACCGCGGCCTCCTGTACAATCCCGCCACGCATACTTACCTCGCCGCCATTCACGTAAATAAACAGGTGATGAATTCTGCTGCAAGAACAGGCGTGGTAGGCGAAATTGTAAAACTGGGCGATGCTTTCGGAACTGCCCACCAGGTGCAGATGCATTATAGCGGACTGCCCCTGATCCGGACCAACCTGGCGACCAAAGTGGCTTCTGAAATGAAGTGGTTCCTGCTGGGTTCCGTGTTGCTTTCGGCGCTGATCCTGCTGATCTTTTTCCGGAGCTTCAGCACCATGTTATTGTCGCTGCTCGTGGTGATTATCGGGGTTGTGTTCAGCCTGGCTACGATGCACCTTTTCGATTATAAGATCTCCCTGCTGAATGCATTGATTCCTCCGCTGATTGTTGTGATTGGTATTCCAAACTGTATTTATTTCTTAAACAAATATCATACATCCTTCCGTGAAAACGGGGAGAAGAAGAAAGCGCTGTATGAGATGATCCGTAAAATGGGAATCGTTACCCTGTTTTGCAATATAGCAGCCGCTATCGGCTTCGGCGTATTTGCATTTACCAAGAGCGCGGTGCTCAGAGAATTTGGGGTGGTGGCCGGAATCAATATCATGCTGCTCTTTTTCATTTCGATCATCCTGCTGCCGCCGGCGCTGAGTTATCTTCCGGATCCGAGACCGGCGCATATGAGTTACCTGACCAACCGCTGGCTGACGGGTTTGCTGGACCGGCTGGAGAAATGGACGATCCATCATAAAAATTTTATTTATCTGACTACGGTGCTGATCCTGATCTTTTCCGTAGCCGGAATATTGCGTTTGAAGTCAGAAGGATTTATTCTCGACGATCTTCCTAAAACAGATCCGGTATATGCGGATCTCAAATTTTTCGAGCAGAACTTTAAGGGTGTCATGCCATTGGAAATACTGATCGATACCAAAAGAAAAAACGGATTGAGGGCAAATATGCTGGGCACTTTCAGGAATATCGACAAGCTCTCCTCCTTCATTGATTCCAGCCCCGTGATGGCAAAACCTTTATCCATTGTGGAGGGATTGAAATTTGTACGCCAGGCATATTATCATAATGATAGTTCCGACTACGGTCTCCCGAACGAATTTGATATCAGCTTTCTTGCCCCTTACCTAAATACGAAAACGGATAGCAGCGGATCCAACAATGTGCTGAAACTCGCCAACAGTTTTATCGACAGTAATAAACAAACCACCCGCATCAGCGTGAATATGGCGGATGTGGGAAGCGTGCAATTACCCAAAATTCTTCAGTCAATAGAAAAAAGATCTTCCGAATTGTTCGATAGCTCCAAATATTCGATAGAACTCACGGGGACCACCGTTACTTTCCTGGAAGGGAGCGCCTTCATTATCCACGGCCTGAAACAAAGTATTTTATGGGCTTTTGTACTGATTGCGATCTGCATGCTCTATTTGTTCCGATCTATCCGGATCCTGATCTGCTCCCTTCTTCCGAACCTGATTCCCCTCGTAATCACCGCGGGTGTGATGGGCTGGGCAGGTGTTCCCTTAAAGCCCTCCACCGTGCTGGTATTCAGCATTGCGCTGGGCATTGCCATCGATATTACCATTCGCTTTCTGGTAAATTACAAACAGGATCGGCTGAAAGATGAGCCGGTGAGCAATACCGTTGTCAGAACCATTCATTCTACCGGCATCAGTATCATTTATACTTCCCTGGTATTGATTGCCGGATTTGTAATATTCTGTTTCAGCGGATTCGGTGGCACGCAGGCCCTGGGATGGCTCACTTCGCTCACGCTGGTGATGGCAACGTTGACAAATTTGCTGTTTTTACCGGCTCTCCTGATTTCGATCAGCAGGAAAAAGAAAATTGAGAACTGATAATGAGAGCGGTTACTCCTGTATTATCGGCAGTCCCTTAATTCAGAACCTCTTTAAGTTTATTCTCTAAATCCCGGCCTCTGAGTTCCTGTGCAATAATTTTGCCTGAAGGATCCACGAGCACATTGAATGGAATGCCCTGAAAACCGAAAGTCTCTACCGCCTGGCTGCCCCAGTATTTGAGATCGCTGATATGGGTCCAGGTAAGGTGGTCCTGGGCAATTGCTTTCTTCCACGAGTCCGCGTCCTTATCCAGGGAAACGCCCAGGATGGTGAAATTCTTTCCCTTGAATTCATTGTATGCCTGCACTACGTTTGGATTTTCCATGCGGCAGGGTCCGCACCAGCTTGCCCAGAAATCAATGAGCACATATTTCCCTTTAAAAGAAGAGATTGATACCTGCCTGCCATGAACATCGGGGAGCGTGAGTTCGGGAACGGATTTTCCCACCCACGACCCGGAGGAAGCCTGATCCCGGGACTGTTGCGCAGCGCTGTTATTTTTATCCATATCCGCTATAAATGTATTCTGCGGAAACTTTGCTTTCAGGTTCTTCATGGCTTCATCAAAATCTGACGGGGCAAAACTCCGGGAGGCCCAGCTGAGCGCGAGGAAACCAAGGGTTCCGTTTGGCGTGGTCTGTATGAATTTCTTCAGGTAATTATTCAGCTCCAGGATGGATGCATTTTTTACAGCGGTTGCCGATAACAGCAGACTGTCAGTGGCATTCACCTGCTTCAGGCTGTCCAGCCGGGTAAATGATTTTTCAATCTCATTATTCTTTTTCCCAACTGAATTGAGCAGTTCCTGGAGTTGCCGGGATGCATCAGATTCATTAACCGTATAATAATCATTCTTCTTTCCAAGGTCCACCTGAATACCGATATTTTTTACATCATTGACCAGGGGTATTGCCAGCACATTGTCACCAAACACCAGTTCATAGATCCCTTCCTTTGTTCCCTTTCCTTTCAGCTCAATATTTCCTGTAGTGCCGGCCAGTTTCGCCGAATCAACCAGTAAAGGCGCCTGATCTTTTCCGTAAACGATTTCTTCCAGATAAACCCAGGTAGGAGCGGAACCCGGAAACCCCGAATTAGCCTGAACCAGTTTGTCTGCATTCGTATAAGAGAGCTTAACCTGAAAACCATTCTTCCCTGCATTTTTACAGGCAAAAAGCAGGAAGGCTGCAAAAAGAAGCTGGGCAGCTAAATATTTTTTCAACATAAGGATAAAATTAATAGATTATTTCTCAAGTGTTTCCGCGAGCAGCCGGTTGGTCAGTTTTGGATCTGCTTTCCCGCCGGAAAGCCTCTTTACTTCTCCTACAAACAGTCCGATGAGCCCCTTTTTCCCTTTTCTGTATTCCGCCACTTTCTCAGGCATTTTTTCAAGCGCCTGCTGCACCCATTGCCGGATCTGTTCTTCATCTCCTGTTTGCAGGAGATTCAGGCGCATTGCCACCTGCAAAGGGTCTGTTTCTTTTCCGCTGGCAAGTTCGGGAAAGATTCTGGATGAGGCGATCGAAAAATTTATTTTCCCTTCTTCCACCAGCAGGATCAGGGAAGCCAGGGTGGCTGGTAAAACCGGCAGCTGGCTGATCGGAACAGCATTTTCATTGAGCCAGGATTTTACCGGTCCCAGCAGCCAGTTTGCCGCTGCCTTGTAAGCACCCGTTTCTTTGATCAGCATTTCAAAATAGCCGGCGGTTTCTTTATCATCGGTAATGACTTCCGCATCGTATGCAGATAAATGATATTCCCTGATATATTGTTCTGTCAGCGCTTCCGGGAGGGCGGGAATACTTTCCTTTATTGCCTGAAGAAAATCTTCAGATAAACGGAATGGCGGCAGGTCCGGATCCGGAAAATAACGGTAATCATTTGCTTCTTCTTTTGAACGCATGGAATAAGTGGTTCCTTTCAGCGCATCAAAACGACGGGTTTGCTGTTGTATGATTTCTCCTTTTTCCAGTGCCTCCATTATCCGGACGGATTCGTATTCAATAGCGCGTTTCACATTCCGGATGGAATTCAGGTTCTTTACCTCCACTTTGGTTCCCAGCCGGGTCTCCCCTTTTTTCCGCACGGAAATATTCGCATCACAGCGCATGCTGCCTTCTTCCATATTGCCATCACAGATTTCCAGGTAGCGGAGCATGCGGCGCAGGTTGGTGAGATAAGCCGCCGCCTCTTCGCCATTGCTGATGCAGGGTTCGGTAACAATTTCGATGAGGGGAACCCCCGCCCGGTTAAAATCCAGGCAGGTATATGCCGGATCCCGGTCGTGAATGCTCTTGCCTGCATCTTCTTCCAGGTGGATGCGGTTCAAAAGGACATCCTTTCCGCCGGAAACCGTGTTGATCTTTACATATCCTCCTATACAAACAGGGGTGGTATGCTGGGTAATCTGATATCCTTTCGGAAGGTCGGGATAGAAGTAGTTTTTCCTTGCAAAATAATTATGTCTTTCAATTTCCGAATGACAGGCAAATCCCATTTTGATGGCAAAAGCCACCGCCTGTTTATTCAAAACCGGCAGGGTGCCGGGATATCCCAGGGTAACCGGACTGATATGCGTATTGGGCTCGGCGCCAAAACGGCTGCTGTCTCCGCAAAAGAGTTTTGTTTCGGTCAGTAACTGGGCATGTACTTCGAGGCCCACCACGGTTTCATATTTTCCAAAATCGTTCATCAGATGATTTACCATTCAACTTTCTTAGGAAAGCAAAAGCGCAAAGATCGTTTCTGTTCTTTGCGCTTTGCTTGAACCGGTTGATTTCCGGTACAAAGTTAAAAAAAGACCGTAAGTTTTCCCTAAAATCCCTGACCGGAATTATTGACTCCGGATCAGAGTTCAGCCGTCCTGAGTTTCCGGGGAATTTTAATATCCAGGTCCTGGGATTTCCCATCCCGGAGAATCTTCACTTTTACCGTTGATTTTTCCCTGGATTCCCGAACCTGCTGAACCAGATCACCGGCGCTGTTCACATCTTCCCCGTCATAGCTGGTAATAACATCGCCTTTTTTCAAACCGGCTTTTTCTGCCGGGGATCCTTCCGTTACTTCCAGTACATTCACTCCCTTCCCATCTTCAGAATCCTGTGCACTGATCCCTATCTTTGGTGGCATAGGCCCCCATAAGGGCGATTCCATACCGGGCATATCCGGCATATCCGGCATTTTGTATTCATATTTGTAATTATAAATGAAGGGTTCGGCTTTTGATTTGTCCAACTGGACTGAAACCGTCTGTTCCTTACCGTCCCTTTTAAAACTGACTTTTACCTTGTCGCCGGGTTTAAACTGATGAATGGTTCTGGAAAGATCCTCCGGACTTTCAATTTTTTCATTATTCACTTTAATGATGATATCCCCTTTCTTTAATCCGGCTTTCTCAGCAGGACTGGATTGAGTAACTTCCAGAATTGTCGCCCCGCCGGTCTCTGTTTTCCGGGAAGCAACGCCGAGAAAAGCTCCATTGATGTTAAACTGACCATACCCTTTTCTCAATTGCATACCATTCAATTTATTCTGCAGATCCTGGCTGAACCTTTCCTGATCCCAGGAGTTGCCGCGGAAAGGCGAAGAAAAAGCGATCATCGGTCCGTCTTCCGGATTAAATTTCCTTTTCTCAATTTCCAGATTCCCGTCGTCAAATTTTCCCAGTGGCTTTCCATTTACATAGAAATCACCATTCCGGATTTCAATGGTCACTTTACTATCCTTATCTCCCTTTTGCCGGATAATAATCTCCGATTGCGAACCATTGCCATCAGGGCTGATTACCGTTGGCGGCGGTGGCGGATCCGGAGGCGTTTCGTTCTGGGAAATCCCTTTCAGGGTAAATGCCAGGCAGATGGCCCCAATGCCGGCTATTTTGTACATGTTCTGTTTCATCACTAATGATTTTAAATTAAACTACGTTAAGTTTCGTATTTCAAATATAGGAAATTTTATTAAATACGAAAATATTCGGAGTGTTATATCCGGAGAGGGTTTAACAGTTCTTTAAATAAGAATGGCGGTCTGGAAAACTACAGTAGATTTTTTATGCTTTCGACAATATTCCGGAGCTGTGCGGGATCCTGACCGCCGGCCGTAGCCAGGGATTTCTGCCCGCCGCCGCCACCTCTGATCAGCGGCGCAACCTGTTCTTTAATTATTTTGACCGCATCCAGTTGTTTTGAAACCAGCAGTTCATCTCCTATTGCGACCGCCACATTGGCTTTCCCTTCTGCAGCAGAGGCAATTACCAGCAAAAGGTCTGGCATTTCCTGGCGCAGGTCCAATGCGAGCTTTTTCAGACCATCCCCTGAAATGCCATCCAGTACGGCGCCGATAAAAGAAGCATTCTGATAATTTACGGTCTGTTTCAGCAGTTCGGTCTTTACCTGACGGAGTTGTGTTGATTCGAGGGATTCAATCCGTTTACGGAATTGTAAGTTTTCAGCAGCAAGGTCCTGGATGCTTTTTTGCAGGTCTTTTGGATTCTTCAACAGTTCTTTTACTGACCGGAGAACAGAAAACTGCGCATCGATATATTCTTCGGCCGCAATACCTGATACGGCTACGATGCGCCGCACGCCGGCGGCCACAGCAGATTCCGATTCAATTTTAAAAAACCCAAGTTCACCGGTACGGGATACATGCGTTCCGCCGCATAATTCAATGGAGAACGCCGGATCAATGATCACCACCCTGACCACTTCTCCATATTTTTCGCCGAAAAGCGCCATGGCGCCGGTTTTTAAAGCCTCATCCCTGGGCATTTCCCGGATGACCACCGGAATATTTTCCCTGATTTTTTCATTTACCATCCGTTCGATGTTCTTCAATTCCTCTTCACTCAGTTTTGCAAAATGTGAGAAATCGAAACGAAGATGCCCGTCATTTACCAGCGATCCTTTCTGAGCGACATGCGTTCCCAAAACTTTCCGTAATGCAGCATGCAGCAGGTGGGTGGCCGTATGATGAACCGCGGTATTTTTTCTTTTAACCGCATTCACTTCTGCGTGCACGGTTCCCTCGACCTGTTCCGGCAATTTTTCGGTAAAATGAACGATGAGGCCGTTTTCTTTTTTTGTATCGGTAACAGCAATTTTTTCATCTGCAAAGGTTATGGTACCGGTATCTCCAACCTGGCCTCCGCTTTCTGCATAAAAAGGCGTTTTATTCAGGATGAACTGATAAGCTTCCTTCCCTTTGATCTTTACTTTCCGCTAACGGGCAATATCCGTATCCGTTTCGAGATGGGTATATCCTTCAAAAACGCCGTTACCCTTTTCATGAACCGGAATCCAGTCGCCGGTATCCACCAGCGTGGCGGCACGGGATCTGTTCTTTTGCTGTTGCAATTCTTCTTCAAAACCCTTTGCATCCACCGTCCAGCCGCTTTCCCTTGCCATGAGAGAAGTCAGATCAATCGGGAAACCATAGGTATCATTCAGCTTGAATGCAAATGATCCGGAAACCTGTTTATCCCTCCTTCTCCTTTTCAATATATTCATTGAATATCTTTAATCCCTTGTCAAGGGTTCTTAAAAACGCTTCTTCTTCCTCATGAATAACACGGGTCACGAATGCTTCCTGCTGGAGCAATTCCGGAAATACGGCTGCAAACTGATCCGCAATCCCTTTCACCAGTTGAAAAAGCAGGGGTTCCTGTTGACCGAGATATGAAAAGTAATAACGAACAGCCCTCCGCAGGATTCTTCTGATCACATAACCCGCGCCGGTATTGGCCGGCAGCTGGCCATCGGCAATGGTAAAACAAATGGCGCGGATATGATCTGCAATTACGCGGAAAGCAATATCCGTTTTACCGGCATCCGTGCCGGCATATTTCTTACCGGTAATTCTGGCGATGGCTTCGATGGTGCCGGTGAAAATATCCGTATCGTAATTGCTTTGTTTATTTTGCAATACCCGCACCAGCCTTTCAAAACCCATTCCCGTATCCACATGTTTTAGGGGCAGGGGTTCCAGTGAGCCGGACTTATTCCGGTTAAACTGGATAAATACATTATTCCATATTTCAATCACCTGGGGATGATCGTTATTCACCAGTTCTTTTCCATCCTTTATCTTTCTTTCCTCATCGGGCCGGCAGTCCACATGAATTTCAGTACAGGGGCCGCAGGGACCGGTATCTCCCATCTCCCAGAAATTATCTTTCTTGCTTCCCGCGAGAATACGGTCTTCCGCAACCCATTTTTTCCATTCAGCCCGGCTTTCCTCATCTGCGGGCAGGTTTTCCGTTTTATCTCCTCCGAATACGGTAATATAGATCCGGTCTTCCGGCATCCCATAAATCTTTGTCAGCAGTTCCCAGCTCCAGGCAATGGCTTCTTTTTTAAAATAATCGCCGAAACTCCAGTTACCCAGCATTTCAAACATGGTATGGTGATAGGTATCCACGCCCACTTCTTCCAGATCATTGTGTTTTCCGCTTACCCGCAGGCATTTCTGGGTATCGGCCACCCGCGGATGGGGGGATATTTTATTCCCGAGAAAATAATCTTTGAACTGGTTCATTCCGGCATTGGTAAACAGCAGGGTTGGGTCATGCTGCACCACAATCGGGGCAGAAGGAACAATAACATGGCCTTTGGACCTGAAAAAATCAAGAAACTTTTCCCGTATTTCAGCACTTCCCATCATAATTTAACAGACTATCTTTGGTTGAAAGACAATAAAAGGATAATAATTTGTACAATTGCGTTATTAATCAGGCGCTGCAAAGGTACAGCAATCCATTTTCGTAAACTGACTGCTGTACTCCGGGACTGCATGAAAAAGATCAAATATTACTATAATACCAATACCCTCCGGTACGAAAAACTGGAGACTCCGCTTCGCGTAACCCTGCTGCGCATACTGGGTTTTTTGTCTGCCTCCATCGTCACTGCCCTGATCCTGGTTTCCCTGGCCTATCGCTATTTCCCTTCCGCCAATGAAAAAAGACTGATGCAGACCAATGATGCACTGAAAGACAATTATTATGTGCTGAATGCCCAGGTAAAAAAAATGCAGGATCAGATCGGCGGGCTTGAAAAACGGGACAATGAAGTATACCGGGCTATTTTTGAAGCCAATCCCATCCCGGACAGCGCCAGGGCAAAGAATTTAGCCAAAGAGCAGGAAATCCAGCTGGTACAGGGAATGGATCAGGAAAACCTGGCCAGTTCAATTGCCATCTTCACTGAACAGCCTCGAGTGCGAGGATTAATGCCCAGACCAAATCCTATAACGAAATCAATGGTTTCATTAAAAATAAAGAACAGCTGCTGGCCTGTACACCTGCCATTCAGCCGGTGAGCAATAAAGATCTGAAAAGAATCGCTTCCGGATTTGGCTACCGGGTGGATCCGGTATATAAAACCACTAAATTTCATGCCGGGCTGGATTTTGCCGCTCCGCTGGGCACTCCCATTTATGCCACAGCCAATGGCACGGTGGAAACGGCGGGTAATACCGGCAATGGATATGGAAATAATGTGGTCATACACAATGGATATGGATATGCCACCCTATTTGGTCATATGTTCCGGATTAAAGTGCATCCGGGCGAAAAGGTAAAAAGGGGAGAAATCATCGGATGGGTGGGAAGTACCGGTAAAAGTACCGGACCGCATTGCCATTACGAAGTGCATCGCAATGGCGAACCCGTTGATCCTGTGTACTATTTTTATAACGACATTACCCCTGAACAATATGACCGGCTGTTAAAACTGGCTTCTGCCAGCAACCAGAGCTTCGATTAGATTTTTTCAGAGAACTTTAGATTGTTTCGGAATAGTTTTTGTTATTTTTGGTACAGGCATGGATACCTTTTCCCAGATCTCAATGAATTTTGTTGAAGAAGCTGCGCTCAGGCAGGATGATTCTGTTACCGACGGCAGGATCATACCTGTGAATGTCGGGATCAGGATTAAAAAATTGAAATATCCGGAAAGTGCAGCGCCGGAACCGGTTCCAGCTGAAGCTTCCGAAATCCTGCCGGAGATTGTTGAAAATACGGATGACAAACCGGTTGCTCCCTATCTGAAGCTCAAATCGGGCCGCGGCAGAAAATCCATCCGTCAGATATCGGAAGAAGCCGATCTGATCCAGATCCCGGATGATGAACAGCTTTTCAGCAAACAGTACTATACGATGGGAGAGGTATCCGAAATGTTCCGGGTGAACCAATCCCTCCTCCGTTTCTGGGAAGCCGAATTCAGCATCCTTCAACCAAAAAAAAATAAAAAGGGCGACCGGTATTTCCGGCCCGTTGATATAAAGAACCTCCACCTGATTTACCATCTGCTCCGCCAGCGCAAATACACCATCGAAGGAGCAAAAGATTTTCTCCGGAAAAGCAAAAAGGCAGAAGAAAAATTCGAATCCATTAAAAAACTGGAACTGGTGAAGGAATTTTTGCTGGAAATGAAAGCAAGCTTGCGGTAATACCTCAGATTTTCAGGTTATCCTTTACATCCCCCACGATCTTTACCGTCGTGCTCGATCCCGAAATCATAATCTTCAGGTTTTCCAGAAGTTTTAAAATTTCCAGATTTACCTTTTGTTTGATTTCGTTAAATTCTGCGGCTTCAATGGCCGGCGTAAAATAATCGATATTTAGCTGGAATGCGGTTCCGGAAATATCATTCAGAAAAACAGTCGGGCTTTCAATATAGGTTTTGCTCAGTATTTTCTTGCATTCTTCCACCAGCTGCAGAATCGCATCCGAAGGAGTGGAAGAATCCAGCTGGAGGCGGATCTCTGCTTTTCGCTGGGTGCGCAGGGTTTGATTATCCACGATACTGTCCACCATCTGTTTATTGGGAACGGTTACATAAGTTTTCTGATTTGTGCGGATACGCGTGCTCCGGAGCCCAATCTTTTCCACGGTTCCGGTAATATTGTTCACTATCAGGACATCTCCCGTCTGAAATGGTTTATCAAAAAAGATAATAAAAGAAGCAATCAGGTTTTCAATACTTTCCTTGGTAGCCAGGGCGAGCGCCGCACCAGCAATACCCAGACCCGTCCACAGTTTACTTACTTCGAATCCGAAGGCCATGCTCAAAATCATCAGTATCCCGATGATCACCAGGATCACTTTTAAAAAATCACGGAAAAAAACCAGCATCTGATGATCTTTCTGTCCGCCGGCCAGATGAGCTCTTTCTTTTCAACAGCAGGGTTACGAAATCAATGATGCGCAGGAGCAACCAGATAAACATCGCAATGAGGACGGTCTTGGCTACCGAATGAATGATGGTCTTAAAAGAAACCTCATAAATTTCGAATTCCCAATACTTTGGGAATTTCAGCTTTTCAATAGCGGCAATAATAATAAAGGATACCAGAAAAGTCTCTACCGGAGCAAGCAGCAGTTTAACAAAGGAAGTTTTGTCCAGCCCGGGATCCATGCTGCTGGCCACGCGGAATAATTGTCCGGCGATAAAGCGCGACAACACTCGTTTGAAAGCAATGCCAACAACAATGGCCAGCACCACAAAAAAGTAGTTTCTGACCGGATTATCAAATACGAGCTGGTTCCAGAACTCATTCATAGTTATCAATTCTTATAAACATGAATACCGTCTTCCTTCAGGACATACACTTTATCCGGCCTGACGATTATTTTAATTGCCGGCAGGCAATAAGCAGGGATTTCCTGCCTGTCCTGTTCTCCGGTTTTTTCATCGTATTTCAGAAAATAATGGCCTTCCCGGCCCAGCAGGGTATTATCTGTTACAAATAAATGCTGCCAGTTCCGGAGGGGAATAAATTTTTGAAATCCTCCGTAATGATCAAAAATAAAAACACCTTTCAGAGAATCATACAGATAAACCAGTCCACCCTGATCAGTCAGCCGGTCCGGATCCGGCACAGAATCTGTCATCTGCCGGATATCCGTCGATTCATTGATCATGCTGCCATCGTCTGCTATTCTTTTCAGCTTTCCCTCCAGTTCATCATAGACCCAGACATTATTGTCATAAGCCAGCCCGATACTTTTTACCTGAAATAAATTAAATTTCCGCAAATCAATACTGTTGATATTGTTCAGGAAACGATCGAGCATAACGATGGTCCCGAATTCCTGAAAGAATAAAAGTATTTTCAATGGATTTGTAACATCGATATAGGAGATTTTCCCATAGCGGCGAACATCATTAAATTCAGCCAGTGAATCTCCATCGGCACTCAGTTTAATCAGCCGGTTATCGGCATTCAGCACATACATGTTTCCCAGGTTGTCCACCTCAAAATCAATGAAGCTGCCGGGTGTAAAACGGGCTTTCACACCCGTGCTGTCCAGTTGCGCATTCACAGAAACCACCGACCAGCACAGGATGATATATAAAATAAGTTGTTTCACCGGCGGATGATCTTTTCGTTTAGTAAAGGATTATAGGATTGGAGGATCAATTCGGAACCGTCAAATTCAGCATAGGTAAAATAATTGATCCAGTCGCCCAGATTAATATAACGGCTTCCATTGGGAAAACGAAAATCGATCGGCAGATGCCGGTGTCCGAAAATCAGATAATCAAAATGTTCCCGTGCCAGTTCATTTTTACAATACCCGATCAGCCATTCCCCCGATTCACCCAAAAACTGTTCATCGGCCTGACCGGTCGCCACCCTGCTTTTCCGGCTGAAATAATTGGCAATGCCAACGCCGGCAGCCGGTGGCAGTATTCCAAACAACCACTGGCAAAATTTATTCCGGAAAATCTTCTTCAGAAATTTATATCCCCTGTCTCCCGGGCCAAGTCCGTCCCCATGCCCGATCAGGAATTTCTTTCCGTTCCGGATAAAAGTTTTCGGTTCATAATAAACCGGGATATTCAGTTCTTTTTCAAAATAATTCTTCATCCACATATCATGATTGCCCACAAAAAACTGTATCGGTATGCCGGAATCGGTCATTTCCGCCAGCTTTCCCAGTATCCGCACATAGCCTTTTGGCACAACGGTTCTGTATTCATACCAGAAATCAAACAGGTCGCCGACAATAAAAATTTCGGCAGCCTGCAACTGTATGGATTCCAGAAATTGAATAATATATTTTTCTCTTTGCAGACTGGTGAGCCGGTCGGGAGTTCCCAGATGGAAGTCTGATAGAAAATAGATTTTTTTCCCGGCTGCGATTTGCATGGGCAAATATAAATTACTCTGTATCGATCAGGAAAACATAAACATCTTTGGGCCCATGAACGCCCACCACCAGGGTTTTTTCAATATCGGCCGTACGGCTGGGTCCGGTTGCCAGGGTAATGAGAGAAGGCAGCCCGTTTTTGTATTTTTCCTGCAGGAATTCCAGTCCTTCCCGGATATCATATACCAACTGATTTGTCCAGGCAATACAGATATGCACCGGCGCATACACGCTCACGGTTCTGCCGCTCTCCTGTCCGGCGCTCAGTACAATACTGCCTGTTCTGGCAATGAGGAGTTCGCAGGAGGTAATGGAAGCATCCGCATCGGAAAGTCCTTTGGCGGTCGTCAATCCCTTCAGGGGTCCTTCAAGGATCTGCAGGAGTCCGGCTTCCCGGCAAAAAATCTGTGTCCAGGCATTTCTGCTGATCAGCAGTTTCAGCTGTTCGAGCATTTCAGCCTGATCTGCACAATAAATAAATTTCCCCTGAACCCTGGCAAACTGTTCTGCAAATTCCATTTCAAATTCCTGCCGCGGGGACTGATAAACGGAACTGTTTCCTTCGCTTTGGGGAAAAGGAATAGGCGTTGCTTCGGACAACGCCTGCCTGATCTTTTTTAAGATATTTTCTTTTGCGGGAGATACTTTCATAAACTCAAATCGGTTCTCCGGCGGCGGGCGGAACAGCAACCGGAGGGGCAGGCAATCCATTGTCTGCCAGTTTCAATTCCGGAACATCATTTACCAGATCATGTTCGGAAACATCCAGGGCTCTTTTTTCCTCATAAGGCCGCTTGCCAATCAGGGCTTCCACATCACTCTGGAAAAGAACTTCTTTTTTCAGCAATGCTTCCGCCAGCAAATGCAGCTGGCTGCTCTTTTCGGTAAGCAGTTCTTTTGTAGCGATATAGGCCTTATCGATCAGCTTGCGAACTTCTTCATCAATCAGTTTGGAGGTTTCTTCTGAATAGGGTTTGGTGAACTGGTTTTCCTGTGCAGGATCATAGAAACTCACATTCCCGATTTTATCATTCATTCCGTAAACGGTTACCATGGAATAAGCGATCCGGGTAACCTGCTGCAGGTCGTTTTGCGCACCGGTGGAAATTTTATTGAAAATTCAGGGATTCACTGGCCCTTCCGCCCAGGGTCATACAGATCTGATCAAACAACTGATCCGTATTATAAAGATATTGTTCCTTGGGCGTATACTGGGCATAACCCAATGCAGCAACGCCGCGGGGAACGATGGTTACTTTCAGTAGCGGATAAGCATGTTCGAGATACCAGCCGCAAATGGCATGGCCCGCTTCGTGATAAGCGATGATTCTTTTTTCTTCCGGAGAAATGATCTTGTTCTTTTTTTCCAGTCCGCCGATCACCCGGTCCACCGCATCCTGGAAATCTTCCATTTCCACACTGTCTTTTCCCTTTCTGGCCGCAATCAGGGCCGCTTCATTACAAACATTGGCGATATCCGCGCCCGCAAATCCGGGCGTTTGTTCAGCCAGTTTATAAATATCGAGTTTGGAAGAAATCTTGATAGGCTTCAGATGCACTTTGAAAATGGCTTCCCTTCCTTTCAGATCCGGTTTATCGATGGAGATCTGCCGGTCGAATCTGCCGGGACGAAGCAAGGCGGTATCCAGCACATCCGGGCGGTTGGTTGCGGCCAGAATGATGATTCCACTATCCCCGCCAAAGCCATCCATTTCTACCAGCAATTGGTTCAATGTGCTTTCACGTTCATCATTGCTCATCATTGCGTTTTTACCGCGGGCGCGTCCGATGGCATCAATTTCATCGATGAAATATGATACAGGGTGCTTTTTCCCTGGCCTGTTTAAACAGGTCACGTACACGGCTTGCACCCACACCCACAAAGAGTTCCACAAAATCAGAACCGCTCATGGAAAAGAACGGAACCTGCGCTTCACCGGCCATGGCTTTTGCGAGCAGGGTTTTACCGGTACCCGGAGGGCCCACCAGCAAAGCGCCTTTGGGAATTTTTCCGCCGAGGGCTGTATATTTTTTAGGATTTTTCAGAAAGTCAACGATTTCCATCACTTCCACTTTGGCTTCATCCAGCCCGGCCACATCATTGAAAGTGATATTCACTTTGGTGCCCTTATCAAATAAGGTGGCTTTTGATTTTCCGATATTGAAAATTCCGCCGGGACCCCCGCTGCCACCCTGGCCGCCCATTTTACGCATCAGCATCACCCAGATCAGCAGGATGATCAGGATCGGAAGCGCAATCTGCAGCAAACCCGGAATCCAGTCTCCTTCCTGTACAGGCGACATCGGGACTTCCAGGGCGGGATTCTTGACGAAAAAATCACTCATCCTTTTTTCAAAATCGTCGATCTTGGTAACCTGGAATTCAAACTGGGGTCCTTCCGTCTTTACTACCTGATAGCTCTTGCCGAGCTTGTCTTTATAATAGGGTTTGTCGAGACTGTCTTTCTTGATATAAACCCTCACCAGGTTTTTATTGGTAACCAGCACCAGCCGGGCAACATCTCCTTTTTCCAGCATATTGTTCCTGAATTCCATTTCAGAATCCAGCTTCCGGGCATCCGGCAGAAAAGGCCGCCCCAAAGAAATTATATCCGAAAAGAATCAGGGCAATGATACCCCAGACCCAGTAGATACTGAATTTGGGACCTTTCTTGGGATTATTTTCATCTCCGCCGGGTCTGGGCCTGAATCTTAGGGAATCCGGGCCTATCATTTTGTTTCATATTATTTTGTGGCATGTGATGGTCTTCCTTGTGTCTTAGTAATTAATGTTTGGGAAATAAAAAAGTTCGGAAAATCCGTTTAAAACATAGATCTATATTGATTATCCTTCGTGTTCTTCCATAACGGCATCGCTCCACATTTCTTCCAGTTTGTAGAACCGGCGGGTTTCAGGAAGCATGATATGAACAACGACATTAATATAATCAATGATAACCCATTGCAATACTTGTTTTCCTTCGTGCTTATAGGGAAGTTCTCCGCATTTGTTTTTTACTTCAGTTTCAATGAAATCCGCTATGGCTCTTACTTGTGTAGTACTGCCTGCTTCGCAGACGATAAAAAAATCTGCAACAGCTTCATGAATTTTCCGGAGATCAAGAGATATGATTTTTTCGCCTTTTTTTTCCTGAATGGCCTGGATAATGGTTTTTAATATTTTAGAGTTCTTCGTTAACCGGTCACATTTTTTACTTTCCGGTTAGCCAACATTGACAATTGTTCCAATAATCAGATTATTTTAATGATAAATAGTGTTAGGCGATGTTTTAACCAGCCATAGGAGTATTAAATTCGCACCGCCCAAAAATAGTAATCTTTTGCCAGATCCCACCATGGATAAACAGCCGGGACAACATTTGACAATCAGTTGATTGAGCTGGATTCAGTGGACAGCACCAACAACTATGCCATGGGGCAGGTACATGCGGGATTGGCTTCCGGAGGTCAGGTCTATTTTGCGCATCAGCAATGGGCCGGAAAGGGCCAGCGCGGAAAGACCTGGGTCAGTGAACCCGGTCAGAACATTTCGATGAGTCTGGTGCTGGATTCCCGCGCTTTGCCAATCTCCGGTCAATTCCTCCTCAGCGCGGCGGTATCCCTGGGTTGCCTGAAAACAGCACAGCAATATGAAACGGAAGGCTGGAAAGTAAAATGGCCAAACGATATTTATTGGCGTGACAGAAAGGCAGCGGGAATACTGATAGAAAACATCATAAGGGGGAAAGAATGGTCATTTGCCGTGATCGGGGTGGGCATGAATCTTAATCAGGACAGTTTTCCCCCCGAACTTTCCCGCGCCGTTTCTTTAAAACAAATTACCCGCAGAACTTTTGATCCCCTGTTGCTGGCCGGGGAACTGACCATCGCTATTGCCATACAAATCGAAATACTAAAAAAAGACCCGGAAACCATTCTCAGGGCCTTCAATCAATCCCTGTATAAACGCAGCGAAAAGGTCACGCTGAAACAGGAAAATCATCCATTTGAAACCCGGATAGAAAGAGTGAACGCGGAAGGATTGTTAGAGATTGAAGATGGCAGGAGGTTTAGGGTGGGGAAGTGGAATTCGTTTTGGGTTGACGGATGACGGTTGACGGTTGACGGACTTCAGTGAAACAATCCGATGGCATTTGGTCTTGCTGATCAAAATGAACTCCGTCAACCGTCAACCGTCATCCGTCAACCCTTTCTCCTTTCCCGCTACCTGACAAAATGCAAAACCTTCTCCCCCACATTCCCCGCTTCATCCTTCGCGCTGATTCTTAATTCATGTTTACCACGGGAACAGTGTTCATCAAAATGATAAATGAATGCTTTTGCTTTATCATTGCTGAATAAAAGCCACTTTCCGTCCAGGGTTGCCCGGAAGCTTTTTATTTGTTTGTAATTGTCGCGAACCAGCACGGCAATGCGGGAACTTCTTTGCAGATTCGCATTTTCAGCAATACCCGGAATTGAAATAGAAGGCGGCTCCGTATCCGTTACCAATTGAAAGTTTCCAAAATTCCGGAAAGAAGCAGTGGCCCAATCCCCCTGCCATTGTACTTTTTTTACTTCCCCGTCCTCTTTATCGAACCATTGCATCAACAGTTTATTTTTATCTTTAACCTGTTTGGTAATCTTTATTCTTACGGTAATTGAATCCTGAAGGGGAACAGATGAAGTTCCGATCTGATGCAGCCGGGAAACCGCGTTAACAGCACTTGCCTCTTTTACATGATAAGCCACATGAACTGAATCATATAAAGATCTTTCTCCCAGATAAAAAGCACAATCATCGGTTTCATATCCATCAATCATGAACGGATAAAACATCTTCCCTTCATAGGCCGGATTTATTTTATCGCCGGATTTATATTGAACTTTAAACTGAACAGTTGAACGATTCCCATGAGCATCCTTAAGTTCTATCCGGATATCATGAAGCTTCCCGTCATTCAGCGTATATACCCATCATCCGACTGCCGGTAAATGGAATGAGCATAACCCGGCAATTCAAATAACAACTGGTAATAAGGTCCGCCAGCTGCCCTGGTACTGAAATCAATATGAGCATTAATGCCTCTGGTATCGTTATAACTGATATGGTTCATTCTGAATCCGGAAACCGCCACCTGATTATCATAAATACTGCCTGGTAAATGCCATTGGGATTGATGGATCCGGTTTGGGTATCGAAACCGGAAATGCCAAAACCCAGATTGGGTGAAGAAGTATAAATGACGGACCTGTCCGGATGATACTGTGCGCCGGCTCCCTTTACCGGATAAAAATCCGGAGATTGTTCATAAATACTTTTATTCCGGTCATACACGGCAAGATTACGGACAACCGGCGGGGTATTGTCAGGAATGGGCAACCCGAATAACATCGGATTCAGGTTAATATCTTCAGGATAATTCACGGATTTCAAAATGCAGGTGCGGACCCTGGGACCCACCCATATTCCCGCTATATGCAATGAGATCTCCTTTTTTAACAGGAAATAATCCGGGCGGAAAATCCAGGGAAACATCCCATCGTTCCAGTTCATATTGTTTTTTCTTCACATAGGCTGCAAGCGCAGGATAAAAAGCATTCAGGTGTGCATATAAAGTAACATATCCATTGTGCCGGATATAAACGGCCTGACCAAATCCAAACGGCTCAACTTTTATTCTATATATATACCCGTCTGCCGCTGCATAAACCGGAAGATTTACCCGGTGCTGCGTTCTGATGTCAAGGCCCATATGATAGTGATTGGTTCTGAGCTCTCCGAAATTTGCCGACAGGCTGATGGGAATGGAAAGGGGATTTCTGAATTCCGTTTTCGGGTAATTAACCGGTTGAAAAAGCTGTGCATCCGCAAGGGCGCAAAAGAAAAGCAATATCAGGAAAAGCTAATTGATCGCATGAATAATCCCAAATTTAGAATGATAAAGGTCCTTAATCCCAAATAAGGATTCAAAAACTAACCGGAATCTGTTTATAAAATGTAATAAATGTGAAAATCAATGATTTTAAAAAAAAATCAAAATTGGTACAGCTTTTGGCATAGATAAGATGTCTTTATATTAAGAACCTTATAAAAAAGAGGTTATGATAAATTCTCAAATAAATATGACTGTTTATTTCGTCATCAGCGTCGGTTCCGTGATCGGGATGGTGCGTGGGGAACAGGCCAAACAGAAATGGGTCTTTAAGATCAAATCGAAAGTTGATAACAAAAGACTGATCGCCGAAAAGCGCCAGCTGGCCAAAAAAGGTGGTGTTTTGCTGGATGATATCGAAATGGCTTCATTTCACAACAACTGAACTTTTCCGAACTTTTTTCGATAGTCCTGCCAATGCAGGACTTTTTTTATTCCACGATTCACTATAAATTTCTCTGTGAACCTGTACAACCTTACTTTTGCGGAATTTGTTTTTACATGCCAAAAGATTCCACGATCGGTTCAGTACTCATTATCGGTTCCGGCCCCATCATTATCGGACAGGCCTGCGAATTTGATTATTCCGGCTCCCAGGCTGCCAGAAGCCTGCGGGAAGAAGGAATAAAAGTGATCCTGATCAACAGCAATCCGGCCACCATCATGACGGATCCGATGATGGCCGACAGGGTTTACCTGCTTCCACTGACAGTGGAAAGCATTGAACAGATTCTGGAAGAAAACCAGATCGATGCAGTATTGCCCACCATGGGCGGACAAACCGCGCTGAACCTTTGCAAGGAAGCGGATGAACTGGGTGTTTGGGAAAAATACAATGTGAGACTGATCGGTGTAGATATCAAAGCCATCGATAAAGCAGAAGACCGGGAAAAATTCAGGCAGCTGATGATCCAGATCGGAATTGCCGTAGCGCCTTCCCAGCGTTGCCAACTCCTTGCTGGAAGGAAAAGAATTTGCCCAGGAAATCGGTTTTCCCCTGGTGATCCGCCCTTCATTTACCCTGGGGGGAACCGGAGGTGGTTTTGTTCATGAATAAAGAAGAACTGGATGCGGCGCTGGACAGGGGCTTGAAGGCATCTCCCATACATGAAGTGCTGGTTGAAAAAGCGGTGCTGGGATGGAAAGAATTTGAACTGGAACTACTGAGGGATAAGAATGATAATGTGGTCATCATCTGTACGGTTGAAAATTTGGACCCCATGGGCGTTCATACCGGTGATTCCATCACGGTTGCTCCGGCCATGACCCTGAGCGATACGGCCTTCCAGGATATGCGCAATAAGGCCATCCTGATGATGCGCGCCCTGGGCAATTTTGCCGGCGGCTGTAATGTGCAGTTTGCACTGAATCCCGAAACAGAAGAAATCATTGCCGTAGAAATCAATCCCCGGGTAAGCCGGTCTTCTGCACTGGCTTCAAAAGCACCGGTTATCCCATTGCAAAAATTGCCGCCAAACTGGCCATCGGTTATACCCTGGATGAACTGAAAAACCAGATCACCCAAACCACTTCCGCTTATTTTGAACCGGTGCAGGATTATGTGATCGTGAAAATGCCGCGCTGGAATTTTGATAAATTCAAAGGCGCCAATGATACCCTGGGACTGCAAATGAAAAGTGTGGGAGAAGTAATGGCCATTGGCAGAAGTTTTACAGAAGCCGTTCAGAAAGCCTGTCAGAGCCTGGAGAATAATGCCGTCGGACTTGGTTATTATGGCAAAAGCCAGATGCATGCCGAAGAACTGATTGAATATATCAAGATTCCGAAATGGGACCGGATATTCCGGATCAAAGATGCCCTGATGCTGGGCGTGAGTGTGAAAACCATTTCGCAGAGCCACCGGAATCGACCGCTGGTTCCTTTACGAAATCCAGAAGATCTGTACGGTTGAAAAAGAAATTGCGCAAATATAAAATGGATACGCTGCCGATTGAACTGCTCCGGGAAGCAAAGAGTATGGGATTCAGCGATGAACAGATCGCCAGCATCATGCAGGATGGCAACGAAGAAGCGGTTTATGAAAAAAGAAAAGCTGCCGGCATCACACAGGGTATTTAAAATGGTGGATACCTGCAGTGCAGAATTCGAAGCAAAAACACCTTATTTCTATTCCACTTTTGAAAACGGGGGAATGCAACGAAAGCATGGTCAGCAGAGAAAAAGAAAATCATCGTCCTGGGTTCCGGTCCCAACCGGATCGGCCAGGGAATTGAATTCGATTATTGCTGTGTGCATGGATTGCTGGCAATAAAAGAATGCGGCTATGAAGCCATCATGGTGAACTGCAATCCCGAAACAGTTTCAACGGATTTCGATATTGCCGATAAACTATATTTTGAACCGGTATTCTGGGAACATCTCTGGGAGATCATAGAACATGAAAAACCAGATGGTGTGATCGTTCAGCTTGGCGGACAAACAGCACTGAAACTGGCAGAAAAACTGCACAAAAAAGGAATTACGATCATCGGTACTTCTTATGATAATATGGATATCGCCGAAGACCGCGGACGCTTCAGCGATATGCTGAAGGAACTGGATATTCCCTATCCTGCTTATGGAACTGCATTTACAGTGGATGAAGCGGTGGAAGTGGCAAAGAGTGTGGATACCCGGTGCTGGTTCGTCCCAGTTATGTATTGGGTGGACAAAGAATGCGAATCGTGATCAATGATGAAGAAGTGGAAAAAGCAGTGGTGAGTCTGCTGAAACATATTCCCGGAAATAAGATCCTGATCGATCATTTCCTGGATCGTTGCCAGGAAGCGGAGATCGACGGCATTGTGATGGAGACGAATTTCATGTGATGGGAGTGATGGAACATATTGAACCCGCCGGTATTCACAGCGGTGACAGCAATGCTGTGCTGCCGCAGTTCAACCTGACTCCGCTGGTGGTGGAAACCATGGAAGAATATGCGAGAAAAATTGCCTTCCGGTTGAATATCAAAGGACTGATCAATATCCAGTTTGCCATTAAAGATGGTAAAGTATATGTGATCGAAGCCAATCCGAGGGCTTCCCGAACCACACCTTTTATTGCAAAAGCCTACCAGATTCCTTACCTGAATATTGCCACCAAAGTGATGATGGGCGCAAACAAACTGAAGGATTTCACTTTTGAGAAAAAGCTGAAAGGATTTGCGATCAAAGAACCTGTATTCAGTTTTAATAAATTTCCCGGGGTGAATAAGGAACTGGGTCCGGAAATGAAATCAACCGGAGAAGCCATCCGCTTTATCAAAGATCTGAGAGATCCTTATTTCAGGCAGTTGTATAAGGACAGGAGTATGTATCTGAGCAAATAAAGCTATACTTCGACCAGTCCGTTGCGGATGGCATACATGACGAGTCCCACGCGCGACTTAACCTTTAATTTTTCAAAAAGGTTGTTGCGGTATTCATCCACGGTGCGGGGGCTGACATACATTTTCGCTGCGATATCCTTATAGGTAATTTCCGAGCAGATCAGCCGGAGAAAATCTTTTTCCCTTTGCGTTAAAGGCCCGGGTTCTTCTACCCTGTCAACATCCTTATGCAGTCCGCTGATGATTTTGCCTGAAATATAATCAGAGAGATAGAAATTTTTTTTCATCACAGAGTCCAGGGCATTTTTCAATTCATCCGGATCAATATTTTTCAGGATATATCCCTTGGCGCCCAGCCGCAGCATTTTGATGATTGTTCTTTCATCACTGAACATGGAAAGCGCCAGCACTTTTACTTTGGGATAATTTTTATTCAGCCAGCCGGCCGTTTCAAATCCATCCATTTCCGGCATATTGACATCCAGCAATACCAGGTCGGGAACAATATGCTGGGCAATTTTATTTTTAATTTCCTTGCCGTTATCCGCTTCAAACAATACCATATAGTCATCAAAGGAACCGATCAGCTTTCCCAAAGCCTTTCTCAGCAGCGTGTGATCATCTGCAATTGCGACCTGTATCTGCCTGGTAACTGATGCCATAATACTGCCTAAGATAGTTGATTCAATGCTAATGCAACGGAGATTGTGGTTCCTTTTCCGGGCTCACTCAGAATGGACATATTCGCGCCGATCATTTTTGCCCTGTTCCGCATGCTCTTCAAACCTAACCCGCTGGAGCCGCTGGTGGATTCCTTTTTTTGCCGGATATCAAAACCAACCCCGTTATCCTGAATGGTCATTACAAAGGTATAATCGGGCGAGTAAACAACCGACACACTTACCTGACTGGCTTTTGAATGTTTAAGAATATTATTCATCATCTCCTGATACATGCGAAACAGAAAAATGGATTTTTGTTCCGGGAAATGAAACTCATCGCCCTTCACTTCGAAATTAATTTCCAGCAACCCGGTCTTCCGGATGGAAGCAATGTCAAAATTAATGGCTTCCTGTAAACCAATATCCGAAATTCGGTCTGTATGGAGGCTTTTGGTCAGGTCCGCCATGTCGCGGATCACTTTATGGAGCATGTCCTTCGAATTCTGCACCCCTTCATAAGCAGGGTGTTCTTTTTCAATGGGCGCAATGGACATCCAGAGCTTAATCACGGAAAGCGTTTGTCCGATATTATCGTGTAATTCCTGGGCGATGGTTTTCAGGGTAGACTCCTGAATTTCCAGCTGGGTGCGGAGGGATTCCTGTTCAAATTCTTCTTTCATCCTGACCATTTCCGACTCCTGTTTTTGCCTTTTTCTCTGATACAGAAAGAACATAGCCAGGATAAATCCTACCAGCAAAACTGCCAGCAGCGTCCCCATAAGGATTACAAAGTAGATTTCCTGATTTTGATCCTGCATAGGAAAGCGATAATAAATAAGCAGTAAGTTAAAATATTAATAATTAATGCGATGTTCATCAAATTGCCAAGAATGATACGCGGCGCCGTTTTGATGAAATTAAGAAGTCCCCAGAAAGGAAATGAGCAAACGTAGGAGAATAAAAATGTAGTGCAGATCCAGAATGCCGGTTCATTTTTTAGGGATGGCGCTTTAGGTAACTGAAATAATTCAACAAAATACACGATACAAAGAATAACCACAATGGAACACCCAATAGCATAAGGTGCAGAATGGAAGGTTTGCCCTTTTTTGAAGAAAAACAGATTGAAGAAGAGTCGCTGTAGCATAGACAATAATGACAATCAGAATGATTAGTTTTATTTTTCTATTCCGAATAATTTCTCTCAAAATAAAAAAATAAAAGGAAAATTCGAATATTGAATAAATACTATACAGATTGATATTTGAAAGAGAATGGCGACTTAAATAGAAACCAATCACCTGAACTACCAACGCGATGAAGAAATAAAACGGAAATATTCGTAGGTATAGAGGAGACGGGCCCTGGAAAAAGGCTGTTAGGCTCGCCAACAGGCAAAGAAATAAGAAAAAAAGCTCAATGTAATCTCTCATAATGATAGGGGTTAATATACAAACAAAAAAACCTCCATATGGAGGTTTTATTGTGCAAACAGCGTTAGATGTTAAATAATTTCCAGGCCTTTCTCTCCTTTATCTATAATCGTAACCCCTAAATCACCGGTACCAAAAAGATCCACACATTGGAGGACATGGACTTCCCATGTTTACGCCCAGAATAGTGGAGGCGCCATTCTTTGTAATGTAAATATCTTTGTTGACAGTTGTTCCCATGTTCAGTCTCCTTCGATTTGGTTGCAACCATCACTATGCTTTGACGTCCGGCATATTCAGGTTTTTCAGCAAAATCCTTCGGATAAGCGGAAAAATAAAATTTAATTCCATCTGCGCCATTCAGTTTGGATGTAGCTAAAAAATCTGCTACATCTTCAACACTGAACCAGATGCTTAAAGAATCTTCTTTCCCGATGCGTTCAGAATTGTGAACCCATCTTTCTTTTTTGTACTCTCTTAAAACAGTGTTGACGTACTCAGTGTTGACGTACTTGCCAACTCTGACAACTTTTTTTTCTTTTGTGATCATTAGCTTGAAGTTTTCAGGAATGAATAAAAAAATAACACCCTAAAAATATCGAGGAGTTCAAAGCAAATGCCCTACAAAGAAATGCTATTCAATGAATTATGAATTAATAATATTTATAAGATGAAGAGTGTCAACCAGTCCCGTCAAATGACGGACGAAAATACCGTGTTTTAACGGGGTTAATTACCGTGAAAACATCAGAGATTACCCCCGTTAAAAAAATTGAAATCACTGCCGGTTTACGCAGAAAAGAAATTTGCTTCGCAGAAGAGAAGATATTTTGCAAATACCCCGAAGACACAATCGTGATCATTTTATGCTGAAGATTCCTGAAAATTGTCAATCGAACATATATCCAATTACAAGTTAACGGATTCGACAGGTTTTTCCTATAACAGTAAGCCCCTAAGGGTATTGTTTAGAAAATTTTCTCCTCAAAAAACGGATCATGAAAACCCTGTTTCATTCCCAAATCTGGAAAGAAGCGCCATTCTTCCGGCTGCTCATTCCGCTGGCTGTAGGATTAGTACTACAATATTTTTTGCCAATTACCAAATCCTTCAATGGGCTGATCCTGATTTGCAGTGCTTTAGTGCTCATTTTTTCATTGTTCCTGCCGCTCAACGCATTTTTCGGATGGGGCTGGATGATGGGGCTTGCAATACAGCTGGCTTTTCTCTCCCTTGGAAGATTACTGATGGTCTCCCGGCAGGATGTTCCCGTTTCCTTTGGCAATATTCCGGCCGGCAACGGGTTACTGATCGCAAAACTGGAAAATGAACCGGTAAAAAAATCCGGATCATTTAAATCGCTGGCCAGCATTCAGGGGCTTTGTTATGACCAGCAATATTACCTGGAAAGGGAAAGGATAATCATCTATTTCAGGGGGACGCATTTGCCGGTAAATCTCCGTACAGGCTCCCTGATCATTTTCAGCAAGACCTTAAACCCTATTGAAAATTCAGCTTTCTTTGGCGGCTTTGACTACCTGCATTATTGCCGGCTAAAACATATCTATTCGCAGGTTTTTCTTGGCGCCGCGGATTTCTCCCTGCTGGGAGAAGAAAGGGAAGGCTTTTTCAAGTCCTGCCTGATATCCTGGAGAAAAAAGTTGCTTAAAATCTTAAAGCAGCATATACCGGGTCCTGCCGAAACCAACCTGATGGAAGCCCTGATGATCGGGTACACAGAAGACCTTGACAGATCTCTGCTGCAGTCCTATTCGGATACGGGTGTCGTCCATATCATCGCCATCTCCGGTCTTCACCTGGCGCTGATCTATCAGATCCTGCAGCTACTGCTCAAAAGAATAAAAACCGGAAAATCAGGCAAGTGGCTAAAGCTGATGATCCTGCTCGGCTCTTTATGGATCTTCAGCCTTTTAACCGGCGCCTCCCCATCGGTGATCCGTTCGGCTGTCATGTTCAGCATCATCCTGCTGGCCAGAAACCTTTCACGGGAATCCATTGTATATAATTCGCTGGCCTCCTCTGCATTCCTTCTGCTTTGCTATGATCCGTTATGGCTCTGGGACACCGGTTTTCAGCTAAGTTATACGGCTGTGCTCAGTCTGGTTATTTTTCTGAAACCCATCCAGGGCCTGCTGAATTTGCAAAACCGACTACTGGCCGGACTTTGGAACTCTGCTTCCGTTAGCCTGGCAGCCCAGATACTGACCACGCCCATCAGCGTTTATTATTTTCACCGGTTCCCCAATTATTTCCTGATCAGCAATTTGCTGGCCGTCCCTTTATCCGGCTGCATACTGATTGGCGGTATCCTGCTTTGCCTTTTTTCCTTTTCCCCGCTTATCGCCAATGATATTGGCTGGATACTGGAAAAAGGGATTGGTTTCCTGAATGGATTCATTCAATATATTGCCCGGCTTCCGGGCGCCACCACGGATCAGCTTACGGAAAGCGGCTGGCAGACAGTGATCCTTTATTTTCTGATTTATGCCGTTTATCGTTTCCTGAAAACCGGCGGTAAAAAATGGATGATTTCCGCCCTGATATTTATGTGCTTTTTTCTGCTGATCCGGATTTTTACTTATTGACATCCTGGGATTGGGATCCACCAGAAACGCATCTTCCTTTGTGAAGAAATTCAATTGCCGTAAATTTGCGGCTCCCGGATTCCGGTCGAATATCCTTTCAAAGGATACTAATCTCCCGATATGACCAAAAAAATTCAATCAGCACTCATTTCTGTTTTTTATAAGGACGGGCTCGAGCCCATTGTCAGAGAATTGCATGGCCTGGGTGTCCGCCTGCTGAGCACCGGCGGCACCAGAAGTTTTATTGAAGGACTTGGGATTCCCTGCACGGGTGTTGAGGACCTGACCCACTATCCTTCTATTTTAGGGGGAAGAGTTAAAACACTGCACCCTTCGGTATTCGGCGGGATTCTGGGCAGAAGAGAAGATGCGCAGGATCTGAAGGAAATGAAAGAATTTCAAATTCCGGAAATAGACCTGGTGATTGTAGATCTTTATCCGTTTGAGGAAACCGTTGCCAATACAAAGGAAGAAAAATCAATCATCGAAAAAATTGATATCGGCGGTCCTTCCATGATCCGGGCCGCTGCAAAAAATTTCCGGCACGTAGCGGTAATCGCACACAAAAGCGATTATGCTTACCTGGAAAAATTATTAAAGGAACAAAAAGGGGAGCTTACGCTGGAACAAAGAAAAGAACTGGCGGCCCGGGCTTTTGACGTGGTTGCAGGATACGATCTGGCCATTCATGAATATTTCAATCCCGGGAAACCCGTTTCCGATACGGCGCAGTCCGTTCATTTACGGTATGGAGAAAATCCGCATCAGCACGCTTTTTTTGAAGGCAATTGGAATACCATTTTCAACCAGCTGCACGGCAAGGAAATTTCTTACAATAACCTGGTAGACATTGAAGCGGCGATTCAATTGATTCGTGAATTCGAAGAAAAAACCGTTTTTGCCATCATTAAGCATACCAATGTCTGCGGCATCGCTTTGCGCGAAGGAACCTTCAATGCCTGGAAAGCCGCCCTGGCCGGAGATCCCGAAAGTGCATTTGGCGGCGTTCTGGTTTGTAACAATGAAATAGATCAGCCAACAGCAGAAGCCATCAACGAATTATTTTTTGAAGTACTGATCGCTCCGGCATTTTCCACCGAAGCCCTTAGCATCCTGAAATCAAAAAAGAACCGGATCCTCCTGCAATTATTTCCCGGAACAGCGCTCAGCGGGCAAAGCCGCAAATCCCTGTTAAACGGGAGTCTGGTGCAGGATACAGACCTGGGAGATTATATGAAATGGGATGAGGTTGGCGGCAGAAACAGTACAGCGGAAGAAAAAGAAGACCTTCTCTTTGCCAACCTGGTATGCAAGCATTTAAAATCCAACGCCATCGCCCTGGTAAAAAACAGACAGCTCATCGGAAAAGGCTGCGGACAAACGAGCCGGGTTGACGCACTGCGACAGTCGATAGAAAAAGCAAGGCAGTTTAAATTTGATCTGAAAGACGCCGTGCTGGCATCTGATGCATTCTTCCCTTTTGACGATTGTGTAAAAATTGCAGCAGCTGAAGGCGTTTCGTCATTTATTCAACCGGGAGGCTCTATCCGCGATAAGGATTCCATCGCATTTTGTAAAGAACAGAATCTGGCCATGGTGATTACCGGCATGCGCCATTTCAAACATTAAGGCTATACCGGAATTACATATCCCAATAGATTTCGTCCTTTAAGAAGACCTCATACACTTCTTTCCATCCGCTGAACAGGGGATCCGTACCGAAAAAATGATTATGCCAGATGGTTATCATCAGCCCGTTCACGCGCTTTATTTTACGATAGTATTCCATCAGTTCTGAAAATGCTTCTCCGGGAGTCTGTTGATGCTCATAAAATGAATTGGCATCCATAAAACAAAAAGGAAACAACTGCAGCTCCGTTTGCTTTTCCGCCTCCAGATCATACCAGTAAAAAGAAGAAGCAATGGAAGCCCGGAATCCATTGGCCCCGCCGTATCCCATGGAAAAATCTCTTTCAATTCCGGCATTGATCAGTTTCCGGTAAGTTTCCGGCATGCTCATCCTGATATAATGCTGGCGGCTGTATCTGACCGGCTTACCCGAAATATTTCGCAGACAATCTATTTCTTTCCGTAAAACCTGTTCATCATCACCGCTTTGCCAGGATGGATGAATGCCCACGGTATATCCATTGGCATGATATGCCACCAGCGACTTCATTTCCTCTTTTTCTGGAGAAATATTCTTATCCACCCCTCTTTGCTTTCCGGCGAGCAGAAAAAAATAATAAGCCCGGGTCCGGCAATAGAGATGCAGGGAATCGAGCCACTCATACACATCAAAGGGATCTTTTTTTTTCCGGAATAAAACATCCCATCTGTCAATAAGGCTATTCCATTCCCCCTTCAAAAAAGACCTGGCAAAACCACCGCTATTTCTCTTAAATCCCTTGTGTTTATAGGAATATGCGATGTCAATATCGTAACTCGGAATAAACTTGAAATCTTTTATCCGGAAAAGCAACGACGGGAATTTTTCCCCTAAACTCTTTTTAAACTCTTCCAGCCAGTAATTGATCAGGGGAACCTCCAGAAAATTTTCGCGGAAAGCCAGTGAGGAACGGTAAGAAAATCTTCCATAATGATCCGGTTCATGAGGAAGCTACTCTTCATAACGGCTTAACAGGTAAAAACCTGCTGCGAAAATATCGAAAGGGTAGTCTCCATTCGTTTTAAAAAATACAACCTGCTCCTGAAAGCTGAAGCAGTTGATTTCCTGTTCCCTGATGCCGGTTTCAAAAAGCAGCGGATGAGGTGGAAGAAAAAACTCTTCTTTAGTTATGCGGGTATCTGAATAATTGATTTTGGGGCCGGTCTCGGCAATAAACAGGTTTTTATCGGTTGTCAGCCTGATGGGTTCATTAAAAATTTCTTTACCGGTCAGTCCGGCGATATAAGATAGCCGGGGAGAATTATGATGGCTATAGAGCAGCATTTTTTATCCTTTCCTGCTTTCTTTCCAGCGTTCATTAAAAGTTTTTTGAGGGAAAATAAGATCGGCTCTTTCCCGGGTCCAGCCTTTGAACATCCGGTTGATCACCCAGTTTTTCATTTTGTAGTTTCCCATATTCATCCATTTCCGGTGCAGGCTGGCTTGTTTCCAGCCGCGCCAGGCTGCCTTTTCCATCCAGCCGGCATCGCCTTCCTGAACGGATTCATGCCTGTTTTCCAGCAGGATTTCATGAAGGTTGATCCTCACCGGGCAAACGGCCGTGCAGTTACCACAAAGCGAAGAAGCGTAACTCAGGTGATTCCATTGTTTCATGCCGCGAAGATGCGGGGTTATCACGGCGCCGATCGGACCGCTGTACGTGCTTTCATAGGAATGGCCGCCGATATTTTTATACACGGGACAGGCATTCAGACAGGCCCCGCAACGGATACAGTACAAACTCTCCCGCACTTTTATATTTGAAAGCAGATTGGTTCTGCCATTATCCAGCAGGATGACATACATTTCATCCGGGCCGTCATATTCGCCGGCTTGTTTGGGACCCGAAACAATGCTATTATAAGAGGTAACGCGTTGTCCGGTTCCAAAAGTGGACAGCAGCGGCCAGAACAGGGCCAGATCCGTGAGGGAAGGAATCACTTTTTCGATTCCGGTAATCACAATATGTGTTTTGGGAAATGCGCAGCTGAGCCGGCCGTTCCCTTCATTTTCAGTGATGGCGATGCTTCCGGTTTCCGCAATAATAAAATTCGCTCCGGTAATCCCGATGCCGGCTTCCGGATATTTTGACCGCAGTTTATCTCTTGCTACCAGCGTTAATTCTGCGGGAGAAAGACCGGGCGCTGAATGAAGTTTTTCATGAAAAAGCCGGGCAATATCTTCCTTGCTTTTATGCATCGCCGGCGTTACAATATGATAAGGGGGTTCATGATCCAGCTGCTGGATATATTCTCCCAGATCCGTTTCAATACTTTCAATACCATTCTTCTCCAGAAATTCATTCAGGTGAATTTCTTCCGTGACCATGCTTTTGCTTTTGACAACGGTTCTGCATTCTTTCTCCCGGCAGATGGCCATAATTTCTTTTAATGCCTCTTCAGCATTTTCCGCCCAGATCACTTTCCCGCCTCTGTTGCTGAAGGCCTGTTCAAAACGTTCGAGTTGCTGATCAAGCGTTTCAATCGCACGCCATTTTATATTTTTTGCTCTTTCCCTGGCAAGGTTTACATTATCGAATTGTTGTTTTCCCAGCGGTACGACCGATTCGTATTTGCCAATATTGAAATTGATTTTTTTGCGGTGCTCCAGGTCAGCCGCCTTGGTCCGGCTTTTATCCAGAAAGGAAGCAGCCTGTTCATTGGTACTCATATAATGAAGGTAATAAATATGGCTGAGTGGAACAGGGACTATTGCTTGTTCATGCCCGTCAGGCTTTCCATACTGTCAATTCCACCGGTTACACGGCATTTGAAAATAATTCTGACAGTATACTTGCAGGGATCGTCATTCCCGGATCTGGAATTTTTCTGGTAGAATTTCTTATAGGTTGCCCGGTATTCTCCGATGATCACTTCGTTCGTTATAAAACCGGGCTCCTGATATAATCTGAGCGACTGCGTTTCGGGCTCTGCCAGGATACTTTGCTGATAAACCGAATCTTCTTTGGATAATTTATAAATCTCCTTATTTTTCTTATTCGCGTGAAGGGAACTGGTAAACTTATCCCGGTAAATTTTTATTCCGACACCCACTCCCACGGCGGCCCCCACTCCGCTATTCAACAGCAGGGTATCATCATATTTAAAGCAGATACAACCCGCCGGGAAAAAGTCAAAGTGTATGTTTTTGGGCGGCTTAACCAGTACATCATTCCGGTATAAATAAAAATCCGCAATATTATTCTGGAGTTCCAGCTTCTTTTTACTGCGCAATATCTTTTTTGAATTCAGCGAATAACTATGATAGGGCTGAATACGATATGTTTTCCAGGATGCATCCGATTGGGCATTGGTCAGGTATCCGGAAAATAAAAAACAGATAACTAAAACGACAGCTGGAATAATTCTCATAGTCAAAATCAGGCTTTTTCCTTTAATTGATGTTTGGCGGTTGCTTCCAGGGTCAGATAAAATTCGGAGCCATATTTCCGGATCAGGGCTTCTTTCAGGAATTCATACACCGGCACCTTTAGTTTTTTTCCCAATTTGCAGGCTGCTTTGCATAGATCTTCACGCGGTTCATAATTTACATACTCCAGGTCCTGCCGCTTACTTTTGGAAATCTTCACCGGAAACAAATGACAGCTGATGGGTTTTTTCCAGGAAACCTTTTTATCCAGATAAGCCTGTTCAATTCCACATTTAATCACGCCCTGTTTGTCTCTGAACCCATAAGCACACATGCGCCCTTCGATGGTAGGTGTAACCCAACCGAATTCCTGATCATAGGTATAAAGTCCTTCCTTTTCCAGCACTTTCAATCCTTCAGCCGTAAGATAAGGTTTTACCTGCAGGTAAATATCCCTCAGGATTTGCAATTCTTCCTTTTCCAGCGGGGCGCCTGTATCTCCATCCTCACAACAGCCGCCTTTGCAGGCGTTGAGATCGCATACAAACTGCTCTGCAGCAACCTGGTCGCTGATTAATACATTATCTATGGCTATCAAGGAAAAAAATTAAATGATCCGCGCCAAAGTTAGGAGAAAAGCGGGTTTAACCATGTCAGCGGCCACCATTTTTCCATTGGAGGGTATTGATCATGTGGTTCATATCTTTTTGAAGAAACTGGTTTACAATACCCAGGGAATCCTCATTTGGCGTTGTATCAAAATAAAGGGCGCCCCGCAGGAAATGTTTAACAGAATCACTTACAAAAAACTGGTTCGCGGTGGCCGCATTTCCGCCGACATGAAAAAAGATTCCGTGAATACCCAGCGGGGTGCTGATGAGCGAATCTTCAATGGATGTTGCCTTGTAAGTGTTTTTGTAGGTCATTTTATAAGCATCCTCCCTCAGTTTGGTAAAATTGTTCCCCTCCACCTTCTTATAACTGATGTAGATACGGGCATGGAAGCGTGGGATATCCACATTGATCCAGTAAGGATTTTCCGGTTTATCGCCAAAAAATGAGGTATCCCGGATGATCTTTGCATAAACCGGGTATTCAAAGGAATAAGGAAATTCCGGCTGGTTGAAAGACTGATACTTGTGTTCCGGGAAATCGATGCGGAAATAGCCCCGGGGTTTGGGCGTATACACGCTGTTGCAGGCAATCAGGATCAGGAGAAAACTACTAAGGCAGGCGAGTCTTTTTGCCAATCGGAGTGATTTATAATTTAATAGCCACTTTTACTTTTTTAATCCGGCTGCTGTCTGCATCCAGAATCGTGAATTGAAAATCCCCGCAATTGATTACGTCATTTACTTTGGGAATTTCCCCGGCCAGTTCAAGGATCAGTCCGGCCAGCGAATCAGCATCTCCCTTTACCTGATCAAAAGTATTTACCGGAACATTCATTGCCTTGCAAACATCGTTCATCATCCTTCTTCCTTCAAATATATAAGTTCCGTCCTCCTGTTTTGAAGAGCCCCCTTCGTCTTCATCAAATTCATCTTTTATATCTCCGATCACTTCTTCCATTATATCCTCCAGGGTCACAATCCCGCTGGTTCCCCCAAATTCATCCACCACGATGGCAAAATGGATACGATCTGCCTGGAATTCCCGCATCAGATCCTTGATCATCTTATGCTCATGAACAAAATAGGGAGCGCGGAGCAGGGTATGCCAGTCAAAATGATCCGGCTCATTCAGCCAGGGAATCAGATCCTTGGTATGGATCATGCCGGAAATTTCATCCAGGCTTCTTTTATAGACCGGCAAACGGGAATAATGCAATTCTTCCACTTTTTGTTTCAGCTGACCGAAACTCAGACTGTCCTCTACTCCGTTTACATCCAGCCGGGTTTTCATGATCTGCTTTACGGTAATCTGCCCGAACTTGATGATCCCTTTCAGAATATTTTTCTCTTCTTCGGTGGTATCATTGTCAATGGCATGATCCAATTCTTCGAGGCTGTTGGCGGCAGAGCGCTGACTTCCGAATAAGCGCTCCAGTTTTTCGGACTGACTGGCCAGCAGGATCCCCAACCGCTTAAAGAGCAGATGAATCACTTCCGTTACGCCTGAAGTATAAAAAGCAAACTGCAGCGTGTTCTGGCTGGCCCAGACCTTTGGCATCACTTCACCAAAAAGGATCAGTACAAAACTCACCATGATCACCTTGATGAGAAATTCAAAAAACCAGAAATTCTGCTTGAATGGAATCACCTGGTCGATCAGAAAATTTGAAAGAATGATAATGCCGATATTCAACAGGATATTGGCGATCAGTAAGGACGCCAGCAGGGCCTTGGGCTCTTCCAGCAGATTCACAATCCTTCTCCAGGAACTGTCCTGTTTTGTTTTCAGGATATTGATTTCTTTATCACTCAGGGAAAAGAAAGCGATCCGGGAACCGGAAACGATAAAAGACATAACCAGAAAAAAAAGGATGAGAATTACCAGAATAGTGGTTGCCTGAACGTTGATGACCAGGAGTAAATCAGACAAACCACTTGCGGTTGACATGTTTAAAGGGTGATCCAAAATTTCCGGTTTCGTTAAAAATCGATGCCTGCCGTTCAGCCGGTATTACGGCTATTCCGGCAGGATTGTAAATTTATACAAAATCCACGGCTATTCAGTTCAAAAAGGTAAATCAGGAGAAGGTTCTCCCAACGGTGCGGCATCCGGACCATTCAATCCTTCCAATCCCTCATGGGGAGGAAGCGGAGTATGCGTTGCGTCGGCTCGTTTATCCAGCATAATCAGATTGTCCCCAACCACTTCCGTTGCAAATTTTTTATTCCCTTCTTTATCTTCCCAGCTGCGGGTTCTTAAACGCCCTTCAATATAGACCAGGCTTCCCTTGTGCAGGTATTTATTGGCAAGTTCCGCCAGGCCTCTCCATAAAACCACCGTATGCCATTCGGTTTGTGAGATCAGCTTCCCCGCCCTGTCTTTAAATGTTTCTGTGGTAGCGAGTGAGAACTTAGCGACCCCGATATTTCCTTCGAGATACTGAACATCCGGATCCTTACCTAAATTTCCAATCAGCATTACCCTGTTTACTCCTCTCATAACCTGTTTATTTAAATTTCCGGTATTTATCCATCAAAAGTTCTACCAGAATTCAGGTTTTAGGTAATTATACCACTTTTTAGGTAGTTACTGATCAGTCCGGGAAAGGGATATTGATCCAATTGATCTGCCGGAACTGAGCAGATAGCTTTTTAAACGCTTGCCCGGCTTTTTCAGTCTGATATGAACAAAACAGCCATGAATGGTTTGGTGAGTAAGTATTTGCATCATTTCATCGGATATATGAAGTATCTGAAAACCGGTTTTACCAAAATTCTCCCGAACAAATCCGGATTCCCTGATCTGCTGTTGAGGCATTAATTTCCCAGTTTCCCATAATACAAATTCGTACAGGTTTTTCCAGATATCCTTGTCCTTTCGCTCCCGGATCAGGTATTTTCCATCTCCGGCAGTCACGATAAAATAATAAAACCACCGCTCTTTTCTGGCGGGCATTTTTTCCTTTAGCGGAAGTATATTTACCCACTGATGCTGGAAAGCCTGACAATTTTTCGACTGAACGCAGGATGTACACAATGGATTCGCCGGTTTGCAGATCAGGGCTCCAAAATCCATCATGGCCTGATTGTACTTACCGGGATCCTTTTTATCCAGCAAAGCATCCGCAAGTGTTTGAAAAAGTCTTTTGTCCTTCACTGACCGCATGGGCGTCCGGATTCCAAAATATCTGGACAGCAACCTTTGCACATTTCCATCCACTACGGCATGAGGCAGCCCGAAAGCGAACGATGCAATGGCTGCAGCGGTATAAGGACCAATGCCGGGAAGCTTTAGTATTTCCTCATAGTTATCAGGAAAGATGCCTTTGTATTCCCTGACAATTATTTTTGCCGTCGCCATGAGATTACGGCAACGACTGTAATAACCCAATCCTTCCCATAATTTGAATACTTCTTTTTCTTTTGCACCGGCGAGCGATTTCAGGTTTGGGTATGATTTGATGAATTTCTCATAATATGCCCACCCCTGTTCAACACGGGTTTGCTGTAAAATGATTTCACTCAGCCAGATCCGGTAAGGGTTCTTTTCTCCTTTCCAGGGCATGTGCCGGACGTTTTCTTTACTGCTCCATTGCAATAATTTTTTACTGAAATCGATGTTGACCATAGGGGATAAAAGAATTAAAAAATACTTATATTGCTGATTATCAATTATTTATAATATATTGAAACGCAAGGCATTAGCCCCGGCCGGGCAAAAAATAAGTTGTTCATGAGAAATAGATTGCAGATTAATCTTTTTGTTATATATTTAAAATCAGAAACTTATAAAACAATTGAGCCATGAGAAAGGCAGACCTCGTTAATCAAATTTCGGATAAAACAGGTATACCTAAGGTAGACGTTTTGGTTACACTGGAAACCATGTTTAAAGAAGTTAAAGAAACGCTCTCCAAAGGAGAAAACATCTACATACGTGGATTTGGAAGTTTTATCACCAAAAAGCGGGCAGCAAAAATTGGCCGTAATATTAAAAAGAATATTGCGGTTCATATTCCTGAGCACTATATTCCTTCTTTCAAACCGGCAAAGGAATTTGTAGCAGAAGTGAAAAAATTACAGTCTATCAAGGAAAATCAGCCAAACCCTGATGAAGAGGCGTAATTTCGCCGGATAAATTCCCAAGGTGAAAAAAAAGCAATTATTGGTCGCCGGCGTCGGAATACTTATTCTGGTTGGATTTTACTTTTTTGGAAATACCGTTTCTCCGCTTAAAAAAGCGGGAGCGGCAGCCCGGTTCGCAGGAACCTGCTAAAACGCTTGATATCAAGGCGATCCTTGATGTCAGCAAGTCAAAACTCAGCCCCTCACAATTAGCCTATGTGAACAGGCTGGAGAACTCCGTAGTGCGGGGGGATGTAAAAAATCAGCAGATTACGTCCTATCATCTGCTGGCCGGCTTCTGGAAGGATTCAGTCCAAAATGCCTTTCTTCCGTCAGCTTATTATCTGTCTGAAGCAGCAAAGTTGGAAAATTCTGAAAAAAGTCTCACTTTTGCAGCCCAATTATTTTTGAGCAACCTGCGTGGTCAGGATAATCCGGCGCTAAGAAGCTGGATGGCAAATCAAAGCAGGGATCTTTTTGAAAGGGCAGAAAAACTGAACCCCGCCAATGATTCAACAGTAATCGGATTAGGAGCTACTTATATTTTTGGAAGTTCCGGGCAGAGCCCAACGGATGTGATGAAAGGTATTCAGAAGATCCTTGAAGTGGTCCGGAGAGATTCGCTGAACCTGTACGCTCAGTTGATGCTGGGGTTGGGAGGAATAGAATCCGGGCAGTATGATAAAGCCATTCCGCGTTTGCTGATGGTAGCATCGCACGATCCGGCAAATCTGGAAGCGATACTGAGTCTGGGAGAAGCATATGAAAGAACCGGCGATCAGGCAGCAGCCAGGAAATGGTACACTGTCGCCAGAAAAGAAACCAATAATCCGGATCTGGTCAACGCCATCAACGAAAGACTGGATTCATTAAAATAAGCGCTCATCAGCGCAGAGAAAAAAATAATTATTAGTTAACTAAAAAAGCATTTATCGATGCCTTGTGGTAAAAAAAGGAAGCGGCATAAAATTGCAACCCATAAAAGAAAGAAAAGATTGCGTAAGAACCGTCATAAGAAAAAGAATAAATAACGCACTCCGGGCCGGAATGCCCTGCCGGCCTATATTTCCTGCTGAATTAAATTTATTTACTTACGCTACACAAATATGCAAGTATGCATCCGTATAGGCGCTTAATTAAATCCTCCTCAGCATTGGATTCCTTTTTATTCATGTACAGGTTAAGCAGTAAATGTAACGTACACTTTGAATAAGGAACTGATTATAAATGCAGCCCCCCAGGGAGTAGAAATAGCCCTGCTGGAAGATAAAAAGCTGGTAGAATTGCACCATGAAAAAACTGACGCCAGTTTTGCCGTGGGCGATTTATACCTGGGAAAGGTAAAAAAACTAATACCCGGGCTAAATGCCGCCTTTGTGGATGTCGGTTTTGAAAAAGACGCCTTCCTTCATTATACTGATCTCAGTCCCTACGCGCGCTCTTTACTCAAATTCACCCAACAGGGTATTCAGGATACAAGCGATAACGGCTTTGACTTCGGATCATTTGCTGTTGAACCGGAAATTGTCAAAACCGGTAAGATCAATGAAGTCCTGAGCGGCAAGCCGAATATCCTGGTGCAGATTCTCAAAGAGCCCATCGCTGCCAAAGGCCCCCGGCTAAGCTGTGAAATCTCTCTTCCCGGACGCTTTGTGGTCATCACTCCTTTTAACGATATCGTTGCCGTTTCCAGGAAAATACATTCTTCGGATGAAAGAAAAAGGCTTCAGAAAATTGTAGAGGCCATTAAACCGAAAAACTTCGGCGTAATCGTACGTACCGCGGCGGAAGGGAAGAATACAGCTGAATTACACGAAGACCTGACCGATCTGGTAGCGACCTGGAAACTGATCCAGCATAATCTGAAAGGAGCTGTGGCTCCTGCAAAAATCCTAAGTGAGCAAACCAAGACGACCAGCATGCTCCGGGACCTGCTCAATGAAGATTTCAATAAGATCGTGGTGAATGACCGGAATCTGTATAATGATACCCGGGCTTATATACAGCGCATCGCGCCAGATAAAATAGACATCGTTTCCTATTACAATAACGGATCTCCGCATTTTCGACCATTTTGGAATCACCAAGCAGGTAAAAGCTGCATTTGGGAAAACCGTAAATCTTCCGAGCGGCGCTTATCTGATCGTTGAGCATACCGAAGCGCTGCATGTAATTGATGTAAACAGCGGGTATAAAAGCGTAAGCAATAACCAGGAACAAAATGCGCTGGAAACCAACCTGGAAGCTGCTGAAGAAATTGCCAGGCAGCTTCGCCTGCGCGACCTGGGCGGCATCATCGTGGTGGATTTCATTGATATGAAATTTCCGGATAACAAACGGAAGCTGGTGGAAGCCATGGAAGAACTACATGCGGACCGACCGGGCCAAACATGCCGTGCTGCCCATCTCCAAATTCGGGTTGATGCAGATCACCCGCCAGCGGATGAAACCCCAGATGACCATCAATACCCAGGAAATCTGCCCAACCTGCAATGGAACCGGCAAAATATCCTCCGCCCTTATCCTGGAAGACGAAATCGAGAAAAACCTCAGCTACCTCCTCAATCACCAGCATAAGGACCTGATCCTGACAGTCCACCCCATCATGCATGCCTATTTAACCAAGGGAGGCTTTTTCTTTAGTAAAAGGTCTAAATGGCGCTGGAAATACAAACAACCCATCCAGGTGAAGGCCAACAATAATTACCACATGACAGAATTTCATTTCTTCGATAAACAGGAGGAAGAAATCAAGCTCTAAACACCCTCCCGGAAGGCCTTTTTCCCCTTATTTTACCCAGAAAGGCTGACAATTGGCATTAAATAAAATAATAATATAATGGTTTCTCTCCCGTTGTCTTTTTTGTGCAAAAAATAGTTTTTTGCACCCTTTTAAGGGGTTTCTTTAATAGAATAAGGCTCCCGATAGGGGTTCACGAAATAGGTGTAAATGCTTATTTTGCAATTGTTTATAAAATTATTATTTTCAAAATAAGCTGATCGGGTGCGGATGTAAAGTTATCAACAGGAACAAAAATTAATTTTGTTATGTGACCTGATTTTGTAATTTAGTGGAAGAATTTAATGGGTTAGTAAGTAAAAGGTCGGCTCTCGTAGCCGGCCTTTTTACTTTCTGTTCATTGAGCCCCTATCTTTAGCGAATGAGTAAAATCAAAACCGCTTTCTTTTGCAGTAATTGCGGGCATGAAAGCGCCAAATGGCTTGGTAAATGTCCCTCCTGCGATCAATGGAATACTTTTGTGGAAGAAGTGGTCACAAAAGACGACCGGTTGGGTGAAGCTGCCTGGAAAAACTTTTCTTCCGGAAAAAAAGAAATCAAAACCATTTCCATTCAGGAAGTCCTCAGTGCAGAAGAAAAAAGAATCATAACACCCGATGCGGAATTAAACCGGGTACTTGGCGGAGGCATTGTTGCCGGAAGTATCGTTCTCGTTGCAGGTGAACCGGGAATCGGGAAAAGTACTCTGTTCCTTCAAATGGGATTATTGCTGAATGATGTACGCGTACTTATACATCAGTGGGGAAGAAAGTGAACAGCAAATTCGCATGCGGGCAGACCGTCTGAAAATAAAGGACAGGAAACTGATGCATGCCAAAGATAATTTTTACCTGCTCACCGAAACTTCCACCCAAACCATTTTCCAGGAAATAAAAAAACTAAAGCCCGGGCTGGTAATTGTGGATTCCATTCAAACCCTTCAGTCATCTTATATTGAATCAACTCCGGGCAGCGTTTCCCAGATCCGCGAATGCGCCGCAGAATTTCAACGCTTCGCAAAAGAAACAAATACACCCGTTTTTTTAATCGGGCATATTACCAAGGAAGGAAATATTGCCGGACCAAAAATTCTGGAGCACATGGTGGATACCGTTTTGCAATTTGAAGGCGACCGGCACTATACCTACCGTATTCTGCGAACATTGAAAAATCGTTTTGGCAGCACGGCCGAATTAGGAATTTATGAAATGACGGATGAAGGGATGCAGGAAGTGAGCAATCCCAGCGAGATCCTCATCACACAAAAAGAAGATCAGCTGAGCGGAACGGCCATCGCCGCCAGCATCGAAGGGCAAAGACCTTTATTGATTGAAGTGCAGGCCCTGGTTACTCCCTCTGTTTATGGAACCCCACAAAGAACGGTGAGTGGATTCGACCTCAGAAGATTACAGTTGTTACTGGCTGTGCTGGAAAAAAGAGGAGGTTTTCACTTTGGTATTAAAGATGTTTTTTTGAATATTGCCGGCGGATTGAAAGTGGAAGATCCATCCATTGACCTGGCGGTACTGTGTGCGCTCTTAAGTTCATTTGAAGATGTTCCCCTGGCTTCCGATACCTGCTTTGCCGGAGAGGTCGGACTAAGCGGTGAGATCAGGGCGGTGAACAGAATCGGACAAAGAATTGCAGAAGCAGAGAAACTCGGATTCAGTAAGATCCTGGTCTCAAAATACAATCTGAAAGGATTAAAGAATCATTCGCATCAGATTGAAGTGCTGCTGATGGGTAAGGTGGAAGAAGTATATAAACATTTATTTTAAGCGGGCCTGGTTAGCTGAGAATGTTATGAATTCCCGCAATGCTTTGCTGCCTGCCCTTGCGCAACTTTTTTTCCCGCATATCTGTTGCGGTTGTGGTACCGATCTGCTGATGCCGGATTCGATCTTTTGTATTTATTGCCTCGGCTCCATGCCGTTGACGGGATTTGAAGGCTGTGCAGGAAATCCGGTAGAGAAAAATTTCTGGGGACGCGCAGACATCCATGCCGCCAGCGCTCATCTTTATTTCACAAAAGATTCTGCGGTTCAGCAAAGTCTTCACCGGTTCAAGTATAAGGGGAGAAAAGAAATTGGCCGTTATTTTGGCCGGCGCACCGGGCAGGCGCTAAAGAAATCAGGCCGCTTTGAAAATTGTCAGCTGATCCTTCCTTTACCGCTGCATGCATCGAGAGAAAAAACAAGAGGATACAACCAGGCAGCTGTGCTGGGTGAAGGGATATCTGAAATCATGCAGATTCCCATGATCAGCAACGCCCTGGTACGCGTATCCGGAACAGCCACCCAAACACACAAAAACAGGATCCAGCGCTGGCAGAACATGGCAAATAAATTCAGGGTCGTTCAACCGGAACAACTCAGGGGTAAACATATTTTACTCGTGGATGATGTCATCACCACGGGCGCCACCCTGGAAGCCTGCGCCCAAACACTGCTCCGGATGGAAGGGTTGTCACTTAGCATCGCAACACTCGCGTACAGCGTTTCGGGATAGGATACGGGTTTTGACATTCATTGGCTAGTCGCTATTTTTGTTGAACATGCGCAAATCCCTGCTCTTATGGATTTCTGCAGGATTGCTCCTGTTCTCCTGCAAAAAGGATTCCTTTATTGGCAGTAATGCTTTTCTGAGCCTTTCTTCAGACTCAGTTTATTTCGACACGGTTTTTACCAGTACCGGATCCGTTACCCGGCAGGTGCGGATCTTTAATCGCTATGATCAGAAATTACTGATCAGCGAAATCAGCCTGGTGGGCGGAGCTAATTCTCCCTTCATGCTGAATATCAATGGAACACCCGGACCAACTGCCACCGGTATAACCCTTGAGGCAAATGACAGTCTCTATCTTTTTATTTCAGTGTACATCAGGCCGGATGCAAAACCCGCCGCTTTTATATTGCAGGACAGTATCCGTATCCATTATAATGGTACGGACCTGTTCATTAAGCTAAGTGCGTGGGGGCAGAATGCGCATTTTCTGAACAATGAAGTCATTAAAGGAAATGTGAACTGGATGAATGATCTGCCTTATGTTATTTCGGGAAGTCTGCGGGTGGACAGCAATTCAACGCTTAGCATTCAGGCCGGATGCAGACTTTATTTTCATGCCAATGCAGCCATGATGGTAGATGGCAGCTTGCAGGTTTTGGGTGAAGCCGCGGATTCCCAGCGTGTTTATTTTAATGGTGACCGGCTCGATCAGCCCTATGCTTCTTTTCCGGGCAGCTGGCCGGGGATTTATTTCAGCGCGTCCAGTAGCGGCAACCTGTTGCAATATGCCGTTCTCCGGAACGCTTATCAGTCGATTGTTGCTGAAGGGCCTTCCGGAAATGCAGCGCCCAAAATCATATTGAACCAGTGCATCATCGACAATTCATCGGATGCAGGCATCATCGGTATACAATCCAGCATTGATGCCGGCAACTGCCTGATCAGTAATTGCGGCAAAAATATTGCGATCGTCCTTGGAGGCACTTATCATTTTCTGCAATGCACGGTGGCTTCTTTTTCGAGCCCTTTGCTTCAGCATCAGTTACCGGTTTTATCTGTTTCGAATGCCGGTACGGATGGCGCGCAATTGCTGACCAGCGACCTGCAGGCCATATTCACCAACTGTATATTCTGGGGAGATATCGGTGTTCCGGACGAAGTACTGGTTTCCCGGGAAGGAAACACGGCCTTCCAGGTTCTTTTTGACCATGCCATCATGAAACAGGAAAATTATCCGGAGAATGTTGACAGCATTGCGCTCATCCTCAATGCGGATCCGCTCTTTCTGAAAACAGATAATCAAAAAGGGGAATACGATTTTCATTTGCAATCCGGATCCCCCGCCCTCGGCCAGGGCAGGGATGCCGGGCCTGGCATAGATCTGGATGGTACAATACGGCCAGTCGGCAAACAGGATCTCGGATGTTACGAACGGCAGTGATTGCGTACTCCGATTGACTATCTTTGAATAGCCTCAATTTTGTTTATTCATTAAAACGTCAAGATTATGTTACGCCTGTTATTTATACCACTCTTATTAATGTTTACCATGGGAGTATATGATTTTAAAGTTCCCGCACTCAGCGGTGGGACCATTGATCTGTCAGCTTATAAAGGGAAAAAACTGCTGATTGTGAATACCGCATCCAAATGCGGCTTTACACCACAGTACGAGGGGTTGCAAAAATTATATGATACTTATAAGGACAAGCTGGTGATTGTTGGTTTCCCTGCCAATGATTTCGGAGGACAGGAGCCCGGCACCAATTCTGAGATCCAGGAATTCTGCAAGAAAAACTACGGCGTCACTTTTCCGATGGCGGCAAAAGTAGATGTAGTGGGTGAAAACATAAGTCCGCTTTTCAAATGGCTAACCGCCCAGGCAAAAGAAATTGGTGTAGCCGATCCGGTCATCAAATGGAATTTCACCAAATTCCTGCTCGATGAAAATGGCAAACTGATTGCCGTGTTCCCAAGCAAGGTTACTCCGATGAGTGAAGAAATTACCCATTATCTCAATTAAATTCCGTTAATTCCGGGATGTTTTTCAAACAGGTCGTCGGACTGGAAGAAATTAAGGGCAAGCTTCGGCAGATGGTGCAAAACAGCCGGCTCAGCCACGCTATTCTGTTAACCGGTGCAGAAGGCACGGGTGCATTGCCGCTGGCCATTGCATTTGCCCAATACCTGGTTTGTGAAAAGGTAATGCGGAAAGAGGAAACAACAGATTTGCTTTTTCAATCAAAGCCACCGGATGACCGGGTGATTCCTGTTGAAAGCTGCGGAGTCTGCGCATCCTGCGTGAAAGCTGCACAGCTTATTCATCCGGATATTCATTTTACGTTTCCCGTATTTACAAAGAAACCCGGCGATAAACCGGTAAGCGCAGATTTTATAACTGAATGGCGTGAATTCATTTCACGGTATTCCTACGGCAACCTTTACGACTGGCTTCAATTTATTCAGGCGGAAAACAAGCAGGGAAATATCAGCGCCTATGAATGCAATGATATCGCGCGAAAACTGAACCTGAAAAGCTTTGAAGGCGGATATAAGATCCAGATCATCTGGATGCCGGAATACCTCGGAAATGAAGGCAATAAACTGTTGAAACTGATAGAGGAGCCTCCTCCGGATACGCTCTTCCTTCTGGTTACGGAAAATGAATCGCTGATCCTGCCTACCATTCTTTCCCGCCTGCAAATCATCAAACTGCCTAAACCGGATTTACAGGAAATTGAGCAGGCCCTGCAGGCGCAGGGTGAGATTTCGGCTGAACAGGCGAGAAGCCTGGCGGCGGTAAGTCAGCATAATTACCGGGAAGCCCTGAAATACCTGCAGGACGGTCCGGAAGACTGGCAGGGAATATTGCGGGACTGGCTGAACGCGATTTTAAAAACCGGCCCCGTAGCCCAGGTAAAGTGGATTGAAGAAATCAGCAAACTGGGAAGGGAACGTCAAAAACAATTCCTGCTGTATTTTATCCACTTACTGGAACAGGCCATCCGGTTGAAGATGAGCGGCGGGGAACAAAGCGCCGCCCTGCCCACGAGCGAATATGATTTTGCGGTCCGCCTCAACCGGATTGCGGACATCAGCTGCCAGCAGTCCATTATAGAAGAATTAAACAACGCGATATACTATATTGAACGGAATGCGCATGGAAAAATGCTGTTTCATGCCCTTACCATTCGTTTCAGTCATGTACTCCGGCAGCGAGAAGTAGCCGGTTTTTACCTAGGAACCTGTATATTTGACAATTGCTGGTTAATAAATACATATGGGATGTACTAATTGTGGCACTGCCAATGGCAAGCCAACCGGGTGCAAAAGCCATGGAAGCTGTGGCACCGGAAGTTGTAATCGGATGAATGTATTTGACTGGCTCTCTAATCTTCCTTTTAATGATCCGGCAAGCGAATGCCGGGTGGTTGAGATAAGTTTTAATCAGGGTAGCCGGAAAGATTTTTTCCGGAACACGACAATGCAGATCTTCGAAAAAGGAGAACTGGTAAGTGTGGAGGGTGTCGGAGGCTTTGATGTAGGAACGATAAGTTTGACCGGAGAGCTCGTCAGGATACAACTGAAGAAAAAGAATGTGGATGAACATCATCCGGACATGAAAAAGATCCTTCGCCGGTCAACAGACCGCGATCTGGATCTGCTTCAGCAAAACAAGGCCCGGGAAAAAGAGGCCGTGATCCGTTCACGCGCCATCTCCCGCCAGTTGAAGCTGGACATGAAAGTGTCGCAGGTGGAGTTTCAGGCCGACGGCCGGAAAGCCACATTCTATTATATAGCGGATGACCGGGTGGATTTCCGGGAGCTCATCAAAATCTTTGCGTCGGAATTCCGGGTAAAAGTGGAAATGCGCCAGATCGGCGCGCGCCAGGAAGCGGGCAAAGTAGGCGGCATCGGAAGTTGCGGCCGGGAGCTATGCTGCAGCACCTGGCTGACGGATTTCAAATCTGTCAATACCACGGCTGCCCGTTATCAGAATCTTTCCATCAATCAAAGTAAGCTGAGCGGACAGTGCGGCCGTTTAAAATGCTGCCTGAACTACGAGCTGGATACCTATCTCGATGCGCTGCAGCAATTTCCGGATAATGCAGACACCCTGCAGGTGGCCAAGGGAAATGCCCTGCTGATTAAAAAGGATATTTTCAAGAACCTGATGTGGTATGTGTTGCCCGACAGCAATAAACAGTATCCTTTGTTGATTGAGCGGGTAAAGGAGATCAAAAAACTGAATCAGCAGAATATTATTCCCGACGATCTGGGCGCTGTGGAAGTAAACACCGGCAAACCTAAAGAGGAGGAATTGATCAATGTGGATCTGACCGGCCAATTCAGCCTGAAAACGCTGGATAAGGCCGACCGGAAAAAGAAAATGCAGCGGCAGCCGCCTTCCCAACAATCCCGGAACAATAGAAATGACAGGCCGCCCCAGCAACCGAATAACCGGCCTCCGCAGCAACCGCCAATAACAGGCCGCCCCAACAACCCCCTAATAACAGACCTCCCCGCAGGAAATAGGGAATTGTTAAACTTATACTAAGCCGCTTTTCCTTACGGCGGCACTTTACAATGACCTGTACTTTTTCGTAAATTGCAGATCCTAAACGTATAAAACTATGGCTATTTTCAAATCTGGTAATCCTGCGCTGAATGTGTTCCAGAATACCATCAGCATACCTGGTGAAGGCACCATGACGGAGCAGGGAACCCTGAATAAATTCTTCCTGCTGTTTTTACTGGTGATGGCTTCTGCCTCATTGACCTGGAAAGCGTTTTATGATGGCGTAAATATCATGCCCTTCGTAATGGGTTCTGCTATTCTGGGATTTATCGTTGCCCTGGTCGTGATCTTCAAAAAACAATGGGCTGCGTATCTCACGCCGGTATATGGATTACTGGAAGGTGTTTTCGTGGGCGGAATTTCCGCAGTATATAATAATGTATTTGCTAAAACAGCTCCCGGTATCGTAACACAGGCCGTGCTCTTAACCTTTGGCGCCGTGATCGCGATGTACCTGCTTTACCGCTTTCGCGTTATCAAGGCGACAGAGAAATTCAAATCGGTGATCTTTACGGCCACAGCCGGAATCGCTATTTTTTATGTATTGTCCATGGTGCTGCGGATGTTTGGAATTGATATTGCTTTTATTCATGAAGGATCAACACTCGGCATTGCGTTCTCGCTGTTCGTGGTCGCCATTGCTGCGCTGAATCTGATCCTGGATTTTGATATGATAGAAAAAGGCGTTGCAGCCGGCTCTCCTAAATACATGGAGTGGTATGGCGCATTTGGTTTGCTGGTGACGATTGTATGGTTGTATCTCGAAATCCTTCGGTTGCTGGCTAAGCTTTCGAGCAGGAAATAAGCTCGCGAGTCTGCTGAAGACTTCCGGCAGAAAATAATATTGTAATCGCTGTAAAGCCGCGGAATTTGAATAGGATTCAAACTTTCGTGGCTTTTACTTTTTATTTTAAGATCGCTCAAAACCCATCTCCGTCGATCAGGTTTCCCAGGCCTCTTAAAATTCCGCCTTCTTCTTTACGGGAACCCATCTGCGGGCTGTATTGAATGATCCGGCTGGCCAGGCGGCTGATGGGCAATGATTGCAGCCAGACTTTCCCGGGACCGCGCATTACGGCAAAAAATAATCCTTCGCCGCCGAACATCCAGTTGCGGATGCCGCGGATGAACTGAATGTCGAAATCAATGCCTGGCGTATAGGCCACCACGCATCCGGTATCCACTTTGAGTATTTCACCGGCCTTCAATTCTTTTTCCATTACATAGCCGCCGGCATGAACAAAAGCGAGGCCGTCTCCTTCCAGCTTTTCCATGATAAATCCTTCACCGCCGAATATTCCGGTACCCAGTTTTCGCTGAAATGCAATGCCGACGCTCACGCCTTTCGCTGCGCACAGAAAAGCATCTTTCTGCGCGATCAGGGTGCCGCCCAGCTGCCTGAAGATCCAGCGGAATAATTTTTCCGGTATAGGGCGCGGCAAAACTGACTTTCTTTTTTCCCTGGCCGATATTGGTGAATGCCGTCATAAACAGATTCTCCCCCACCAGCACCCGTTTGCCCGCGCTCATTAATTTTCCCAGCAGTCCGCTGTTTTGCTGTTGCTGGGAGCCATCACCAAAATGGTTTGCATTTCAATGCCATCATCCATCATCATAAAACCACCGGGTTCGCCGATGACGGTTTCCTGGGGATCCAGCTCCACTTCTACAAACTGCAGTTCCTCTCCGTATATTTTGTAGTCTATTTCATGATTCTTTCTCATGGTGAAAATTTTTATAAAGATAAGGCGAAGGAGAAAAATGAGGTTGTTTCAAAAGCGAAATGGCTTTATTATGTTACTATTATTTACGAAACTAATAAAACTATGCGTATTTGTGTTTCCAACTAAATTGACGGAGAACCAAGATGGCCCGGAATCTGCACCTTACAGACACCAGAGAGGCAACGGGCTCAATATCTCTGGCGTCGTTTAATGTTAAGATTAAAATGTATTATTTGGAACAGATAAAACTTAAACATAGGTTTGTCTCTATAATTTTGCAGATGGACTTAGGAGTTCTAAAAATTGTACCCACGCGATTGAAGTGGGATAGTGAGCCGCGAGACTTTACGCCCTGGCTTGCCGAGCATATCGAAGAATTGAATCATGCCATAGGAGTTGAACTTGCAGTTGAAAATATTGAAGTAGCCGCCGGTCCTTATTCAGCAGATATTTTAGCCAAAGACACTACCGACAATCGATACGTGATTATAGAAAATCAACTCCAGAAATCTGATCACGATCATCTGGGTAAAGCCCTTACATATGCTTCGGTTCTGGATGCATCTACTATTATCTGGATTGCGACGGAATTTACGCCTGAACACAAGAAAGTTCTGGACTGGCTAAATGATCATACCACTGACGAAATCTCACTATATGGGGTTCAACTTGAGCTGTGGCAAATTGACGATAGCAGCCCAGCCGTTCGATTCAATGTCATCAGCAAACCTAATATAGCTGTCCGGGAAGCCGCGATGACAAAACTTCCCGACGAACTTTCAGAGAGCAAACAAATTCAATTCGATTTTTGGATTAAATTTCGAGACAAATTGGCTAAAACCAAACGAATTCCCTCGTTACAAACGCCTCGACCGCAATACTGGTATGCTATCAGTCTAGGGCGCAGCAACATTCATTTGTCGAACATATGCAATACCGATTCAAATACTGTGGGTGTACGGGTATATATATCTCATAAGATTGTAGACAAAATGCTGCCATTCCTAGAAAGCAAAAAAGAGGAAATAGAAAAATCAATTGGGAAAAGTCTTCAATGGAATCCTAACCCTGAAAACCGCGACAAAATTATTCTGTTGTCGTATGAGACAGATTTTAATGACCCCGCTCGAAAGGAAGAGGCGCTAGAATGGCTGGTTGACTATACAATTAAAGTTCGTGATGCCTTTTCAAAATTAGTTAGAGGCTTGATCTTCTAAATACGCAATAATCCTGCAGAAGGAATATTGTCCGACTAAAAAATACGTAAACCCGGATGATTCTGCCCCGAAGCTCTGCTTTGAAAGCAAAGGATGAAATAAATTGTCGGGGTATCGTAAAGGGTCGAGATTACCCATAGTCTACTTACCTCCATTCTGCTATCAAAAATCCTGAACCAAAAAGATGAAACAGGTCTTCGCAATTGGTTAGGCAGGTTGTTGGAATTAGAGTTGGTACAATCCAAAGGCAAAACAAAAGGAACAGAATATTTTGTAAATCCGGATTACCTGCAAAAGCTAAACTTCAAAGGCAAAACAGATTTAAAGAAGATAGAACCCCATCGTTTACAGGAGCTCATTTATCAGGATTTATCCGTTTATCCAGAAAGCCAGATTGGCGATATCCATATCCGTATAGGAAAGGAAATAGCCCAAAGAAAGTTAAAAGCAGAGTTGGATAAAATGGTCGAAAATGGCAGGCTTGCAAAATCCGGCGAAAAACGTTCGACAAAGTATTCTATCAACAAATCAGTGTAAAATAACCTCCATTTTGTTGATAGAGTGTTGATAGAACGGTAATCAGGATACTTGAAAATACTTGATAATCAGCTAATTAATCATAAATCGCTATCAATTTGAACTTGTGAACGCAAATCTAATTGCATACCGTAAGCAATAGATGGCAGTTGCACCGATTACACCAATTCCCGCCCATATTCTGCAATGATCCCACCGTTGGCGAGCAGCGTTTTATTGAACAATTCGAAGTCTTGGGCTTCAAAACAGAAAGGAAATTGGTCATGGAGGTCTGTGTTCCGGAAAGTATCTTCTATGTATTCTTCCGGCTCCCATTTCTCCTTGCCCGGGACAATGCATACAGATCAACATAGAATCTGGTATCCGTATCGATCACAAACGGAACGGTATAGCTATCGCTGTGCTTTATATACCAAACTTCCTGGTTATCGCAACCGGCCTCACCGCAGGTGCAAATGATGCTCCGGTCGTAGTAATTGCTATGATTCGGCAGCAGATTGAATATTTTTTCCGTCAATCCCAGATCTCTCCATTGATTCAGGTCGGTAAAATGATTTCGACCAAACCAGAATTTCATTAATTCCCTGGTATTGAACCGTTCGGTTATCAGAAACCGGCCCGGTGATCCATCCGCTGTTTGCAGCCGGATAAATTGAAACTGTTCAATTAACTGTTCCACAGGAATCAGAGGTTTTTCCTCCTCCAGTTCCTCTGTCCATGCTTCGTCGTTGAGGGGCGCACCATTTCCCTTCAGGTGTTCCTTTTCAGTGATCCAGGAAGAATAATGGCGAAAGGCTTCCGGAACAATACAGAAATAAGGATGGGCCAGGATCCTTTCCGGGATTTCGAAGCCATGCCCCCGACCTGTGACCCGCAACCAATCCTCAGTGATGACTACCCGGTCTGATGGCAACAAATGATAATAGGCAATATTTTGGAACATACGATCTGTTTATGAATAATTGCACATATTGCATATTGATTGCACAATAATTGCACAGTGAATTTAGAGTTTTAAGAATAAAGCACATGGCAGCCAGGTTGAATTGGGCGGGAAAATAGCTACTAAATCATTTTATGTCGAATATTTCTCAGGAAGAGGTACTTGAATATTTTAAAAGCAGGAATAACCGGTTCAAAAATTCAAAAGGGATGGAACTGGGGATGACGGCAGGAAATGAAATTTGGACAGATTTTTCTTTATGCAATCACGACTATGGGCCGTTGGCGATCAGCATCGGCACAGGGGAAGACATTGTTACAGAATTTATAGAAGGGTTTAAATTAAAGGCAACTGAAGCTATTAACGATCTTGATTATAATAGCGCCTGGATGCGATACCTCAATGGAAATGCAGAAATAAGCGTTACTCCTTTCGAGTTGGAAGCAACGCTTACATTCAGAATTGTTAATCGGAAAACGATCATCTACAGCCTTGACCTGCATTTCTATGATGAAGTATATGAGCATTTAACGCTGGCCGAAGATTTTGAGAGGTATATTTCTTCTCATGAAAACAGGCTCTATCTGGCAGGGGATAACCGGTATAAAATGAACCGTAAATGACAGATCAAAACCAACATGAACAAAAAATCGAAAACCTGACCAGATGACTCTTCTTTCACCGGACGACAGTATTTCATTTTTTAAGAATGTTTTGGTGTAAATACCCTCCTAATCACAGTGAAATACCCTAAAGCGGCGGATCAATCGTGATTTATATTAGCAGGAATCAACGAACCATAATTGATGGCGGATGATTTTACCGAAAAAAATAGTGCCATTAGATGCCCGAACATCAAAATATAGAATATAAACAAAGCTGGCACGATGAATATCTGAAAGGGATAGTTGGCTTTGCCAATAGCCAGGGTGGCACTATTTATATCGGTAAAGATGACAATGGCAAGGTTATAGATGTGCCGGATTATAAAAAGTTGATGGAAGACCTGCCAAATAAGATTCGTGATATTCTGGGCATAATGGTTGAAGTAAATCTTCATGAAGAAAAGGCGTTGCATTATCTGGAAATAATCACAGCACCTTATTCTGTACCTATATCATTGAGGGGCGTTTATTATACCCGTAGTGGCAGCACTAAGCAGGAATTAAAAGGAAATGCTTTGGTAGAATTCCTTCTGCGGAAAACCGGTAAAACATGGGATGATGTTATTGAGCCTTCTGCAACCATTAATGATATTGATACGAACATCGTTGATCGTTACCTGAAGGCAGCAACAAAAAGCGGGCGGCTGCCGGACATGGAACAGTTATCATTGTCAGACTTATTAGAAAAATTGCGGCTTTCGGAAGAAGGAAAAATTAAGCGTGCGGCCATTGTTCTATTTGGGAAAGATCCGGGAAGGTTTTATCCCAGCATGGCTGTAAAGATGGGACGATTTGGCGTCTCAGATCATGATCTTAAGTTCCAGGAGACAGCAGAAGGTAATCTGATACAGCTTTTGCATGAAGTTCCGGATATTCTAAATAAAAAATTCTTTACAAAGGCTGTTAATTTTGAGGGGCTGCTGCGCATTGAGAAAGGGGAGTATCCGGTAGCTGCACTGCGTGAGATACTTTTAAACGCTTTGGTTCACCGGGATTACATGGGCAGCACCATACAGATCAGAATGTATGATAGCCGCTTTAGCTGCTGGAATGAAGGTCTGTTACCACAAGGTCTGTCACCGGAATCACTTAAGCGGCAACACCCTTCCCACCCCCGGAATCCTCTGATAGCCGACTTGTGCTTTAAAGGAGGCTATATCGATGCATGGGGACGTGGCACCCTCAAAATTGTACAGTCCTGCAAAGAAGCAGGTCTGCCAGAGCCTGAAATCATTGAACAGGATGGCGGTATTTTGGTGACCCTTTTTAAAGATCGCTATAATGAAGCCGCGCTTAAAAAAATGGGGTTGAATGACCGGCAGGTAAAAGCAATTCTTTATCTGGTTGAGCAAGGCAACATAACCAACTCCAAATACCAGGAAATAAACGCCGTTGGTAAAACTTTGGCTACTGAAGAATTGCAGGATTTGATAGGGAGAAAACTAATAACACAGACAGGCTCAAAAGGCAGAGGCAGTAAGTATGAGCTTGAATAATTGGCCGCCAATTGGCCTTATTGGCCGCTAATTGGCCGCCGGTGAGATGTGCTACTCCGTACATCAAACCATGGAAAAGCTGGTGTAAGCGGGTTTCATCATTATCTCTCAACGCCAGCAATAATAAATGCCTAAAGGGGTTTGCAAGGCCGCGCATGCCAGACCGCTGCCCCCGCCCTAACGCAAATGCGTACCCCGCCTCTCCTCTTCCTCATCAATCCTTTTCTGCGTGTCGGCGGCGAGCTTGTGAAGGAAAAAGACTTCGCCCTTCTTCCGGTAGAAGAACTGCTGGTATGTGCGGTTGTAATTCCCGAGATCCACTGAGAACATTTGTTCAAAACACTGAACGACGGCTTTCAATCCGATCTGCCCGTTGTTAAAATAGTCTCCTTTCCAGAGGCCAAAAATCAGTTCCACCAATGCCGCGATGGAACCCGTCCATTTCATCGGCACGCCGTTGTTCGCGGGCGCCGGAACCGCCGGGATTTTACCTGCGGCCTCGGAACAGAGCGCATCGTCGAGTTTCCAGTAAGCACTCATCAGGGCCAGCTTCAGGCTGCAGGGCAAACAGAATTTCGGATCCAGCAACTCTTCATACAGCACCACCCCCTCGCCGCTCAGCGGGCTGCTGCGCAGAAAATAGCCGGCATCCAGGTTCGTCTTTTGCGAAACACAGTAGTCGTAGAAGGCGGAATTTTCCACGGCGAATTCATCCATCCTCCGCAGCAGCCGGTCGCGGTACTGCTCTTTGGATTTTCTCGTGCCGATCAGTTCGCTGATCTCCAGCGCGGATTTCTCCTTGTAATAGATATAGAGCGAAAGCACGGCGGGAAGCTGCCGCTTGAAAAAATAGATCTCGTCTTCCGCATCCGCAAAGCAGTGCTGCGGGATTTCCGTTTTGAACTCTTCCAGTAAGGACCGGATCCTTGCTACGCGGCAGTCGGGCTGAAATGGATCCGGCTGGTATTTTTTATCCAGCTCCTCCAGGTCTGCCAGGAGTTTTTGATATAGATGTTCAATAGATTCCAAACTTGCTAACCTTTCAGTGGCCCTAAGGGTTTCCCTTTAGTCGCTAAATAATTTAAGATGCCTTTGCGTTTTTGAAATTCGAATATTTACGAACGCTTTCCAAATATTTATTTTTCAAAATATCCCGCTAAAACCGGGAAAATCAGGGGGTTCCGGCCATCGCGGATATTTTAAAAATAGTGGCCGGCGCACCGGGAAAATATGAGCCTTCGATCCATCGCGCTTTTTTTAAAAAATATTTTCAAATAACCGGGAAAATATGGACCCTTAATCCATCGCGTCTTTTTCAGCAGAAATCCCGGTGAAATATACCGGCGGATTTTGTTTCGGATTACTTTAGTTCAACAATTTTATGTCTCCCGCTCAACCCCCGCATATGATTGTCGGCGGTTTTAACCGCAAAGAAGACTGGGCCATCACCCTGATCTGGAAATCCAACGATGCATTGGTGAATAAGCTGGTCGCCAGGTTTCTGGGACAAACGCCTTTCAACCAGGACCTGGTGGCGGATGTTTTTGACATCCTGCTCCACCACCGGGTCACTTTAAAAGCCTGAATGATATCAGCCGCTTCCTGAACAATACGACGATAAACGTATGCCGGGGGGAACTGAAGAAAAGGCAGATGCAGGAAAAACACGAAGGCCGCCTGATTTATCATTATCATTCCATGGAAGAAGATGATATCGAAATCGCCGAAGCCATGGCCCATCAGCAAATGCTGCTCCGCCTGCAGATCGCCAGAATTCCGGGTAAAAGCGGCCAGGTATTTCATATGCAGTTTATCCAGCAACTGAGCGATACGGAAATCGCCCGGCAACTGGGCATCGCTGAAAAAACCGTCAGCAATCATTTGTCCGCCGCAATCAAATTCCTGAAAATGGACGCAGGCATTAACCGTCGCCGGTATGCGTACCCGCTTATTATCCTACTTTTAATTTATTTATATGAAAACCTCTGAAAGGATCGGCCTGCTGATGTTCAGATATATGCGGAATGAATTAAACCCGCGGGAAACCAGGGAATTGCTGGCCTGGCGGAATAAATCCGCCAAACACGAAAGCGCTTTTCAGGAGGCGACGGACTGGGAGAACCTGCGGGCGGATTTCCGGGAATATTACAAAAACAGCGAAGCCACCTGGGAAAAGATCAAAGCAGGATATCCCGAACCCTGGCGGAAAAAAGAAGCGGTAAAAAAGAAAATTCACCGCATGCATCCGCTCCTGCGCATCGCTGCCGTGCTGGTCCTCGTGCTGGTTCTAAACGAAATGTACATCAGTTACCAAAAAGCCGGGATCTATCCCGGCACCTATAAAGCCCAGGTCATCCTTCCCGACGGAAGTACAGAAAATCTGGCCTCAGATATGTACCACGATATCGTACGCGGCTTCCAGGCCGGCAAGGCAAGGGTTAAAGTAATAGAGCACGAAAACGGCGAGCTGGAGTACATCGCCCGGGATCACCCGAATGCCCGGCCGGATCAAATGTTCCAGCTGCTCACGTACCGGGGCAATTCATTGCTGTTGAACCTTCCCGGTATCGCCCGGATCTGGATCAATGCCTCCACCAATATCTGGATTCCCGCCAGGCTCAGCCGCGATACCATCCGGATAAGGCTGACCGGTGAAGCCTGGTTCGAAATTCCTGCTACCAACCATCACGTCATCATCGAAATTCCGTCAACCGTCAACCCTCAACCCTCAACCGTCATAACAGATACCGGCTCCTTCAACGTCCACGCCTATCCTGCCGACGCTTTGCGGGTCGCCCGCGATCCGCAATCGGCCGCATGGAAGAACAGGATGATCTTTTACCAGGATGCTTCTTTAAAAACCATTTTGGACGAAATCTCACGCTGGTATAATGTGGATGTTGAATACAAAAGCAAAGAACCCGGTAAGAAATATCATATCAACCTGCCCCGCACGGCGGCGTTTTCAGAAGTGATCCGGATATTGAGAGAACAGGGTGCGCCGATTTTTGTGAATAGAAAAATCATTACGGTACTATAAAACATCTATCATGGAAATTTCAAACTCAGGCAAACTGCTCGATCCGGAAGTATTACAGGGTATGAAAATAGTAGAAATAATTTACGACCTGATTTACCAGGAGTGTAAATCGGTTAAAAGCGAATTTCCGCAGGAAAAGTACCATTATCTGGCGATTGGCATTTTTGCGATGGTAAAATTTACGAATCCCGTCGCATCAGAGATTTCGGACCACATCTACCAGGTAGAAACACTAGGTATGGGTATCCCGGGAAACCGGGAGCGCTGTGATAGGCTTGCCCAATCCATATTGGTGCTTCAACCATTCATCAGCGACCATTCCGCGTGGGACGAGTTTCGGCTCATTCTCAGAAAAGATTATGTCGGCCCCGCTTAAGCAATAAGAAACAAAAAAACCCCCTGTTAAAAACAGGGGGGCAAACAACATCTTACGGGATGTTATTTCACTTCCGGAATCGTGATCTGGCTCACTGCACCCAGCACAGTTCCTGCAACAGCGAGATAACCTGCGATCGTTACAACGATCGTTGGCAGGGCTACGGGAGCCGCAATGATGGCTGCGCTTATCGCCGCCAGGGCCAACCCGATATTTCTCAGCTTCTGAAAGAACGTGGGCGTGGGTGACACGGCCCTTTCAATCAAATTCATAAGATTGTGATTTAATATTTATGAATACCTGATCGTGCCGGTCAAGGGCGCCGTAAACCAGGCTGGTCAGGGTATCCAGCGCCAGCCTGGAGCGGATACCTTTGCCGGCACCGGTGATAAAAGACACGGGAGCGATGCAGCCCTTCAGTTCCTGCATTGCATCATTTGCAGGATGAATGAGAATATACTTTCGTCTGCGCAACATGCATCACCTGCAAATGCCGGCGAAATTTCGGGCTCCATCTTTTTACCAGTTCATATCTTCCTTCAGGTATGCAGGAAACCCCTGCGCGGTTGTCCTTCCAGGGCAGTTCGATGCTGTACATCATCAAACGGTCCGCACCAGCCTTCGCCGGGGCTTCGGCTGGCAAGGGAAAGATCTTTCCATTTGTTCCCTTCCGTATAATATGTCCTGATAAGCTCCAGTTCCATAGAAACATTTTTAAAAAGTCCCCTCTCCTGGGCGTGAGCAGGAGAAGGGACTACCAGACTTACGGGTCTGGATTTTTTCTCCCGGTAAACACGGGAGGGTCTTCATAGGAGGATCATTTAAAACCAAACCACTATGCCAAATCCTGTTGCAAATATGGGCCTGTAAAAAGCCGGTTTTTCGGAGTTTCATCGGAGTGCTAAAAAATATTTTTTGAAAAAAGGAGGGATTTTCCTGTTTTTTTAACGGCAGCTCATTGCTGATGCCGGGCAGTATCCGGCCAGGGTATTTGCAGGGGGGTTGTAGGGGGTTTTCAGGGGCGCCGGAGGGAATTCCCCCTGTAGCGCTCCAACAAACACCCTATAAATACCCTGGCCGAACCCTCTCCGGACCTTCTCCGGACCCTTTTCCAAAACCCGGGGAATTTTCACAAAAAATCAATATTTATTTTTTAGCACTCCGATGAAACTCCGAAAAATCATTTTTTGAGAACCCCATATTTGGGGGGTCAATGAAATGTTTCCGGTCCGTGCAGGAAAGATCCGGTCTGCGGCTGAAAGTATATACCCGGATCCTTCGGTAGGGAGCATGCATAAACTTTTCATTGACTCAGTAATCCGATTTTATAAAAACTAAAATTTCAAAAAATGGGCACCATCAAACAAGGCATCCTGGGTGGCTTTAGCGGGAAGGTCGGTACGGTTATCGGCAGTTCCTGGAGAGGCATCCAGGTCATGCGCGGACTTTCAACCGGACGAAGAGGAAGTCCGACGGACGCGCAATTGCAGCAGCAGGCAAAATTCGCAATCATGATTAAATTCCTGCAGCCGCTGACCGCTTTGCTGAATCAGACCTACGACAAATTCGCGGTCGGCATGTCGGGATTCAACAAAGCCTTTTCTTATAATGTCCTGAATGCGATCACAGGCGTATATCCTGCATTTACGATCAATTACCCGATGGTTCTGCTGGGCCGGGGTGATCTGCCAAATGCAATAGCACCTACAGCGGCATCCGCGGCGGCGGGAAAGCTGACCTTCAGCTGGACCGACAACAGCGGGATCGGAAAAGCGCTGGCAACGGATAAGGTTGTCGTAGCGGCTTTCTGCGAAGTGCTGGATCACTGGATATACGATTACAACGGCGCAGGCCGGAGCACCGGAACATACGTGCTGGACGTGTCGACGTTTAGCGGAAAAGCGGTGCAGACCTGGCTGGGTTTTATTTCTGCCAATGGAAAGTTTGTCGCCAATACCCTGTTTACGGGTGCGGTGAATGTGCTCTAGAAAGACTGACCGTGTCAGTCTGAGCATCTCCATGTGCAGGGGCCGCCGGATGCAGGCATTCAACAGCCCATCACGCTGCAGGCTTAACGCCTCAGGCGTAAACGGCGGCCTTTTTTTTCAACAACAACATTTAAAAAAATTAAAAAAAAACTATTTTATGGCAAAATTATTAAGCTTCCATCCGTTCCGCCTCTCCGGAAAACTGGGCGATCAGGTTTACTATTGCCGCAACGGCGAGCAGATGGTCAGAAAAATTCCGGGGCCCCGGAAGAACGAGCCTTCGGAAGTGCAACTGTGCCAGCAGGCAAAATTCACGTTACTGACAAAATTCCTGAGACCGCTCAAGCCGCTGTTGGACAAAACTTTCAACAAGCCGGCTGCGCCCGCTTCCGGATCTGCGAGGGCATTTTCCCGTAATTACCGTCAGGCGCTTAGCGGAACCTATCCCTCCCTGTCTATTAACTATCCCCAGCTCGCACTGAGTTGCGGAGATCTTCCCAAAGCACATTCACCCGCTGCTACTGCTACCCTTCCCGGACGACTGAGATTTTATTGGACGGACAACAGCGGGTGCGGCAGGAGCATGACGAATGATAAAGCATTCATTGCTGCCTATTGCGAAGAAATCGATCAATGGATATTCATGCTGGATACCGCATTTCGCGCTGCCGGCGCCTGCACCGTGGATCTCAAAGAATTCAGCGGAATGCGGGTTCACACGTATCTGGGATTTATCTCCGCCAATGGTAAGTATGTTTCTGAGAGCGTGTATGTGGGGGAGGTGGCGGTTGTTTAAGGGGTAATGCTTCTGCCTATCACCTGCCACCAGATTGTCTATAGGTCTTTGTAGCAACTCGCCGGTGTGCACAACAGCGCGTTAGCTCACCTGTTTTTCTTTAATCCTTCCAGTATGGCTACAATGCAACACTGTGCTTCTCAGGAGAAATACAACATTTTTTTATGCCAAATGACCGATCAGTTAAAAACACTATAATCTCATTTAAAAAAACTCAATGCTTCATTCAGAGCCTCACTTTTATCTGTAACGGATTTGATTAAACAGACTGTCGTTTGTATAGCTGGCGGCCTGCCGAGACCTATTAATGGGCACAAGGAAGCAGGTCACTCATGTAAGGAACACCCTCAGGGCGAAATACCCGCTGACATACAAAGCCAAAAGCAGAGGCGGGATGGCAAGCAGAAATTTCAGGTATTTACTTATGTCCTTTTGCCTTTTAGCCTTCCAAACAAGAAAGATCGTCAAAATACTAAACGTAAATGGAATGCCGGATTCCACCAGCGACGGTTTAAATTCACCGATAAAGTGCTCCACCAGCAAAAAAAGCGGCCAGGAAAAGAACATTACCACAACCAAAATGGTCAGGAGCATGGCACCCCATCGGGGTTTAAAAAAATGAAACCAGCTCAGAAACCCGAATATTATCAAAGCGCTGTAAAAAGATATTAAAGGCATCACGGAGTTCAGCCCCGCCGACACAGTCAGATAGGAAGCAAAAAGGAGATAAACGAATCCGGATAAGATCAGGGATGACAGGTATGCAAGAATTTTCATTTCAAGTAATTGTCTTAAAATAGATACCGGGGAAAAAATGATCCTCGTCACGGGCATCACAACATAATAAAAAAAGGATAGACCGCCAATAGGCTGTGCCGCGCAACTGGAAAAGCTATAAAACACACAATATCAAAAGATGCAATTGGGGGGACTTCAGAATGCCCGAGAGTAGAGATCTGGACAGTGGAGTTGGCGACGTTTCAATCGATGAGAAATATGTTAAAAACGGTTGGCAAATTTTTGTTGCTGCCTATGATGGCGATGATAAGAAAGCGAGGCAAGCCAGACAAATTGAAGACGCTGAATGGTGGAAATAATTTTCATCAGGATCTGGCTGCTGCAAGGGCGGTATATGGCATCTCATCATATGTCCTGTTACCCAATAACCGGCCACTTTTCTTTTTATTGATGCCTCCCCATTGCTTGAAGAAAAAAGCAACGCCTGCCTCCTGGCATTGCTGCCGGATATCCCAGACCCACCATTCTTTTACCGGTCTCGGTCTTCTTCCGCTTTCACCACCAACTATTACCCAATGGATGTTTTCCAGGTTCATGTTTTCAATCGGCCCAATCAGGGGTTCACAGGAAAGGAATTTTGTCTGAGCATTTGTTTGTCGCAGAAAATCTATCCGGTGCACAACCCTTGAATCTTCCACGGAAACGCCCATCCAGATATTGTGTCCCCAGTGAAGATGGCCATGCAGCTCCAGCAACCGATCAGCTCTTTTGGTAAGCACCTGATAAGTATGTCTCGGCGTATCGTTCATTACCTTAAATACTTTTTGAATAAAGTCCAATGGAACTTCAGGGTGAAACAAGTCGCTCATTGAATTTACAAATACCGTTTTGGGTTCTCTCCAATCATAGGGAGCATGCAAGGCGTTTTCATGCGTTCTGATGGAAAAGCCGTCTTTGTATTTTTCGACCCCCATAGCCTGTAAACGGCGGGTCATGACCTCTGCATAGCAATATTTGCATCCCGCTGAAATCTTGGTGCATCCGGTCACCGGGTTCCAGGTCATTTCTGTCCACTCAATACTCGAATGCGCCATTACAATTTATATTTCGGTTTAATTACGTCGTTTGCAATGGTTAGTCCTGCCGGGCTGTTTGTTGCCATCATGAAATGATACATGATCGCGTTGTTCTTATTCCTCATAATGAATGAGTCGGAAACATAATCAAATACACTGTTCAGCTTCCTTTTGTAAAGCTCGCCTATTTTGCTAATGGCATCGGTTTCTTTTTCCACCGCCGTCTCTGGACCAAATAAGGTATTTTGTACCCGCGTTTTATAAAAATGCGTCTTTATCTCATTCTGGCTGAGCCCCAAGAAAATTTCGAGTTTCGAGAGCCAGGGCTGAGATATTTCGCCATTCCTTTTTAGCAATCTGTTTACACCCAAACCGGTGGGAACCAGTATCCATAAATCTACTCCAAGGCTTTTTAAACTTTCTATCGACCTCCAATTTATCGTCATGCCATAGGGATCAATGAATGCCAATGCCCTATAATTCGTGTGTTGCTTTAGAAAGCTTGCCATGTCAACCAGCTTTTTATTACAATCTTCCTTTACGACATGAATATTTTTCCCAAAATAGTTTTTATTAATATTTTTTTCCAGCTCCTTTTTATACTCGTCGTTTAGTTCAACAAAATAGTAAATGTCGAAAGGTCGTGGTTTTGTTATGTCCAGGATCCGTAAGGCTGTGCCTTTTTTCAAATCATTTTTGCCGCCTGAATCAATAAGGCCGGAGCCGGCAAATCCATCAAAATAAAGTGTTTTTGCCCAAGGCTGCTTGTTCATAATCACCAGGTAAGCTCTTGCATAGCTGACGATTATTTCCATTTTAGCTTCCGTCCAACTGCCTCCGAACTGATTCATATGGCTATTCCCGATTAGTAAGATACTAAAATTTATAGCAATTGATCTTTAAAATTCCGGGAAAGAAGGCGTATCAGCAATACCCGGTTAGTGGTATTTTTTTAGTTCGATCTTACTATAATGGTATATTTTCTACTCAATGATTCACCCAGAGGGAAGCGATCAGGCTAATTTGCTTAATCAATTCCATGGCGACGAATAATACGAATTCCCTTTCGAAACTTCATTCTGTTGGTAAATTTTGCCCATTACGTGGGTAAATTTTGGGCACTTCAGGCATGATAATAAAGGCCCCCATGACCCGCGGAAAGGATGCCTGTCTATTGCAACGGTAGGAAAACCGGGCTATAAGCCCCCCTGGTCTCGTGTAGGGGAAGAATTTTTACGTCTTGTCCGCCTGCGGTTATTAATATGCGGAAATCCTTTGAGGTCACAAGTTGTGACCTCAAAGGGGAGAGGCCGGATTTACGAGGCAGTAGAAAACCTAATAGATGAAAAGGCCGCCTCCAATATTGGAGACGGCCTCATTCGTATAAAATAATAAGCAGCGAATCAGAACCAGGAACCGATCCAGGTTTTACTGACTTTACTGCCTGCAAATCTTCTTTCTCTTCTTCTCTTCTCAATGGAGTGCCTGATCATAGTATAAGGAATCATGAACAGCAGGAAAATAAAAGTCAAGTGGCGGAATACCCATCATGGAAACCCAACGCCCGCCGAATTGACGGCGCATCGGACGCTTTAATCTTTCTGCAATCAGGTACATGCTGGGCAGGATAAACAGGGTCATGAAAAAGGCAAATGCCAGTCCGAAGATAATGGTCCAGGACAATGGTTTCCAGAATACCGCGCTGTCTCCTCCAAAAAAGATATGCGGATTGAGTTCGGCAAAAAGCGTAACGAAATTGATATTAAATCCAACGGCCAGCGGAATCAGGGCCAGGATCGCCGCCAGTGCAGTCAGCAATACCGGAATGATTCTCGTTTTTCCCGCCTGGATCAATGCTTCGCGTGTTTTCATTCCGCGCATTCTTAATTCATCGGCAAATTCAATCACCAGGATACCGTTTTTCACTACGATCCCGGCAAGTCCCACAATACCCAATCCGGTCATCACTACCGAGATCGTCATTCCCGTAAATCCAAAACCAAGCAATACCCCGATCACACTAAAGAGGATTTCGGTCAGAATGATCACCGGTTTGCTGATCGAATTGAATTGAAGAACCAGGATAAAAAGGATCAGCATCAGCGCAATGATCAAAGCCGTACCCAGGAAGGAGGCTGTTTCCTGCTGCTGTTTTCCTTCACCGGTCTGCACAATGGTCACCCCATCTGCTTTCTGATTAAAGTTATCGATGGCGCTTTTCAGCTGGGCATTCACTGCAGTAGGCGTATAACCGGTCAGCACATTCGAATACAGCGTGATGACTCTTTTCAGCGCCTTGCGCTTAATGCTTCCGTAGGTGCTGGTATAATCCATTTTAACCAGGTTGGAGATCGGGATCTGTTTAATGGACCCATTCGATATATCGCGGAAAACAATTTTCATATTCAGCAGGTCCGTCAGATTCTGCCGCTGCACTTCCTGTGTTGCGCAATTGAATTTTATATTCATCCTTATTATCCTTGATCTTGGAAACTTCCCTTCCGAATAAAGCGGTTCTGATCTGCTGTCCGATCTGGGCGCTGTTAACGCCTTCAATCATGGCCCGTTCCCGGTCGATGGTGAGGGTGATCTCCGGATTGGTCAGATCCACATCCATTTTGAGTTCTTCAACGCCCGGCGTTTGCAGCGAGTCCAGATAATTTTTAAGCGCTACGAGCCGTACTGGTAAGATTTTCAAAATTATCACTGCTGATTTCAATATTGATGGGCGGGTCGGTGGGCGGCCCGTTCTGTTCCTGATCGACCGAAATCGTCAGCACCCGGGAATTCCTTTGAGCGCATGACGAATGGAATCGAGGTAAGGCGTCGTATGCTGACCGTGCCTTTTCTCATATTCCACAAAACAGATCTGAATACGACCGAGTTCAGGGCGTGTGCTCCGGTCGCCGCTCTGCGGATTATTTGCGCCGATCGCCACATTGGAAATAACACTTTCCACAATGGGATTGGATTTCCCGTTTTCCATGTCCAGCACTTTATACACCCGGTTTTCCAGACTGATGGGTAATCGAATCCGTATAATCCACATTGGTGCCCACCGGAAGTTTCAGGTAAACGAAAATGAAATTCGGATCTCCCTTTGGAAAGAATACCACCGGCACATTACGGTGCGGCAAGCAGCACGAATGAAAAAATGAGCAGACCGAAAGTGCCGAACAAGCAACCAGACCGGCCGCCAGCCTTTCAATGCCCATCGCAACAGATTTTCATAATGCCGCATGATCCAGGGAAGGCTTCGGTTCTGGAAAGCATGGATCATCCCGTCAAACACATAAGCATTCAACACCATCAGGATGGCAAAAAAGATCAGGATATTTCCTGCGAACGTGGCATGCGCCAGATCCAGGATAATACCCAGCGAAAAGAAATATCCAGAGCAATGGCTTTTTGAAAACACGGGATTTTGCCGGAGGCTGATCGCCTTCGGGGTGGTTCATGAAATCAACCGCAAAAATCGGGTTCATCAAAAATGCGACGATCAGGGAAGCGGTCAGTGTGAAGATCAGCATGACCGGCAGGTAGATCATAAATTTACCAATGATGCCCGGCCAGAAGATCAGCGGAAAAAATGGAGCCAGGGTAGTAAGCGTACCGGCAAGTACCGGTATGAAAATTTCTCCCGCCGCCACTTTTGCGGCAATCACCGAACTGAGCTTTCCCTTTCCTTCCATAAAAATGCGGTGCGTATTTTCAATAACCACAATCGCATCATCCACGATAATACCCAATCCGAACAGGAGGGCAAACAGCACAATGAAATTCAGGGTAACATGCCCCCCGATGATCAGATCCGCCGCGGGTAAAAACAGAAAGGCCACAAACATGCTGAGCGGAACGGAAAGCGCAACAAAAAATGCATTGGTAACGCCCATAAAGAACATCAGGATCATCAGTACCAGGATAAATCCGATAACGATGGAATTCACCAGGTCATTAAAAGAAGTTCGCGTACTCTTACTCTGATCCCCGGTAATAACAATATCCAGGTTCTTCGGGAAACTGGGTGGCCTGCATTTCTTTAACCGCCGCTTTCACATCATCAGATGTCTGGATCAGGTTTTCACCGCTGCGTTTGATGATATTCAAGGTGACCACATTCTTCCCGTTCAGCCGGGCATAGCTTTCGCTTTGCTTTACCGTGTCCTTGATCGTGGCGATATCTTTCAGATAAATGGGTGAACCGGAAGTATTGCGTACTACGATCTTTTCAATATCGGAAGCAGTTTTAAACTGTCCTTTCAGCTGAAGCGTTCGTTTCATATTACCCACTTCCAGCAAACCACCGGAAATATCGAGGTTTTCGGCGGCTACGGCATTGGCGATATCATTGAAAGTGATATTGGCGCTCTGCATTTTGTAATTGTCTACATTGATCTGGAACTCGCGTTCCGGCGCACCCACTTCATCTACCCGGTTGATCTGGGAAAGTTCTTCCAGTTTATCTTTCAGATCATCCGCGTATTTTTTCAGATGCTGCATGTCATAATCACCGCTCACATTCACATACATGATCGGCTGATCTGAAAAACTCATTTCCAGCACATCCGGTTGCGTGGTAAGATCGGTGGGCAGATCCGTTTTTGATTTGTCGACCGCATCTTTTACTTTTTGCAGGGCTACATCTGTTTCCACACGGTTTCAAATTCTACCATGATGGCAGAATAATCCTGAACGGAAGTGCTCGTCAGTTTATTGATCTTGGCGCCGGTGATACCCTTTATCTGTTTTTCAATCGGGCGCGTTACCAGGTTCTCCATATCCTTCGGAGAGTTTCCCACATACGTGGTGGAGACATAGATGGTCGGAATAACAATATCCGGAAACTGTTCCTTTGGGGTGGTGACGAATCTGGATACGCCCAGAATGGTTACAAAAATGATCAGGAGATAAACCGAAGTTTTATTGTCGATGGCCCAGCTCGTGAGTTTGAACTCCTTGACCCTATCTTTAAAATTTTCCAGTGCGCTCATAAAAATTAATTCTGATGTTGATGAATGGCTCCAAAATCAAAGGGACTGGGTGGTGAGGGGCTGGCCATCATATAGTCCCTGAAATCCATCGGTTACAATACTGTCGCCGGCCTGTAATGCCCGACATGACTTCAACCTTGTCGCCGTAAGTCTGGCCAATAACGATTGGCTTTTTACGGGCAATCAGACGGTCCCCGTCTTTTTCAGCGGTCATCACATATTTGCCCTTTTCATCATTCTGTAAAGTATTGACCGGGATCGTAATGGCATCCTTTGCCTCATAGTCCTGTATTCTGACCAATGCAATCTGGTTGGGGTAAAAATCCTTTTCATAAGGAACTTTCGCCTCAATATAAAAACCGCGGTTATTGGGATCAATGAGTTTACCGGTCACCGAAACTTTTGTAAGAATCGTTTTATTGTTGAGTTCGGGAATCACCACTTTCACCGTACTGCCGACTGTTACCTGGCTGAGGTAGTTTTCCGGAACCTGCGCAACGGCCTTCAGATTATTGGTATTGACAATCCTGATCTGGTTATTACCGTTGAAAAACTCTCCGAGGCGGATATTCACCTGGTCTGCTACCCCGCTGATATCCGCAAACACTTTGGTCTGATCGATCTGCTGGTTAACGAGATCCACCTGGCGCTGGGCCATGTCCACCTGGTTTTTAGCAGTAATCAATTCCACTTCTGTTCCGATTTTATCTGCCCAGAGATTTTTTCTTCTTTCATATAAATTCTGCGCATAGGACAATTGCTGCTTAGCCTGCGCCAGCTGCTGTAAAAGCAGGGCATCATCGAGTTTAAGCAACAGCTGCCCTTTTTTTACCTGGTCGCCCGTTTTCACATAGATGGCTTTTACCTGGCCGCCCACGCCGTTTCTGGGCGTTACATAAGCAATATTGAGCGCGTCGATCTTACCCTGCAGGTCTATGAAATGCGTGAAATTACCGGGTGTGGCGGCCTGTACGGCTACCAGCTTTGTCTTTTCTTTTTTGGCGAAGGAAGTATCCAGTTTCGACAGTTCGTCTTCCGCCTGTTGAATCTTCTTTGTCAGGTCCGACTGGTTATCCTTTAATTTTTGCAATGCTGCTTTTTTCTGAGCAACGGGATCTCCTGTTTGCGAGCAGGAAACAACCAGCAGGCTAACCAGTGATCAGCGCGGATAAAAAAATCTTATTCATAAAAAAAGTTGTTTGGCATTTTAAATTTTACCGATGGCTTTGAGGTAATCTATTTTGGCAATGATGGCATTGTATAATGCATTCACATAGTTTGTCTGCGCTTCGATCAGATCGGTCTGCGCATTGGTCAGGTCAGTATTGGAAGCAAGTCCGGATTCAAATTTTTTCTTTGTCTGGTTATAAACCGATTCAGCGAGTACTGTATTTCCCTTTTGGTTATCCATCGTTTCAATGGCTGAAAAGAAATTATTCCTGGCCTGGCGAACTTCATATTCAATATTCAGTTTCAGGTTTTCGATCTGGTTATCTACCAGGTTTGCCTGCAGTTTTGCTTTCTTCAGATTGGCATTCTTCTCAAAACCACTGAATATCGGGACTTTGAGCGAAAGCCCGGCATAAGAAGTGGAATACCAGTTCCCGCTTTTGCTAAAGAAATCATAGGTATTGTTATATGCATTCTTCTGGTAGGCGCCATTCAGACTCAGCGTAGGATAATACAGGGCCTTATATCGTTTGATATCGAATGCAGAAAGTTCTTTGGTGATCTGTAAGCTCTGGTAATCGAACCGGTCTTCATACTGGTAACCGGAATCCAGCGGAACCGCCTGTTTCAGATCAGCCTCACTGAAATCCGTAGCCAGGATAACGGAATCTGAAGAAGGAATTCCAATCAGGTATTTCAGCCCGAGGTAGCCGTTATTAATAGTGGTTTGGGTATTTGATTTTGTGGTTTGCAGATTGGCCAGTTGTACGGTTGCCTTATCTACGTCAAGCTTTTCGGCAAAACCATTCTCGTACATCGCTTTTGTATCCCTGACCAGCTTGGCCGCCCTTTCAATATTCGCATTGATCAGTCCGATCTGCGTCTTGCTCACCACCAGTTGATAATAAACCTTATAAACATTTACGGTGATGGACTCGACCGTCAGATCAATGGCTTTATTATAATAATCAATAGAAGCTTTCCGGGCTTTCAATCCAACAAAAACCTGACCGTCGAATATGGCCTGACTGAGTGTAATGCCGGCGTCTGCAGAATATTTCGGCTGAAAGCTAACGGCGAGTGTGGATCCGGGAGCTCCTCCAAAAAACTCTCCGGGAACAATGGTGACAGGCGTCTGGAAAAATTCAGTTGTCGCCGCCGTTGCAGCGATAGTTGGTAATGCGCCTGAGGTAATTGCCTTGTTCGATTGTTTCTGTACCTCCAGATTGATGAGCGCGGTTTTAACTGCCAGGTTATTTTTCTTTGCCAGAGCGATGGCGTCATCAATGGTAAGCGACCGGACTTCCTGTGCTTTCAGAGAAGCTGACCCCGGTATTAAAACCAGTAACAACAATAACATACGGACAGGCCTATAATGTCTTAAACTCATGTTGCGAAATTTTTTGTCTGTCATTCAAATATTTTTCAATCAGCTTCTTCCCTTCAACATTACAAATGCTGTGCAGGAAAAGCAGGGCCAGTTCCTGGCAGGTCTGGTTCATCGGATATTTATTCCAGGGAAACGCTTCCTGGTTAAATGTCATGAAAACGGATTCGATCCGGTGCCGGCAGGTGATATCCGGGTTCAGGTCTTTCCGGTATAGATTTTCTTTCATTCCCCTGTCCAGGTTTTCCCTGATCATGGTAAAGAGGAACTGGTACTTATATTGTTTTAACCTGCGGAATGCGCCGGTATGATGTTTTTCCAGGTCATACATCAACTGCGGATTCATGGTCTTCATCATTTCCTGTACGTTCTCCATGGCCAGAAAAACTTCATGGACCGCATTTTCCGCATTCAGCTGAAACTGTCTGCAGCCCTCTTCATTAGCCTTTATTTCGTCCATGACCACCGCCTCCACCATTTCATCCTTATCGGTAAAAAACTGATAGATGGTCTTTTTACTGATGCCAAGCTGTGAGGCGATTTCGTCCATGGTAATGGACCGGATGCCATACTGCATGAACAGGTCCCTGGCTTTTTCCAGGATCCTTTCCTTGTTTTCTGTTTTTTCTTTGTTTTCCATTTTCTACGGTTCCGATTGGGAGGGCAAAACTATGGAAACTTTTTTCGTTACCAAAGTTTCCAGTCCATATTTTTAGATTTATTTCACAAATCAGGTAAAAAGGCCCTGCCTTCCAGGGGGTTTTAAACATTGGCCTCCGGGGAATGATTGTTTACTTTTGAAAGACAAACCTCGGCTCATGAAACTCAAATCTTTTGCAGGTAAACTGTTTAGATATTTTTTGCAGGGCCTGATCATCCTGGCGCCCATCACCATTACGCTCTGGGCGGTGCTTTCCCTGTTTAACTGGATCGACAGCATCCTGCCCGATTTTATACACGGCCTCTTTCCCCGGCTTGCCCTGGATGAAAGCGGCGAGCCGAGGAGGATCCCCGGACTCGGGTTCATTGTGGTGATCGGGATCGTGCTGCTGGTGGGCTATATTTCCTCTTCCTTTATCGTGAGCAAAATGGTGGAGCTCTTTGATAATATCCTGGAAAAAACACCCGGCATCAAAATCATTTATACTACGATCAAGGATTTTTTTGAGGCCTTTGCCGGCAATAAGCGCAAATTCGACCGGGCCGTGCTGGTCTCCATTGAATCTCCGGATATCTGGCGCATCGGTTTCATCACCCACGAAGAGCTGACGGAATTCGGTCTACAGGATTATATCTCGGTATATGTTCCGCAATCCTATGCCTTTGCCGGACATCTTTATTTTGTGAAGAAAGACCGTGTCCGGCTCATCACCGATATCAGCTCTACAGATAGCATGAAATTCGCGATTTCGGGAGGGGTTACACAACTGGACGATTGACCGGTTCAGGTTAAAGAATTTACTGGTTCAGGCCGTTTAGCAGCATTCAAATCATTTTATGAAAAAGGGAATGTTGTTAGTTGCCAGCCTGTTCATATACAGCCAGGTATTCTGCTGGGGATTCTATATGCATGAACAGATCAACGAGCATGCAGTTTTTTTACTGCCGCCGGAAATGATGATCCTCTTCAAACCGAATATCGGTTTCCTGACCGAACACGCGGTGGACCCGGATAAAAGAAGATATGTTATGGCTTCGGAAGGGGCGCATCATTTCATGGATATCGATCACTACGGCGCTTATCCTTTTCATGATCTGCCCCGCAATTACAAAGCTGCAATAGAAAAATATTCTGCCGATACCCTTCGCGCTTATGGCATCGTGCCCTGGTGGGTGCAAACCATGCTCGGCAGACTCACAACGGCATTCCGCGAATAAAGACTGCCGGCTCATTCTGAAGAACGCCGCTGAACTCGGTCATTATATTGCCGATGCACATGTTCCCCTGCACGTTTGCAGTAATCACAATGGCCAGTTCAGCAATCAGCTTGGCATTCATGCGTTCTGGGAATCCCGCATTCCCGAATTGTTTGCAGGCGAACAATGGGATTTTTTTATCGGTAAAGCTGTTTACATTCCCGATCCCGGCGCCTTTATCTGGGCCCGTGTGCTGGAAAGCGCCGCCGCGGCCGATACCGTACTTCGCTGCGAACGCGAAGCCAATGCGCAAATGAGGCCCGATCTGAAATATGCGTTCGAAGAACGAAAGGGACTGCTGGTCAGGCAGTATTCCACCGCATACGCCAGCCTTTATAATAGCAAATTAAACGACATGGTTGAACGGCGCATGCGGCAATCCATTTTTGCCGTGGCTTCTTTCTGGTACACCGCCTGGGTGAATGCCGGGCAACCTGCACTGGACCAACTGGCGCAGGACAGTCTGACCAGCGCTGAACAACAGGAATACCAGCAACTCAATCTGGAATGGAAAAAAGGAAAAGTGCTGGGGCGGGATTGCGAAGAATAATGATGAAATTTGAAGGTCAGTACTGATTAAACCGGGCTTCCAAAATGTATGAGAAATGAGAATCTATACTTCATAGCGATTATTCCGCCAAAGGAGATCTGCGATGAAATAATAACCTTTCAACTTGATTTCGCCCACCATTTTAATGCTAAGGCAGCGTTGAAAGTAATTCCGCACATTACATTAAAAGCCCCTTTTAAATTGCCTGTTTCAGCGCATTCAGGTCTACAACAATGGTTTCAAAAGCTTTTTATTCATTCAGGTTCTTTTCAGATTGAATTGAGCAATTTTGCTGCTTTTCCCAATAAATACAAGCCGGTTATTTATGTGAACCCAATCATTAATGTGTCTTTGTATTCTTTGCAAAAAGAAATCATCAGAAGTTTTCGAATCAATTATCCGGAGTTAGAAATCCTGGGTCTTGAATTAAAATTTAAGCCGCATATTACAATAGCCTATAGAGACCTCATGCCCGATAAGTTCGCAGAAGCATGGGATCTGTATAAAGCAAAGAAATTCAGTAGTGTATTTGATGTGGATAGTTTTCATCTTTTGCAACACAACGGGAGAATGTGGAATATTATTGAAACGGCTCCCTTAAGAAAAGCTTCGCGGTAACATACAAGACAGGCTCCCAGGACATTTATCCATTTCCCCGAATGGGAATCTGAAAAAAATCGCTATAAATATCCCGCATTTCCAGTCCTTATGCCTTCTGCAATTATTTTAATGATATAACATTATATAGTGAAGCATTATATAATGTATAAAGCGGCTTTCTAGCGCTCATTCTGGCAGCTATTTTGCAGCAACTGGCTGTTAATAATCCAATACCCGAAAAACATGAAAACCAAAATCCTCAAAATTACAGGGATCATTCTGCTCGTACTGGTATGCTTTGTATGGACGGCGCCCTACATCTTCAAAGGAAAAATTACCCGTCTTGTAAAAGCCCGCATCAATAAGGATCTCAGGGCCCATGTAAATTTCTCCGGCGTGGATATTTCCCTGTTCCGGCAGTTTCCGAATATTGCTATCGGACTGGATAACCTTCAGATAACCTGCGTAGGCGAATTTCAGGGAGATACCTTAGTGACAGCAAAACGATTTGATATCGCCTGCAACATACGAAGCCTGATATCGGGCGACAGTATTCAGGTTTATTCCATCAGCATAAACGAGCCCCGTTTCCATGGCCTCGTCCGCAAAGACGGTCATGCCAATTGGAATATAATAAAGCCCGCAATTTATCCGGATGAATACGATCGACTCTTCAACCCGGGCCATTAAACCCGGAATACAACGTTATGCCATTCATAATGGTTATGTTGACTTTCTGGATGAAAGAAAGGATCTGCATGTCGTAGTTTTCAATCTCGAACAGGAAGGAAAGGGCAATTTCGGCGCTGACCAGTTCACACTCAAAACCAAAACAACAGCGGATGCTGTGCATCTCGATGTTGGCGGGGCCATCCCTTTCCGGATTGCCGCTAAAACGAATATGGATCTGGCATTCCGCGTGAACAACAAAACCCACACTTATTCTTTTGATACCGACCAGGTTTCTTTCAACGATCTGAAACTGCATACCGACGGATTTTTCCAATGGATAAATGACAGCAGCTACAATATGAATATCCGGTTCAAAGTGCCGTCAACAAACTTCAAGGATTTTCTCTCCCTGCTGCCATCCGTTTACCAGAAAGATTTCGCCAGCATTGAAACCAACGGACATATTAATTTTAACGGATTTATAAAAGGGAAATACGACGAGAAACATTTTCCCGCTTACCATGCAAATCTGTTCGTAACGGATGCCTATTTTAAATACCCGGATTTGCCGGTTCCCGCAGAGAATATCAATCTCGCCTGTCAGGTCAATAATCCGGATGGCGTTCCGGATCATTTAACCATAAACGTTTCCCGGGCACATGCCGAGATGAACAAGGATACCCTGGACCTGCATTTGTTAGCGAAGAATCTGAAAACCAAACCATTTATCGACTTTGCTTTCGCCGGGAAACTTGACCTGGCAAATATTCCGAAATGGATGAAATTGGCATCCGGCACCCGGCTGAGCGGATTGCTGAATGCCAATATCCACGCGAAGGGAATCATACCCGGAACGGAAAAGCAAAAGAAAGGACCTGTTTCAATCAGGGGGAAGTTTCAGTCTTGCGGGGTTTACATACTTTTCAAAAGAGCATCCCGGCGGAATAACTCTGGATGAACTGCTCATGACCTTCAACCCAAAAAATGTTCTAATTGAGGAGTTGAAAGGAGAATATCTTTCAACCCATATTGACGCGACCGGCACCATCAATAATCTCTTTGATTTCGCCTTAAGAGATAAGCCATTGAATGCCTCGATTGATTTAAAGGCTGATGAATTAGACCTCAGGGAATGGATCAGCAAGTTTCCTAATATTCCGGCTGCAGCCACTCCTCAAATCAATGCGCCGTTTGAAGTTCCTGAAAATATTGATTTCACTATCAATGCGGAAGCCGGGAGGTTACACTATGACAACCTGGACCTGCAAAATGTTTCCGGCAAACTGCAGATATCAGACCAAACGGTACAGTTTCATAATGTTAAAGCAAACGGGTTAGACGGAGACATCGTTATCGATGGCACATACTCCACTTTGGAACAGGGGGCAAATCCGGAAATCGCTTTAACCTATGATGTAAAAGGGCTTGATATTCAGAAAACCTTTCTCGCATTCAATACCGTGCAGAAAATAATGCCCGTAGCCAGGTTCATGTCCGGGAATCTCAATGCGCACATGACGCTGAACGGAAGATTGCACGATGATATGACGCCGGACCTTCAGACTTTGCAGGGTGAAGGAAATGTACTGCTGCCGGCCGCGTCGTTGAAGGATTTTGGACCATTGGATAAACTTTCACAATCGCTCGATATAGCTGAGCTAAAGGAGGTTCCGTTGAAGGATGTAAAAGCGGATTTTTCATTTAAAAACGGTAAGGTGGTGGTAGCCCCATTCCCGGTACAGACGAATAACATGGACCTGCAGATTAGCGGATCCCATGGCTTCGATCAGTCGCTCGATTATGATATCAGTCTGAAAGTTCCCCGCAATCAGCTCGGCAGTAAGGGCAGTATGTTCGTAAAAAATGTGGTGGTACAGGCGGCAGACAAGGGCATTCCGGTTAAACTGGACGATGCGGTCAGCATGAATGTCAGGATGAATGGAACGCTTACCAGTCCGGAGGTAAAAACGGATATGGATGCGGTAGTCGACAACGCCGCCACCGATCTGAAAAAAGAAGTCAATGAATTTGTAAATGCCAAGCTGGACAGTGCAAAACAGCAGCTGCGCAATCCTCCGGCCGCCGGCAAAAAACAAATATTCGTGCAGACCGGTAATAAATCTAAAACTAATTTAAAAGCGAAGAAGAAAACTTCGTCTGCAAATAAAACCCCCGTTCATTCAAAAACAAAAAAGCACCCGGTTCATTCGAAAGCAAAAAAGAAAAAGAGAGTCCTCGGGAAATTACACAATGACTTTAAAAAAAGAGAAGAGTACGGCAAGCAATAGCAATAAGAAGCGTGGTTAAGCTGTTCTTCCCTTACGAGAACAGATCTTCCATTAGAACTTCTCCCAGCACCCTGCCGGTGTAGTAGTCGTTCTTTTTCACGCCATAGGTCGTGATCAGGGTAAGGAAGAAGGTTTTCTTCGTGCGGGTTTCCCGTTGGAATACCTTCACCTTGTTATCCAGCTCTTCCGCATATTTCTTATCGATCACGAATTGATCACCAGCGAATTTCATCTCGCACAGATTGATCGTTCGGTCCTGCCGATCGAACAGCAGGTCGATTTGCGCCCCCTTGTCCCTGCTTCCCCTTGGTGGCTGGTATCGCCAGGTCGATTCCTCCGACAGGACATCGGCTATCCCCAGCGCTTTTTTGATCGGCCGGCTATGTTCAGGCAAACCGATTCAAACGCAAATCCGTTCCAACTCACATACGATGGGGTGTGCGCCTGTCGCAGCCAGGTCCCGCTACCTGTCGCTTTGGCGGGTTCGATGAATTCTGGTAGAACAGCGAGTACTCATCGGAGAGCTTATAGATCTCGTTGCCCCCTTTCCCAAACGGAACGTAGCCGGCGATGAACCCCGACTCCATCAGTTCTTTCAACACTTTGGTCATACCGCCTCCGGTCGTGAACCTGGCTTCTTTGATGATCTCCTCTCGAGTAAGACCGCCCGCCTTTTTGCGCCAGCGCCCGCACGATCTTCTCGTGTTGTTCCGCCTTGGCAAACAAGGATTCGAAGATTTTCCGAATTCCGTTCGCAACGGTCCGTTAGTGGTAAAGCACAGGCGGTCAATGCTCTGGGCGGCACTTTCTCCCGGTGAAATGTGCTGCAGATAATACGGTATGCCACCCATGGCCATATATAGCTGTAGCGTCTGGTAATGATCAAGCACTACACCCCTGTATTTAAGATAAGCGTCAGCCTCCGCCAGGGTGAAAGGCAGCAGCCGGATGGTTTGGGTATACCCGGTTGTGCAATCCGCCCCGGTCATTGAGTATTTTCTCTATCATCCAGGAAGCGGCTGATCCGCAGATCACGACCTTCAGGCTGGATCGTTTCGTTCCGGAACTGTTCCACCAATGATCAAATGCCCGAAGGAAATTGGACTTCGGTGTATATATCCATGGGAATTCATCAAAGAAAAGCACTTTAGGCTTATCTGCAGGGAGTATATTGAATAAGTACGGTTCCAGGTCATCAAAAGCCTTTATCCAACTACCCGGAATAGTCAGCGGTGCAGGGCTTTTAATAGCCCGCCCCAATGCCTGACTAAAATTATTTAGCTGGTTGGCAAATTAGGACTCCATGAATGCCGGCCATCTCAAATGCGATATTATCTTTGAGATATGCCCTGATCAAATAAGTCTTTCCCACCCGGCGACGGCCATAAATAGCTATTAGTTCCGGATTTCCGGTCGCGAGCTTCCTGGCCAGTATTTCTTGTTCTGCTATTCTCCCAATTATGGCCTGCATGACTGATTTATTTGAATTCAAAAATAGGAGCATGGACAATTATAAAATATATAATCGTCCAGAATCGGCCCAAATTAGCTAATTATGGCCAAGTATAAATATTATACCCAGCCAGAATACACCAAATAAGGCACATTCTGGCCAAGTATAAATAATAAAAGGCAACCACCGGATTACGGCAGATACGGCCGAGGCAAGGGAATATCGGAATAAATCTGATACCGGAACAGACAAAACGGCGTACTGCCGGAGCTAAATAACTAAACCACCAGCTGCCTATTTTTGTACCTTCAACCACAAAAACCCGGATCTATGCCTGATCTTGTTATTGAAGCCCGCAAAGCATATATCGGCCCCGGTATGGCTGTACAGCGCATTCTTCCTTTCCGGCTGCGGAGAATGGTGGGACCCTTTATTTTCATGGACCATGCCGGCCCGGTAACGGAAGTGCCAGCCAGCAGCCATTCCCTGGATGTGCTGCCGCACCCGCATATCGGATTGTCCACGGTCAGCTATCTTTTCGGGGGAACCGTAACGCACCGGGATAGTCTTGGCGTGGAGCAGATCATCCGTCCGGGGGAGGTGAACTGGATGACCGCCGGAAGAGGCATTTCCCATTCCGAACGGTTTGAGGATCCGAAAACCCTCGCCGGGGGCGGCCTCGAAATGATACAGACCTGGGTGGCGCTGCCTGAAAAGGACGAGGAAGCAGCACCTGCTTTTAATAATTACCGGCCGAAACAGTTGCCGGTCTTCACGGACAAAGGCATCTGGATGCGCCTGATCGCCGGGAATGCCTATGGCCTCAACAATAGTGTGAAAACCAATTCTCCCCTTTTCTACCTGCACGTAGTGCTGGAGGCGGGCGCAAAACTCGCACTTCCGACAGGGCACTCTGAACGGGCGGCCTATATCGTAAAAGGATCTCTTGAAACGGGCGGTTATGAGTATGGCAGGGGCCGGATGCTGGTATTTGCAAAAGAAGATGAGCCCCTGATCATCGCCAAAGAAAAGACCACCGTGATGCTGCTGGGCGGCGAGCCGCTGGGCGAGCGGTTTATCTGGTGGAACTTTGTTTCCTCCCGCAGGGAAAGGATCGAACAGGCTAAGGCCGACTGGAAGGAGGGCCGCATCATCCTGCCGCCGAACGACAATAAGGAATTCATTCCGCTGCCGGAAGATAAATCCAGACCGGCGGGCATGCCGCAACCGGAGCCGCTTTCATGAATAGCTTTTCCTCTCATTTTGACGGCTTTTTCCTCTCACTTATGAGAGGAAAACTGATTATACCGTAATTTTGCGGCTCCTCAAGCTAAATGTTAACCGATGAAACATAATTTCAACGCAGGACCCAGTATTTTACCAAAAGAGGTTTTTGAAGAAGCCAGCCAGGCCATCCTGAATTTCAACAATACCGGGCTTTCCATCCTGGAAATCGGACACAGAACACCGTTATTTCAGGCCGTAATGGATGAAGCCATCAGCCTCACTAAAGAACTGATGCAGCTTGATGATGATCATTCCGTTTTATTCCTGCACGGGGGCGCCACCACCCAGTTCTTCCAGATTCCGATGAACCTGCTGAATGAGAACGAAACCGCAGCCTACCTCGATTGCGGGGTCTGGGGCAGCAAGGCCATCAAGGAAGCAAAATTATTCGGACAGGTGAATGTGGTCGCTTCATCAAAAGATAAAAACTATACGTACATACCGAAGGGTTATACCATTCCGGCAGATGCGAAATATTTCCATTACACCACCAACAACACGATCGAAGGAACGGAAATGCTGGAAATTCCCGAAACGAATGTGCCGCTGATCGCCGACATGAGCAGCGATATCCTGAGCCATGTGATCGATTTCAACCGCTTTGCCCTCATCTATGCCGGCGCACAGAAAAATATCGGCGCTGCAGGCGTGAACCTCGTGGTGCTGCGCAAAGACATTCTCGGAAAAGTGAACCGCAAACTTCCCGGCATGATGGATTACCGCCAGCACATTGAAGCGGGCTCCATGCTGAACACTCCGCCGGTTTTTGCGATCTATGTTTGCCTGCTTACCCTGCGCTGGTTAAAAAAACAGGGCGGCGTAGCCGGAATCGAAAAAATAAATAGAGAAAAAGCAGAGTCTGTTATACAACACGCTGGAAGCAAAACCCGGTTTCGAACTTCCGGTTGCCAAAGAAGACCGCAGCCGCATGAACGTCGTATTCCGAATTCCCGATGCGGCGCTGGAAAAGAAATTCCTGGATGCCTGTCAGCAGCAGGGAATGGTAGGCGTAAAAGGCCATCGCAGTGTCGGCGGATTCCGTGTTTCGCTCTACAACGCTTTGCCTTTGGAAAGTGTGAAGGCAATAACCACCCTGATCAACGAATTATAATCATGGCCATCATTTCCCCTTTCCGCGCACTGCGGCCACAACCGGCGCTGGCTTCAAAAGTCGCTTCCCTCCCCTACGATGTTTTAAACAGTGCGGAAGCAAGGATCGCAGCGGGCGACAACCCTTATTCCTTTCTGCACATCACCAAGGCGGAAATAGATCTGCCGGAAGGAACCGACATCCACAGCGAAAAAGTCTACCGCAAAGCGGAGGACAATCTCTTTATTTTCCGCGATCAGAAAATTCTATTTACGGATGAACAACCGTATTATTATATCTACCAGCTGACCATGAACGGTAAAAGCCAGACCGGACTGGTTTCCGTGAGCGCCGTGGCGGATTACGAAAAGGACATCATCAAAAAACACGAACTGACCCGTCCGGAAAAAGAACAGGACCGGATCAACCACATGCGCATCACCGGCGCCCAGACCGGCAATGTTTTCCTGGCTTATAAGACCAATAAAAATCTGAGCAAGCTCATCAGCGACTGGAAGAAATCCCATCCGCCCGTTTATGATTTCATTGCGGAAGACGGGATCGGCCACGTGATCTGGCGGGTGGATGCACCCGAAACCATTCAGACCATCACCGGTATCTTTAAAAACGAAATTCCGTTTACCTATATCGCCGACGGCCATCACCGGGCGGCTTCTGCCGCAAAAGTGAAACATGCATTGGGTGATAAAGCTTCTGCAGATGCAGAATATTTTCTCACCACTCTTTTTCCCGCCGACGAACTCCGCATCCTGGATTATAACCGGGTAGTGAAAGATCTGAACGGATTAAAAACCGCTGAATTGCTGGAAAAGCTCACCAAAGATTTCAGGGTTGAAAAAAACCAGGCTGCTTTTTCTCCCGGCGACCTGCATCAGTTCGGGATGTACCTGGATAACCAATGGTACCGGCTGGAAGCAAAAGAAGGCAGTTACCGGAAGGATCCGATCGGCATACTGGACGTGACCATTCTTCAGGAAAATATCCTGAGCCCCCTGCTGGGCATCGGAGATCCGCGAACCGATAACCGGATCGATTTTGTAGGCGGTATCCGCGGATTGGCTGAACTGGAAAAAAGAGTAGACAGCGGCAATATGAAGGTCGCTTTCAGTCTTTATCCCGTTAGCATGGACCAGTTGTTTGATATTGCCGACAGCGGTGAGATCATGCCGCCCAAAAGCACCTGGTTCGAACCAAAACTCCGCGACGGGCTCTTAACACACCTGATCCGCTAAGCATTTGTATTTTTGGGAAACAATTATTCAATCCGAAATCCGTTTTTCTAAGGGTTCGGCCTATATTCATTGCATGAAAAAAGTCCTCTTTTTTACCGGCCTCTTTTTACTCTGTTTTGCTGGCTTCTCCCAATCGGCAGATTCACTGCATAAAATAGCCAAAAACTATATGTGGAGCGCGGACTATCCCAATGCCATCATGGTTTTAAACAATGCATTAAAACAGGATCCCGACAACCTGGATATACAAAAAGATCTCGCCTTCACTTATTACCTGCAAAAGAATTACAGCGCTTCCGTGGAAGCCGGGCGGCAGCTCATTAAAAGAAAAGATGCCGATGAACAGTGTTACCAGATTCTCGGCATGGCATATAAAGCCATTGAAGAAAGAAAAGATGCCGATAAAATGTACCGGCAGGGGCTTAAAAAATTCCCGAACAGCGGAGTGCTGTACAATGAATACGGTGAAATTCTCTGGGCAAAACAGGATCCGGAAGCCATCCGTTTATGGGAGAAGGGAATTGCAGTGGATCCTTCCTATCCATCCAATTATTATAATGCCGCTAAATATTATTATCTGACCTACGATAAGATCTGGACCCTGATCTACGGGGAAATCTTCATCAACCTGGAAAGTTACAGCCGCCGCACACCTGAAATAAAAGGCCTGCTGGTGGATGGATACAAAAAATTATTCACCGATTTAAAAACACCCCGGAACTTATCCGATAAAAATCCATTTGTCGCCAGCTTTCTGAGCGTAATGCATGAACAGTCGTCTGTTGTTTCACTTGGGCATAACCCCCGAATCCCTCAGCATCCTGCGCAGCAAATTTATCCTGGAATGGTTCGATAAATATGCCGGCAAATACCCCTTCCACCTTTTCGATTACGAGAGACAGCTGATGAAAGAAGGCCTTTTTGATGCGTATAACCAATGGGCTTTCGGCGCATCGTTGGGCCTGGCTAATTTTCAAAACTGGACCAGCCAGCACGCCGAGGATTATAACCGCTTCATCAATTTTCAGAAGGGAAGGGTATTCAGATTGCCGGCGGGCCAGAATTATCGCACTGAAACCGTTAAATAAATAATTCCCCATGACCAACCCCACCCGATTGTTTGATTGCATAGCTTATCAGCTGGAAAAATTTCCAAAAGAGGATATGCTGGCGGCGAAGGAAAATGGGGTATGGCGTAAATACAGCACGGCAGAAATTGAACAAAATGTGAACCGGCTGGCAGCCGGACTTTTATCCCTGGGCGTTTCCGGCAACGACCTGACGGTTGAACGGCAGGATAAAATCGGGATCATTGCCAATAACCGGCGCAGAATGGCTGACCACCGACCTGGCGGTGCAGAAACTGGGCGCCGTGCTGGTGCCCATTTACCCCACCACCAATCCGCTGGAAATCGAATTTATCTTCCGGGATGCTGAAGTAAAATATGTATTCGTGAGCAGTGAGGAACTGTATCACAAAATTGTGGCGATCCGTGAAAAAGTTCCCTCCATTAAAAATATTTATACGTTTAACGAGATCCCCGGCGCCGATCATTGGTCGGCGTTACTGGCATTATCGACTCCCACCGGTATCGAACAGGTGAAAGCCATCAGCAATACCATTCAGCCCGATCATCTCAGCACCATCATTTACACTTCCGGAACAACCGGAACCCCCAAGGGCGTGATGCTGACGCACCGGAATATTCTGAGTAACGCCATGATGTCCAAGGAAAGTTTCCCGTTTGAAGACCGCCCGGAATACAAGGCCCTCAGCTTTTTGCCCCTGAACCATATTTTCGAAAAGATGGTCAGCTATATCTATCTCTTCAGCGGCAACGGCATTTATTATGCGGAAAGTATGGATACCATCGGCGCCAATCTGCTGGAGGTAAAGCCGGATCTTTTTTGCACCGTGCCCCGCTTGCTGGAAAAAGTTTATGAACGCATCATGGCCAAAGGCGCTGCCCTCACGGGCATCAAAAGAAATTTATTTTTCTGGGCGGTGGAACTGGGAAAGAAATATGATCATCCAGCAGAAGCGGGGATTCTGGTATAATTTCCAGTTATCCCTCGCCAACAAACTGATCTTTAATAAATGGCGCGAAGCCCTGGGAAATAATCTCAAATATCATCATTACCGGCGGCGCGGCCTGCCAGGAAAGACTGCTGCGCATTTTCACCAGCGCGGGCATTCCGATTTACGAAGGTTACGGGCCTACAGAAAATTCACCGGTTATCTGCGTTAACCGGAAAGGGAAAGGGCTTGTGCAAGCTGGGAACCGTCGGCCCGGTGATCAATGGTCAGGAAGTGCGGCTGGAAGCCCGACGGCGAAATCTGTGTAAAAGGACCGAGCGTGATGAAAGGCTATTTTAAAAGACCCGATCTCACAGCGGAAACCGTCATTGACGGCTGGCTGCATACCGGCGATATCGGGCAATTCGAAGACGGGATATTTCTGCGCATCACCGACCGGAAAAAAGAATTATTTAAAACCAGCGGCGGGAAATATGTTGCGCCGGCAGCCATTGAAAATAAACTGAAAGAATCCCGGTTCATTGAAAGTGTAATCGTAGTGGGTCCGGAAAGAAAATTCGTGGGCGCGCTGATCGTGCCGGCCTTTCACCAGCTTAGCGACTGGTGCCAGCAACATCAGCTTGCCGCGGATTCAAATGAAACGATGATCGCACATCCCGAAGTGTTAAAGTTTTACCGGGAGATCGTCGACGCATTCAATGAGCAATTCAATCACGTGGAGCAGGTGAAGAAATTCGAACTCCTGCCGCATGAATGGAGTATTGTCACCGGTGAACTCACACCCAAACTGAGCATAAAGAGAAAAGTGATCCTGGAGAAATACCAGTCGTATATCGATGAAATCTACTCCTGAACTTCTTTCAGAAGAGATTCGCTGTTCATTCAGCAATCATTCTTTTTTTAACCTGCGGATATGAATGCAGAAAATGAGCGCCTTTCCGATCCCGCCTGGAAAAAATGGGGTCCTTACCTGAGTGAACGCCAATGGTCGACCGTTCGGGAAGATTACAGTGCCGACGGCCAGCCCTGGACCTTCACCTCGCACGATATGGCCCGCAGTAAAGCCTGGCGCTGGGGCGAAGAAGGACTGGGCGGCATCAGCGATATCAATCAGCAACTATGCCTGGCCGTTAGTCTCTGGAATGAAAAGGATCCGATACTGAAAGAAAGGCTTTTCGGGCTGGGCGGAGCCGATGGGAATCACGGAGAGGATGTAAAGGAATTGTACTATTACCTGGATGCCACGCCCTACCCACTCCTACCTGAAAATGCTGTATAAATATCCGCAGCAGGAATTTCCTTACAAGGCATTGCTGACAGAGAACCAGCGCCGGAGCCGGAAAGATCCTGAATACGAATTACAGGATACCGGGATCTTTAATGAAAACAAATATTTCGATGTCTTTATCGAATATGCAAAAGCTTCGGCCGAAGACATCCTGATGAAGATACGGTGTATAACCGGGGAACCGCGAGTGGCGCCCCTGCATGTAATGCCCACGCTCTGGTTCCGCAATACCTGGGCCTGGGGTTATCCCAGCGAGAATGGGAAACCATTGCTGGACGCGCCAGCGCACCGATACCATTTCCATTCACCACGAAAGTCTCGGCGACATCGTTCTCTATGCCGAATCACCGGATGAACTGCTCTTCTGCGACAATGAAACCAATACCGCCCGGCTTTATAATTCAGCATCCCATGCATCCTTACTATAAAGACGGGATCAATGATTATATTATTCAGGGAGAAAAATCCGTCAATCCCGCGAACAGCGGCAGCAAGGCGGCCGCTCATTTCAAACGGATGATCATTCCCGGCAAACCGGAGGTTTTTCGTTTAAGGCTAAGTGCGGCCGGAATGAAAAAACCTTTTGAAGATTTTGAGAAGATCTTTAGCGACCGGATCAGCGAAGCGGATCTCTATTATGCAGCCCTGCAAAAAGACATTTCCAACGATGAACTGAAAAAAATCCACCGTCAGGCATTTGCCGGCATGATCTGGAGCAAACAATATTATTATTACAATGTAAAGAAATGGCTGGCAGGTGATCCGGCCGGGCCCGTGCCTCCTGCGGAAAGATTAAAAGGAAGAAATCATCAGTGGGTGCATCTGAATAATTCCGATGTGATCTCCATGCCCGATACCTGGGAATATCCCTGGTTTGCCGCCTGGGACCTGGCATTTCACTGCATCTGTTTTGCGAAGGTGGATCCTGCTTTCGCCAAACAGCAACTGACCATGCTGACCCATGAATGGTATATGCATCCGAGCGGGCAACTTCCCGCCTACGAGTGGGCATTCTCCGATGTAAATCCGCCGGTTCATGCCTGGGCAACCTGGAAGGTATATGAAATGGAAAAAATGGCAACGGGCAAGGGCGATCAGCAATTCCTGGAAACCATATTTCTTAAACTGCTGCTCAATTTTACCTGGTGGGTGAACCGAAAGGATACGGAGGGCAATAATATTTTTGAAGGCGGTTTCCTGGGCATGGATAATATCGGGCTCTTCGACCGGAATGCCAAGCTGCCCGACGGATCCCTGCTGGAGCAATCTGATTCCACCAGCTGGATGTGCATGTATTCACTGAATATGATGCGCATCGCCCTGGAGCTTGCCAAAACCAATCCGATCTATCAGGATATGGCCACCAAATTCTTCGAACATTTTCTCTATATCGCAAACGCCATGGCCGGATTGAGCGAGAGCAGCACCAACCTCTGGGATGAAGAAGATGAATTTTTCTACGACGTACTGAAAAAACAGGGTTGTGCTCCGCAAAGAATAAAAGTGAGGTCCATGGTAGGCCTGATCCCGCTGCTGGCCGTTGAAATAATCGATGATGAACTGCTGAATGAACAAACGCTTTTTGCCGAACGCCTGCGCTGGTTTTTAACGAACCAGCCCAAAATGGCAAGCCTCGTATCCCGCTGGGGTGAAAAAGGAAAGGATGAAAAGCATTTATTGTCGCTGCTGCGCGGGCACCGTATGAAGCGAATGCTGTACCGCATGCTGGATGAAAACGAGTTTCTCAGTGATCATGGCATACGCGCATTATCCAAATATCACGAAGCGCATCCCTATGAGATGCAGATCGACGGCGCGCAGTTCTCCATTAAATATACCCCCGGCGAATCCGATATCCCGATATTCGGCGGTAATTCCAACTGGCGGGGACCTGTATGGATGCCGGCCAATTTCCTCCTCATCGAATCCCTCAAACGGTTCCATGATTATTATGGCGATGATTTCAAAGTGGAATATCCCACCCATTCCGGCAATTATTTTTCTTTGAAAGAAATTGCCGATAAACTGTCCGAACGGGTGATTTCCCTGTTTACCCGTAATCCCGACGGAAACCGCCCGATATACGGCGATAATCCGCTGTTCCAGACGGATCCCCAGTTCAGGGATTATATTCTTTTTTATGAATATTTCCATGGCGATACGGGCCAGGGCCTGGGCGCTTCCCATCAAACCGGCTGGACGGCCCTGGTAAGCCATCTGATCAAGGAACAGTAAGCCGCTAATCAGTTATCTTTGCTGCCCTAATTTATATAGTGGAAAAAAGCAATTTTGTAGATCAGATCAGGGTATTTTGTCGCAGTGGGCACGGAGGCGCCGGCATCAAACATTTTTTACGCACCAAATACAACGCATTGGCAGGCCCGGACGGAGGGGATGGCGGCCGGGGCGCTCATATTATTCTCCGGGGAAATAAAAACCTGTGGACCCTCCTGCATCTTCGTTATTACAAAAATGTACTGGCCGAAAACGGGGAAGCGGGCAGCGGCAACAACTGCACCGGCCGGTTTGGAAAAGACATTTATATCGACGTGCCCCTGGGCACAATCGCCCGGGATGAAGCCAGCGGTTTAAAGGAAGCCGAGATCCTGGAAGACGGACAGGAAATCATCTGGCTAAAAGGCGGTCGCGGCGGCCTGGGGAATGCCCAGTTTGCCACACCCACCAACCAGGCGCCGGAACATGCCCAACCCGGTGAACCGGGTACGGAAGGCTGGAAAGTGCTTGAACTGAAAGTGCTTGGCCGATGTAGGACTGGTGGGATTTCCGAATGCCGGCAAATCCACCCTGCTTTCTGTGATCACCGCAGCCAAACCCAAAATTGCCGATTATGCTTTTACCACCTTAACGCCGCAACTGGGCATGGTGGAATACCGGGATGGTAAAAGTTTTTGTATTGCCGACCTGCCCGGCATCATTGAAGGCGCGGCGGAAGGAAAAGGCCTGGGCCATCGCTTTCTGCGGCATATTGAACGCAATGTGGCTTTGTTATTTCTGATTCCGGCCGACAGTCCGGATCACCGGAAAGAATTTGAAATACTGCTGAACGAACTCCGGCAGTTTAATCCGGAACTGCTGCACAAACGTTTTGTGATTGCCATCAGCAAAACCGATCTGCTGGATGATGAATTAATAGAAGCCATTGAAAAGGAATTGCCGGCAGGCATTCCCCATATTTTTATTTCGTCCGTAACACAAAAAGGAATTCAGGCCCTGAAAGATTTGTTATGGGGCATTATGAACGAAGATAAATAGCTATAGTACATTTGAAAAACGAACTTCATGAAATGTATCGCTCTGATCCCGGCCAGATACGCATCCACCCGGTTTCCTGCCAAACTGATGCAGGTGCTGGGCAATAAAACGGTCATTCGACATACATACGACAATACCCTGGCCACTTCACTTTTTGATCAGGTGATGGTGGTCACCGACAGTGATATCATCTATCAGGAAATTGTAAGTCATGGCGGAAATGCGAAGATGAGCCGCAAAAATCATGAAAGCGGCAGCGACCGCATTGCGGAAGCGGTGGAGGATATGGATATGGATATTGTGGTGAATGTTCAGGGAGATGAACCCTTTGTACAATCCGCGCCGCTTCAGAAACTGCTGCAGGTTTTTAAGGATGATAAAGAGCGGAAAATCCAGGTGGCTTCCCTCATGCAGGTCATGAAAAATAAAAACAATATCGAAGATCCCAACTATGTAAAAGTGGCGGTGGATTTAAATAACAATGCGCTTTTTTTCAGCAGAAGCATGATCCCTTATCCGCGGGATGGCAATACCGGAATTCCTTATTACGAGCATATTGGAATATATGCATTCCGCAAACAGGCGCTGCTGAATTTCACCCAATGGCCGGTCTCCCCGCTCGAAGCAGCCGAAAGAATTGAATGCCTTCGATACCTGGAGCATGGCATATCGTTAAAAATGGTAGAGACAGAATATATGGGCGTGGAAATTGACACGGCGGAAGATCTGTTAAAGGCAATGGAATTGCTAAATGGAAAAATAATTAATTCACAGCTCTGACATATTAACAAGATAAAATAAACGGCAGCATATGACTCATCCCCTGTGGGGCATTGACCTCGGCGGAACAAAGATCGAAGGCGTTATTCTGAAGAGCGAAAAAGAACCGGTTCCCCTGGTCCGTACCCGTGTGGATACCGAATCAGCAGGTGGATATGATCATGTGCTCGGGCAGATTGAAAAACTGGTTTCCAACATGAGATCGGAATCAAGACTGATTCCTGCAGGCATCGGATTCGGAACGCCCGGCATTCTGGATCCTTCTACCCAGAACCTTAAAAACTCCAATACAGTTGTATTGAACAATCAGCCGCTGAAAAAGGATCTGGAAAAAAGACTTCAGCTGCCGGTACTATTGGCCAATGATGCAAATTGTTTCGCGCTGGCAGAAGCGACCTGGGGAGGCGTAAAAAAGAAAGCGCCGCAGGCGCGTATGGTTTTCGGCATCATCCTGGGAACCGGTGTCGGCGGCGGCATTGTGATTGACGGAAAAATCTGGGATGGTCATCATGGCATTGGCGGGGAGTGGGGACATAATTTCCTGGATGAATCCGGCGGCCCCTGCTATTGCGGAAAATCGGGTTGCGTGGAGAAAGTGATCTCCGGTCCCGCCCTCCAAAAATATTATGAAGAACTTACCGGGGTAAAAAAAACACTCAAGGAAATTGTTGCGCTTCAGCAGTCAGATGAAGCCGCAAAGAAAACGCTTGACCGGCTTGCCCATTTTTTTGGAAAAGCCGTTTCAGTCGTTACCAATATTCTTGACCCGGATATTATCGTGGTGGGCGGCGGTGTCGGAAATATCGCCGGGATTTATACTGAAGGAGTGAATGCTTTAAATCAATTCATTTTTAATAATTACTGCAGTGTGCCGGTGATCAGACCGGAACTTGGCGACAGTGCCGGCGTATTTGGGGCTGCCGCGCTGACGAGTAAGATGGAAAGCCGGTAAATTTATCATCCAAAAAAGGACATCATGAAGTTCAGAAATTTTAAAATGGTCAGTTATGTGGTTTACGGCAGGGGCAGCTTTAACCAGCTGGATGAAATCCTGGCGCCACAGCGAAAGGAAGATCAGCCCATGATTTTCCTGGTCGACCATTTCTTCGAAAACAAACCGCTCGTTAACCGGATCCCGTTGCGGGGAAAGGATAAAATCATTTTTGCCGATGTAAGCTATGAACCCAAAACAAAACAGGTAGATGCTTTGGCGGCGCAGCTAAAGCAGGAATTTGGAACAGTGAGCGGAATCATCGGTATCGGCGGCGGATCAGCGATGGACCTTGCCAAAGCCGTTTCCCTGATGATGAATAATCCGGGTTCTTCGGCGGATTACCAGGGCTGGGACCTGGTGAAACAGCCCGGCGTATACAAGGCGGGCATCCCCACCCTGAGTGGCACCGGCGCTGAAGTATCCCGCACAACGGTACTTACCGGCCCGACGAGAAAACTCGGCATGAATTCCGATTTCACTCCATTCGACCAGATTGTACTGGATCCCGAATTAACAGCGAATGCCCCGGTGAATCAAAGATTTTACACGGGTATGGATTGTTATATCCATTGCATCGAAAGCCTCACCGGAACCTTCCTGAACGAATTCAGTAAATCTTATGGAGAAAAAGCGCTCAGCCTCTGCCAGGAAGTATTCCTGAGTGACGGAGACTGGACGCCACTGCACGATGACCGCCTCATGATGGCATCCTATGCCGGCGGAATGAGCATTGCCTACTCCCAGGTGGGTGTTGCCCACGCTGTAAGTTACGGGCTGGGATACCTGCTGGGCACGAAACATGGTATCGGCAACTGTATCGTTTTTGATAAACTCGAAGAATACTATCCCGAAGGCGTAAAGGAATTTAAAAAGATGGTTGAAAAAAATCGGATAGAAATTCCGCAGCATATCACCCGCGGCTTAACCAACGATCAGTTCGAAACCATGATCGATGTCGCCATGGGCATGAAACCCCTCTGGGAAAATGCACTGGGCGCTGATTGGGAGAAGAAAATGACAAGGGAGAGGCTGAGGGGGCTGTATGAGCAATTGTAATTGGGTTGACGGATGACAGTTGACGGTTGACGGACTTTATGTGAATCATCATTACTGAAATCTATCAGCCTGTCTCACATGAGATCCGTCAACCGTCAACTGTCAACCGTCAACCACAAAAACCAAACGCTCACCCATTTCCCCCATGCGCATCGCCTGCATCATAATGGCTCACAAACAACCGCGGCAAATTGAGCGGCTGATGAAGAAGTTTGAGCATCTGCCGTTTGATTTTTATATTCATCTGGATAAGAAAACGGACATGCAACCCTTTCTTTATCTGGCGGAGATGCCACACGTTCAATTTATTCAGCAGCGGGTTGCGGTGAGGTGGGCATCGGCGGGTTTTGTTAAGGCGCTGCTCCTTTCCATGAAGGCTATTCTGGGTGGCGGGCAGTCATATGATTTTATCAGTATCATGAGCGGACAGGATTATCCCGTTCAGCCGGCAGGTGCGCTGTACGATGTGCTCGAAAAGAACAGGGATAAAAATTTCTTATCTTATGAAGATGATGGGGAATGGTGGCGTCACGCCATTACGCGGATCAAAAAATATCATTTCACCGATTTTGGATTCCCGGGAAGGTACCGGTTGCAGTTTTTAATGAATGCCATACTGCCTGAAAGAAAATTCCCGCTTCCTTATGCGTTGTATGGCGGTCCCCGGGCGATGTGCATGTCCCTGAGTGCGGATTGCGCAAAATATGTGGTGGAATTTATTGAATCCGATAAACGCCTGCAGCGTTTTATCCGGTACACCTGGGGCTCGGACGAATTCCTGATCCCCACCATCATCCTGAATTCCGGATTCCGTGATTCAGTGGTGAATGATAATTTCTATTATATCGATTGGTCCGGCGGAGGTTCGAGTCCGAAAGTCTTTACCGCTAAGGATTACGATGCCCTGCTGAATTCAGGTAAATTACTTGCCAGGAAATTTGATATGGAGAAAGATGCAGCAATATTGGATATGCTGGATGATTTTCAAATTACTTCATCAGCGACCTGAATACTTCCTCATCCACCTTCACCGGATACTTCTTTTTTAATTCCGCGATCCATTTATTTTCCAGTTCATTCTGGAAATCATTGATCACGAGACCGCGGGCCTCATCGAAGGTTCGCGCGGAGGGGTCGGAATGCGTCCGGAGAATAAAGGCAAACTGAACCGTTTTATCGGGATTGCTGACAGCGCTGGTAAAATGGTGCTCATCTGCAATTCCTTTCCCCGGCAATTGCTTCATTTCAAATCTTCCGGAATCGGCCTGAACCTGCCCGCCGAGGCTATCGACCATCCTGCGCCAGTTCACCGGATCTGCTGCTACGTCCCGGCGGATTTCTTCTGCAGCCGCGGAATTGCCGGCATTAAAAATGATGGCGTCCGCACTGGATACCCAACGGTAATTGTCCGCATGCTGTTCAAAATAGTTTTTCAATGCAACCGTATCGGAACCGGCTTTTTCCCACACCTGTTTTTGCATGATCTCAAATAGCAGGTTACCATCCCGGAATTCCTTCATCTGATAGGCGAACTCCTTACTGTATCTTTCGAGATGAGCTTTGTAATAGTCAAAAGCAACCGTTTCCCGGTATTGTTCCAGCAAATCCAGGTTGGTTTTTCCGCTCACCAGGGAAGGAACCCTGTTCACGGATTTACGATAGTTTACCCAATCCCCGACCGTATAGGTTTTATCGGGAAAGCGGTACAGGATCGTACTTTTATTCAATCCCGGAATGGCTGGTTCTTTTTTATCCTCCACCAGGCTGTCCGTGAAGGCAAACAAATGATCATTTGCAGGAATAACCTGTTTAAATCCCGTTCTTTTTAAAATCGTTTGCAGCATTTCTTTTTTGGAAACTTCAATCCTCCGGTCAGCCTTCACTCTTTCTTTCAGTTCATCCATTGTTTTTTTATCCCTTGTTGCTGAAACCGGCACCCGCGCGATCCTTTTCAGGATATGATATCCAAATTCCGTTGCAAAGGGTTCCCCGATATCTCCGTCTTTCTTAAGGCCGTAAGCCTGCTTCTCAAATGCAGGTTCATATTTTCCAATTCCGAATTCAGGTAAAATGCCACCCAGCTGATACGATAAATTATCCCCGCTGAATTTCCTGGCCAGCTCTCCGAAATCTGAACCGGAGCGGATGGCCTGGTATAATGAATCTGCCCTGCGCCGGGTATCCGCTTTTGCCGCCTCATCAGCCTGATAAGGAAAGATCAGGAGGATCTGGGCGACATGAATGCGTCCCAGCGCGGGTCGTTCTCCTGTTTTTTTAATGATGAGGTAACCACCATCCGTTCTGAATACGGGAGAACTTTTGCCAGTCGCGGTTTGATAAGCGACGTTTTCAATCGCATAAGGCAAATCGAAAACGGTTAGGTAGCCCAGGTCTCCCTGATTTGTTTTCACAAAGGGATCCTCTGAATAAGCGAGCGCCGTTTCTTCAAAACTTTTATTTCGCTTCAGACTATTCCATGCTTCATGGATCTTTTTCCAGGCGCGAAGGGTATCTGCGGGCGGGGCAGTTTTTGGAACCGGTACAATAATGCAGGATAACCGGATATCTTTTTGTGAACGCCGAAAGGCTTCTTCCGTCATCCGGTTGAGGCTGCTTTCATCATTGACGTACTGGTCGGTGATCTGGCTGCGGAAATTCTGCAGATCCGAAAGCTGCCCGGGCAGTGAGTCCATTCTTTTGTCATAAGCCGCCTGAACTTTCAACCGGTAGCGGATATATAATTCCAGGTAATCCCGGTAAGAAGCTTCGGAAGGTCTTTTATTCGTATTGTTTTTCTGGTAAGCCGTTATAAATTCATTCCTGCTGATCTGATGATTGCCAAAGCGGACAAGGGTTTGACCCACTAAGGGGGGCGTGACAAACAGCAGGATAATTATCGGGAAAAAATTCTTCATCATTAAGGACTCATTTAGAAATTGACGGATGATCCGTCATCCGTCAGCTTTTTTCAGTTTGAGGTTCAGCACTTCATCCAGCTGCTGATAAGAGAGTTTCTTCGCAACGATCCGCTTATTCTTATCCAGCAGGTACAGAATCGGCGTCTGATAAACATCATATAACTGGCGGTAGTCCGGGCGCCCGGCAGATGAGTCTGCATCATGCTGCGCCGTTGTCTGGTAAACGTTTATCCAATCCTTCAAATTGTGGTCAAGGATAAATTTCGGCCAGTTGTCTTTTCCGCCATCCACCATCACGCCAATCAGCTTTACACCTTCATTTTTCCATTTGGCCTGGTAGATGGAATCCAGTTTGGGAACGGTTTCCTTGCAATGACTGCAGGTGGGATCCCAGAAACAGATCACCACAAAATTGGCATGCACATCATAAAGCGACCTGGTTTTCCCGGCGGTATCGGTCATTTCAGCTCGGCGCAGGCTGGCCGATCAGGTTAGCCATCAGGCTGTAAGCGCGGTCATCCACGAATTTGCGGTATTTCTCTGTAAAGAAATCGGCCTGCCCGGTATTGATATATTTTTCAAAAAGGTGAACGAATACGGCATCCTGGCCCATGTATTCAGGGTTGATATATTTCTGAGCAAAATAAACCAGCAGAAATTTGAACATCTCCTTATTCGTGCGGGAATACAGGAGCATATGATCGATTTCGCGGTTGATGGAATCGGGATCCGGCGAAACCAGGTCCTTATAATAACGGTCCAGCTTGGGTTCAAAAATAGGTGTCCGGATCAGGCGGTCATCCGTAAATGAGATATTATCCCAGTAATGATCTTTATAATACCGGTAAGCAAATGTACTGTCCGGTCTTCCATTCAGCGTTGCGGGAGCCGGTGGAACCACTGGATCTCTGAGCGCAAGCAATAAGGTAGCTCAGCAGGGAGTTCGGTTCTTTTTTTTCCACCTCATCCCGTTCGTTTTTTACTTCCTCATTGAGCTTTCCGGATTTGTTGCTGAATACCTGCGGAATCATTCTTTGATTTGGCCTGAGACAGCTGGGACTGCAAGCCTGCGATCTCCTGTCCATGGCTATTCATGAAAGGGTATACTCCTGGAAAGCGGTATTTTCCGGGTGAACCGGTAAACACAATGCTCTGCCGGGCAGCCGGGCCGTATCGGCAGAAATGGAAAACTGCTGTTACTGGCCGATCAGCAATTCAAAAAGGATCTCTTTTTTGGGCGAAACGATAAAATAAACGCCTTCCGGCAGGTTTTCTTTCCCTTTAAAACGACCTTCCGAATTGCCATCGAGAATAACGGAATCCGCCACAGCTTTAATTTTCCCGTAGTGATATCCCAGGTAAACCTTGGCATTGGTAAAGGGTTTTAAACTGAGATGAATGTCGTATCCCTGGGAAAAACTGCTGAGGGACAGGAACAGAAAAAGGAGGGGCAGCAAAGTCTTTTTAAGCATATAGGTTGATCATAGGAATGCTAAATTAGGATAATCCTACATTTGCCGCCGTGGGAAAAAGGAAAAATATTGTTTTGGAGAAATCTGCTGGTAACCGGCTATGCAGCAGAAGGAAAGAGCCTGGCCAAACACGAAGGCAAAGTGATTTTCATGGAAAACGCCGTTCCGGGCGATATTGTTACAGTCAGGTTAATAAAAAATAAAAAAGACTGGGCGGAAGCCCATGTTAATCCGGTTTGATCGGATATTCTTCAGAAAGGATAAGCCCTTTTGCAAGCATTTCGGCATCTGCGGGGGTTGCCAGTGGCAGATGCTTCCCTATGACAAACAACTGGAATACAAACAGGACCAGGTATTGCAAAGCCTGAAACGGATCGGGAAACTGGAATTGCCGCCCATGATGCCCATCATTGGCGCTGCGAAAGAACCACCGGCTACCGGAACAAACTGGAATATACTTTTTCCAACCGCCGGTATCTGTTGCGGAGGAACTGGCAGATCCGGCCGATTTCCACCATGCAGGATGCGGCAGGATTTCATGCCCGGGGTATTTTTGATAAAGTAGTGGATGTGGAAACCTGTTATCCTTCAGGAAGAGCCGACAAATCTCATCCGGAAGGAAGTGAAACGATGGGGAATAGAGAACAAGGTTCCATTTTATGATATCCAGCGGCATGAGGGATTTCTGCGCAACGATGCAGGTCAGGATGTGCCGGACGGGTGAAATCATGGTCAAATCGTTTTTGGTTATGCCGATGAGACAGCTGCTGAATGCCCTGTTGATGCCATCTGCATGGAACAGATTCCCGGCCATCACAACCCTGCTTTATACCATCAATCCAAAATGGAATGACAGTCTGAACGAGCTTCAGCCCGTTATCTATTCACGGAAATGGCTATGTGATTGAAAAACTGGAAGGGTTTTCATTTAAAATCGGTCCCAAATCCTTTTTTCAAACCAATACGGCGCAGGCGGAGCGACTGTACCAGACTGTACCGGGATTTTGCCGGCCTGAAGGGAACGGAAACTGTTTATGATCTTTATTGCGGAACGGGAAGCATTGGCATTTTCCTGAGTGACCGGGCCAAAAAGAGTGATCGGCATCGAACTGATTCCCGAAGCCATTGCGGATGCAAAAGAAAATGCTGTGTTAAATCAGATGTCATCATGCAGCGTTTTTTGCCGGCGATGTAACCGAGATATGCGATGATGCATTTTTTGAAACACATGGCAGGCCCGATCTGATCATTACGGATCCGCCCCGGGCAGGCATGACGGAAAAACTGATTGCAAAACTGCTGGAAATAGCGGCTGAAAAGATCATATATGTAAGTTGCAATCCGGCTACCCAGGCCCGTGACCTCCAGCTGCTTTCCGAAAAATATCAGATTTCTGCCGTTCAGCCCGTGGATATGTTCCCGCATACACTTCATATTGAAAATGTTACCGCGCTTTTCTTAAAACATTAACTTGCAGCCAGTAATTTAAGATGAACTATGACTGATTTCCGTCCGGGGCGTTCCAGGTGATTCCGCCCGTAATTAAGAACCTGATCATCATCAATGTAATCGTTTTTTTGCTCAGAATGACATTTGCGCACAATCCGAATTTCAGCATTGAAAACTATTTGCCCTGCATGATATCCGTTCCGTTTTCTTCCAGCCCCATCAGCTGATCACTTATATGTTCCTGCATGGAGGATTTGATGCATATTTTCTGTTCAATATGTTGATCCTTTGGATGTTCGGAAGTATTCTGGAAAACTACTGGGGCCCAAAACGATTTTTAATTTTTTATATGTCTGTGGACATCGGTGCTGCGCTCTTGCATCTGCTGGTGCTGTACCATGAGATGGCTCCCGTACTGGGATATCATTGACCAGATGCCCGATTCACGAACAAATGAACGCGATCAACGATCCGAATATGATCTAAACGAGGCAACCCTCGGCGCTTCCGGTGCGATTTTTGGCTGCATGGTCGCCTTCGGTCTGCTATTCCCCAACAGCCTGATCTACCTTTATTCTTTGATTCCCATCAAAGCAAAATGGGCTGTTACTTGCTTATGTTGTATATGGAATTATTTTTAGGTGTTCAGAATACTGCCGGCGATAATGTGGCGCACTGGGCGCATCTGGGCGGGGCCATTGTTGGCCTTATGTTGGTTTTTTACTGGAGAAAAACAGACCGAAGAAATTTCTACTGAACCAGTATTCGATTCCAAATGTTAATCATAGCCGGTGACAGGCACCGCTGTCAAAATCTGTAATCGCCGTACATGTAAATCCATGGATGTGAAAGAAGAAAATTACCGGAAACGAATGCACCTGGGCCAGGACGGAAATGCACTGTCCAGCTGCTGGTCTGAATGCTGTAATATTTGTTGTTCTGAAATTTGTCTATGTGTTTTTTCTGCGACTGAGCAATTCCGGAAACGACTCTTTTATTACCCATGTATTACAAATGGTTTGCACTGCCGGCAAATCCGGAGAAAATTGCTCTGGCGGCCCTGGACCCTGATCAGCTTATATGTTCACGGATCAGGAGCTATTCCGGTTTATTTCCAATATGTTCTGGCTATGGAGTTTTGGGTATATCCTGCAGGATCTGACCGGAAACAGAAAATTAATTCCCATTTATCTTTATGGGGGTATTGGCGGTGCGGTCATTCTATGTATTGCGTCGCATCTTATTGTTCCCCAATCTCCAGGCCAAATGGACGCTGACAGTTTATTCCGGCGCCAATTGCGCCATTGCCGCCGTGGCCGTTGCCACCACCATGTTTCGCCCGATTACCGCATATTTCCCATGATCAGCGGAGGCATTCCCCTATGGATACTGACCCTGGTTTTCATGCTGATTAATTTTTCCAGCATCGGCTACGGACAGATCTGGCTACTTATCTGGCATATGCCGGAGCGGCCGGCATCGGCTTTTTGTTCATTTATCAGATTGCGCAGGGGGCGTGACGGCAGTATCTGGATCAACCAGTTTTTCGACTGGTTCGGCAATCTGTTCAACCCTGAAAAGAAGAAAAAACCCAAACATACCAAAGACGAATTTTATTATAATGTGGCCGGAACCCAGCCTTATAAGAAAATTCCCAACATCACCCAGAAAAGAATCGATGAAATACTCGACAAGATCAACCAGCAGGGATATCGTTTTCTTACCAACGAAGAAAAAGAAATTCTGAAGCGGGCCGCAGAAGAAGAAGATTTGTAACTTCAGAGTTCTTCCCATGACATCACTGCGGAAATTTACCAACGCTTTTTCATTCTGCTGAATATTCATTTGGCATCATTATTTCTCCTCACCTGTTGCAATGCATTCTTACATCCGGATAAATGGTGGTTTATTTCACTGCTTGGCATTTTTCTTTCCGCTCTTCCTGCTGTCTTACTATTGGTATTTCTGTTTGTCTGGCTATTTATTTCGAACGCGATATGTCGCTCATTTCCTTGTTATGCCTGCTCATGGGCTGGCAGAATATTCATGCATTTTTCGGCATTCAGCTCTGGCAAAACATGATTTTTCCCAAAAAGATTCCTCCAGTCTACGCATCATGACCTGGAATGTGCGCAGCTGGGATGAGTTCACTACAAAAAAACTGGGCTTCCGGCCACCGGTTGCCAATGCTGGAACTGGTTGGAAAACAGCAGCTGATGTGCTTTGCTTCCAGGAATTTTACGAACCCGCCGATACTGCCAAATCCAATATCAGGTATATTCAGAGAGAATTACATTTCCCTTATTATTATTTTTCCACGAGATTTTCGTATCAGGATTAATAAATACGAAACCGGCATCATCATTTTTTCCAAATACCCGATCATCATAACATACCAGACCCGGCTTTCAGTACTGACACCAATATAAAACGGAAAGTCTGATAGCTGCGGATATTGATGTCAATGGAAAAATAATCCGCATATATACCACGCATCTTCAATCCGTTTTATTTCAAACCGAAGGATTTCAGGAACGTGGAAATTATCCGCAACGCGGAAGACAGTATCTGCAGGCTTCCCGGTCCCTGGCAAAAAAGTTAAAATACGCACTGGGTCTCGTGGTTACCAGGCAGATACCGTCAGAAGGCAGCTGGATGCGTGCCCTTACCCGTATATTATTTGCGGCGATTTCAACGATGTTCCGAATTCTTATACTTATTTTCATATCCGGGGAGACCTGCAGGATGCATTTATTGCAAAAAGTTTCGGAATCGGAAGAACTTATATTCATATTTCCCCCACACTGCGAATCGACTATATTCTTCCTTCGAAGGAATTCAAGGTATTACAATGCATGAAACTCGGCATCCCCGTATTCGGATCATCATGCGGTGATCACCGATCTGCAGCTTCAGGAGCGAAAAGCGATAAATGTTTATATTTGAGCGCAGGCATGAGCAACTTAAAAGTTTATAATTCATATACAAGACAGAAAGAAGAATTTAGTTCCGATCACACCCGACCATGTGGGTATGTATGTATGCGGTCCTACCGTAAGTGGTGAAAGCCATCTGGGACATGCCCGGCCTTATATCACTTTTGATGTGATCTACCGTTATCTGCTTCATCTCGGTTATAAAGTGAGATATGTACGGAATATTACCGATGCCGGACATTTTGAAGAAGAAGGACGTGAAGCGGAAGATAAGATTGCAAAAAAAGCAGTGATCGAAAAACTGGAACCGATGGAGCTGGTGCAGAAATATACCAATCTCTTCCATTGGGCGATGCATCAGTTCAATAATCTGGATCCCAGTATTGAGCCAACCGCCACCGGCCATATCGTCGAGCAGATCGAATATGATCCAGAAGATCATCAAAGACGGATATGGATATGCAGTAAACGGATCGGTATATTTCGATGTAAAAAAATATGCCGAAAAATTTCCTTACGGAAAACTCAGCGGCCGAAAACTGGATGAACTGCTGGAAACCACCCGTGACCTGGAAAGCCAGGAAGAAAAACGAAACCGTCAGGATTTTGCACTCTGGAAATCTGCGCCTCCCGGACATATCATGCGATGGAACAAGCCCCTGGGGAGAAGGATTTCCCGGATGGCATATTGAATGTTCGGCCATGAGCACCAAATACCTCGGGAAGCAATTTGATATTCATGGCGGCGGAATGGACCTGATGTTTCCCCATCATGAAAGTGAAATTGCACAAAGCATGATCTGCAATCATCAGATGGCTGCCCGTTACTGGATCCACAATAATATGATCACGATCAACGGGAAGAAAAATGGGAAAGAGTTATAATAATGTGATCAAGCTGACGGAAATGTTTTCCGGAAATAATCCCCTGCTGGCCCAGGCCTATCATCCGATGACCATCCGGTTTTTTATTCTGCAAACCCATTACCGGAGCACACTGGATTTCGGCAATGAGGCGCTGCAGGCAGCAGAAAAAGGACTGAAAAGACTATGGGATGCCTACCAGGAACTGTTAGAAAATGACCAGTCGGATCCGGCAAAATGAGATCAATCACCAGCTCGAAAATCAGTTCAATTCGCTTTGCCGGGAAATGGATGATTTCATGAATGATGATTTCAATACAGCCAAGGTGCTGGCAAATATGTTCACACTGGTCAATCATATCAATTCTTTCCGGAGCGGTGACCTGGAAAAAACAACCCTTTCTCCCGAAACCCTGTCTTATGTCCAGAATCAGTTCAAAAATTACCTGGAAGATATATTGGGCTTAACCGGATGAAGCCGGAACGGATTCAGAAAGGATGCAGGGCATCATGAATCTGCTCATCGATATCCGGCAGGAGGCCAAAGCTAAAAAAGACTATCAGACCTCAGACCGGATCCGCAAACAGTTAATGGAAATCGGCATTTCGCTCAAGGATGAAAAGGACGGCCGGGTAAGCTTTACCCTGGAATAAAAATGCGATCCCGGCATACCATAAACGGATTTTCTGCGTATAGCAAGGCAGGCAGTCATTTGCCTTAAAAATTTAAACCCGGATAGTGCATGAGAATTTTATCTGGCAAGCAGATTTATAGTGGTTTCTATTGCTCGGGCTGGCAGGAACCGCCGGCTGGAGCTGCAATAAAAATAATCCGTCCAACATGGATTATAAAACCTCCACCATCTCTTATTTCCTGGCCAATGGCGGCAATACCCGTTATTTTGAAGCCGCCATTCAGAAGGCAAACCTGGATACGGTCTTTAACGGAACCGGCCCCTTTACGGTGTTTGTTCCCACGGATGATGCTTTTAATGCATCGGGCATTCCCCTGAGTTCGGTAATGGCGTACTCTCCGGAAGAGGCCAGAAACCTGGTCCTCTATCATACGGTGGCCGGCGCTGCCCTGGGCTCCGCTGATTTTACCGGCGCCAGGGAATTAAAGATCATCATGGCCAACGGGGACTCGGTATTTGTTACAGGTGATTCCAATCGCATTTTTGTAAACGGCATCCAGGTGGGCGCATCCGATGTGAAAGCCGCCAACGGGGTTATGCATTCCCTGCAGGGCGTTTTGACAGCGCCATCAAAAAATCTGCTCGAAATGATCAATGCCGACAGCTCCCTCAGCTTTCTTTCCAATGCCCTGCAACTGGCTACGGCCAGCCCGGACAGCATAACGAAGAATCTGGCATCCGGAGGGCCTTATACTTTTTTTGCGCCCGGCAATGATGCATTCAGATATCTGGGATACAATTCGCCGCAGGATCTGGATACCGTCAATACGGATTCCCTGCGTTTACTGATTCTGTCCCAACTGGTTCCCCAGCGCTTATTCACTTACGATATTCAGGACAGCAGCACGTTTCAAACAGTAAACGACAGCACCCTGTTGTTTAATTTAACCGGGATCACGCCGCAGGTGCAGATCAAAGGGCATGAGCATTTCGCCAACGTGGTTTCCGTCAATCAAATGGCTACCAACGGGGTCCTGTTTAAAACAGACGAAGTGCTGATTCATTAATTGCATTAATTTGCCTGCATGCAAAAAGTCTCAGCGCCCTATATCTCCCATCTTTCGAAAGATAAAAAACTGGGTAAGTTACTGGCGCAACAGGAAGCTCTTAAACTGAGCAAACGAAAACAGATCTATCTGCATTTATGCGGTTCCATCATGAGCCAGCAATTGTCCACCCGGGTGGCTGAAGTCATTCACAAGCGGTTTCTGAAACTGTATGCCGGCAAACCCACTCCGCAAAAAATCCTGGACACGCCATTTGATGAGCTGCGGGCCATCGGGCTCTCTAATGCCAAAACGAAATATATTCAAAACGTAGCCCGGTTTACCCTGGAGAAAGGCATGGATCCTAAGATCCTCCGCAAAATGAATAATGAGGAATTGATTGAGCATTTCACCCAGATTAAAGGGGTTGGCCGCTGGACTGCCGAAATGCTGCTGATGTTTACCCTGGGCAGGGAGGATGTATTTGCCGTGGACGACCTGGGTATACAAAACGCCATGATCCAGGTGTACAAACTGGATAAAACAGATAAGAAAAAGCTCAGGGACGACATGCTCCGGATCTCCGCAAAATGGTCGCCCTACCGTACTTTTGCCTGCCTGCATTTGTGGCGCCATAAAGATAATGTACCGGTAAACTGATTCGGTCTGCCGGTTTAAGGCAACCCGGGAGGCGCATTCCCGTATCATTTAAACGGGGCTCCAATAATTTCATTTTGCGAAGGATCAATTAAAGTAAATTGCAGATCAATACCATCATTAACCGAAAATTAAAAAATTGAAAATGAGCAATATTAAATGGATTTTCATGCTGGGCATTTCATTAATTGCCGGCATGATCGGCTGTAAAAAAGGAGATGCCGGACCCGCCGGACCCGTAGGCCCTGCAGGGCCCGACAGCGTGGTTTATTCTTCCTGGATCAGTCTCAATCCCACCTATAATTCACTAATGATATCTTTATTTGAACAGGCCCTGTTCGCCCCTTCAATCACCAAGAGCATACTGGATAGCGGTATTATCCTGTCCTATATCAATCTGGGCACGAGCGACAAGCCGGATGTTGTTCCGGTTTCTTCTCTCAATTACCTGTTTGCATTTGAAGAATTCGTGGAGGATTCCATTTATATACAGATATATCCTGTTCTTGACCCATCCGGCCTGCCTTACCGTTATGTAACCATACCCGGGTTCTAAAATAGCGGGCAATAATGCTACCGGAACGGTGAACGGATATACCATCAAGGAATTAAAATCGATGCCGTACGAACATGCGCAGTCGATTGTAGGAAATTAATGCCTACCGGTCATACCGCCTCAGCACGCTCATCACATAAGGATCTATACGAGTAGCCGTATCAGACAATGGTTTCCCGTAGAAAAATGTCTCATATTCATTCCGGTAAACACCGGCAGCCTCATTCCTTGAAAACACTTTTTTGTTCAGGGACGTATACGTCATGTAACCCATGGATAATATTCCGAACCCGGTATAGACAATAAAGAGCGCCCTGAGCGGAAACCTTATCCAGAATGTTCTGCTAAAAGAAGTTTGCGCAACAACCCCTGCAATCAGCGGAATCACCGGAACCCAGAAACGGGGGTCAGCAAAAGGCCAGTTAAACATCAGCAGGATATAAAAAAATAAATACGCTTTTACAATGAACGGGATGCGGCTTTTTTTAATAAAACAGATATAGATAAACCCGGAGATCATCAGGAAACCGGTTCCGATTAATAGCCATTTCCCCAGGGGCGCCGGAAGAATGTTAATGATTTTTACGCCTGAAGTATTAATGAAAATCTCGCCCCATTCCGAAAAATGCCAGCCAATCATTCCCATAAAGGAAACCCCTTCCTGAAATTGTTTGGAAAATACACCCGTATAATGATCGAGTCCCAGTTGCTTTGAAAAAATGATGATAGAGATGATGCACAATACCAGCAATGCCATCAGCATTCTGTTCTTTCTGAACAGCGCGATCAGCTGAAGCCGGTATTCCCATATCAATCCCGCACAGAGGGCCGCCATCAGCGCGATGCCGACCGTCCGGGTCAGGAAGGCTAACGCCGCAAGTAAAAAAGCCAACAGCAGGTAACCGATCTTTTTCACCCGGACAAACTGATGAAAAGCATATACAGCAGCCAGCGAAAAGAACAGGTATTGTAATTCCGATAAGGGATGGGTTACGAATTTGATGATCGTCCAGTTGAGCAATACCAGTATAAAAAGGAATAATGGCGAATGAACGTAAGCAAAAACCTTTCTTACAAAATACAGACCACCCAGCAGGTAGAGGCAGTTGATGAAAACAATGGAGAATGATTTTAAAATACCGATTTTGGATAAGGTCAGCAACAGGGCAGTATAGCCGAAAGGCATGTAATCATTGGGATCCGCTGTTGGCGGGCACACCGCTTCAATGCAATCCTTAATGGCAAAATACCGGAGCATATCAAAATGAAGCCGGAGCGGGGTAAAACAATTGATAAAAAACAATCCGGCAAGTAAGTAAACGGTCCATTGCTGGATCCGGATATACTGTCCGCCGGGTATCATATCAACAGTAGGTTTAATCATTTCGCATTGCTTGTTTTGTGGCCACCGCAATCACAGAAAGTCCGGCAAACTGCTTTGTACAGCGATCAATGATCCGGAAAACAGGAACCAGCTGTTCAAATATTTTTATCTGGGAACCCGGTATGATTCTTTTCCTGAGTACCGATCCTGAAAACCACCAGCCCGGGATGCCTGCAAAATTAAAATAAGCCGATTGTAAAACCTTTAACCCTTCATTCGCCAACAGGCCGGAAACTGTTTTTTTTGAATATCTTCTGTAATGACCGAGTTCCTCGTCAAACCGGTTAAACAAATACCGGCCGGCGGGAACCAATATGATCAGATTCCCATTATCCCGTAAAAGTTTCGCAGCATTTCGGATGGCCAGTGCATCCGCTTTAATATGTTCCACCACATTCAGGGCAATCACGGTATCGAAACCCTTCAGCAGGCCGGGATACCGCGTCTCAAAATCCGGCAGCGAAAGGTCCAGTTGATGAACAGCCTGCAGGTTCGGGTTTCCTGAAAATTTATCTTTCAGCAACCGGCAATATTCCGCCCGCATATCGCTTACCGTCAGCTTAAAATGATGATTTAGCAAAGGCCCCGAAATATTCCCAATGCCGCTTCCCGCTTCCAGCACATCTCCCTTGCAGAAAGGGGAGATCCGGTCAAAAATCCAGCGGTTGAAAGCCGGCGCTTCGGAAAGAAGTTCGAGGGTCTCCCATCCGGAAGGGTCTGATGGCAGCCCGGATTGGATTTCCATCAGCGAAAGAGATTATACTTAAAAATACAGTAGATGGCCCTGAACCCATCCTTCCATCCGATCTTTTTTCCTTCCTGATAAGTCCGCCCATAGTAAGAGATCCCCACTTCATAAATACGCACATGGGGAACCCTTGCAAGTTTGGCCGTTATCTCCGGTTCAAAACCAAATCGTTTTTCCCTGAGGTCAAGCGACTGGATGGTGGAAGTTTTACAAAGCTTGTAACCGGTTTCCATATCCGTCAGGTTCAGATTGGTAAACATATTACTCAGCCGGGTAAGCAATTTATTTCCGATGGAATGCCAGTAGAACAGGATGCGGTGCGGATTCCCTCCCTGAAACCGGGAGCCAAAAACAACATCCGCTGCGCCCCGGACCACCGGTTTGAGCAATTCATTAAACTCTTCCGGATCGTATTCCAGATCTGCATCCTGTATGACCAGCCATTCCCCGCCGGCATTTTTAATTCCGGTATGAATGGCGGCTCCCTTTCCCTGGTTCACTTCATGTTTAAAATATTGAATATTCAATTGGGGATGTTCGCTCCGGTATTGCAGCAGCACTTCCTCTGTATTGTCGGTGGAACAATCGTTCACAACAATCAATTCCTTCTCAATCCCGTTGATCAATTTGACCTCATTAAGCAAATTCAGGATCTGATGAATGGTTTTCGCCTCATTATATGCGGGAATAATGATCGAAAGCTTATTAATATTCACCATATAGCCAATGAATGAGTCACTAAAATAGGCTTTCGTTTGGGATTGCGCAAGGAGGAATAAATGCGAAGCGGCGCTGAAAGAAGGAGACACCTGAATCCTTATAACTTCTTTTCATCATATTTTTTCTGAGCTTCCTGCGCCTTGTGAAAATCCAGCACGACACCATTTATGCAAAAGCGCAGCCCGGTAGGCGGGGGTCCGTCGTTAAACACATGGCCCAGATGTGATTTACATTTGCCGCACATCACTTCGGTTCTTTCCATGCCCATGGTATTATCCTCTGCATAAATGATACTCGTTTTGCTGATGGGTTCGTAAAAGCTCGGCCAGCCGCATCCGCTTTCAAATTTGGTATCACTTTTAAATAAAGGATTTCCGCAAACCGCACAATAGTAGGTGCCGATATCCTTCGAGAATTCATATTTACTGGTATACGGCCTTTCCGTTCCTTTTTGTCTGGCAACATAATAAACATCTTCCGGCAGGATCTTTTTCCATTCTGCATCGGTGCGGTTTACACCGGCGGAATCAACACCCGTTTTTGAAGCATCCATACGAACTGATTTATTTTTGGTTGAAGTTTGTGAATAACTGCATTGCTGAAACAGAAATGCCAGCAGCAAAATTCCGGAAGTTTTCAATATGCTTATCATGATTCGTTTATTAATAACAAATGTACGTAGCAGTGGTTCTGGTTGCGATTTCCGGCAAGGAAAAGCCTGCTTTGTTAAAGGAATTATAAGAATGCTGCACTATATTTGTTTCTAAGCTAATTCACTATGTTTAATTTGATTCTATTTGGACCCCCGGGAAGCGGCAAAGGTACGCAGACTGAAAAACTGATTGCCAGATTTGGTTTAAAGCACCTTAGCACGGGCGATATTCTCCGCAGTGAGATCAAGAACGGCACCGCGCTGGGACTGGAAGCAAAAAGCCTGATGGACCAGGGTAAGCTGGTTCCGGATGCCGTGGTGATCGGTATGATCCGGGCAGCACTTGAACAAAATCCGGATGCAAAGGGTTTTCTGTTCGACGGTTTCCCCCGTACCAATGCACAGGCGGACGCGCTCGATGCCCTGCTTTCCGAAAAAAATACTTCCATCAACGTGGTGCTTGCCCTGCAGGTTACCAAATCGGAACTCATCAAGAGACTGCTCAACCGCGGGCTCACTTCAGACCGCACCGATGACCGCGATGAATCCATCATCGGTTCCCGCATTGAAGAATACGAAAGAAAGACCGCAGCCGTGGCAGATCATTATAAAAAATTTAACAAGGTGGTTTATATCCCGGGCGAGGGATCGGTGGAGGAGATATTTGGGAAGCTGTCTGCGGGAGATTGAAGAAAGAGGTTGACAGTTGACAGTATGGTAGATAGTGTGATCAGTACACCTTGTCGTTGCAATCATGTACTATGTCACATCCAATACTTCACATCAACTGTCATACTGTCATACTGTCAACCGATTAACTCCTTCAAACTCCGCATCCTTCTTCTTCAACTCCTTCTCCACCCGCACGGAAATCCGGATACTGATTTCATACAATAAAATCAGGGGAAGGGCTACAATGGTCTGGCTCATCCAGTCGGGCGAAGGGGTAATCACCGCAGCAACAAACAGGATGGCCACATAGGCATATTTACGGTAGGTTCGGAGAAAGGCAGGCGTAATCAGACCAATATGGGTGAGCACATAACTGATCAGTGGCAACTGAAATGCAATGCCGGAGCCGATCAGAATATCCAGCAGGTTATCCAGATAATCATCCAGCGTTGGCCGGGTAATCAGCATGTGGGACATGCCCAGTTTATAATTGGAAAGAAAACTAAATGTAAAGGGCGCCAGCAGAAAATAGCCGAAGGAAATACCCAGCAGGAAAAAGAAGGTCACAAAAAATATGGAACCGCGCGTACTCTTGATTTCTTTGGGTGAAAGTGCCGGTTTCACAAAACGCCAGAATTCCCAGAACACATAGGGAAAGGCGATGATAAACCCACAAACAAAAGCAATGGTGATACTGGAAATAAACTGGGATCCGAAGGCGGTGGTTTGCAATTGTACATTGGCCGCCGGCAGACAAAGGGTATTCCCGATATGCAGAAAATGACTCAGTTTGCAAAGTCCCACCACGGAAATGAAATCCTTTTCAGCGGTCCCATGATGACATTCTCAAAAATCCAGTCAATTTTGATGAAACGCGAAAATGGCAATGACTACAATGGCCAGCACGGACCGCACGATATGCCAGCGCAGGGCTTCGAGATGCTCAATAAAAGACATTTCTGCCTGCCCGGGGTTCCTGTTAAAAAATTTCAAAGCCATATTTCACTGATTGCCATTTGTGAAAGCGTCGCAAAGGTAATTTGAAAAGGACTTACGTGGAAAAGGAGTCAGAAGATTTCTGAAAAAGGTTAAAAACACATCCATCACTTGAGTAATTTCATTTTAACCATTTCTATCCGGGTATCGCTGACACTGAGGATTTCAAATTCATAATCGTCGATAATGATATGTTCTTTCAGCCGGGGAATGGCTTCATGACGGTTAATGATAAACCCCGAAAGGGTTTCGGATTCATTTTCCGGAAATTCCAACTCATATTTCTCATTCAGATAATCCAGTTCCAGGCGTCCGGCAAAGATAAATTCATCGTTGGATAACTTCTTTTCCTCAAATTCTTCCGTATCATATTCATCCCGGATTTCGCCAAAGATCTCTTCCAGCAGATCTTCCATGGTCACAATACCGGCGGTTCCGCCAAATTCATCCACCACCCAGGCAATACTTTTCCTTTCCCGGCTGAATTTGCTGATCAGGTCCGTGGCACTCATACTTTCCGGAACCGCCGGGATGGGAAGCAGGATATCGCTGATCAGGAGGGGGCCTTTAAAAAGATCCAGCTGATGGATATATCCCCAGACATGATCAATATTTCCATCGTACACCACCAGTTTACTCAGTTTGCTGCTCATGAATTTTTTCCGGGCATCATCAATCGCATCCGGATATCAATCCCTTCAATTTCCTTTCTCGGAATCAGGCATTCCCGCACTTTCACTTTGGGAAGGAAAGCGCCGCTTCAAAAAGTTCCGTATTCAATTCCTGCTGCTGGTTCATCCGCTTCGCCGGTTTGCTGGAAGAAATTACTCAGGTCCGCTTTGGCAAAAAGATCCTTGCCTTCATCGATCCGAACATTAAAAACATATTTCAGAATCCATTCGGAAATGCGGGTAAAAAAAACCGAAACGGGATAAAATAGATTATAAAAGAAATTACTGACTGGTGGCAAAGAAATCCAGCAGGCTGTCAGCTTTTCGCCCTGAAAAAAGCTTTCGGAATCAATTCCCCGAAAAAAAGAATAAACAGGGTGGACGTAAAAGTTTCAAACATCAGCCGGAAAATATCCACCCAGGCCTGCGGCACAACGGTTTTCCTGATGATCAATTCCCATAAGGGCGAAAGGGTTTCCCCGACCAGCAGTCCGAAAATAACCAGGAAAAGATTAAATCCGATCAGCATGGCGCTGATAAAGCGGCTGGGACGGTCCAGGAAACCGGAAAGCAGAATGCTGCGCTGAAGGCCCTGTTTTTTTTTGAGTTCAATGGTAAGCCGGTTCGCATTGGCAAATGCGATTTCGATGCCGGCGAAAAAAATGATCATCAGCCAGGCGATGATGATCCAGATCAGGGTATTGGTATTGATCATGCAAATACGAATATAGCTTAGGAAAAAAGCGCAAAATTACCAGCCGTCAGTGCACGGAATTCCTTCTTCCTTAAAGCAATTCCGCAATAATGCTGCCCGGCTTCCTCGCAGGCATTTTGCAGGTTATCGTTTGATGATGATTTTATTAAAATGATGGCGGAACGAAATTTCATAGGCGGCTTTGTTCAGCCGGTCCTGCAGAGCCTCGGGCGATTCCGTGGCGCGGAATTCCAGCCGGCGTTTTAATTCTTCGATGGAAGGAGGCTGAACAAAAATGGACAGGACTTTGCTCTCGATATTGCTCCTGAACATGAATGGCTCCTTTTACATCGATATCCAGGATCGGGAATTTTATCAGTGTCCTCAATTCGTTGCAGTTCCGATTTTAATGTGCCATAGTATCTTCCCTTCATACACCATTTCCCATTCCACAAATTCCTGGTTTTGGATTTTATGCTGGAATTCTTCCAGACTCATAAAATAATAATCCACGCCATTCATTTCGTCCGGGCGCTGGGGACGGGTGGCCGCAGAAACAGAAAAAGCGAGTTGGGGAAAATGCTGCAGCAGGTAGCGGGTAATGGAAGTTTTTCCGGCGCCCGAAGGAGCTGTTATAATGATCAGCATCGGATTGAATTTTTTACTAAACTTAATCTTTTAATCGAAGCCCCCAGCCGGTTAAGCCGTTCGTCAATATACTGATAACCCCGGTCGATCTGATCAATATTCTGAATCACGCTTTTCCCTTCTGCACTCATGGCTGCAATCAGCAGGGAAACACCCGCCCGGATATCCGGACTGCTCATGCGTGATGCCCCGCAGCTGCTGTGCTCTGCCCAAGCCGATCACTGCGGCGCGGTGCGGATCGCAAAGAATGATCTGGGCGCCCATATCCAGCAGCTTATCTACAAAAAACAACCGGCTCTCGAACATTTTCTGATGAATCAGCACACTTCCTTTGGCCTGTGTGGCAACAACCAGCAGCACACTCAGCAGATCGGGTGTCAGTCCGGGCCAGGGATGATCATAAAGGGTCAGCACCGATCCGTCCAGATAGGTTTGAATTTCATACAGATCCTGCTGCGGGCACAAAAATATCATCTCCCTGTATTTCCAGTTGGATTCCCAGTTGCCGGAATTTGTCCGGATATCTGCCCAGGTTCGGCAGGCTCGACATCCTTAATCAGGAATTCACTTTGGGTCATGGCTGCCATGCCGATAAAGGAACCGATCTCGATCATATCGGGAAGCATCCGGTGTTCTGTTCCTCCCAGTTCCATTACCCCTTCGATCACCAGCAGATTACTGCCGATGCCGCTGATCCTGGCGCCCATGCGGTTAAGCATGAGGCAGAGTTGCTGGATATAGGGTTCGCAGGCTGCATTATAAATGGTTGTTATGCCGGTGGCCAGGCTGGCCGCCATGACGATATTGGCCGTACCGGTAACAGAAGGTTCTTCCAGCAGCAGATAAGTGCCTTTTAATTCCGGTGCTTCCAGCCGGAAATAATCATCTCCCGGATCATAGGAGAAACGGGCGCCCAGTTTTTCAAAACCGGTCATATGGGTATCCAGTCTTCTTCTGCCAATCTTATCTCCTCCGGGTTTGGGTACAAATGCTTTTTTAAACCGGGCAAGCAGGGGACCGGCCAGCATAACGGAACCCCGCAGTTTTCCGCTTTTTTTCCGGAAGGTTTCGCTGTTCAGATAATCCACATTCACATCGTCGGCCTGGAAACTGCATACATGCCGGGAAGCTGCGTTCGGTCTTTACACCCATTTCCTGCAGCACTTCAATCAGCAGATTGACATCCAGAATATCGGGAATATTGGAAATGGTGATTTTGCCTTTGGTAAGTAATACGGCACTGATTACCTGGAGCGCTTCATTTTTTGCTCCCTGGGGAATGATTTCTCCTTTCAACCGTTTGCCACCGGTTACTTCAAAGGAATTCACTAATATCTTTTCTTTTTGAATTTGCCTCCGCGATCATTGTTCCGGTCGTTGTTATTCCGGTTGTTACCGTTGTTATTGTTCCGTTGAAATTTCTGATTGCGTTTATTGCGGTCATATCCATATCCGTCCGCTTCTTTCCCGGTTTTCGACTGGGACGGAAACTGCGTACAAAAGGTGTATTGGTAAACTCCAGTTGTCCGTTAGTGATAGCACTCAGTTCTCCCTGAATGGCATCATCATGAACCGTTTCCTTATGCCAGTTATTATAGGCCAGTTTCATGTAGTAGGCAATGGCATTGGCAAACCGTTTTTCTTTTCCGGATTTTCTTCCTGCAATGCTTTGTCGAATGATCAGTTCCAGATTTTTGCCGAGATGAGCATGTTTCGGATATCTTTTAGGATAAGGAAGCGGATCTGATTTCGGCTTCAGGGTTTCCGCTGTCGGAATCGGATAAGGAGAAGAAACATCAAGTTTAAAATCGGAAATCAGGAAAAGATGATCCCATAGTTTATGCCGGAAGTCTTCCACATTTTTCAGATGCGGATTCAGAAAGCCCATCAGCTCAATCACCGACTGCTGCATTTCTTTCGCGCACTTCCGGATCTTCGATGGTAAGAAGGTACTCGATCATCCGCTGGATATGGCGGCCGTATTCACGCATAATCAGATGATTACGCGTAGTATTGTATTCCATTATGTAGTTTTTATGCCTGACAAACCTACGGAAAAAAATCAGTTCACGATCACCTTGGTCAGGAACTGCCGGTTATTGGCCGTATTCACTGCCCTCAGGAAGTAAATTCCTCTGGCCGGTTGATCTGAAAGATCCATATTGGTCATGCTGTTTCCCTGAAAGCTGAACCTGTTTTCTTTCAATAATCTGACCGGTTGTGCTGACCAGTTCAAGGCTGTAATTACCGGTTTGCTGTTCGTCAAACTGAATCAGTATTTTCCGGTTATACCGGGTTTGGATAAATCTGAATTCCCGGACGCTGATCTTCCTGTTGCAGGTTCACTGCTTTAATCACCGAATAAACTGACGTTTCCTTCCGCGTCCGTGCGTTTGATGCGGAAGTATATTTCGCCCACATCAGTTTGAGCAGGGTTGTATTGATACTGGTATTGTGCAACAGTACCTGCTGGAGCAGATCCAGCCGGGACGGTTCCTGCTGTCTGCCAGTGTTCGTTGTCTTTGCTGTATTCAATTTCATAAATTATATCTTTTTGATCATTTGTGCCAAGCCATTGCAATGAGATGGTCCCGTCTTTTTTAAAGCTGAAAAATTGCTGATGGCGGCACCCAGTGGAATCGTCCGGGCACCAGTAATAGGTCAGTTTCAGAGTTCCCCCGATCACAGTGGTACACTGGATGAATTGTAATTGGAACCCCCGTCCAGCGTGATCATACCCCCATTAATGGTATAGACAAAATTAACTCGTTCCCATACCGAGATAAGCGGCATTACCACCGGTAGTGCCGAATCCGTTCGGATTGGTAATGATATTTTCCGGTCCGTGGGTAATGGTATCTCCCGGAACACCATAATGGGCCAGGGAATCATATCCATGAATGCATTGTAAACATGTGTAATGGTAATTCCGGGCCCGCTTATTTTATTCGTCAGCGTCAGATGAAAAAGAAATGCTGTAGTGTCTTCGGGGATGGGCGGACCGGGAACATAAGGGCCAGGGCCAATCCAGTCTGCCGGAACCCCCCGGACACCGGTATTTCCTGCACCTGTGACAGAAGTCCCGGTAATGGTATCATGGAGTGAAACACAACTCAGATTTCCGATGGCCGGATCAAATTGCTGAAAAGTAAAATTTAGTGTACTGGCCTTGGTGGGTGAAATGGTGATGGTCTGGTCAATAGCTGTTGCGGGAATCCCACCTGTACAGGTACATTGTGCATATAGAGATGATGGAAAAATAGAAAAGGCTATGCATGCCAAAAGCATGAATCCCCTGAAGTAAAGATTTTTCATAGTACGGATTTTGATGACGAATGACGGATTGACGGATTGACGGAAAACGAACCAACTGTAAAATTATCAAATAACATACTGGAATCAAAGCGCATAAATACTTGAAAACCGGTATCGTAATTTCCGCAGTTCTTTTCACCTGGTGAATATGACTGTGAAGCCCGATTTTTCGGGTTAACTTCGCCTGAAAAACGGGGATATCCTACGGCGGTTTACCCTGAATAATTCAATAAAAAATGACAACAATTCCATTCAGATCCAGGTTCACCTGGACGAAAAGAAAATGCCCGATGAAATCAGCTGGAGCGCTCCAGCGATTCCCCCGAAAAATACCCGGAAAGCCAAGGCCTTCCTGCTTTCCCTCTGGGATGGAGCGGACAAAGACCGCCCTGCGATCGACCTGTGGACAAAGGACATGATGGTGGATGAAATGGAGGACTTTTTTTACCAGACCCTGATGACTTGGCAGATACCTATCAGCGGGCCACCCGCATGATGATCTGGCAGTGGAAATGAAGAATTTTGCCCAAATCTTTCAAGAAATCCAGGGCAAAACAAATAAAGAAAATAAATTATAAATTTTTAATATGAGTCTCGAACAAAAGGTAATGACTGACCTGAAAACAGCCATGTTGGCAAAGGATGAAAAAGCCCTTCGCTCCCTGCGCGCCATTAAAGCCGCGATCCTGCTGGCGAAAACTCCGAAGGTGCCGGAGGGGAAATAAAAGAAGAAGATGAAGTGAAACTCCTGCAGAAACTGATCAAACAAGAAAGGATTCCCTGGAAATATATAAGACCCAGAACCGGCGAGGATCTGGCAGAAAAAGAAGAAGAAGAAATTGCCATCATCGAAAAATTTCTTCCCGCACAGATGAGCCCGGAAGAATTAAAAACCATTCTGCAGAAAATCATAGCCGATACCGGCGCCAGCTCTCCCGCAGATATGGGCAAAGTGATGGGCATTGCCACCAAACAACTTGCCGGAAAGACGGATGGGAAAACCATCAGCACGATGGTGAAGGAATTGCTTGCAAATTAAGATCGCAATAATCCGCCGGATATCAGCCACCACGATCATATCGCTCAGAACTGCACGATCCTATTGCCATACTGATTGAATACCAGCTGCTTACCTATCTGGCCGGAGAGCGCTTTCCAATGGCAGGCTGATTACTGACCGCTATATTTTCTTTTTACTGCCTGGGGTATGGAACATACCTCAGAGGAGATACCTGAAGTTAAGGTAATTTTAAGATGATCTTCAGGCTATCCTAAGGTTTTAAGCCTACGATGTCCCTAAGATAACCTTAAGATAACCCTAAGATGCAAGGTATATTAAAGATAGCAATGACCATCCTTGTTAAGGGTGATGAACAAGAGATAATAGCGTTGTTGGAAAAAATTGACTGGAACGAAGGGAATAACGGGTTAAATTTAAGGAGTCCTTTCTTCCGGATCTACTCTACACTCACCATCACCGGCATATCAATATGTGTCGGATATTTTTCTGAAAAATAAATCGTATGGGTGGCTTTTATAAAATCTGATTCCTTTGCTTCAAAAATATTCGGAACAAATTTTTGCGGGTTGCGGTCGATCACAGGGAACCAGCTGCTTTGCACCTGGATCATCATCCGATGACCTTTTTTAAACAATGATTGATCTCGTGCAGATCAATCACAAATTCTTCCGGTTTACCTGGAATCAGCGGTTCGAGGGTTTGAAAAACTTTTCCTGAAACTGCCCCGGAATACTTCCATCGCTACCGGCAACTGGTAACCGCTCATTAAAAAATTATCCGGATCACAGTCCGGATAAACATCGATCAGTTTCACAATCCAGTCTGCATCCGTGCCGGTGGTGGATGCAAAAAAATGTGCATTAATTTCTCCGGTTACAGTCAGATCTTCCGTTAATGAATCCGTGGTAAAACTGATCACATCAGGTCTTGTATAAACAAACCGCTGATCTTCCACCTGCCAGGGTCTCCAGCGGCTGCCCCGCCATAAGTTGCTTCAATGGGAAGGTTCGGTAGGGAACAGGTTTATGCCGGATCACTTATATAACTTACAGAACCCTCTTGCCGTAACGGGTTTAGTAAAACGAAGCAGTATGATCCGGCCCTGCATATAAATGCTTGAACCGTAGCTTCCTTCGGTGGCCAGCTGCTATAGGTTTTCCATTCATTGGTTCCGGTCTTGAAAACATAGGCTTCATCAAATTTCCATCCCCAATTCCTTTCAGCTAATAATCAAACCATTTTTTCTGCAGATCCCTGGAACCATTCGCCGGTATTACTGCCAAAGAAATATTTCCAATACTGTCGCCCTTTACTCTTCCCCACTGACCATGATACCAGGGTCCCAGCACAATATGATTCCTGTTAAAACTATCTTTCTTTTCCATGTGTCCATACATCAGTTGCGGACCATTGATATCTTCCTGGTCATAATAACCGCCCACATGCAATTGCGGAATTTCAGGATATTGAACATAACTCAAGCGGAGAATTTTTTTGCCAGAAACAATCGTAATCCGGATGTTTCACAAAATTGTTCCAGGTAGGAACTTTACCATGAAAATATTTTTCATTTACATTTTTCAGCGAACCCAGATTGCAAATACCAGTCAAACAAATCAAACTGCGGAAAAGGAAAATCACTGTCTTTGTTTTATCCACTTCCACTTCATAAGTATATTCCATTCCATAACTCAACCGGAAAGCGCCGTTGTGATGAAAATCATCTCCCAGAAACAAGATCTCCCATACAGGCCTGTTCGGAAGAAGCTTTCAGTGCAGGATGCGGATCAACGGCACCCACCAGTGCCAGCCAGCCGGGATAGGAAATGCCGGCGATACCGGCTTTGCCATTATTATTTTTACATTTTGCAATAGCCAGTCAATCGTATCCCAGGTATCGGTGCTTTCATCTATCGCACCCTTTTGTTTCCGATGAATAATGGGCTGATGAATCTGCATGGTTCCTTCACTTTTGAATTTCCGCGTATATCCTGAAAAACAAAAATATATCCTTCTGCCGCCAGGTTCGCATAAGCGAACTGATCCGATAAGCTGATCAATCCGTTTTCAGCGGGAAGCCTGGAATCCGCACTGTAGGGCGTCCGGTTAATCAGAAAAGGATAAGGCTGCGACTCGCTCACCGGAACGAGAATAACCGTATACAGCATAACGCCATCCCGCATGGGAATCATCGTACTGGTCTTTTCGTATTGAAGTGGAATGAATGGCTGGGAAAATAAAGTGCAGGAAAACACTACCAGGAGCAGGAAAGAAAATTCTTTTTCATATCCAGGCTATTGATGGGTTATAAACTATTCGTAAATGCTCAGCCGGTTGCTCAGGTTTTCCGTTTCTTCCTGAAGAGTCTTTGATCTTTTCCAGCAGATGCTGCAGTGCATCGATCCCCGGCACATTGATATTCAGATCATAGTACAGCCGGCTGAATTTTTCCAGCTGCAGCCATTTCTTCTATCTGAATAAATCCTTTCGTTTCCTCATACCGGATACTGATCAGTCCATATTCTTCCAGCGTTTCGATAAAACTCCTTTCCACCTGATAATAGGAACAAAAGGTTTCGAGTGGTATGATTTCTTCGTCTGCCATTCCGGTTTATTTCAGTTTCGAAAGTTCGGTAAAAAGTTCTTTCTGTTGCTGCGTCAGGTTTTGCGGAATTAACACATTATAGGTTACATAAGGTCTCCAAAAGATCCTTCTTTTTTATATACCGGGAACCCTTTGCCTTTCAATCTGGTTTTGGTGCCATTCTGTGTTTCAGGATTTACTTTCAGTTTGATTTTCCCGTCCAGGGTTTCCACCATCACTTCCCCGCCCAGTACAGCGGTATACAGATCCAGGTTAATATTCATGTACAGATCATTTCCGGATCTCTTGAAAACCGGGTCTGGTTCAATCACAAAAGTAATATACAAATCTCCTGCGGACCGCCATTGGCACCGGGTGCCGCCATGATCCTTGAGTTTGATCACCTGTCCGTTTTCCACACCGGCCGGTATGGTGATGCGGATATTTTTCCCGTTCACAGTTAAGGTCTGCTGATGGGTTTTGGCGGCATCCCGCAGGGAAAGATGCAGTTCGGCCTGATAATCTGGCCGCGGAATTTAGTGTTTCGCCTCCCGGCGCCCGCGCCAAACATCTGTTCAAAAAAATCAGAATATTCACCACTGCCGAAATCCCCTTCAAAAGGATTTTCTGATTGCCGGCGGGAGGAGCTTTGCTGCGACTGGCGGGCTTTTTCAAACTGGTCGGCATGTTCCCAGTCTTCGCCGTACTGATCGTATTTTTTTCTTTTTTCCGGATCACTCAGCACTTCGTTGGCTTCATTGATGTGTTGGAATTTTTTATTCGCTTCTTTATCTTTTGGATTGAGATCGGGATGGAATTTTCTCGCCAGTTTCCGATAAGCTTTTTTGATATCATCCGCTGATGCAGTTTTCGGAATCTCCAGAATTTTATAATAGTCCGTAAAAGCCATACGCTATTCAGTTATACCAGTTCTTTCACAACATTCCAGATCACTTTTGGTTTGCCCAGTGTATAATAATGCAAAACCGGCACGCCGGCTTTTTTCAGTTCCCGGCTTTGCTCCAGCAACCATTCCGTGCCGATCTGTTCCACTTCCTCATCGGTTTTGCATTTCATAATGGCATTGGAAAGATCCGCAGGAATATCTACATGAAAAACTTTTGGCAGCATGTTCAGTTGTTTTTTGCTCGTGATGGGTTTCAGCCCGGGTATGATCGGAACATCAATGCCGATATCCCGGCAGGCTTTTACAAAGTCAAAATATTTCTGATTATCGAAAAACATCTGGGTGGTAATATATTCCGCACCGGCATCCACTTTGCCTTCGAGGTTAGATGAGATCGGTCGCCAGGTTGGGCGATTCAAAATGTTTTTCCGGATAGCCGGCAACGCCGATGCAGAAATTGGTTTTGACTGCCGTTCATGATATCTTCTTCCAGGTAAATACCATGGTTCAGGTTCACCACCTGTTTCAGCAGGTCCATCGCATAGCGGTTGCCGCCGGGCTCCGGGTTAAAGGAGCTTCGTTTTTGGCAGCGTCGCCGCGCAATACCAGCACATTATCCATCCCCAGAAAATGCAGGTCGATCAGCGCATCTTCCGTTTCCCTTTTACCGAAACCGCCGCAGATCAGGTGGGGAACGGCATCAATCTGGTAATGGTTCATGATGGCCGCACAAATGCCTACCGTTCCCGGCCTTTTCCTCACTTCTACTTTTTCAAATGTGCCATCGGCCTTTTTCTTGAACATGGTTTCACTGCGGTGATAGGTGACATTGATAAATGACGGTTTGAATTCCATCAGGGGGTCCAGGTGATCATAAATGGAACTGATGGTCTTCCCTTTCAGGGGAGGGAGAATTTCAAAGGAGACGGCGGTTTCTTTTGCCTGCTGGATGTGATCTATAACCTTCATCAGTAATGTCCGGACCGGTTTATTTTATGGATTGCAAACTTAGTTCAATAGCGCTGGAACACAAGCGGATGTTAAACTATTTTAAAATGAACCGTTTACAGGTTCTTCCGGTATTTTTGTTCAAAATTCCTTTATTTGAGCCTTACGATTCATACCAAAGACCTCGTTAAAAGTTACAGCAACCGAACCGTGGTGAACCATGTTTCCGTAAATGTAAAACAGGGTGAAATTGTTGGTTTACTGGGCCCCAACGGCGCCGGGAAAACCACCACTTTCTATATGGTGGTCGGACTGATCAAACCGGATGAAGGACAGGTTTACCTGGACGAGCAGGATATCACCAGACTGCCCATGTACAAAAGGGCGCAACTGGGTCTGGGATACCTTCCGCAGGAAGCATCTGTTTTTCGCAAGCTTACCGTGGAAGACAATCTGAAAGCCATCCTGGAAATGACCAAAATGCCCAAACCCGAACAAAAGGAAAAGCTGGAAGCGTTGCTGGATGAATTCCGTCTGCACCATGTGCGAAAGAATAATGGGGATTCGCTGAGCGGAGGCGAAAGAAGGCGAACGGAGATTGCCCGGGCCCTGGCAGTGGATCCTAAATTCATATTGCTGGATGAACCATTTGCCGGTGTAGATCCCATTGCCGTGGAAGATATCCAGGCCGTGGTGGCCCGGTTAAAATATAAAAATATCGGCATCCTGATCACCGATCACAATGTAAATGAAACCCTTTCCATCTGCGACCGCGCCTACCTGCTGATTGAAGGAAAAATATTCAAACACGGCACGGCGGAAGAACTCGCCGCCGATGAACAGGTACGGCGTCTTTACCTGGGCCGAAATTTCGAATTGAAACGAAAAGACTATCTTCACGAAGAAGCGTCCAGACCGGCGCTGTAAGGATCCTTTCCCCCTTGTTGAAGCGGGTAAAATTTATATCGTATTGCAGTGAAATTATTAAGTCCTGCCATATCACGACTGGCCAGGATGCGACTCTGGCAGATCGAGCAATGGGTGCTTGACCCGGTTGCCGTTCAGCGGGAGGTATTGCAGGACCTGGTCACCTCCGCCCAGTACACCGAAATCGGCCGAAAATATGATTTCTCCAAATTATTCACCATCAAAGGCTTTAAAAAAGCGGTTCCCATCCATGAATACGACGACCTGAAACCTTATATCCACCGGATCATGCAGGGCGAAGAAAATCTGCTCTGGAATACACCCATCAACTGGTTTGCCAAAAGCAGCGGAACCACCAGCGATAAAAGTAAATTCATTCCGGTGAGTGAAGAAAGCCTGCAGGACTGCCACTATCGCGGCGCCAAGGATGTGCTCACCATGTATTATCAGTTTCAATCCTGAATCGGATCTGCTCACCGGCAAAGGCCTGGTGATCGGCGGAAGCCATACCATCAACCAGTTCAATGAAGAAGTGCAATATGGCGACCTGAGCGCGGTGCTGCTGCAAAATTCTCCTTTCTGGGGAAACTGGATCCGAACGCCCGAACTGCATATTGCCTTACTGGATGAATGGGAAGATAAAATTGAAAAACTGGCCAACAATACCATCAGGAAAATGTGACTTCTATTTCCGGCGTTCCTACCTGGACCCTGGTGCTGATCAAAAGAATCCTGGAGATGACGGGAAAAGACAGCCTGCTCGAAGTATGGCCATCCCTGGAATTATATATTCATGGCGGCGTTTCGTTTACACCTTACCGTGAGCAGTTCAGGAAACTGATCGGCGAGCGACATCAATTACCTGGAAATGTACAATGCCAGTGAAGGATTTTTTGCCGCGCAGGATAATCCGGGAGAAGACGGCATGCTGCTGTTCACCGACCACGGCATTTTTATGGAGTTTATGCCGGTGGAAGAATATGGAAAACCCAATCCGCAAACAGTCGGACTGGAGAAAGTGGAAGCGGGATAAAAATTATGCGCTGGTGATCAGCACCAATGGCGGTCTGTGGCGATATCTGCTGGGAGATACCATTCAGTTCACTTCCCTGAATCCTTACCGGATCAGGGTAAGCGGAAGGCTAAAACATTATATCAATGCCTTTGGAGAAGAAGTGATCGTGGATAATGCAGACAAGGCCATTGTGTCGGCAGCAGAAAAATCAGGCGCAGTGGTAAATGATTATACCGCGGCGCCGGTATATTTCGGCGATCATTCCAACGGCGCCCATGAATGGCTGATCGAATTTGAAAAAGAACCGGAAGATATGTGCCTGTTTTCGTACGAACTGGATAAGGCATTGAAAGAACTGAACAGCGATTATGAAGCCAAGCGTTATAAGGATATTGCACTGCGTCTGCCCACTGGTCAAATCCGTCCCCAAGGGACTGTTCACCAGCTGGCTGCGCAGCAAGGGCAAACTGGGCGGACAGCACAAGGTTCCCCGACTTTGCAACGACCGGAAATATATGGATGAGATTTATGTGTTGATGGAGGCGGAGGAGGTGGAGGAGGGTTGATCGTAGATGGACGAGGCTGTAATTTTTAACTGCGATAGGACTTATTAATCAGTGTAGTTTTAGTGGAGACGGTTTATAGCGGCGTCGCAGTTTGGTGGAGGCGGTTTGACAATCGGGAGATAATATTCCTACGATGATAAGGCTAACAAAGGAAGAAGTATAAAAAAGATACCCGTAAGGCACATCTATAAACTGATAGAAAATAATCAGGGTCAATTTTAAGGGCAGCCAGGCTTACATTATTTAATCTTCTGCTTTTTCTGTAGCAGGCAAAACAAAACAAAAACACCGGCAGTATAAAGCTGCAAAGCAACAGGGTTGCATGCAGGCGGCTGCATGATGTGGTCCGAAAAATTTAGCAAACCCCAGGTTGAGCCAGAATATTTCAGGACTGTCGGCCCAAACCCTAGCGCAAAAGATACATAACCGGAGGGAAGGCGGATCAGCCGCCTAACCGGAGAAAATCCAAAGGGAATCAGAAAAAAAACCAGAAAGAAAACGAATCCGGTCAAAGAAAAAAGAATGCTCCTTTTATACTTTTTCTGTAAAATCAGGATCAGCAGGAAAGGAATGATCCAGCCGATCAGGCTGTACCGGCTCAGGAGGCAAAGTGATGCGGCGATCGCAATAAAGTAAATATTTCCGGAAACAATGGCGAAACAAAGCAGTACAGTAATAAAAAATAACCGGGCCTTCCTCACTCAGACTGATCAGGCCATGCACATCGTCCCTTGAAAAGATCCACCAGAAAAACATGGCGGCAACCGCAATCAGCAGATAAGAATAAAAAGAATTTTTCCTGATCCGCAATACATAAAAGAAAACCGCCAAAACTGAGCAGGAGGCAAAGAACGGTTACCCAGCGCATATCCAGTTTCATTAAAACCGCGCCGGAATAGGGCAGCCACATGGCAGGAAGATAAATTGGCTGGTGCCATTCCATATTTCCGCAATGGGATCGTAAACCTGTTTCCAGTGGCCACTCAGAAAACGCTCATTCATCACTTTGATCACCGGCAGCATATCGGCATAATCCGGATCAATGGGAATCCGGAAAAACCAATAACGGGAAGTGATATAGGCCAGGAAAATCATTCCGGCGATCAGCGCCGTATTTTATCAGTGATGCATCCGTTGGACTCCGATTTGCGGAGTGAATCCAGTCCGGCTTCGGGAAGAAATAACAATGAAAAACCAGGATCAGCCCCGCAATAAAATATAAGACGGAGATCACTGCTGTTTGCGCGCCTAAAAGAAGACCATAGCTTGCAAAAAAAGTTTCTGCAATAAAAGAAATCAACAATAAGTTCTTTGCAACTTTACAATCCATGGCGGGTGAAAAGCGTTAAATTAATATTTTTATTTACCTGCAAACATTCGAGTGTATATATTTGACAATCTTTAATGCAATGACATGAAATTATTAGAGGGTAAAATAGCCATCGTTACGGGTGCTGCCCGGGGAATCGGGGAAGCAATTGCCCTTAAACTGGCTTCGCAGGGTGCACATATTGCATTTACTTTTCTGTCCAGTGAAGAAAAGGCAAAGACCCTGGAACAAAAACTTGATCGCCCTGGGCGTAAAAGCAAAAGCATATAAAAGCAATGCCGGTTCATACGAAGAATGCGAACAACTGGTGAATGCAGTAGCTGAAAGAATATGGAACGGTGGATGTTTGCATCAATAATGCCGGCATTTCCAAAGATAGTTTGTTGCTGCGTCTTACGCCGGAGCAATGGGATGAAGTAATGAACACGAACCTGAAGAGTGTTTTCAATATGACCAAACAGGTGATCCGTCCCATGCTGAAGGCAAAAAAAGGATCCATCGTGAATATGAGCTCCATCATTGGCATCCGTGGTAATGCGGGCCAATCCAGCTATGCCGCTTCCAAAGCCGGCATCATCGGCTTCACCAAATCCGTCGCCCATGAACTGGGCAGCCGCAATATCCGCTGCAATGCCATTGCGCCGGGTTTTATTGAAACGGATATGACGCATTATCTGCAGGATGAAGACAATGCCAAATCCTTTCTCGCAAAAATTCCCCTGGGAAGATTCGGCAGCGCGGAAGAGATTGCCGACACCGCGCTTTTTCTGGCTTCCGATATGAGCAGTTATATTACCGGCCAGGTGATCAGTATCTGCGGCGGATTGAATATCTGATCAATCCTGTTATCTAACCCATTCCCAATCTGCTCATCCCCATTTGTTAAATTTTGCAAAGCCTGTTTCAGTTTCAGTATTTGATCCCTATTTTCGCAGCGTTCGATGAAATCAAATTTCGCAACACCTGATGAAGCCCAACAAAATTATAGCTGTTTTTCTTACGCTGGTCCTCAGCATTCAGGTGATTCCATTGAAGCAGATCGCAGCATGGCTTTCCTCCGCACAGATTACCGAAGAAATAACCCACAGCATTAAATCCGGGAAATACAATCCTGCTGGCGAAGAAATAAAGCATCCGTTCCTTTTATATTCAGCTGGTTCCGGACTCAGTTCCTTCCTGATATCCACCCAGTCCAGGCATCATCAGGATGAAGCACTCTATGGCCGCGACAATGATGATATTCTTTCTCCTCCCCCCAATTGCTGATTCTGTATAATTTATTCCGTGGTGCCGGTCTGATGGCCGGCAGGCTCCTGTCGTATTATGATCCGTGCGGCCCGGCTGGCAGGCTTCTGATCAGATAGAGGCCACTCAGTCAGAAGGTTTCATGACTTATTTCAATGGAGTTTGCTCTACAGACTCTCATATTGTTTCAGTAGGGTCATCAACCGATTTCTCTATTGTTTCAGGTGGGACCAGGCCGATATATGATCGACCGCCCATCTGGAATCAGACAATCTCATTTTTAATTTTTAATTTTTATTTTATATGAAAAAACTCTTTCAATATACAGCTGCAGATATCCCTTCCTCTATCGTTGTGTTTCTGGTAGCCCTGCCGCTCTGCCTGGGCATTGCCCTGGGATCCGGTGCACCATTATTTTCAGGAATCATTGCCGGCATGGCCGGTGGAATAATTGTCGGGATGATCAGTGGTTCTTCCCTTAGCGTGAGCGGGCCTGCGGCAGGACTTACCGCCGTAGTAGCCACCGCCATTGGAAAAATGCCGGCTTACGAAGCCTTTTTGCTATCCGTTGTGATTGCGGGCGCCGTGCAGGTTATTTTTGGTTTTTTACGCGCAGGCGTAGTCGGTGATTATGTTCCCAACAGCGTTATCCGGGGAATGCTTGCCGGTATCGGCGTTATCCTGATTCTGAAACAATTGCCAAACCTCATGGGTTATACGCATGATTTTTTTGGCGACCAGGCATTTATTCAGGGCGACAATCAAAATACTTTTTCTGAACTGACGCAATCATTAAATCATCTTTCACCGCCAGCCCTGATCATCGGTGTCCTGTCCGTGACCCTGCTGGTTCTTTGGGATCGTCCTTTTTTAAAATACATAAAAAGATATATCCCCGGCCCGCTCGCAGTGGTGGTGGTTGCCCTGGCGCTGAGTGAATACTTTAAAACCAATGGGTCCGGGTTTTCCCTGCTTCCGGAACAACTTGTTAATCTGCCAGTAGCCAATGACTGGGCATCTTTCACCGGGTTTTTTGTTTTTCCCAAATGGGAATATTTAAATAATACGGATGTTTGGATAACGGGCGTTACCATTGCGCTGATCGCGAGCCTGGAAACTTTACTGGGCATTGAAGCGGTCGATAAACTCGATCCGGCCAAACGGAAAACACCCACTAACCGGGAATTAAAAGCGCAGGGTATCGGCAATATGGTCTCCGGTCTGTTGGGAGGACTCCCCGTTACTTCTGTTATTGTACGCAGTTCGGCCAATGTAAATGCCGGTGCGAAATCCAAACTCTCAACTATTCTGCACGGCCTACTCATTCTGCTGAGCGTACTATTTATTCCGGGGCTGCTGAATAAAATTCCATTGAGCGCACTCGCGGCGATACTGGTAGTTACCGGATATAAACTGGTGAAGCCTTCCCTGTTCACGCATTTTTACCGGAAAGGGCTGGATCAGTTCGTTCCCTTTGTGGTAACGATCCTGGCTATCCTGCTGTCTGATCTGCTTACGGGAATCCTGATTGGAGTGGCCGTTGCCATGTTTTCTTTGCTCAGGAGCAATTTTAAGTCGTCTGTAATGGGTGTGAACGATGAAAATAAATACCTTGTGCGTTTTCGCAAGGATATTTCGTTTTTAAACAAACCTTTTCTGAAAGAAAAACTCGAATCCGTTCCGCAGGATGCTTATGTGCTGATCGATATGATGCGGGCAGATTTCATCGACAAGGATATTATTGACGTGGTTAATGAATTCATTCCTGCATGCCCATTTGAAGAATATCCGCGTAGAAGTAAAAAAAAGCCGGAATAAATCATTACATCATCTGGTAATGAACAATCCGGTAATGTTAAAACAGTAACCCGGATTTCCCGGGCAGAAGCAAAGGAATTAATAAATACGAACCGGATATCAGACAGATGATCTGCAACGCGCCGGTAACCAGACAACGGATGTTTACCCCGGTAAGCTGAAAAAATAAATACATTCACAGAATAAATGTAAACTGATGACAATTGATAAATTACTGCTGGAGAACAAAGCCTGGGCATCTGAAAAGAAGGCGGAGGATCCCGGAATATTTTGAGCGGCTCTCGCGTCTGCAAACGCCGGAATTTTTATGGATCGGCTGCAGCGACAGCCGGGTGCCGGCCAATGAGATCACCGGTACGCAACCCGGGGAGATCTTCGTTCACCGCAATATAGCCAACCTGGTGATCCATACCGACGTGAACCTGCTCAGCGTGCTGGAATATGCGGTCGTTCACCTCAAAGTAAAACATGTGATCGTTTGCGGCCATTATGGCTGCGGCGGCATCAAGGCGGCGATGACCAATCACGATTTCAAACAGGTGCTGAATATGTGGCTCCGGAATATCAAGGATGTTTACCGGCTGCACCGCAACGAACTGGAAGCCATCCCCGATCAGAAAAAAAGAGAAGACCGGCTAACCGAATTCAATGTGCAGGAACAGGTACTGCATCTCGCCAAAACCTCCATCATTCAACGCGCCTGGCAGTATAAGAAAGCACCCCAGCTCCATGGCTGGGTCTATGGCCTGCAGGACGGTCTGCTGCATTCCGTATTCAGCATGACGCCCGATACGCCCTTGGATCCTTTGTATAGGTATGGGGATTTGAGTGAGGAGGGATGAGAGAGTGGATGGTATATGGTGATGGTGGATAGACGTTGATGCGAAGTTTGATCTACCTGAGTATAGCTATATTATACGGATTAACTGCCTTACAGTGTCCATCAACATCCACCATATACCATCAACCCTTCCTAATGGCTTTCTGCGCAAACTCCCCCGCCACCAGCTTCCCGCTCATCTTCGCCCGTTCCGCCAGCAGCTGATCCCAGTGGGAAGTGCCTTCCCAGAACATTTTCTTCATTTCTTTCATGGCCTGGGGATTGGAATGACTGAGGTGATTGATGATCCTTGCAATGGATTCATCCATCTGTTCATTTGTTGTGTGGACTTCTGAATAAAGACCCCTGGATTTTGCCCATTCCGCCGTTCTCCAGGAAGAAGCATCTATGGCAAGCTGGGAAAAAAAGGAAGATCCGATTTTCCGTTCCATCGCCGGGCCAATTACAAAGGGCCCGATACCAATGGCCAGTTCGCTGAGCTTGATTTCAGCCCCCGTTAGTGCGATGCTGTAATCCGCAGCAGCAATAAGGCCTACACCGCCGCCCACAGATTTTCCCTGAACACGTGCAATAATAAATTTCGGGCACTTGCGCATGCTGTTGATGACATGTGCAAAGCCATTGAAAAAATCTTCCCCCTCCCGCGGCCGTTTTGATAGCGGATAATTCGGTAAAGGAAGCTCCGGCACAGAAGGCGCTTTCTCCCGGCCGATCGCAGAAGGATCACCCGCACTTCATCATCCAGACCTGCACTGTGTATCTGCGTGGCCAGTTCTGAAAGCAGGTTGCGCGGCAGTGAATTGCCCTTGGGATGAAAAAATTCAATGGTCATGGATTGTCCATGTCTTTCCGATTTCACATAACCGGATGAATTCCCGTTCATATTGTTTAGGATTTTTTTCTAACCATTGTAAGAATGCTTGCGATCATCACGGATTCTCCCGAATCATCATATACATCCACATACCATTTCACAATTCCTTTCGGCACTTCATCGCCTTCTTTTAATTCCTGGCTGGTTTTCTCCTTGCAGGTCAGTCGCACGCCAATCGTTGTTCCGGCATAAACCGGTTTTACAAACCGGCAGTCTTCAATGCCGTAATTCAGCAATACCGGCCCCTTTGCTGCGTCTACAAACAATCCGGCAGCTGCACTCAGAATAAAATAACCATGTGCAACAGGCTTTTCAAAAATCGTTCCTTCCAGCGAGGTAAAATCGGTATGCACATAAAAATGATCCCAGCTCAGATTGGCAAACTGCGAAATATCCGATTCCGTTATCGTGCGTTTATGGGTAATGACCGTATCGCCGATCTGCAGCTCCTCGAAATATTTTTTAAACGGATGCTTTACATCGGTCGTTTGTTTTGCGTGTGGCTGATAAACGGAAGTAATGGCAGTGATGGATGTGGGCGATCCCTGGATCGCTACCCTTTGCATATAATGTTTCACGCCGCGGGCCCCGCCCATTTCTTCACCTCCACCGGCACGACCGGGACCGCCATGAACCAGCATCGGCAATGGCGAACCATGACCGGTACTTTCCTTTGCACAATCCCTATTTAAAATCAGTATTCTTCCATGATGCGTGGCTGCGGCAATCACATATTGTTTTGCCATCCCGTCATCGGCCGTAACAATGGTGCTGCATAAGGAGCCCTTTCCCTTTTTTTGCCAGCGCAATTGCTTCCTCCATATTTTTATATGGCATCAGTGTGCTCACCGGACCAAATGCTTCAATGCTGTGCGATGCTTCGCCTGTAAACGGATGTTCATTCAACAGCAGCAAAGGGCTCATGAAAGCTCCTTTTTCAGGATCAGCATCCAGCAGTTCCACACTGTCCATTGATCCATAAATGATCTGAGAAGAAGCCAGCAGTTTTTGTACCTGCTCATGCACTTCCTTCCGCTGATCCTTTCCGGCCAGTGCGCCCATTCTGACTTTTTCATTGGCGGGGTTTCCGATGATGGTTTGTGCAAGTGCTTTGAGAATGGATCTGCTCATTTCTTCCAGCCGGTTCTCCGGAACAAAGATCCGGCGGATGGCCGTACATTTTTGTCCGGCTTTAACCGTCATCTCCTTCCTCACTTCTTTCACAAATATATCCCATTCCGGTTTGGAAGGATCCACGTCTTCACCCAGCACAATACAATTCAGGGAATCTGCTTCCATGGTGAAGGAAACATTTTCTTTCAGAATATTCGGATTGGATTTCAGTTTAAGTCCGGTGGAAGCCGAACCGGTAAATGTAACCGTATCCTGCGCATTCAGCAGATCCAGCAGGTTGCCGGTGCTGCCGCAGATCAGTTGCAGGGCGCCTGCCGGCAAAATACCGGACGCATGAATTTCCCTTACCACAGCTTCCGTTAAAAAAGAGGTGACCGTTGCGGGTTTCACAATGGCGGGAACACCGGCCAGCAGGTTAACGGCAATTTTTTCCAGCATTCCCCATACCGGGAAATTATAGGCATTGATATGAACCGCTACGCCTTCTTTTGGAACCAGGAGATGATGGCCCATGAATGTATGCTGCTTACTGAGATTAACCGGATCTCCATCCGTGCAAAACGGCTGATCCGGAAATTTTCTGCGAAGCGAAGCATAAGAAAATAAATTCCCGATTCCGCCTTCGATATCAATCCAGCTGTCGGCGCGGGTAGCCCCGGTCTGATAACTGATCCGGTAAAATTTTTCGAGCTGTGTTTGCAGATGCAGCGCCAGCGCTTTCAGCATACGGCCCCGTTCATGAAAACTCATTTTGCGCAATACGGGATTCCCGGTATTCCGCGCATAATCCAGCATCTGTTGAAAATCCACTCCGGCAGAACCGGCTGTGCAGATCGGAACTCCGGTAACGGCATCAAAGAGAACCTGTCCCTCCCCTTCCCCCTCGATCCATTTCCCGCGATATAATTTCCCAGTTTTTTCATCCGCAAATTTTATCCGATGAATCTGCCGGTTATCCAGTTCCGTTCCCACACCTAAGTCCGTCAACCGTCATCCCGCCTTCGCTCTGCTTCGGCGGGCGAGGCCGTCAACCCTCACCAGCCCAGTATCCAGGCAAAAATCAATGGCGCCACAATGGTCGCATCACTTTCCACAATGTATTTCGGTGTATGGATGTCCAGTTTTCCCCAGGTAATTTTCTCATTGGGCACGGCGCCGGAATAAGAACCATAGGAAGTGGTGGAATCAGAGATCTGGCAGAAATAACTCCAGAAAGGAACATCATGCCATTCCAGGTCCTGGTACATCATGGGCACTACGCAAATGGGAAAATCGCCGGCAATGCCCCCGCCGATCTGGAAGAATCCAACGCCTTTGCCTCCTGAATTTTTCCGGTACCAGTCACTCAGCCACACCATGTATTCAATACCACTCTTCATGGTGGTGGGTTTCAGTTCGCCTTTTACAATATAGGAAGCAAAAATATTTCCCATGGTGCTATCCTCCCATCCGCCCACTACGATGGGAAGGTTTTTTTCTGCCGCCGCAATCATCCAGCTGTCTTTTACATCAATTTCATACCCTTCCTGCATGACCTTACTCAGCAGCAGTTTATACATAAATTCGTGCGGAAAATATCTTTCCCCTTTCTGATCAGCGTCTTTCCACAGTTTCACGATATGCTGCTGGATTTTGCGGAATGCCTCTTCTTCCGGGATACAGGTATCGGTCACCCGGTTCAATCCCTTTTCCAGCAGTTCATATTCCTGCTGCGGCGTCAGGTCGCGGTAATGCGGAACTCTTTTATAGTGGGAATGCGCAACCAGGTTCATGATGTCCTCTTCCAGATTGGCGCCAGTACAGGAGATAATGTGAATTTTATCCTGACGGATCATTTCAGCCAGCGAAACCCCCAGTTCCGCGGTACTCATGGCGCCCGCAAGGGTCACCATCATTTTACCCCCTTCCGTTAAATGGGTTTCATATCCTTTAGCCGCATCCACAAGGGCTGCTGCATTGAAATGTCGGTAATGATGCGCTACAAACTGGGAAACCGGTCCTTTATTCATGCTTTTGATAATCTTTAAAGGCAAAAATAATTTTTTTTAGTTGCCCCTTCAAAACAATCCGTTGACACTCAAATCGGCCTGCCGGAATCATTCCCACTGACAATTAGTGGCGATTTCCAGGTTTCATCCCGGAAATTTTTTTAAATGTAATTTTATTGGAAACTCTTATCGTGAAAATTCTTTCCGTTATTCCATTCCTGATATTGATCTCCTTCTTCCCACAGGCCCAGTCCATCACCGGCAGCTGGCAGGGATCCCTGGCCCTGGGAGCCCAGAAACTTAAAATCGTATTTCACATCAAAGCGGACTCAGGGCATGCTTATCTGTCCAGCTTCGACAGCCCGGACCAGGCCGCATTCGGAATCCCCTGCAGCGAAACAAGGATAAAAGAAGATAGCCTCGAAATACAGATTAAAGTGATAAACGGTGGATACCGGGGAAAATGGGACGGCAAAAACAGCATTACCGGTTACTATTTTCAGAATGGAAGAAATTTCCCGGCCGATCTTTTCCGCGCACCGGATACGGCGGCTGTACTCGTCAGACCACAGACACCCAAACCGCCGTTCGCTTATAACAGTGAAGATCTGGAATATGAAGGGGCTGCCTCCGGAATACACTATTCCGGAACACTTACCTATCCGAAATCCGGTGGCCCGTTCCCCGCCGCGATACTGATCACCGGAAGTGGCCAGCAGGACCGGGACGAAACCATTTTCGGGCATAAGCCTTTTGCCGTTATTGCCGACTATCTTACAAAACGGGGATATGCTGTTCTGAGAGTGGATGACCGTGGGATTGGAAAAAGTACGGGCGATATATCAAAAGCAACCAGTCGGGATTTTGCTAAAGATGTAGAAAGAAGTTTACAGGAGCTGCAAAAACGAAAAGATATTGACCCGAAAAGAATCGGGCTGATCGGTCACAGCGAAGGCGGACTGATTGCATCCATGGTAGCTTCCGAGAATAAGAGTGTAGACTTTATCATCATGCTGGCAGGCCCGGGTTTAAAGGGTTCTGCATTACTGGAATGGCAAAACGAAGCCGCTGCCCGCTCGCAGGGAGCAAGTGCGGAAATGGCCGAATCCTATAAAAAATTAAGCACATCGGTTATTCAGGCGGCGCTGTCTTCCCGCGATACGAGCGTGCAAATGCAGGAAGCGTGGAAATCATTTTTATCCTGGAAAGAAGTGATTGATCCGGGCGCAGTCTCCGCCATGGGCCTGAACAATGAAACAAATTCCAAAAATTTTCTACGGTCTCAGCTTGAAAGGCTCGACAATCCCTGGATGATCTATTTCCTTCAGACAGACCCTGCAGATTATATCAGTAAATTGCACTGCAAGGTCCTTGCCCTGAATGGTGCGAAAGATATCCAGGTTGTTCCGGATCAAAATCTGGCAGGCATCGACAGCGCATTAAAGAAAAGCGCTGTTAAGATCTATGCTACAGAAAAAATTCCGGGACTGAATCATCTTTTTCAGCATTGTAAAACCTGTACGGTTGCAGAATACGCACAACTGGAAGAGAGTTTTGCACCGGAGGTGTTACAGATCATGGGCGACTGGCTGGATAAAAACGTAAAATAAAGTGAACTATCTCGCACATGCCTGGCTGTCTTTTTCCGATCCGGATATTCTCGCCGGCAATATGATCAGTGATTTTGTTAAGGGCAAGAAAAAATTTGATTACCCGCCGAAAGTACAGAACGGCATCAGCCTGCACCGGAAGATTGACGAATACACAGATTATCATCCGGCCACTCAGGATGCAAAACAATTTCTGAAAGCATCCTGCGGTTTGTATGCCGGGAGCTTTATTGACATCGTATATGATCATTTCCTGGCCAACGACAACCATGAATTTGAAGAAGGAGCATTGGCTGTTTTTGCAGAGAAAACCTATGGCCAGCTGGACGCGTATAAAAATCTGCTGCCGGAGAAATTCGAACGGTTCCTGTATTATATGCGGGAGCAGAACTGGTTATTGCATTATCGTTCCATGGAAGGGATCCACCGCAGTTTTCAGGGACTTACCCATCGGGCAAAATATATTCAGGACGCAGAACCGGTTTATCAGGCCTTCCTCGATCACTACGAAGCGTTAAAGAATTGCTATGATCTTTTCTTTCCCAACCTGAAGACTTTCGCCTACAATGAGTTGCTCTATCTTCGTCCGGGCGACTAAGCAGAAATACTTAGTCGTACCTTTGCCCATCAATTGAAGAAATATGAAAGCTGCCATTTTTAGTCTGCTGATGCTCGGTTTTATCGCGGTACAGGCGCAAACGCCCCTGCCACCTCTGGATAAATCGCCCATGGACATGAGTTACTATCCCGGTCAACTATCCCATCCTTAAAATTCAGCATAAGGCAGACGCGCCGCTGATTGCCCGCGTAATCTATGGACGGCCTCAGAAAAATAACCGGACCATCTTCGGAGACCTCGTTCCATATCACAGTGTATGGCGCCTGGGAGCCAATGAGGCAACGGAGATTGAATTTTTCCGGGATGTGAAAATCAACAATAAAAAAGTGCCGAAAGGAGAATATACATTGTATGCTATTCCGGATACCAGTCAATGGACCCTGATCCTCAACAAAGAAACCGATACCTGGGGTGCGTTTGACTATGATGCTAAAAAAGACGTGCTCCGGGTGAATGTGCCGGTGAAAAAAATGAGCGAAATTGCGGACGTACTGACCATTTGCTTTGATGGCAAGGAAAAAAATAACACGGAATTATGCATGACCTGGGACGATCAGCAGGCCCTTCTGCCCATTAGCTGGTAACCCGTTCCTTTGTATCGAATACGATCTTTTTCTTTATCATAAATCTGTTGCACATGAAATTTGCTACCCGGCTCATCCACGCAGGCATGGAGCCCGACCCCTCCACTGGCGCTATTATTCCGCCAATATACCAGACCTCCACTTTTGTTCAGGCTGCCCCCGGCAATCATAAAGGTTATGAATATGCACGTTCGCAGAATCCCACCCGTACAGCACTGGAAAAAGCGCTGGCCAGCATCGAAAATGCACGCCATGCACTGAGTTTCAGCAGTGGCGTTGCCGCTTCCGATGCGGTGATCCGCCTGCTGGTTCCGGGAGACGAGGTAATTGCGGCCAGCGATATGTATGGCGGCACTTTCCGTCTCTTCTCCAAAATATTTGAAAAAGCCGGAATTCATTTTCATTATGTGAATATGCAGAACCCGGAGAACATACGCCCGCTCATCAGCGCCAAAACAAAAATGATCTGGACGGAAACACCCACCAATCCCCTGATGAATATTGTAGATCTGGCGGCAGTGGCTGCCATTGCCAAAGAAAAAAAACTCTTGTTCTGCGTGGATAATACTTTTGCTTCGCCCTGTCTGCAGAATCCGCTGGATCTGGGTGCGGACATTGTTGTTCACTCCGCCACCAAATACCTGGGCGGTCACAGTGATGTGATCCACGGATGTGTAATGCTGAATGATACAGACCTTCGCGACCAGCTATATTTCATACAGAAATCCTGCGGCGCTGTGCCGGGACCGCAGGATTGTTTCCTGGTTTTAAGGGGCATTAAAACCCTGCAGGTCCGGATGGAAAGGCATTGTCAGAATGGGGAAAAGATCGCCCTTTACCTGCGCAGGCATCCAAAGGTTGCCCGGGTTTACTGGTGTGGCTTTGAAGATCATCCCGGATATGCCGTGGCAAAAAAGCAAATGTCCGGCTTTGGCGGCATGCTCAGTTTTGAATTGAAAAACGATTCTCCGGAAGAAACCAAACGAGTTCTTTCTTCAACGAAATTATTTTCCCTCGCAGAAAGCCTGGGCGGCGTCGAATCCCTGATGAGCCATCCCGCCAGCATGACCCACGCGTCTATTCCCCGCGAAGAGCGCATTAAGAATGGTTTGAGCGATGGCCTGATCCGGCTGAGTGTGGGAATTGAGGATGGGGGGGATTTGGTGCAAGACCTGGAGGAAGCAATTGGATGACGGTTGACGGATGACGGTTGACGGACTGTATGCGGTCATAGTGATTAGATACTTTCTCGTTGCAACACGGAAGTCCGTCAACCGTCATCCGTCAACCGTCATCCAAAACAAATGTTCCAGCCCACCACCAAAGCCTCTCTCCAAAATTTGCTCGAAAAGAAAGTAAAGCAATACAATCAGCCTTCTTTTATTCCGACTGATCCGATATCGGTGCCGCACCAGTTCAGTAAAAAGCAGGACATCGAGATTGCGGGACTATTTGCAGCCGTTTTTGCCTGGGGAAACCGGGCAACCATTATCCGGAAATCCAATGAGCTGATGGAACTAATGGACGAAGCGCCACATGATTTCGTGCTGAATCACCGGCCCCGCGATCTGAAAAAATTACTGCAGTTCAGACATCGTACATTCAATAGCACCGATCTGCTCTATTTTATCCGGTATTTACAATCCCATTACCAGGAAAATGAATCGCTGGAGCCGGCTTTTATTTCAACCGCCCCCGGAAAGGACAGGATGAAGAGCGGTCTTTCTTCCTTTTATACGCGTTTTTTTTCTCTGGACGATGCGCCGCACCGCACGCAGAAACATATCGCCACGCCTCAAAAAAATGCGGCCTGTAAAAGATTGAACATGTATCTGCGCTGGATGGTGCGTCAGGATAAAAACGGGGTGGACTTTGGTTTGTGGAAGAAGATTTCGCCGGCAGACCTCATTTGTCCGGTCGACCTGCACGTAGCCCGTGTTGCCAAACGGTTTGGATTGATCAGCCGGAATCAGACAGACTGGACTACGGCAATGGAACTGACGGAAGCGCTCCGTGAGATGGATCAAAAAGATCCGGTGAAATTTGATTTTGCTTTGTTCGGCCTGGGCGTTTTTGAAAAATACTGATGCTGTGTAGATTATTTATCCCGCATCCGGATTTATTTATACATCAGTTCCCGCACCTTCTCTTTGTCTTCTTTCTCCTTATCCAGGTTGAACATGGTTCCGAATACCCGGTCCCAGATGGTGGTGCTTACCCCAAATCCTTTATTGTCGTCTTTGTAATGATGCAGGTGATGATTTCTCCACAATGGCTTCATCCATTTGAACGGCGGGTTCCATGCATGAATGGCGTAATGAACACTGCCGTACATCAGGTACCCCAGTATAAATCCGGAAAAGAAAGCAAATGAATATTCCTTCATCGCCAGGAACATGATCCCGAAAATCACGGATGAGATGATGATACTGGGCACCGGCGGCATGAAGAGCCGCTCCTTATCCCGTGGGAAATGATGATGGTTCCCGTGCATTACGTAGATGAACTTTTTTGCTCTTTCACTTTCTCCGACTGCATGGAAAGCAAAACGGTGCATCAGGTATTCAAAAAACGTCCAGAAAAACATACCTCCCATAAATACGCCGAATATGGCGCCGTAACCCATTCCGAACCTGAAATGACTCAGGTATAAGAAATAAATGATGACGGGTATATACATCCCCCAGATTACCAAAGGATGGGTCTTCGTCAGCATTTCCATATAGTGATTCTGGAATAATTGCGCCTGCCCCTTGTTATGAATCTTCTCGAACTTCATCCCCATTCAATTAAAAGTCAAAAATACAGCTAAACAGTAAAAAAACCATTGTTTAGTTTGCAATCAAAAACTGTTCCGGATAAAAAACACTTCTTGTATCTCCTTTAAAAAAATTTATTCAGTTTAACAGTTTCCGCCTGAAAAAACTTATTCCTGTACATTTGCCAGAATTTAGAACTGAATTATCGTATGGCCACTGCCCATTTGTCTGAACAGGAATTAATCCGTCGCGAAAAATTAAAATCACTGCGGGAACTGGGAATAGCCGCCTATCCCGCGCCTGCATTTCCGGTGAACAGCAGTGCAGCATATATTAAGTCAAATTTTAAGGGAGAAGAAAATAAATCCGATTTTGAATCGGTATGTCTGGCCGGCCGCATCATGAGTATCCGCGACATGGGAAAAGCATCTTTTGCGGTTATTCAGGACAGCTCAGGAAAAATACAGCTTTATATAAAAAGGGATGAAATATGCCTTGGAGAAGATAAAACATTATATGATAAAGTATGGAAACACCTCACGGATATCGGAGACATCATTGGGGTAAAAGGATACGTGTTTATCACTAAAACCGGAGAGACTTCGGTTCATGTGAAGGAACTAACCCTTCTCGCCAAGGCTTTACGACCCATTCCGGTGGTGAAAGAGAAGGAAGGGGAAACATTCGACGCGGTAACAGATCCGGAATTCCGCTACCGCCAGCGATATGCCGACCTCATCGTGAATCCCCAGGTGAAGGAAGTGTTTATCAAACGCACCCGGATGGTCAATGCCATGCGGGAATTCCTCAATGCCCAGGGCGCTCTGGAAGTGGATACACCGGTTTTACAGACCATTCCCGGAGGTGCTGCCGCCCGACCCTTCATTACCCACCACAATGCGCTGGACATCCCCCTGTACCTGCGTATTGCCAATGAGCTATACCTGAAACGCCTGATCGTGGGTGGCTTCGACTGGGTTTATGAATTCAGCCGGAATTTCCGCAACGAGGGCATGGACCGGACCCATAATCCGGAGTTTACCATACTCGAGTTCTATGTGGCTTACAAGGACTATTTCTGGATGATGGAAACGACGGAGAAAATGCTGGAAACAACGGCAAAAACGGTCAACGGCAGTACGAAAGTAAAGTCCGGGGAGAAAGAGATCGATTTTAAAGCTCCCTATAAAAGAATCAGTATTTACGATGCCATCCGGGAAGCGACCGGAGAAGATGTGGCGCGGATGAACGAAGATGAATTGAGGAACCTGTGTAAAAAATTGCATATCCAGGCCGACAACAGTATGGGCAAGGGCAAACTGATCGATGAATTATTCGGCAGCCAGTGCGAACAGCGCTACGTTCAGCCCACCTTCATTACCGATTATCCGGTAGAAATGAGTCCGCTTACCAAAAAACACCGCAGCCAGCCCGGCCTGGTAGAACGTTTTGAGCTGATTATCAACGGAAAAGAAATAGCCAACGCCTACTCCGAACTGAATGACCCCATAGATCAAAGGGAGCGCTTTGAGGAACAGTCGGCCCTGATGGCCCGGGGCGACGAAGAAGCTATGTTTATTGACCATGATTTCCTTCGCGCCCTGGAATACGGCATGCCCCCTACGGCGGGCATCGGTATCGGCATCGACAGGCTTGCGATGCTACTCACCCAACAGGTTTCGATCCAGGATGTCCTGCTTTTTCCGCAGATGCGTCCCGAGAAAGATGGTTGAGAGCGTAAGATTCCCCCTAAATATTTCCACTTAACTCCCTTTTTGTAAAGTACGTAACATCATGGTTATAAGTCGTATATACAATTATGTTATCGTAAGTATTCCAAATACGCCGTATTTTCTGCAGGTATCAGATCGAGCGCAAATCCGCTTGTTAAAGGGTGGGCAGTTTGTATGTTTACATCGTCAACCGATAGATGCTCTTTCAACTGGTTCCGATATCCAATTTCCTTTGAAAAGAACCAATAACTATGAACCACCAAACCTTTTGAGAGAAATCGATCGCTGACTGTTAAAATCCAAATTCCACGAAAAGCCAAATCCTACGAAGGTGTTAAAATTTGTACCCTATTGATGACCAACTTGGTAATGGTTAGGTAAAGTACAAACACATTCAAGGCCCTGGAGTAATCCGGGGCTTTTTGTTTGAGGGGTGGAAAGGATTTATTATCGTGGATGGTATATGGTTAATGGTGGATGGGCTGAGCTTAGACAGTAAACCGTATACTTTTACAGAAACAAAGGTTGCCCGATCTTCAGCGTAGTCCATCCACCATCTACCATTAGCCATCCACCAACTAATTCCTCGGCATCCCATTCTCCGGAAACGCAAACGGTCCGGTAATCTGAAAGATCGTATAGCCGCTGAAATCCTGGGGGGCTTCGAGGCCGGTGCCATAAAGGACGGTTCCGCCTGCCTTGTGGATCCGGACGGGCTTATCGGTATAGAACTTCTCCTTTTTCTGGTCCCACCAAAGCTCCTGGCAGTACAGAGTATCCCCCTTGAGGATATTTTTTAATACCACACTATCCTTTAAAAGAACCCGCTCGTTGATTTCAAAACGCTTTCCGTACAGGGCATCGAGTGTGCTTTCAATGATCTCGGTAGAATCTTTATAAAAATCCACGTGAAGGGATTTAGGGAATTCAAGATAGGGCGAATCCACTTCATTCCTTCGCATATACGGGGCCGTTAATTTCGCTTTTACCTTTGCGCTCACGCTGTAAAAGGCGGTGATTTGCTTTCCTTCATCTATGCTGATGTGCTTCTCCCTGAAATTGGGCAGGTTCTTCATATTATTCTCGCAGGCCGGCAGCAGCAGGCAGCCCAGCATTCCACCCAGGAACCAATAAGAATATTTTGTAAAAAGGGCAGACATTTAAAAAATTGAATCCTCGGATTATGAACTATTCCTACAGTTATAACGCTTCACAGGGCTTCACGCGATATCGATGGTTTATCCGCAGACTTCCTGGTTTTGTTATTACAAAATGAATTCCAACAATTTCTGATCCCGGCAGTATATCCCGGGGGCCCGTAAAGATAGCGTCTGCGGGTATCACATGACTTAAGGAAATACTAAAACTTACCGGATCACTGATTGAATTCGCTGATCACATAAAGACCCCTGAAAATAAGATCAGGATCCGTTGTAATCTTCTTTTTCAAAAGCGGCGTAAAATAATGCGCATCCCCGCCGGTGATCAGTACATTCAGTTTTTCATATCGTTCTTCATAAGCTTCCACCACTCCGTCAATCTCCTTTGCCATTCCAATGATCACACCGGATTGTATATTCGTTTTCGTATCATATCCCAGCAGCGGGAAATTCCAGTGGGGTTCAATCAATGGCAGTTTCGCCGTAAATAATTGCAGCGACTTAAACCGCATTTCCATACCCGGTGAAATGCTGCCACCCACAAACTGCCTGAAGCGATTAATATAATTATAGGTAATGGCAGATCCAAGGCCAATCACCAGATTATTGTATTCCGGATAAAAATGATTTGCCGCCACCACCAGCGCCAGCCGGTCGGCGCCAATGGTTTCCGGTTTTCCCACCGGCGTGCTGATGGGGACCCTGGAATGATGATTCAGCTTATGATAGCGGGTTTCTTCCGCCAGCATATTTTCCAGTTCAGGGTTGTGCTCAATAACGGAGGATAAAATGGTTTTGTCGGGCCGGTACTTCTCAATGCACTCCCTGATGGTTTCATTCTGATCGTTCTTCAGCACATGAACGGCTTTCAGTTCGCCATCCACAAAAACAGCAAATTTTAAGCGCGTATTCCCGAAATCAAAGCAAATGGTTGTCAGCATACAATAACATTAGAAAACCGTTCATTCCCCAAAACGAAATGAGGATAAATTTTTAAAGTGCCCGTTCAATTTTACCCTTTCTTTCAGTATTTCCATCTCCATAATAACCGGCAATACCTTGCCCAAATGTCTTTTTAAGTACTCCTGACGCTGCTCTTCCTTCAATAATTCAAGCAATTCGTATTCCTCTTCCAGGGATAAACCGGCATGATGGGCAATATCATAGGCAGTCAGTTCCTCATCGGGCTTTTTAAAATCCTTGCTGATATTGAGCAACCGGTGCAATTCCCGAACAGCCTTTAGCACGAGTTGCATCAGTTCCTGTTTGTGATAGGCGTTCGAATTATGCGGGTAATTTACAATCGCCCCGCTATATAATTTATCCGGAACGGATTTAATAATTTCAAGGATCCGGAAAACCATCGTCCCAATGGTTACAATATCCATCTCTCCGTTCTCATACTCCTTTGCAACCTCTGCGATGGTTACCAGTGTGCCCATCTCAGACAATTTACCATTGATGATGGTTGGAATGCCAAAAGTCTTTTTACCCGCAACACATTCTTTTACCAGCTCCTTGTACCGGGGCTCAAAAATGTGCAGGTTGAGCGTTTCCCCCGGATACACTACAATGGATAATGGGAAGATGGGAACAAAATTGGTCATAATACAAAAACGAAATCGCAATTTAAATATATAAAAGGACTTATTCCGATCGTCAGCCTGGCCGGGTGTACCGGGACCCCGGCTGAAACAGAATGATATGCTTATTTTGTATCTTGCCGGCGCAAACACATTATCATGTACCATTCTCCGGCATTGTGAAAATTTCAGGATTTACCATCATCAGGAATGCGGTCATTTGCGATTATCCGGTTGTCGAAGCTATCACTTCCATTCTGCCCGTGGTCGATGAAATGATCGTATTAATAGGTGATTGCGAAGATCAAACGGAAATGCTGATCCGTTCCATTCCAACAGATAAAATCAGGATTCATCACTCCGTCTGGGATCCGAATTTAAAAAAAAGTGGCGAGGTGCTGGCGGTTGAAACAGACAAGGCGTTTCAGCTGATTGCTCCGGACAGCGACTGGGCTTTTTATATTCAGGCCGACGAAGTGATTCACGAAAAATACCACGATGCCATTCGCGGGGCAGCAGAAAAATATAAACCGGATTTGCGCGTAGACGGATTGCTGTTCAATTATCTCCATTTTTACGGCACGTACGATTATGTGGGCGACAGCCGCAAATGGTACCATAAAGAAGTGCGTATCATCCGGAATGATAAAAGTATCCATGCTTACCGCGACGCCCAGGGTTTCCGGAGAGGAACTGAAAAAATCAGGGTGAAACCGATAGACGCATTTGTGTATCATTATGGCTGGGTAAAAAATCCCCGGCAAATGAAAGAGAAGGTGAAAAAGATACATGTGTATTGGGAAGATTCGGATGATAAGCGTACGAGTGAAAGAAACCTGGCAGGCGAATTATTCGACTTCAGCGAATTTGATTCTCTCCGGCTTTTTGATAGCAGGCATCCGGCAGTAATGAAAAACCGGATTGCGGAAAAGAACTGGCATGTTGACCTTGATATTTCAAAAAAGAATTTCTCTCTCAAAGAAAAGCTGCTGTACTGGTATGAAAAAAAAACCAGTAAAAGATTATTTGATTTTAAAAATTACAGGATCATCTGATCATTCCCTTTTTCTTCGCAAGCTGAGCATGATGATATGGTTTTGCGGCCAACTTTGATTTTAACTTAGCTTTGAATAAGTATGAAAGCTCGTTCAGACCATCATATTCCGGCGGACCTGTCGCTGATTCGCCAGGGCGATATCCGTTCCCTTGCGCGGGCAATTACCCTGATTGAAAATGCCATGCCCGGATCATCCCTGCTTTTGCAGAACCTGGAAAACAAACAGGTCCCCGTAATTGGGATAACCGGGCCGCCCGGTGCAGGAAAAAGCACCCTGGTGGATGCCCTGGTCAAACAATGGGTGGAGCATAATAAAAAGCTGGCCATTCTCTGCGTGGATCCCTCTTCTTCCTTTCATTCAGGAGCCTTGCTCGGAGACCGGATCCGGATGAACCGCTGGTATAACCATCCGCTGATCTATATCCGCTCCCTGGCGAGCCGGGGATCCGCCGGCGGTCTGAATCCACGGATCTTCGAAATTGTTTCCCTGTTGGCCAACGCGGGTTTTGATCATATCCTTGTTGAAACGGTTGGCGTCGGTCAGTCGGAAGTGGACATTGCTGCACTTGCTGATCAGGTCGTACTGGTGCTCGTTCCGGAATCGGGAGATGATATTCAGGGAATGAAATCCGGCATCCTGGAAATCGGAGATATTTTTGTATTGAATAAAGCTGACAGGCCAGGTGCATCCCGGTTTCTGCAATCACTTAAATCTTCCATTCAGCTTCAGTCTGCCAAACCTTTTTCAGATCTGCGGTTTTTAGAAACGGTTGCCATTGAAGACAAGGGTATCCCGGAACTTTTTGAAACCATTATGAATAACATCAAAAACATTTCTCCCGAACGGTCTCTTCATCTGTTAACGGAAAAAGCATGGCAATTGATCCTGGAAAACCGGATGCGCGGTATAGACCGGGCATTACTAAGCCAGCAGCTGAAAGAAATCATGGATCATCCTGATTTTAACCTGTACCGGTTTGCTGAACAATACGATGAAATACCAACCAGTCAAAATCAACTCCGGAAATCATAAATCAGGAAATCGGTTTTTGTAATGCCGCAGCCAGTCGTTTCAGGCCATTCTTGATTACCATCAGATATGTAGCGGGCTGGAATTCTCCCAATGGACCCCGGAAAGGTTCCCCGCGCCGAAGATAAATTTTGGTGAATGTACCTGAAGTCATTCCCCACTTGGAAATGAATGTATAATAGCCGCGGCTACGACCCATTCTTGAAGTGGATTTACGGCCAAAATGGTAAGCCCGGCTTGCTGCAACTCCTTTAAACAGGCGCACCCCCGCCTTCCAGAGTTTCATGGAAAAATCCGGATCGGAATAAAAGCCCGGAGAAAATTCAATACTATATCCGCCAACAAGGTCCCATACCTCTTTGTGCACCACATTTGGCGGCCAGGTGGAACCGGACCAGTCTTCCCTGACGGGATCCGCAAATCTTTTCAGCAATCCGGCTTCATCGAAAGACCCGGGGTCCCTGCCGAAATCATTCACGATAACGCAGGCATTATTGGTGTCCGCCGGTTCAATAGCTGTTGAGGAAAAAAAGAAAAGTGAATGGCCGGTTGCCTTAATCTCATTATACAGGGATTGATCCCAGCCCGGGCAGAGATACATATCGTCATTGAGGTAAACGATATAATCCGTACTGACTAGTGTCCGGCATTGGTTAAGTGCAAAACAGACCCCTACATTTTTTTCACTGAAGGTATATTTCAGGTCGGGTTGCGCCGCCACCCATTCTTTCGTTCCATCCATTCCTTCATTTACATGCACGATGATCTCATGCCGGAATGCGGAATTTTTGCGCAGGCTTTCGATGCATAATTTTAAATAAGGAAGATTGTTCCAGCTTGGGATGAGGATGGAGAAAATAGCGGTATCCATTTTTTTATTGCAGACTTATTTATTCCCGGATTCTCCTCCCTGATTATGTTTCCACCAGCGGAAACCGATAAATCCGGCAATAGCCAGCGGTGTAAAAGCGAGATAAATGATGCCCGCATTCATTCCTTTGGCCGGCCCTTCGCCCAATTGCTGGGCAGTGCGGGTACAAATTGAACACTGGGCATTTGTCTTCAGCGTTGCAACGCTGAAACAAAAGATAAAAAAAACAGCCAGTAATCCGAATCTGCTCTTCATAGCCCTGATTTTGGGTAAAATTAGTGCATTTGCGATAAATGCTACAAGCTGTTTCAGGGTGATTGCAATCCCTTCAACCGGATTGTACCATGTTTCCGGGATTATTAATTTAAGTCCTTGTTTCATGATCCCACTTTGCTGTTGGCTTGGTGCAGTCTTGGGGGTAAGTCCATAAGCTAATGGACTTACCCCCATGACTGCAGCAAGCCAATAGGCAAACAACAACCAAACAAAGAAAAGGGCATTACAAGCGGTTTTAAGGAAATCTTCCAGAGATGAATAAAAATAATATCTCGAATACTAAAATTATTAGTATATTTATACTAATAAAATCGGCATGAGCGGCCATCATGAACCTCAAAACATCATCCAAAATTAACACCGGCAACGGCCCGGAATGCCCGCCGGGCATAAGAATTGGAGCTAACTAAAGCTGTTAGCGAACAACGCCTGACGATTCACCGGAAGTCCGTCAACGGTCAACCGTTATCCGTCAACCGCCACAGAAACCGTCACTAAAAAAGACAAAAATGGAAACGATCATCAACACAATGCCCGGCTACCGCCTCAACGACTACATGCTGGTTCTTACCCCGCATGAAGAGTTGCGCAGCCGCATACAGCAGGTAAAAAAGGAATTTTCTGAAAAATACAGTTGTGCCCAGGCGCTTTGGGGCAAGCCGCACCTGATGCTGGCGCGCTTCACCCAGTACGAAATGATGGAAGAAAGGGTGCTGAACCGGCTTAAAGCCATCTCTATGGGATTCCGGCCCTTTAAAGCGGAGCTGAAAGATTTCGGGAGCTATCCTTCCCATACGATTTTCATTAATATGATCACCCGGGAGCCGGTACGCGAGCTGCTAAAAGAAATCCGGGAGTCCCAGCGGATGCTCAAACCCGACAATGAACACAAGCCTTATTTCTCCGACGATCCCCAGTTCAACATCGCCGGAAAACTCCTTCCATGGCAGTACGAAAAAGGCTGGATTGAATACGCCCACCGCCACTTTACCGGCCGCTTCATGGCCGAAAGTATGCTCCTCCTGAAACGTCGCCCCGGCACAAAAGCCTGGCAGATCGTTGAGCGGCTTGGGTTTCAGAATTTGCCGGTGAGTACGAGGCAGGGGGAATTGTTTGGTTAGAGCGGATAGTGAATAGTAGATAGTGGTAGCATGTAAGACACCTATCTACTATCTACCATTAACGATGCAATAAATAGATGATTCTATCTTACCCAACTTCCTCCGTCTTCAGCATCTTCTGAAATTTCTTTCTTTCATCCTCGTCGAGAATGGTTTTGCGGAGGCGGATATTTTTGGGTGTTACTTCAATGCATTCATCCTGCTGAATATATTCCATGCATTCTTCCAGCGTCATCATGATTTTGGGGATGATGCGGACTGCATCGTCGCTTCCGCTGGCCCGCATGATTGGTGAGTTTCTTACCTTCTGTGGCATTTACGACCAGGTCGCCCGGTTTAATATGTTCGGCAATGATCTGGCCCGCATATACTTCTTCTCCCGGATCCACGAAAAAGGTACCCCGGTCCTGTAGTTTATCAATTGAATAGCCGGTGGTGGCTGCCTGATTCTTTGCGATCAGTACCCCGTTGTTTCTTCCGGGTATCGGGCCTTTCCAGGGTTTGTATTCACTGAACCGGTGCGCCATCACAGCTTCGCCGGCAGTATTGGTAAGCATTTGCGGTACGCAGGCCGATCAGTCCGCTTGAAGGGATCTCAAATTCCAGGTGCTGCATTTCGCCTTTGGTTTCCATCACATGCATTTCGCCTTTCCGCTGGGTTACCAGATCAATTACTTTACCGCTATATTCCTGCGGCACATCCACTACCAGCATTTCAAATGGTTCGCATTTCTTGCCATTGATTTCTTTTACAATAACCTGCGGCTGCCCCACTGTTAATTCATATCCTTCACGTCGCATGGTTTCAATCAGGATTCCCAAGTGCAGAATACCCCGGCCAAATACCAGGAAACTATCGGCACTTTCGGTATCTTCCACCCGCAAGGCAAGATTCTTTTCAGTTTCTTTCATCAACCGGTCACGCAGATGACGGGAGGTAACAAATTTTCCATCCTTACCATAAGAAAGGTGAGTTATTGATGGAGAACATCATGCTCATCGTAGGTTCATCCACGCTGATCACCGGCAATGCTTCAGGGTTTTCGAAATCGGCAATGGTATCACCGATATTAAAATCATCCAATCCCACAACCGCACAAATATCACCGCAAACTACTTCTGTTATCTTTTTCTTACCCATGCCTTCAAAAACATACAGTTCTTTCACCTTGGATCTTTTAATGGTGCCATCCGCCTGCATCAGGGCAATCGGCTGACCTTCTTTAATAACACCGCGGCTAACTTTACCAACAGCAATACTGCCGAGGAAGGAAGAATAATCGAGTGAAGTGATCTGCATTTGCAGCGGACCTTCACTTACTTTTGGGTGCGGGTACATATTTCAAAATGCCATCCAGCAGCGGCGTAATATCTTCTGATTGTGTCAATGGAATCGTTGAACCAGCCATTTTTGCCGGAACCATAATAAGTCGGGAAATCCAGCTGCTCTTCGGTAGCATCGAGGTTAAAGAACAATTCGAAGACCGCATCATGCACTTCATCAGGACGGCAATTCGGCTTATCCACTTTATTGATCACGACAATGGGTTTCAGGTTCAGGTGCAAGGCTTTCTGCAACACAAATCGTGTTTGCGGCATCGGTCCTTCAAAAGCATCCACCAGCAGCAAGACCCCATCGGCCATTTTCAATACCCGTTCCACTTCACCGCCAAAATCGGCGTGACCCGGGGTATCAATCACATTGATCTTAACGCCTTTATAAACAACGGCGGCATTCTTACTGAAAATGGTAATGCCCCTTTCTCTTTCCAGGTCATTACTATCCATGATCAGCTCACCGGTTTCCTGGTTATCCCGGAATACTTTGGTGGCATGTAAAATCTTATCTACCAGGGTGGTTTTACCATGGTCAACGTGGGCAATGATCGCAATATTTCTTATCTCCATAAATTCCGGTAATTGGCTGGTCGGCAGCCCTTTTTTTCGACGCGCAAAGGTAGGGGTTTTTGTTGAGATTTGGAAGGGTTTGCGGGAATTAGTTGACGGTTGACGGATGACGGTTGACGGGCTTCCGTGTAACAGAACGATTTATTTTAAATCGGGATGTTTCACAATGAGTCCGTCAACCGTCATCCGTTAACCGTCATCCCATCTCAGACCCTGATATAAATCTTCCTTCTATCCAAAAAAAGTCCGATCAGCCAGCAGAAAAGCATCCAGGAAACGGCAAACAGGAGAGAGCCGAAATAAAGGCCGGCATGCCGGTAGATATTGTTGTAAAGCCAGGACACCGTATCCGTGCCGGGTTGGGGCTGGACCATAAAGAGGATGGTGGCGCCCACTTCAGAAAGCAGGTAAATAAAGAGCGGGTTTTTGCCGAATACGGTAAAGAATTTCGTCCATTTTGTTCTGCCCAGAAAATCCACCACATACATAATGGCGGCAATGATCACGCAATCGAGCCCAACGGTATAAACGACAAAAGAACTGGTCCAGAGTTTTTTGTTGATCGGGAAGCCCAGGTCCCAGCAATAGGCAATTACGATGAACGCAAAACCCAGCAACAGTAATTTAGCGAGGCCCTCAAAGGTTTTTCCTTTCTGTTGAATGAATTTCCCGACCATATAACCGAAAGTGACATTCACCACCGAAGGCAGGGTGCTCAGCCAGCCCTCCGGATCAAAGGCGACACCTTCACCATGATACATATGGTCTTTCCCCATCAGCCAGACATCTATCTTATAGCCCAGGTTGCTGGTCATGGCCAGTGGATCGGGAGGGTCGCCGCCAATCCGCATAAAAGCCCAGTACAATAAGAGAATGGAAATGGAAACGGCGATTACCGTGCCCGGTTTAAAATAATAAATCAGCAGGGATGCGATGCAATAAGCCAGCGCAATTCTTTGCAGAACGCCCAGGATACGGGTATGGGAAAAAGGAGAAAGCACCAGCCGGTGCGCGTCATTGTATTCAAAGAACGGAAACCAGTACAACAGGAATCCGCAAAGGAAAATGATAAAGGTCCGTTTAAAAATTTTAGCCAGCACCTGACCCTGGTTAAGGGAATCCCAGCGATTCATTACAAAGCTCAGTGCGTTCCCCACAGCAAAGAGAAAGGAAGGAAATACGAGATCGGTTGGCGTAAAGCCATTCCAGTGCGAATGTTCGAGGGGGGAATAATTAAACTGGCTTCCCGGTGTATTGACAATGATCATGAAGCAGATGGTCATTCCCCGGAAAACATCAAGGGCAAGGAAACGTTCTTTGGGAGCAGTCATTTTCGTGATTTAGGTTCAGGCGTCAGGAGAGAGATCCAAGTTCGGAAAGTTCAGGCATTTTTCAATCGCTGTGAGCGCATTTATAACAGATTTTCTTCAGGCTATGCGCCGGGGCTTATAAGGAATCAATTTAAGGGTTTTGATTTTCTGAGCAGCTTTGCTCAGATCATACTGGACTTGTAACCGCATCCAGATATCATGTAAAGTCATACTTGACAGCCTGAAATTACAATGATTATTTATGAAAAAAAGAGTGTTTTAACGGAACTTGCAACTATGCCCAGAAAAATCATTTACCTCATCAATCCGATATCGGGAACGAAGAAAAAGGCACAGGTCAGGGAACTGATCTCCCGTAAAACGCGGGAAGCAGGGCCTGGATTTTGAAATCATTCCCACGAAAGCGGATGGGGATTATCAGTTTCCTGCGAAAGAAAGTAAAAGAGGAGGCGATTACGGATGTGGTGATCTGCGGTGGAGATGGAACGGTAAATGGCGTAGTGAGGGCTCTGCAGAAGATCCGGGTGAATATTGGCATCATTCCCATGGGATCAGGGAATGGACTGGCGTTTGCCGCTAAAATCCCAAAACAGATTACCGGCGCACTCACGGTTATTTTTGAGGGCAGGTCGTTTGAAACGGATGCTTTCTATATCAATGAACATTTCTCCTGTATGCTGTGCGGCATTGGCTTTGATGCATCGGTAGCACATGAGTTTGCAAAACAAAAGAAACGGGGACTTCAAACCTATATCAAAGTCTCTACGCTTCAGTTCTTTAAAGCCAAATCGTTTAGTTTTGAAATTAAACTGAAGGACGGTCTGCTAAAAACCGAAGCGTTTTTTCTCTGTATCGCCAACAGCAATCAGTTCGGAAATAATTTTACCATCGCCCCCAAAGCCAGTCTTAGCGACGGTCTGCTGGATATTGTGATCGTAAAGAAAATGAATAAACTCCTGTTACCCTTTTCCATCCTGTACCAGCTTTCCGGCACCAATGCCATGCAACCGGTTTCAGATTACACAAAGAACAAGAATATCCTCTACCTGCAAACGGACCAGCTCAGCATACGGAATACTGATAACGCCCCGATCCATATTGACGGCGACCCCCGGGAAACAAGCGGGGAATTTGATATAAAGATTGTTAAGAATTGCTTCCGGCTTTTGCGACCCGTAAGCTGAGGAGCTTATAATCGTTAGATGGTAGACGGTGGATGGTGGATGGACGTTCGTTTGATGTGCAAGTGTCTTTTACAGATACACGGATAGGACGTATTTTCCGGGTCGTCCACCATCTACCATCTACCATCTGACGATCAACCTCTGACTCCTCAGGGATTCAACAACGAATCCACCTTCCTGAACGTTCGCACATTCACCGGCAAATTCAATGCATTCGCCACATCCAGCTTTTCCTGTCGTGTAAGGTGAAAATTGAGTGCAACGCCTTCGTTGGCTTTTTTCGGCTCATACTGGAAAGTCATTTTGTAAAAATTATTTCCCATCAGCTGCTGGAAAATGCTCAACAGGTCGTCCTGATTATATTCCTGCATTTTATACCAGTTATACTGGAGCAATAAAACCGGCTTGGTGATAATTTCGGTGATACTTTTGGATTCAAAGGGGCTTTCCCATCCGCCTACTTTCCGGTCGCGGATCTGGATCAGTAACACGCCACTGGTATTTTCCTGAATCCAGCTGCGGAATACATCCATAAAGCGGATCGCTACCTGTTCGCCGAAATTATCCCGGAATCCCGCATCCATCACATCGATCACCGGTTCGGTCGGCAGCCATACGTTGGGAAGCACATAAGGAAAGGTGGCATTCATGCGCAGGGCGGTGAGCAGGCGTATATTCATCGGATCCTGCTTTTTGAAAAAACTGCCAAAATCCACCGCGTCCGGATCAATCCCGATAATCTTTGTGCTGTCGAATACCGGCCGCATTAAAAAACTGATGGGCTGCGTGCTGATCAGCATCGTGCGGCTATCCCGCGTGATCACCGAGCTCAGCAACATCAGGGGAATTCTTGCCGCCCGTTCATCCGGTCCGATATCCTGCAGCTGCCGGTCCAGTACCCCCTTGGTGTTAATATTCAGTTTCTGTTCAAATGCGTATCCGCGATCCTTGATGTATTCATAATTGCCCACTTTAAATTTCTGCGCGGGAGCAGCAAGGTCCCTGGCAACAAAAGAAGAGAAAAGCGGGTTGAGCAGATCTTCAGAAATCGCATCTGTGTATTGATGATCCTGCAGGTTGATGGTCGGATCCTGTTTTTTCATCAAAGAAAGCGCCCTGAAATAAGCCGCTCCGAACATTCCCCCGGAAGCCCCGGTGATCAGAAATGTTTTATCCATGAGTTTGCCGCCGGTTTGCGCATCCAGTTTCTGCAACACATTCATGGTAAACGCTGCGCTCCGGCTCCCGCCGCCACTGGTATTGATGATCAGCATCAGGGGCTTCTCCGTGTTTTGTTTTTTCTTCCAGTTTTCCAGGATCTCCAGCATTTGCGCCTTATCGTGCTTAACCTTTTCCGGTGTACAGAGGGCCAGCAAATGATCGCGGTCATAAATGGGACGTTCTGAACGATTCGTATAATTCAATCCGTAAGCCTTGTTGGTCGGATCAATCACATCATAACGATACAGCAGGTTCAACAGCAGGAAAAGAATGATGAGAAAGGGAATGCTCCAGCTTTGCAGGAAATAGGAGAATGCGCCGGACAGGGAAATGAGAATGGAAAAGAATAAGAAAATGCTGGCGGCTGCCGGCAATTGAAAAAAAGGTTTATCCATAAAAAATCCCACCAGCACCAAAATCAGAAAAGCAATGATAATGGAAAGAATGGCCGCAAAATGATGACGGCTGAATATTCTTTCAATAAATTCCTTGCTGTAATGCGATACGTCGCGCACCGGCTTCACGGTAACGGGACTGTTCAGGTACCACATCACTTTAATCAGCCGGCTCGCGTTGGGTTGCTTATCTTTCGAGCGGAACTGCGATTTAAATAATTTCGGATTCGAGATCAATGGCGTCATCTGACGGATAATGGTCTGATCAGCTTCATAGAAATATAAAAGTGATAGTCCGATCACCAATAAAAAACCGGTCAGGAATCCGGCGGTCATCATGGCGATCTCCCCATTGGTCATCAATTCCTTTGTTCTGTCGAAATCAACCGCCTGAATAAAATAATCAATCAGCAAAAAGCCCGGCAGGATAAAATTATTGGTGCAGTATTTCAGAAAAGGGCGGGTAGTGGTTGCGAGAAACCGAAAATGGCGACTGAACAAAATGAAGGTGGTCACATTCCAGCTCATGATGAATGCGCCAAGCCCCGCACCTACAATCCCCGCACTCAGCGCATTTACATTATTCATGTATTCCGGCGCCATAAATAAGGCATCCGCTCCGAACGAATGCATGAAGCCGCCATGAAAAGTGGAAAAAAGAATAAACCAGAAGATCAGCAGCACCTGGAATTTTTTCAGGTAAAGAATGACCAGTTGAATGGGAAAGGAATAATAAACAGCTTTCAGATAATACATCATGAGGTTCCGGGTAATTTACTAAATCGGGCCGAAACCGGCCTTCGCTCCTGAATGCGCCGGTCGCAATACATAAACCGCATAGATCAGGCTCAGCAATAACAGCATGCCGGTAAGCTGGTGTAACAAGGCAATCCAGTCGAAAAATACCCAGTGATTGGCGGTAATTCCCGGACTCACCAGTACAGCCAGTATTCCGAGCAGGATCTGAAGGCAAACCAGACCCAGCGGCGCAATCAGCTTTGTCCGTTCGTACCGCAGCAGGCCGGAGGTAAAAAGGCGGAAAGTCCACAGTAAAATGCCCAGAAAGATCAGATAAGCCAGCCCCCGGTGAATGAAATGAATCATGATGGTATTTTCCACGAGATTGAGATACCATGGTGAACTCTTGAACAGCGTGGCCGGAATCCAGTCCCCGTTAATGGTTGGCCAGGTGGGTGCAACGGCAGCCGCTTTATGCCCTGCCATCAGGGCCCCGTAAATGACCTGCAAAAAAATCAGTACCCGTAAGCACTTTGGAAAACCTCCGCAATCCCCTGGCATTCCGGATCCGGGTTACCGGGAAAAATCAGGTGAAGGGCGAACCAGAAAGCATAGGAGATGAGCACCGAGGGCAAAAACAAAATGAAGGGCGAGCCGTGTAGGTTTTACATACAGCGCATCGCCGGTCAATCCGCTGGCTACCATGATCCAGCCGATGGCTGCCCTGCAATGCGCCGAGCAAAAACAGGATCAGCAGCGGCTTGATCATCTCCGTTTTCATTTTCCGCTTGAGCAGCAGATAAACAAAACCCACAATAAATACCACGCCTACCAGGCGGGCCCAGAATCGGTGAAACCATTCCCAGAAGAAAATAAATTTGAAATCGGAAAGGCTGAATCCGGTATTCAGCAAATGGTACTGGGGTGTTTGTTTATACTTGTCGAATTCAATCATCCATTGCTGATGACTTAACGGGGGTATTGTTCCGGTAATCACATTCCATTCGGTAATGGACAGTCCGGAACCGGTTAATCGGGTGATGCCGCCAAGCATAACCTGAATCAGCAGCATAATGGTTCCTCCCAGAACCCAAAATGCAACAGCTCTGTTTGGCGAGCCGGTTTTCCAAATACTCATAAGACAAAAATAATTCATTCAGGGCCGCCTGTAGATAACTATTTCCCCTATCCTGCCCGGAAAAGGGTTCATTCCTTTATTTTTGATCAAAGAATTCTGATTGCTCAAAGCATTCCATCATTCAACGCTAAGGGAAGCGGGCTGCGACGAAGCCGGCCGGGGCTGTTATGCAGGACCCGTATTTGCCGCTGCTGTTGTGCTGCCGCCAGATTTCTACCATCCGCTGTTAAACGATTCGAAACAGGTTGCTCCCGATATCAGAATCGAGCTGAGAACCTTTATTGAATCGCACGCGCTGGATTATGCTGTTGCCCGGGTGAGTAATGAAGAGATAGACCAGATCAATATTCTCCGGGCTTCCTTCAAGGCCATGCATCTTGCACTGAATAAATTAAAAAACCCGCCTGAATTCCTGCTGATCGACGGGCATCTCTTTCACCGCTATAAGAAAATCCCGCACCTCTGCGTAATTAAAGGGGATGGTATTTATGCTTCCATCGCAGCGGCCAGTATTCTGGCCAAGACTTACCGGGATGAATTTATGCAGCGTCTCCATAAGAAATATCCCCATTACAACTGGTACAATAACAAAGGATATGGAACCGCGGAACACCGCAAGGGCATTGAAGAGCATGGCTTGTGTCCTTATCACCGGCGCAGCTTTAATATCCTTCCGGCGCAGTTGGAGATTTTTGAAAATAGAGCATTGATAGCGAGATGGGAATAACATGGAACGTGGCATGGCATTAAATTATTATACGTATGATCTCTTTTCCCGGAAACCTGGAGCTGGAAGATAATCGCGTATTGCTAAGGCCTCTTCAAAAGGAAGATTTTCAGCATCTGTTACCCTTTGCGGAGCAGGAGCCGGAATTATGGATTTATTCTTCCTCGGGTGCGGCAGGTAAAGCCGGGCTGACCGCTTATATGGAACATGCATTCCGCGAAAGGGAATTGCAAAAAGAATATCCTTTCATCGTTTTTGACAAGCAGGCCAATGCCTATGCGGGAAGCAGCCGGTTCTATGATATTCAGCCTGCATTTTCAACCACCCAGCTCGGTTATACCTGGTATGGAAAAAGATTTCAGCAAACAGGACTGAACCGGCATTGCAAACTGCTGATGTTAAGCCATGCTTTTGAACAATGGCAGAGTGGAAAGAGTTGAATTCCGCGCGGATCTGAAAAATGAAAAGTCTATCCGGGCTATGAAGAATATCGGCTGCACGGTGGAAGGCATTCTTCGCAGCAATATGCCCATCCCCGGAGGAAGAAGGGATTCGATCGTACTTTCCATTCTAAAAAAGGAATGGGAGGATAGCGTTAAGGAGAGATCCTGCGTGGGATAAAGTCATCTACTTAACTATCCCACTGCAGTCTCCACTCCCCCGCTCCCCTTTACGCAACATAACGGCTTCGCCGGAAGTATAGTCAATAATGGTGGAAGGAATCGTGTGACCCGGCACCGCCATCGATAACAATATCAACCTGATTTTTAAAATGTTCATAAATGATTTCCGGATCCGTGTATTCTTCCACATTTTCTCCCGGCAGTGAAGTACTCAGTACCGGATGACCCAGTTCTTTTACAATGGTTCGCGCAATCAGATTATCCGGCACCCGGAGCCCGATGGTGTTTTTCCGGCTTTTAAAATTTTCGGCACTTCTTGCTCGCCGGCAGGATAAACGTATGGGTCCCGGCAAATGATTCTTCAAAACCCGGTACAGCGGGGTGGAAATGCTTTTGGTATATCTGCTTAAATCACTGAGATCATAACAAACAAAAGAAAGCTGCGCTTTTTCCGGATTGATTTGTTTAATCTGGCATATCCGTTCAATGGCTTTGTGCTGAAAAATATCACAGCCCAGTCCATAAATGGTATCGGTAGGATAAACAATCACGCCGCCGGTCAAAAGGCAATCCACAATTGTTTTAACATTTCTTTGCTGGGGATTGTGCGGATGTAACGTGAGAAACATACAGCAATATATGAAAAATGCCATGCCGCAACATAAATGAAATTCATTTCTGATTAACTCACGAAATTAATGCATATTCTAATTTTACCGAAAATCAGGGATATGCTGTTACAGGCGGTGGACCGGGTGGAAGATATTTCTTCAGCGGATTTTAAGAAGCATTATTATCAGCCGCTGAAGCCATTGGTGATTACCGGTCTGGCAAAAAAATGGCCTGCCTATGATAAATGGAACTGGGATTTTTTTAAAGCCATGGTGGGCGATGTGGAAGTGGGCATTTACAACAATGTGAAAAGTGATGCCTATACTCCGGTCAATACGGCAGATGATTACATGAAATTCGGAGAATACATCGATCTGATACGGCAAGGGCCGGCCGAATGGCGGATATTCCTGTTTAATTTATTTGAACATGCGCCCGCGATCATTCAGGATTTCAGCTGGCCGGAACAGTACAGCAAGGGTTTTGTAAAAAAATTTCCGATGCTGTTTACGGGCGGTCAGGGATCCGTAACCCATATGCATTTTGATATCGACCTCTCCCATATTTTCCATACCCAGTTCATGGGTAAAAAGCGGGTTTTGCTGTTTCCCTTATGAGGAACAACATAAATTATACAGAAAACCCTGGGAGGTGCTCAGCATGGTAAATTTTGAAAAATATTATGACAGCGCACAGAACAAGCTGGATCTCGAACAATTCCCCGCCCTCCGCCTGGCAAAGGGTTATGAACTGATTCTGGATCATGGAGATACCCTTTTTATGCCCGCCGGATACTGGCATCACATGGAATATATTGACAGCGGATTTGCCATGAGTCTGCGGCACTTCAATCCGGCCTGCCACGGAAAACTGAAAGGGGCCTGGAACCTGTTTGGCATGCGACACCTGGATACTCTCATGAAAAAAACAGCCCGGAATGGTGGTACAATTATAAGAAGGAATAAAACTTTCGCTGACGCGGGAAAAGAGATGGAAACCGTGCTGGGTAAGGCAACGGGTTTTTCCTGAATTTTAAAAAAACGCATTGCTAATAGGAAACTTGTAGTTACTTTTAGTGGCTATTTATTCAACAGCGATCTTCCGTTCCCAGTCTCTACCCTCTAAAATCTACCCAGCCGGCACACCGCGGACATATCCATCCATTTTTACAGTTCCAGAATTAGCAATATCCATTTGATAAATCTTAGTTAACGATGCCTTTAACGATTTCTTTTGTGGTTTCAGAGGTAAGCTCAGGCCGGCGATGTTTATCGCCGGCATTTTTATCTGGGCTCAGAAATGGTCCATGTTTCCCTTCCCCTCAGCAGTTTATTCAAATCACCCTGGCCTTTGATCTGATCACTTCTTCAATCTGAAGATTTAGCATATCCTCATAACAGGCGTCTTTCCGTTTCATAAAAAACACCGAAGGGCGGGGAAGATGAGCTTCCAGGCTGGGATCATCAAACATCCTGACCAGGATCTGTGCTTTATAAAAATCTTTTTCATCATGAATCCAAAGTCTTCTGCTGAACCTCCGTTTCCCAATTCAACCACAACCGGCTGAAGTCCTTCCAGCCTAATGCCTTTATTTTGATTTGCACCAAAAATCAGCGGCTTGCCCTGTTCCAGGAAAATTGTTTCTGCGGGTTTCGAACCTTTTTCGGTAAAATTTCAAAAGCGCCGTCATTAAAAATATTGCAGTTCTGATAGATTTCCAGGAAAGAGGATCCTTTGTGCTGATGACTCCGCATCAGCATCTGCTGCAGATGTTTCGGATCCCGGTCCATACTCCGGGCAATAAAACTGGCATCCGCGCCCATGGCCAGCGCCAGCGGATTAAAGGGATGGTCGATGCTGCCAAAGGGCGTGGACTTGGTTTACTTGTTCGTTTCGGAAGTGGGCGAATACTGACCCTTCGTCAGCCCGTAAATCTGGTTATTGAACAGCAGGATGTTCACATCAAAATTTCTGCGCAGCAGATGAATGGTATGATTTCCCCCAATACTTAGTGAATCTCCATCGCCGGTTACAATCCATACGCTGAGTTCCGGGCGGGTTGCTTTCAACCCGAAGCAATGGCAGTGGCCCTTCCATGAATGGAATGCATGCCATAAGTATTCATATAATAAGGGAACCGGCTGCTGCAGCCGATGCCTGAAATAATCACAATATTCTCGCGGGGAACGCCGATCTGCGGCATTACTTTCTGAACCTGGGCCAGAATGGAATAATCGCCGCATCCCGGGCACCATCGCACTTCCTGGTCGGTGACAAAATCTTTGGCGGTTAAGGGGAGCGGCCACTCCGGATTCAATTGACATGCTAAAAATTTTTGCAAATTAAACATATCCCGGACAGTTTATTCCAAAATGAAATTCTGCCGCTGTTTGGCAGGGAATGCCTTTTGCTTTTATACCTTAAATAACATTAGAAAATGAAAGAATGGTTAATGGTTGCTGGCGTTGTAGTGCTTTTCATCGACCGCCTGCACCGCCGGATAGTTCCTACCCGTCCGCCTGATGTCGTTATACAGCAGACCCGTTTCTCCCGGACCTGGTTATGTCTGGATCAGTGGCGACTGGTATGGCCCGGGGCAATTATCGCTGGCGGGAAGGGCACTGGGAAAGCGCAGGCCGGGCCGCTCCTGGAATGAAGGTTATTGGGAAAAGCAGAAAACGGATATCGCTGGCAAAGGGTCGCTGGCGATTAAAATACTAAAAAGCCGTTGACCAGGAATAGATCCCGGGTCAACGGCTTTCATTAAAAGCGATTAATATCTGCTGTTGCTGAAGTTATTTCTTTTCTGGAAATTACCACCGCCACCGCTTCTGTTTCCACCACCCCGCCAGTGCGTTCTTCGCGGGGTTTAGCGACAGAAACATTGATGGTTCTGCCATCTACAGAAGCGCCATCCAGTTCCTGGATTGCTTTTTTTGCAGCTTCTTCATCTGACATTTCAACAAATGCAAATCCACGTGATTTCTGAGTGAATTTGTCAAAATAACTTTAGCAGATGAAACTTCACCGTACTCTGCAAAATACTCGTTTAAGTCTTCGTCAGTTACGTTGAAGCTTAAATTTGAAACATAAATGTTCATACTTAAATAAAAAATTAAATGATAAAAATACAGCTGACAAAGCTGAAGTAAAGAAGACTAACTAACCGTACTGAAGATTGCGTAGCAGAATGTTTGTTCACTTACTAAATGCCTGATCAACTTAACGAGTCCGCAAAGATACAGTCAGATTATCCGGATTATCAACTCTGTTTTAAAGTTTTATACGCCACAATACTGCTGGCTAACATTAACAGGCCGCCCAGGAGAAACGGGGCGCCCGGAAAAAGCACCGGGGCCTGTATGCTGAGTGAAATAAGCAAACAGGTTGGTCATGAGCAGGGGCCCGATAATAGACGTCAGACTCATGAGACTGGTCAGCGCACCCTGCAGTTCCCCCTGCGCATTGGGCGGCACATTTCCGGAAATAATGGCCTGCAATGCGGGACCGGCAATTCCACCCAGACAATACGGGATCAGAAAAACAAACATCATCCAGCTTTGATTGGCAAAGGCAAAGAGAAACATGCCCGCAGCATATAGTAATAAGCCGATGTAAATGCTTCTTTCATTCCCGATCTTCGGCGTGATCCAGCGGATCAGCACACCCTGCACCAGTGCGACCAGCGCACCCACAACGGCCAGGGAAATACCAATCGGTTCTGGGCGTCCATTTAAACCGGTACATCGTAAAATAACTCCAGTTGCTTTGCACGGCATGGGAGCCGAGGTAAACCAGGGCCAGCGCCACAATCAATCCCGCAAGCGCAGGATAATTTTTCAGGTGCATCAGAGAACCCAACGGATTGGCTCTTTTCCAGCTGAATGGCCTGCGGTGTTCCCGGCTCAATGATTCCGGAAGAACAAAATATCCATATATCCAGTTGAGCAGAGTACAGGATGGCGGCTGCAAAAAAAGGCGCACGTATGCCCCAGCCGCTTAGCAAACCACCAATGGCGGGGCCAATGATAAATCCCAGACCAAATGCGGCGCCCACCAGTCCAAAATTTTTGGCCCTTGTTTTTTCATCGCTGATGTCTGCGATATACGCCGAAGCCGTTGTAAAACTGGCGCCGGTAATTCCGGAAATGGTTCTTCCTATAAACAGCCATCCAAAGGTTGGGGCAAAACCCATAAAAATATAATCCACCCCAAATCCGAATAGCGAAAAAAGCAAAACGGGCCGGCGTCCATACTGATCACTCAGGTTACCGAGTATGGGCGCACAGATGAATTGCATAAACGCATATACGAAGAGTAACAAGCCCCCTTCCGCGCTCGCCTGGTTCACCGGAATATGTTTTAACCCGGAAATGAGTTCGGGCATAACGGGTATGATCAGGCCCCAACCGATAACGTCTACCAGCAGTGTAATGAAAATAAATCCGATGGCGGCTTGTTTTTTTACCATAAAGGGGATGCAAAATAAGGGAAATTATCAAGCAGGACAGCGCTTTTCAAAGACGTTTTAAATTTTTATCCCGCTACGATTATCCGGCTTTCGGAAATTTTGTTTAGCTTAGGATCAAAATCAGGATTTATGATCTTAAATAAGAAAGCCGGTGTAGCCATTATTTTAAGTCTGGTTATTATCGGAGGAATAGCTGCTACCAAACCACCGGAAGAGCATAAGTTTACAAATCTGAAAGTGTTGCCAAAAAATATCAGCCATGAGGACCTGGGTAAGGTAATGGACCATTTTAAAGAAGCCCTTGGGGTGAAATGTAATTTTTGCCACGCTCCTTCCAAAGACAGCAGCAACCATCACCTTGATTTCGCGAGCGATGAAAAACCGGAAAAAAATATCGCCCGTAAAATGTATAAAATGACTGCCAAGATCAATAAAAAATATTTCAACTATAACCGCAGCGAAGAGGGCGAACCTATTCCGACCGTAGAATGCATGACCTGTCATCACGGGAAAGAACATCCCGGAAAATAGCATCGGCACAAAATCCGCATTATGGCCATATCCTGTAAGAAACTGGTGGTCCTTGCCGGACTTACGGGGTTCAGTCTGTGCGGAATACTTGCCGCCAGACCGCCGGAAACGGAGAAACCCGTTTATAAAAACCTCCGGGTACTTTCCGATCAGATCAGTGATGAAAATATGGACTATGTTATGGAAAGTTTCAATGCAGGCCTGGGGGTAACCTGTGTGTTCTGTCATCCCGGACAACATAACGGAACCCAATTTGAAATTGACTATGCTTCCGACGAATACCGGAATAAAAGAATCGCGCGGGATATGCTGCGGATGACTTTCAAACTGAATAAAAAATATTTCAATACCAAAATGACGGGAGAAATGACCACCCGCGGCAGGATCTGGTGCAGAACCTGCCATCACGGAATCCCTGTTCCCATTTTTACAAAAGCCGGGAGCAAGGACTAAGCGTGGCTACCTGCTATTCCTTAACAATCTTTACGTTAAAAATTTCGGGTTCCGTTTTGATTTTAAGAAAGTAAACTCCCCTGGCCAGGGTACTTACATTAATAGTCATATCATCCGTGCCGGAATTATTCACCAGAAAATTGACAGCCCTCCCCTGTGCATTATAAATGACGACTTCCTTAACGGGATCGGTTCCGGCAATAATCTTCAGATTGGTATGTACCGGATTCGGGCGCACTTCCGGTGTCAGGCCAATTCCGAATTTCACCATCACGATGTCCGAATAACTGTAATGACCGTTGGAATCCACTTGTTTCAGCCGGTAATAATTGATCCCTTTATACGGGTTATTGTCAATAAAGGTATATGACTGAGGAACACTGCTGTTTCCCTGGGATTTAACAGAATCAATCCGGGTGAAAGTCTGTTCCGTTCGAACTATGCTGAATTTCAAAATAATCATTATTCACTTCCTGTTCTGTCACCCATTTCAGGGCGATATATTTATTGTCTACATTCGATGCGGTAAAACTGCTCATTGTAATGGGCAGGCCGGTGGAGTTTCCTGCCAGGGAAAAAGTGGCCGTGGAAACAACAGTGGGATTAAGACTGGAAACGGCAAATCCCTGATAAATTTCGGCGCCGCCGAATCCCAGATCATGCGATGTGCCTACCGTCGTCCAGGGGCCGGCATCGCTGCTGCCAAAAGAAGCGGTGAATTCTGTTCCTGATTTCAGGATCCGGAAATAGTCGTTGCCTGTAACATAAGGAACACTCAGGGTATTTACCGAACCGCCAGCCGTATTCCGGTACAGCAGATAAATCTTATTTTCGGGCGTTTTACCGATGAAAATAAACGGAGCGATATCCGTCAGGCTTTCCCGGATCATAATTCCGGCCTGATTGATGTGGCCAGGCGCCACATCATCCTGACTCAGCAGGTGTGCAATGAATTCTCCGGTTAAATCCTGATGGAGCCAGTCGAACTGGAACTGATCATGGTTGCCTCCGATTCCGGTGCCGGCGCCCGAAACCGTGAATATGGGATTGCTGTAACAGGAACTGCCGGCTGCCTGCACCTCGCCAAAATCAGCGTGCCCCCAGCGTGTTTCATTTACACAGGGTGACGAACAGTTTCCCGATGTAAATCCTGCCGATACCGAGTCACTGATGAAACCGCCACCACAATCCGACTGCACGGTGTAGGAATAGCCTTCACCACAGGTAAGGCCATTGATGTTCAGCTGAAGATTCCCTCCGGTTCCGCTTGCATCGGCAACATTCTTTGTAATATAACTGGCAATCGGCGCCGATTTATAGCGGACGATATAATTATTAATCCCCGGAACACCTATCCAGTTCAGGGTTGCTGAATTTGTCGTGATATTGGTGACGGGTGTGGCAGGAATCGTTGGGGGGATGCAGTTATTCGTTGCTACGCCAAATACGCGGAACTCTGAGATAGACGCATTGCCGCCAACACCTTTGGTAATATTCACCCGCACATATCTTCCCGCAGCATGCTCGTTAAACTCATTCAGCAATGGGAAAACAGACAAGGAGTTTCCGGTAATGGTTTGTAAGGTTGTCCAGGTTATCGCATCCTCAGAAATATCGATGGTGAAATCAATTCCATAATCATTCGTATTATTCCATTGCACATTGATCTTGCAGATATTATACCGTCCGCCCAGGTCAACATAAATATACTGGGGATTGGCAACAGAAGGAGGCGCACGCCACGGCCCATCTGGACACGGTATTCCCGTCAACAGCAAAATTTGGCGTCACCGTATTATCTCCCGAAGTAGTCGCAACTGCGGTCTTATTTAGGGCCACATTGTCGGAACACCGGCTGCTGCTGGTTAACAGGCCGTATACCTTCAGGTTATTGGAAGCCGTTGGCGCATAAACTTTACCGTTGGCCACGGTTACACAATTCATTTTGGCAAATAATCCGAGCGTGTCGGCAATATTATCGTCTGAACTCCATAATTTATAGGTAATATCATTGGCTTTCAGCGCATGCAGGGTTCCCGCGTTATCAACATTCGTAATATGGGTTACCCAGAGAATGCCGGAAGCGTCATCGGTACCATTGGAACTCACCGACATGAATCCACCGCCGGTAATGCTGGCATGGGCTCCGGGAATTGTGGAAGTAACCGCCGTACCCAGACCGGAGCCGGCAACCGGAAATGCTTTCAGATCTGTATATTCCGAATACTGGTAAACATATTGTTTCGCAGCGCCTCCGAAATAACTGATGGAAGAATGACTGGCGGCATTCTGCCCGCCGATATTGATCGTCTGGAGCAGGTTAGGGGAAGTTTCGTCAAATTCTCCCGTTCCCGCATTTTGCTTCAGCACAAAACTAAATCCGCTTTTATGTGCAGTCACCAGCATGTCCTGACCCGGAACCAATAACACGCCGGTTCCGAAATCCAGGTCTGCGCCATTATACTGATCATAATTTGCCTGGGCGGGTTTAAACCAGGAAATGGGCGTCAGGGTATGATTGGTTAAATCGGGCGCCGCTTTGATCACGCTCATTGCAAGATTACCGGCAGTATTTCTCAGATCTCCGTTTTTGGCATTACCGGTGTTAAAATAAAGGTTCCCGCCGGCATCAACGGCCGGCGCTGCGCCGCTCATCCAGGTTCCCCCCCGGCCGTTATTGGGCGTGGTTACAAAACGTATCAGCTGCTGACCCAGATCATCTGTTTTATATCCCAGCACCCAGCCATGATAATTATTCATATCGCAGTGGCCAGCATAGGTAATATATACTATGCCGTTGGAAATCACCAAACCCTCCCGCTGGTTATCCCGGCGCGGATCGAATTGAACCACCGTTCCACCATCACCCGTGCCGTTCACCTGGGCGGTAATGGTTACAGGGCTTCCGAATTTATCTGCGCCCGTACTCAGATCCAGCGCGTGAAGTTGCTGGTAAAATCCGGCGCTTGACCAGTCCTCATCCACCACATGGGCGGAGCCATCCGCCTGAGGTGCATTGTCTACCGATGGGTCGCGATAGCGGGAAACAAAATAAATGGTATTGGAAGCCTTATCGATCACCGGAGTGCCCACAATACCAAATTTGCCGGTGAAATCGGGATAAGACCAGGTACAAAGACTGGCGTGAATATCTCCCGCATTCGGTACAACTTCGTTGGCGGGGGTGAAATTTCTTTTCCAATAAGGTTCCAGGGAACCGTCATCGGCATCAAATGCGTAAACGGTATTATTAACCGTGGCAACATAAACCAGGTTTTTCTGAACCCCGTTGATGCTGACCCGGCTGGCCACCAGCGGCTGGGCATAGATCTGATCATCCACATCGTAATGATACAGGATGCCGAAGGTAGTGGGCGTAACGTTCGATTGATTGAGTTCAGTTTCCGTATTGTTCCAGCCGGTCCTGTTCAAATCGTTATGCTGCGTCAGCACATCTGTTTGGGCAAAACCTGAATCAGCATGCACTAAGAGCGCTACACAAAACAAGATCCACACGGTAAACTTCTTCATATTTCGTTTTAGATTGCGTCAATGATTCCCTTCCACCGGTTTAAGCAGTTTTTATTATCACAAAAGAATTTGGAAATTTAAAAATTGACAGCAAAGGTTAAAGGAGTCCGGAGGCTTTTTATAGGAATGGAATGTCCGTGACCGCCGTGTAAGAGAAGATAAAAATAGCTTGTTTTTTTTATAACTCCAAGTGACCGGGACAGGGAGGGCGGTCCGGCCAGCCCTGGGTCTGGCCCGCATTTGGATGGTGATCAGGGAGTCTTCCCGGTACTTTATATAAAATGCCTAATTTTGGGCCCTTTTAATAAGCTCATGGAAAAAAATAACTTATTCGACTTTGGTATGATCGGCCTGGGCACAATGGGCAGAAACCTGTTGCTGAATATGGCGGATCATGGATTTAAAGCCATTGGATTTGACAAAGACCTTCAGAAAGGAAAATTACTGGAATCATCCGCTACGGATGGTACAACCGTAAAAGGAGTAGACAGCCTGGAGGCCCTGGTTCAGCAACTTGAGGCGCCACGGAAGATCATGATGCTTGTTCCGGCAGGAAAGCCTGTGGACGATGTGATCGGCTCCCTGCTTCCGCTGCTGCAACCCGGTGATATTATTATTGACGGAGGCAACTCGCATTATACCGACACTCTGCGGCGGGTTAATTTTGTCAGGGAGAAGGGTTTTCATTTTATGGGAATCGGTATTTCAGGCGGCGAACACGGCGCCCGCACGGGCCCCAGCATCATGCCGGGCGGCGATCGCGGAAGCTTACGCAAAGGTAAAACCTATTCTGGAAGCTGTATCTGCCAAAGTAAATGGCAGCGCCTGCGTGGCTTTTCTCGGAAAGGGCGCAGCCGGCCACTACGTGAAAATGGTGCACAACGGGATCGAATACGCCATCATGCAGCTGATCAGCGAAACCTATCAGCTGCTGCACGAAGGAAAGGAACTCAGCAACGACGAACTCCATAAAATATATAAATCCTGGAATGAAGGGGAACTGCAATCTTACCTGGTGGAGATTACCCGGGATATATTCCTGCAGCCCGACGATAAAACCGATAACCGGCTGGTGGATATGATCCTGGACCGCGCAGGCGCCAAGGGTACAGGAAAATGGACATCACAGGATTCGATGGATATCGGCATACCGGTTCCGGTGATCGATATCGCCGTTTCAATCCGCGATCTCTCTTCTGCAAAAGAGGAGCGAATTCAGGCCTCCGAATTATATAAACACAATAAGTATAAAATTGAAGTTCCGGACGAAGTGTTCATACAGCAACTCGCCGATGCGCTCTATTTCTCCATGATCATTTGCTATGCCCAGGGACTGGCCCTGCTGCATAAAGCATCAACCGAGCTCCAGATGGATATTCCCCTGCCGGAAGTGGTGCGCATCTGGCGCGGGGGCTGCATTATCCGCTCCGCCCTGCTGGAAATATTCTACACCGCCTTCCAGGAGAATCCCAAACTGGCCAATCTCTTGCTGGATAAAAATATTGCTGCGCTGATTTCTTCAAAAGAACAGCATTTGCGGGCGGTGATCATGCATACCACCCAAACCGGGTTTCCGGTAGCCGGACTCATGACTTCCCTTTGTTATTTCGAAGCTTATCGCAGTGCAAAACTGCCCACCAATCTCATTCAGGCACAGCGGGATTATTTTGGAGCCCATACCTATCAGCGAGTGGATATGCCGGGATCTTTCACACGGAATGGGGAACATTTGACAACTAAAAACATGTATGGAAAATCATAAAAGACCATCCGCAACCCTCCTCTTTATATTTGGCGGAAGCGGCGACCTGAATTACCGGAAACTTTCCCCAGCCTTATATAATCTTTTCATTGATGACTGGATGCCGGAGAAATTCAGCGTCATCGGCATCGGAAGAAGTGAATATTCTGATGAAAAATACCGGGCCATCTGCTCGAGGGTATTAAACAATTCAGCCGGCGGAAAGAAGTAACGGATGAGCAATGGCAGGCTTTTTCTCCCCATATATCCTATCTGAAAATGGATGCAGAGAAGGACGAAGAGTACAACCTGATCGGAGATCTCATCAAAAAAAAGGAAGCCGAATTCGGAGAACACCCCAGCATCATTTTTTATATGGCGGTTGCCCCGCAGCTGGTTCCCGACATTGCTAAAAAACTGGGAAAGAAACATATCTCGCCCGACAGAAACTGCACCCGGATCGTAATTGAAAAACCATTCGGGCATGATCTGGAAAGCGCTCATGAGCTCAACGAACTGCTCATGAGTATGTATGATGAAAAACAGATTTACCGCATCGATCATTACCTCGGAAAAGAAACCGTTCAGAATATTATTGCGCTCCGGTTTGCGAATGCGCTCTTTGAACCCTTGTGGAACCGGAACTATATTGATCATGTACAAATTACCGCGGCGGAAACAGTCGGGTCCGAAGGGAGGGGCGCTTATTATGAGGGCGCCGGCGCATTGCGGGACATGGTGCAGAACCATATTCTCCAGCTCATTTGCATGATTGCCATGGAAGCGCCTGTTTCCTTCGATGCGGATGAGATCCGGAATAAAAAAGTGGATGTGCTGAACGCGATCCGCCGGATCGGAAAAGATGAAGTCAGTAAATATGCCGTTCGCGGCCAGTATGAAGGCGGATGGATGGAAGGAGAGAAAGTTCCCGCCTATCGCGAAGAAAAAAATGTGGATCCGAAGTCATCCATTGAAACATTTGCCGCTGTCAAATTTTATATCGATAACTGGCGCTGGCAGGATGTACCCTTTTATATCCGCACCGGAAAAAGACTTCACCAGAAAACAACCGTTATTAATATTGAATTCCGTCCGGCGCCCAGTTATGCTTTTCCACCGGAAGCAGCAGAAACATGGCGCCCGAACCGGCTTACCATCAGCATTCAGCCTGAAATGGATATCCGGCTTCGCTTTCAATCCAAAAGACCCGGACAAAGCATGACGTTGAATCCGGTAGACATGATCTTCCGGTATAAAGATGCGTATGATGGCAATGAGCCCGAAGCGTATGAGACCCTGCTCCTGGATATAATGGAAGGAAATGCCACCCTCTTCATGCGGAAAGACCAGGTGGAAGCCGCCTGGAAGATCATCATGCCCATCCTGGATGCCTGGAAAAACAGAACACCCGTTTCTTTTCCAAACTATGCACCGGGTTCCTGGGGACCTGAAGATGCAGAGGCTTTGATTGCAAAGGATGGGCATCAGTGGATTGTGATGTAGGGGGTGCGTTGAGTTGACGGTCTGATATACGAGTTGACACGGATCAACGTATCAAGAAAATATCATGAACAAACAGATATACAAAGACCCCGAGCACACTCAGCAAAGAGCTGGCCGAATGGATCACCAGCCTGATTGAAGAAAAACTGCTGGTTCAGTCCCGGTTCTGTATTGCCCTTTCCGGCGGCAATACGCCAAAAAAATTAAATGAACTGTTGTCGTCTTCGCCGTATAAGGAAAGGATCGAATGGGAAAAGGTTCACGTGTTTTTCGGGGATGAAAGAGCTGTCCCTTTGGAGGATGAAAGGAACAATGCACGAATGGCTTTTGATACCCTGCTGAATAAAGTGAACATACCCAAAGATCAGATTCATATCATGCAAACCCAATTGACCCCCGAAAAGGCGGCGGAAGAATATGAAAAAACACTCCGGGAGAATTTTGGCGGGGATGAAAAGAGTTTTCCGGAAACAACTTTCGACCTGATTTTACTGGGTATGGGCGACGACGGCCACACGCTTTCTCTTTTCCCCGGCACTCCGGTCATTCACGAAGAAAAAAAATGGGCTACTTCATTTTTTCTTCCGGCGCAGGATATGTATCGCATTACCATTACAAAGAACGTAGCCAACCGGGCGAATTATATCGTGTTCATGATCAGTGGCAGCGGTAAAGCCCATGCCCTCCATGAAGTGCTGGAAGGGCAGTACAATCCCGATCTCTACCCATCCCAGGTGATTGAACCAGTGCATGGGGAATTGCATTTCTTCCTGGATGAGGCTGCCGCAGCGGAACTTTAGCATCCGGTCATTTGACTACCTGTTCCGTGAATCAGCCTGTTGCATCAGGCAATCGTCTGCCCCGTAAATACAGGCATCTGCAGAATATACATTCAACCGTTGCGGAAATTTAAGCGTCCACCGAATCATAAACGATCACGCGGTTCCACAAATGGGAGCATTCGTCTACAAAACGAAGATGAATCGGATCGATCTGATAACTCTGCTGGTCGGCAGCATTGGCAAAGTAGATACACCAGGAAAATGCATAGGAAGTATCAATCACATCCCGCAACGTACCGGCAGGGCGGCCGATATGAAAACGTTTGATGGTTGAAACTTTTGAGAGTTTTTTTAATCCGGCAAATAATTGATCCCGGTCTTCTTCACTCTTCGGATTGGCAAGCCAAAAAAATACATGATGGATAAACACATTCTTTTCTTCAGGCATTTTGATAAAGGTTTAATTTTAAAGTCATTTTCTTTTCTCCTGCCGGTTTAAATTCCAGCTTATCTTAAACAATATATTACCGGGCGCACCGGGCCATTTATATAAATTATTGTAAGCGCCGGTCCAATACGTTTGATTGGTAATATTATTCCAGTTCATGGCAATACTAAAATGATCCAGCGCATAACTTACTCCGCCCTGAAATATAATGTATCCCGGCAATTGAATCCGCTGATCAAGGGTATTTCTTTTTCCTGTCTGATTATAACCGGCCATCAGGGAAAGCCTTTTTAAAAGCCCTTTGTCGAACCGGTACTTTATAAATCCACTCCCTGAATTCACGGGCGCATTTTCCTTGAGCCTGCCGATATCCTGATGAATTTCGCTTTTTTTAATCTTTGCCAGATTGTAAGCATAAGCGAAATGGATGCTCAGGTTTGAGCGTATATTTCCATTCAATTCCGTCTCAATTCCACGGGCCTGATCTTCTCCCCGCTGTATGTAAAGATCGGGATTAACGGGATCATTTGCGTTCACTGCCACATTAAAAACGGAAAGTTGATAAAATGAAACCGTTGCATATAACTTATTTTTGATCAGGGCCGCCTTTAATCCCAGTTCCATTAATTCACTCTGTATCGGTTTAAACGGCGCATTGAATTTCTGTGCGGTGGCGGATGCTTCATATGGGTCAAAACCCCTGCTGTAGACAGCATAAGCATTTAGAGAAGGCAGGATAGCGTAAACCAGTCCGGCCCTGGGCAGCCATAGATTCTGAACCGTAGCCACCGAGCCGCTGTCATCGTCCGCGGGTGATCGGTAAAACTCCCTGCGCAAACCCAGTAAAAGCCGGAATTTCTTATATCCGATCTGATCCTGTACATAGAAACCATTAGTATGATACTGATCTGCATCTAACCCGCGCTCATCATTGGCCGAGACCTGATAAAGGTCAACAGGATGTTTAAGGTAAACCGGATTCGTGAAACTGAATGTGCCCACGATACCACTTCCTTCGCCGAACGTACCGGGAAGTTCATAACGGTTTTGATCAAGCGAAATTTTGCTTTGTATGAAATCATATCCGGCTAGCAGGTTATGCGTAAAGAGGCCGGTCTTAAATTTGAAATCAAAATAATTACTGAGTGAATGGGTGACCGTGTGAAAATTCCATTTTTGAAAATAAAGATCCACGGAATCATTGCTGATATACCCTGCAAAGCCATGCTCCGCCACCCGCTGCTGTGTAATATAATTCAGGTACCCGCTGTGAAACTGAATATGGTCATTGATGTTCCAGTCCGCTGAAACCATCGAAGCCATGTCCGTCTCTTTTAAATAATCTCCCGGCTGACTAACGGAAAGCTTCCGGGAAGTTGCTTTCAGATCGGGATCCAGTTCCTCTCCCGGCTGACCCCGGTCAAGTACGGTACCGATATGGGATAAAGAAAAATCTGCAGTAAACCGGATCCGGTCATTTGGAATAAATGAAAATGAAGGGGCGATCTGATATGATTTTGAAAAGTCTTCATACCGGAATCCATCCGACCGGTCATAGCCTGCATTGAGGCGGTATAACAGATTTTCAGATTTATTCAGGGGTCCGGTCACATCCCCCTGTGCACGAAAATGGTTGCGGCTTCCACCGAATACAGCCAATTCCCCCGACCGGTCTGCCAGGGGCTTTTTGGTAACCAGGTCAACACTTCCCCCGGGATCGCTATTGCCGGATAAAGCACCTGCGGGTCCCTTAATCACATCAATGCTTTCAATGTTCAGCAGCATAGCGCTGCTGTAAGTGGTATTGTATCCGCGGAGGCCATTGATATTACGGGCATTCTCTGCACGAAATCCCCGGATGGTATATTCATCGAAACCGGAATAATGATTCACACCTGCCACATCCGTTACTGCCTCCTTCAGTGAAAGTTCCATTTTGTCATCCATCAGTTCACGGGAAATACCGGAAATGGTTTGGGGAACAACGATTACCGGAGACGCTGTTTTAGTGCCGGTTGATGAAAATGGCAGAAAATAAGTTTTGTTCAGGATCAGGTTCACTTCTACCTTTTCGAGCGCATTAAAGATTAACCGATTTGCCGTATCAATCATTTTGCCGCCAGCGGGGTCCGGAACCTGTTGCGCAGGGGAAGACAGGCTGCCGAGCAGTAAATACAGGATTAATATAATCCGGCAGCGGATAAGATTCGGCCACATTTGCGCACAAAATAAGCAAACCGGCACGCAATTACAATGGGTACTTGTTCAGGCCAATGAGCTGGCCGGCAATTTTTCTTTTTGCCTCCTTGGCATTGAACGGATTCACTTTGGTGAATCTTTTCAGTCCAAGCAATAACATCCGTTGTTCATCGCCATCGGCAAAGGCGTTAATCGCATCTTTTCCTGATTTATTCAGCTGGTCAGCCGCATCATAAAGAAAGGTGCTCACCACGTCCGGCTCAAACGTCAAATTGCCATTTCCCTCTGTTAGCTTGATAAGCCTGATCAATGCACTTTCCGCATGAAAAGTAACCGTGGCCATATCGGCAATATGCATCAGGATCTCCTGCTCATTTTCGAGATCTGTATATCAGTTTTTGAACCGCTGCGCCGGCCGTCATCAGGATGGCTTTTTTAAATTGTGCAATGATTTTCTTTTCCGTGGCGAAAGGGGTGTCATCGGAAGAACCGAAATCCGGAATGCTCACCAGTTCTTTCGCAACCGCTTTGGCAGGCGTAAGAATATCGAGCCGTCCCTTCGCCGCTCTTTTTAAAACCATATCCACAATGAGCAGCCGGTTGATTTCATTGGTGCCTTCAAAAATCCGGTTGATGCGACTGTCGCGGTATGATCTGGAAACGCTGTATTCATCACTGAAGCCATTTCCGCCATGTATCTGCACGGCTTCATCCACGACAAAATCCAGCATTTCACTTCCGAAAATTTTCAGCATGGCGCATTCGATGGCATATTCCTCTGCTGCACCCGAGGGCTGCTTCATTCACCGGCTTGCCTTCTTCCAGCAGTTCTTCTTTTTTTTGTTCGATCCAGGCGGCTGTGCGGTACAATGCGCTTTCAGCAACCCAGATATAGATGGCCATTTCCGCGATCTTGTTTTTAATGGCGCCAAACTGGGAGATCATGGTTTTAAACTGTTCGCGGGTATTGGCATATTCGATAGCGGTGCCGGCCACACGCTTTCCGGCGCCAAGGGCTGCTGCGCACAATTTCAACCGGCCGATATTCAGGATATTAAAGGCGATGATATGACCGCTGGCCAATTTCACCCAGCAGATTTTCCACAGGCACTTTACAATCCTGAAAATAGAGCTGAACGGTTGATGAGCCTTTGATACCCATTTTATGTTCTTCCGGCCCCCGGGTAAAACCTTCAAAATCCTTTTCCACGATAAACGCAGAAAATTTTTCGCCGTCTATTTTAGCAAACACGGTGTAAACATCTGCGAATCCGCCATTGGTGATCCAGCATTTTTGTCCGTTCAGCAGATAATATTTTCCATCCTTACTTAATGTGGCCGAAGTTTTTGCGCTGAGGGCATCGCTCCCGCTGTTGGGTTCGGTTAGCCCGTAGGAAGCCTTTCCATTCCCCGCTGGCCAGTTTCGGAATGTATTTTTCTTTCTGCGCTTCCGTACCGAAATAGAGGATGGGCAGGGTGCCGATGCCCGTATGGGCCGCCAGCGCAACCGAAAAAGAAAAGCCGCCACCGAGCGCTTCATTAACGATCGTGGAGGTAATGAAATCCTTTCCGAGTCCGCCAAGCTCTTCCGGAACGGAAGCGCCCAGCAAACCCTGTTCACCGGCTTTTACCAGCAGAGAGGGCATGAGACCGGGTTCCAGCTTATCGATCCGCTCCATGATCGGCAGTACTTCTGCATCCAGGAAGGAAGCGCACATTTCTTTCACCATGCGCTGTTCCTCATTAAAATCTTCCGGGATAAAAGTAAGCGCTGCAGATTCACGGATCAGCCATTCACCGCCCCCGATTTGTTCCTGTTTGATGGTTGCTGTGCTCATGATGTATTATTTATTTTTTAAGAATATCATTCACCCAATTCCTATTTAAGATTATCATATACAACCTGCAGTACCGATTTACAGATTTCTATTTGTTCTGCCGGAACGCTTTCCAGTGCTTCATTCAGGGTTTCTTCCGCCAGTTTGCATGGTCTGTTCCTGCAATTTCGCTGCCGTTTTGGTCAGGCAGATACGGTTTATTCTCCGGTCGTCGGAAGAAGCAACCCGTTTCACAAGCTGCAATTTTTCGAGATTGTCCACCAGCCGGGTGATGCTGGGTTTATCGCGGAACGTGGCACGACAAAGATCCTGCTGGCTCTGTCCGTCCTGCTTCCACAACTGATGATAATACGCTCCATTGTTCAATGGTAATATTCAGATTCGCCTGATTGAATTTCTTCTGAAGCCTGCGCGCAATGGCGATGGATGCCTTGCCGGTGACAAAACTATATAACTCTCCTTTCTTAAATTGGTTGTTTGGCATATAGTTAGTTAAACAACTAATCAAATCTACTCATTTCCCATTGCTATTGCAAATATTTTTGGGCCGGGCGCTGAATATTTCAGGCCGGTCGCAGGGGATATCTTGTCCGGATTCCGCTTCAAGATTTCAGGATCCTGCACTCCCACCGTTTTACCATCGTCATTTCTTCCGGATTTCGCTTTGTATATTTGAATCAATGATGGTATTCATCGCTATTACCGGAATCCTATTGTTCTTTTATTCCCTGCTGATCCTTTATTATCACTGGCTTTGGGACCGGATACCCTCTGCGGAAAAAAAGAAAGACGGACTTTCTCCAGGCCTTCTCCCTGAGAAATCCATCTTAGCGGAAGACGGCGCCAGACTTCACAGTTAAAGTTTCCATCATCATCCCTGCAAGGAACGAAGCAGACCATATTGGTAACTGTCTTCGATCCATTTCAGATCAGCAATATCCGGCTCATTTATTAGAAACCATTGTGATAAATGATTTTTCCACCGATCAGACGGCTTCCGATTGTGGAGCAGTTTCCAGGCAAGGCCCGGCTGTTAAACCTGTACGATTTCATAACAACGCATAACCTGAATGCTTATAAAAAGAAAGCGATCGAAACCGGGATTGCGCATGCAACCGGTGAGCTGATCGTATGCACGGACGCCGACTGCACGGCAGGTCCGGAATGGATTGCGAGCCTGGTGAAAGCATACCGGGAGAAAAATTATCAGATCATTGCCGCCCCGGTGAAAATTAAGGAGAATGGTTCCGCAATTTCTGTATTCCAGGCGCTTGATTTTATTTCCCTGCAGGGAATTACCGGCGCTGCCGTTTATAAGCATCTCTATCCGATGTGCAATGGGGCCAATCTCGCTTATTCCCGTTCCGCATTCCTCGCGGTTGACGGATTTAAAGGGATCGATCATATTGCTTCCGGCGACGACATGCTGCTGATGGGCAAAATACAATCGCAGTTTCCCGGCAAAGCAGCTTATCTGAAGGATCCCGCAGCCATCGTCAGTACGGAAGCGGCTGACAGCCTGAATTCCTTTTTCCGACAGCGGATCCGGTGGGCTAGCAAAGCCTCCCACTACAGCAATCCGCGCATATTGCTTACCATGGCCCTGGTGTATGCACTGAATTTTTGCCTCCTGCTGCTTTTTTTCCTAAGCTTTTACCATCAGGGCTGGCACTGGCTTGTCTTCTTTCTTGTGCTCAAAATCTTTGCGGAATATTTTTTTGTTTCCAAAGTCGCCTCCTTTTTCCGGCAAAGACAACTCATGAAATATTTTATTTTCTGCCAGCCCGCCCATATTCTATATACCGTTATTGCCGGGGCTTTTGGTGTTTTTGGGAAATATCAGTGGAAAGACAGGAAGGTCAGATAGGTGGATGGAGGATGTTGAAGTGATCGTAAAAATTCCGACAACCTTTGTTTATGTAAAAAGTATACTTTAGCCTTGCGGGGAGATCCATCAACCATGAACCATCAACTATCAACGAAAACTTCTTGAACACCGCTAACACATCCCAGTCCCCGTTTCGCCGTCTCAAAAAAAATCCGGGTGCAGTAATCGGCATGGTGCTGATCAGCATTGCGATGTTCGTAGCTGTTTTTGCCTACATGCTGGCCCCGGATCACAGTCCGGATGCCAACCGGATGACGCTGGAGATCGGTGGACATAAACCGGGCTTTCATCAGTCTTTTCTTCTGATCAGGAAACAGCGGCCCATTGCCGTTAAATCCAGGATTGCGGAATTATTTTCAGGTGCAGATGACCGATATGATTACATCCCCATCAGTTCTTATCAGCAAACGGGCGACAGTCTGGTCGTAAATAAATTTATAGATGAAGGCATCAGCGAACGCAGATCCTACTTCCATCCCGCCGCAGATGATCGAATACTGATCAAAGAAAAAACATTCTGGCTGGGTACCGATCGCTACGGAAGAGATATTCTCAGCCGGCTGATCATCGGTGTGCGGGTTAGCCTGGCCGTGGGCCTCATTACCGTTTTGCTCTCCCTCAGCATCGGCATCCTGCTGGGCGCCATTGCCGGTTATTTTGGGGGAACCGCTGATAATATTATCATGTGGTTTCTGAATGTAATCTGGAGCATCCCTACTTTGCTGCTGGTATTTGCGCTCACGTTACTATTGGGAAAGGGTTTCTGGCAGGTTTTTATCGCCATCGGATTAACAATGTGGGTGAATGTGGCGCGTATTGTGCGCGGGCAGGTACTCGCGGTAAAGCAACTGGAATATGTGGAAGCCGCCCGGGCCATGGGATATTCAACTTTCAGGATTATCGCTAAACATATTCTTCCCAATATTATGGGGCCGGTGCTGGTGATCGCTGCATCCAATTTCGCGTCCGCCATTATCATTGAAGCCGGATTGAGTTTTCTGGGTATTGGCGTTCAGCCGCCCCAACCCAGCTGGGGGCTCATGATCAAAGAAAACTATAATTTCATTATTACGAATAATCCCATGCTGGCCCTGGTTCCCGGGTTTGCCATCATGCTCATCGTACTGGCCTTTAATTTACTGGGAAACGGATTGCGGGACGCCATGAATGTGAAAGAGTGAATAATTGGATGCACAAATGGCTACAGGATTATGCTTAAGAACAGAATAACTCCCTGCTTATGACTTCTCAGGTATTTTATAAACCTGAACATTGCGGTTAAAACTCTCATCCAGGGAAATAAATGTTTCGGTTCTTTCAATCCCTTTTATTTTCTGCAATTCATCGTGCAATACAAACCGGAGCTGTGCAATGTCCTTACAAACGATTTCGGCAAACATACTGTAATTGCCCGTGGTATAGTTCAATCGCACAATATCCGGGATCCTGCGCAATTCTTTGGCTACAGAATCATAAAGAGAGCTTTTTTCCAGATAAATTCCGATAAAAGCAATCACATCATAACCTAAATGTTTTAGATTTACATTCAGTCTGGTACCTTTAACGATACCGATTTCCTGCAGCTTTTTAATCCGCACATGAATCGTGCCCCCTGAAACAAACAGTTTTTTTCCCAGATCGGCATAGGAGATTTCTGCATTTTCCATCATTTCATGGATAATTTGGAGATCCAGTTTATCCAGATTAAATTTCATAGCCATTTGAAGATCGGTTTTTAATAATATTCAATAAATATACCTAATAATTGAATATATTCGAATATTTTAAAAAATTTATTAAATATAATTCAATAATTATGCAATTTACCTTAATATTGCAGGGTCAACGCGTTAAAGCAGCGACTTTACTGTGGAGTGATGGAACTTTGGCAGACATGCCCTCTTGTCTCGGGGGTGGGGATCACAGGATAAACATAGCATAATGCCGGTTTCGCCGCAAGGCGTGGCCGACTGGGGTTGACCACCACTAACATTGTGCTACGGCTAACTGCCCCGTGGAGGTTCGAATCCTCCCTCTACAGCTTGAAAAGCCCTGGAATTTAGATTGGATCTGAGTTTCAGGGTTTTTTGTTTTTACCTGGCCTGCTGGTTGGCCGATATTAACCATAATATTCCCGGGATATCTTATTTCACGGAGAATCCTCCCTTACCGATTGCCCCCAGCCGTAAAAAGTAACCGCCAAAAATGCCAGCTCAAAAAACAGTGGCATCGGCAACCAACAGGAATCCAAGGGGTAAAAGAATCGACAAGCCAAAAAGATATTTATCCATTCGCCTTGTAAAAAAGCCGATGATGAAAAAGCCTTCCAGCACAAACCCCGTTTTAAACAGGAGATCGGGAATTGCCGGATGCTGAAATATCCATGAATAAATTCTGGAAAGAATGGACTGTGGATCAAAATATACAGAGGCCGTCACATTCTTTTTCATGATCAGCATGCCCTGCCCGGGGAAGAGCCAGGATCCCCGGAATAATTTCCACAAAAAAGCCGTTGCATAAATATAGCAGGTATAATACCGCAGCCCCCGCCAGAGCAACAAAAATCCCTCATCATTCCTGATCATAAAAGGAATCGGCAAAAGCAACACGCCAACTTTTGAGTGCGTATGATGAAGACCATAGCTGTTGAAAATAATAAAATAGAACAGGTATAAAAAGAAAAACGAAAACACCCAGAAACGGCGCCGGGGGTAAATCAAACAACACAGGCAACTCAGAAACAACATTGCGTCAAAACACGATGCGACCAGTGGGTGGCCACTGATCATTTCGGGCAGGTGGAGCAGATGAAATATCAGATAGGTAAGGTCTGTCGATGGGAATTTTAATACCGGTTGCTGCAATTGGGAAATGAGGGTATGGGAAAAAAAAGAATAGATAAGGGAAATAAAAATCAGGGAGAATACAATCCTGCAGAGGCGATCTCTGTAGCCTTTGAAAATATACAATTCAACGCCTACGGTCTGTTCCATTTTACCAATGTGGATTCCTGTTCAACTTCCGGCCGGCCTTCCCCGTCATATGCCAGTTTTAAGATATTTACTTCCAGTTTGTTTATCCTGGTGCGTGTTGTTGCTTCCAGATAATTGCCATACCATTTCATAAAAGATGCGGCGTTCAGGGAATCATTGAACAAATCCCCTTTAACCCCATTCAGCAGGTTAAAATATTTTCCAAGTTTTTTCCTGTAATAAGTTTCCTCCGGATCGGTTCCGTTATTTTCTGCAATGGACCAATAATAACTAAGGGGCGACAACAGATAGAACCGGGTGGCATCCGGATAATCCGAACTGTAGTCCAAAGGGATACTATCGTTGATAACAACTTTCAGGACCCTGTAGTCAGGCGCAGGCGCTTCTTTTTCCGAATACATTCCCCAGATAAAAACAGGAGTGATTTCGGTTTTCATCAGATTGGCTACTACGGTCAAAATGCAAAAAGCGGCAATTCCGAAGCAAAGCCATTTATTATATTTATATAGTTTTGAAAAATAATTCATTCACATCCTCCCGCTTTGAACCGGGAATGGTTAAAGTTAATTTAAAAAAGAAGGCCACGGAGCTTTAGCATTTCTTTAAATACCACCCTGCCTTTTGGCATGGATTTCGACTATACCCCTCAAACTGATACTATGAAAAACCTGAATGAACTATACACAAAGTATAATTTACGCGACAAACTGATGCTGATCCTTTTAAGCGCTAGGGATGATCTGTTTCGGGCTTATATTTCCTGATTCCCTCTCGGATCACAATAAACTGGTTCATTTTTCGGCTCATTTCGGTATGAGTTTCCTGCTGGCATTGTGCTGCTATGCGCTTTGCTCCATTAAATTCCGGATTCCAAAAGGGATTTCTTATACGGTGCTGATTTCTGCCACCCTGAGTATTGGCATTCTCTATAAATTCTGGGAAATTGCCTCGCAGGGCATGGTGGGAAATTATAGCTTTCACTCTATCATGGACCAAACCGGCTTTCTGACTTCCATGTCCCAGAACCTTTCGGGATTAATGGCCGCCATGATCGTGATTGAAAGCCTGCTCCACAAAAACCTGCTGCCAAACCTGATCCATCATCCGGCTATTAAATCACTTGGCTGATAGTTTGTTTGGATTATTTTTGCCAGGTCATGGCACAAAAAAAGCTTCAACGCTTCGCAGCTATTAAGTCATTTAAAAATGTTCTGGAATACCCGGAAGACATGGCTGGGAAATGGAATCACTTTTTTTAAGAACGAAAACCCCATTACCCTGGAACTGGCCTGTGGTAAAGGGGAATACACGGTGGCGCTTTCCGCCATGCATCCGGAAAGAAATTTTATTGGCGTGGACCTGAAGGGAAACCGCATCTACACCGGAGCTTCCCAATGCACTAAAAACAATCAGCTGAATGCCGCATTCCTGCGCACCCAGATTGATAAAATTGACACTATTTTTTACCGGAGGAAGTCAGTGAGATCTGGATCATATTTCCCGATCCGCATCTTCGCACATCAAGGGCAAAAAAAAGACTCACCCATCCCCGCTTTCTCCGGCTCTATCAGAAAATCCTAAAAAAGGGAGGACTGGTTCATCTGAAAACGGATTCACCCGTATTGTTTTATTTTACCAAACTGATCCTCGACCTCTACGGGATACCCCTTCAGCATTATTCAGAGAATGTGTATGGCGAGCCGGATATCCCGCCAGAACTCAGCATCATTACGCATTATGAAAAGCTGGATATAGCCCAAAGTAAAAAAATTTTTTACCTGGGTTTCTCCCTGCCCGAAGAACTGTTACCCCTGCCCGAAAAACAATTGCAGGAATTGTTGAAGGAGATTGAGAAAACGGAAACGAATTGAGAAATGTATTTGTAATGGAAATATGAAAAATATTTATGGCAACGAAAAAACCAATTCCAAAACCGAGGCTTAAAAACCTGAAACCCTCGGGAAAGAGAGATCAGAACTTCTTTGAGCAGGTATATGAAGTAACACGACAGATCCCCCGCGGCCGGGTAACCAGTTACGGCGCCATCGCCGCCTGCCTCGGCGCTAAAAGCTCCGCGCGCATGGTGGGCTGGGCAATGAACGGCGCCGACAAAATAAATCCTACGGTACCTGCCCACCGTGTTGTAAATCGTGTCGGACTCCTCTCCGGGAAAATCCATTTTAACCCCCCGGAAGAATGGAACAATTACTAAAAAAAGAAGGCGTTCCTGTGAAGGATGATACAGTAGTGAACTTTAAGGAAAAATTCTGGGATCCAGCAAAAGAGTTGATATAGATAATCCGCCAATCCCGGTTCCATCAATAATACGGGCTGATCATCCAATACACCACCACTCCTGAAACCGCCACATACAACCACATCGGCCAGGTGATACGCGCGAGTTTTTTATGCTTCAGGAATTTTTCCTGAAAAGCTCTCTGCAGCGTGAATAACACAAACGGAATGATGATTCCGGATAAAATAATATGCGAACTCAGCACCACATAATATACATAGCGCAGATTCCCGGCCTGCAACTTTTCTTCTGCACTCAACAGCCCGTCGTGATTGAGATCCCCGAACCTGACGGAAGGATTGGTACTGTGATAGATCACATAGGAAATCAGAAATATGGCACTCAATACCACTGCCGTTAAATTGGCGGCCCGGTGCGCACGTATTCTTTGATGTCTGATAAAATATAAACTCGCCAGCAAAAGGATCGCCGTAGTGGAATTCAGTATGGCGTGAAACAGCGGAAGCGCCGAAGTATTAAATCCTACATTGATCTTCGACTGCGGGCCCAGGATCAGGGCAGCCACGCCCAGGGGGATGGCTGCAGAGATCACAATAATGGGCACTTTCAGGTTGCGTTCCTTCATATCGTCTCCTTCTTTTTAACGGGATATTTCGGTTTCCTGAAAAGAAAATAAAGGAGCTATCCCGATGGCAATGGCAATCAATGTGAGCATCGGCAACATGGGTTTCAGTTCCTGGAGCGGCGAAACATAATCTTTATCCTTCTCCAGCATGATGAACACAATATCATTGGCCAGTTTCGAGAGATCCGTACTGTCCAGTCCGTTATAGTATCCCCGCACCACATGATCCTTATCCAGCAGCACCATTTTCTGGGTATGAATGAAATTGGAATCCACGCCTTCGCCATCCACCAGTCCCATTTTCAATTCATTCAATGCAAAGTCATAAATCTCTTTCTTCGGGCCGGTCAGCATCCACCAGAAATCCGGATCCACGCCAAACTTATCCGCATAAGCTTTCAGCGCTTTCACGGAATCCCGTTCCGGATCTACCGAAAAGGAAATGAATTGAACAAAATTGGGGTTGATTTCCTTGAACCGGTCTTTCGTGATCAGTGCATCCTGGAATTTCCTCATATTGGCCGTAAGCTTAGGGCAGATGGAAGGACAACGGGTAAAGAAAAAATCGGCCACAATCACTTTTCCTTTTGTATCATCCTGCAAAGAAACTTTCTTGCCCAGCTGGTTGGTCAGCCGGATATCCGCTATATGATGCCAAACCGTGTCTGTGAGTTGCTTGCCATCCTTCATCCGGGTCATAACTGTATCATAAAAATAGCGACGGGGCATGTCGATGGACGTTTCACTGGCTTTCTTCATGATCAGGTAACCGGCAAAAGGAATCAGCAGGGCAATAAAAATGGCGATCAGCGCTTTCTTACTCAAAGGAAAAGTTTTACAGATAAAAAAACCACCGCCGGCAGGCAATGGTTGTTTCAGTTATTTTTATGTTACTTATACCAGCCCTGCTACTCAACGCCGGGCTTTTTTGCTTCCGGATGATGTTCAGCTTTCTGAACCTTTGTTTTACTTTTCTCATAGAAATCCCGGTCGTACTTATTCCGCAGATTAAGATAAGAATCCCCATCCCCCAGAAACGCAATCACAAACCAGATAAACAATAAACAGGGAATGGCAACCGTCATCACCATATTTTTGATTTCATGGCCCAGGTGCATAAATTCTGCAATGATAAAAAATGCTTTGGCAAGGGTCATGATAATAAAAACGCCGTTCAGAAAATGTTTCGGGAGAAAATCCGTTTCATAATAAATGATCGCAATGAACAGTTCAAATACGGTAATGGCCGTTAACACCCAGAATGTTCTCCAGATCAGCCGCGTATCAAAACTGTGTTTGTCGGCGTGCTTTGTTTGCGGCATTGCTGTTGTAGCTGAATCCATACAGGAATAAATTAAATTATAACAGATAAAAACAGGTAAATACAAATACCCAGACCAGGTCAACAAAATGCCAGTACAATCCGGCTTTTTCAATCATCAGGTAATGCCCTCTGCGCTCAAAAACTCCCTTCCAGGTCATAATCAGCATAATAATATTGATGATCACTCCCGAGAAAACATGAAATCCATGAAATCCGGTGATCGTAAAAAAGTAATTGGTAAAATTGGTCGATGACTGGGTGCCGTCAATATTCAGAAATGGATTTCTACCCCACCAGGCGCCTTCCATATGCAGATGCGTCCATTCCCAGGCCTGGCAACTCAGAAAAGCCAGCCCGCCGAGGATGGTCAAAAACATCCATTTCATAACGCCTTTCCTGTCGTTATTATGTCCGGCATCCCACCGCCATAACCATGGTCACGGAACTCATGATCAGGATAAAAGTCATCAGACTCACAAAGGCCAGGGGAACCGACATTTCTCCAACGATCGGGAAAGTTCGGAATACCTCATTGGGATTGGGCCAGGAATTGGAGGAAAACCGTATGGTTCCATAAGAAATCAGGAACGCTCCGAAAGTAAACGCATCACTCATCAGAAAATACCACATCATGAGTTTACCATACTCCACATTGAAACGGGCTTTTTCCGCCACTCCACCATTTTTGACCTACAGGAACTGCTTGTGCCATGAGATTGTTTTAATCTGGTTCGCAAATTTATCTAACAAAAAGCATACTTACTGTAACCACAAAAAGAAAATAAACAGATAGATCCAAAGCATATCTACAAAATGCCAGTACGTGGCAACCACTTCCACCGGCACCATATTATAACTCCGATCCGTTTATTTCTCGACCGCACAAACAGGGTAAACAGGGCAATAACTCCGCCCAGTACATGAAGCGCATGTAAGCCGGCAATAATATATAAAAACTGAGCGGCGCCGGATCCCCTTAACACGATTCCGTCCAGCCACAGATGCCTGAATCCCAAAAACTGAAGGCCCATAAACACAAGACCCAGCAGGGCGGTAACGGCAATCAGTGTTCTTATATTTTATCATGCTTCTCTCCCGGAAAAATTTCACGGAAAAATACATGGTAAGACTGCTGATCAGGATCACAGCCGTGGAATAAAAGAAAGCAACCGGCACTTCAAAGCTTGTCCATCCGGGTTGTTCTCTTTTTACCATATAGGCACTGGTCAGCCCCGCGAACATCATCATGATGCTGCCAATGGCTACCCATAAAGTAAATTTATGGGGATGTATTTTTTTATTCTGTTCAACCACGTTTGTCAATTCTATTGAATGGTTCATCTTGCTCAATTCAGTACATGAACTTTATCAATCAGTAAAGCCAGCAACACCACCGGCAGATAAATATAACTGCCGAACATTACTCTTCTTGCCGCCTTGCTGGTCATTTCCAGATATAACCTGACACAGGTCCCGACCATAAACAGATTGGCAATGAGCACTACAAAAAGACTTATCACACCACTCATGCCATTGAAATAAGGCATTACCCCAACCGGCAACAGCACCAGCGAATAAATAACTGCCTGAAGGGCGGAATATTTTGTTTGTCCGTCGCCCGATGGCAACAATTTAAATCCGGCCGCACTATAATCCTTATGCGCAATCCAGGCAATGGCCCAGAAATGGGGAAATTGCCAGAAGAACTGCAAGGCAAAAAGGATCCATCCGCCCGCACTCAGACTATCATTCCCGCTGCCCATCCGATCAGGCAGGGCATGGCGCCGGGTATTGCTCCCGCCAGCACCGCCACCGAACTCACTTTCTTCAGCGGGGTATATATAAAGGCATAGAAAAACAGACTGAAGAGCAGATAAGCGCGGTCAGGAAATTAAAATGCCAGAGTAGCATTACGCCCGCCAATCCGCAAATAGTCGCAAACGCCATAGCTTCTGCCACCGTCATTCTTCCGGCGGCAACCGGCCGCCCGGCCGTACGCTTCATCATCGCGTCCGTATCTTTTTCCAATGCCTGGTTAATGGCATTCGCGCTTCCGGTAACCAGCATTCCGCCGACAAAAACAAGATGATGGCCTGCAGGTCAAATCCGGTAACCATCGGCGCAAGCAAATAACTGATCACCGCCGAAAATACAACCATGAAGCTGAGGTTGAATTTAACCAGCAGCATGTAGTCTTTCAATTTGCCGCCAACCTAAAAGAACTGGATTGCTTCACCGTTTCCTGATCCATCAAATAATCCGATTTATTCCCGGAACTAATGATGCTGTTCATCGGCTCCAAGAGGTTCTGTTTGCGGAATAAAATCTCTTCCGTCTTTACCATAATCATATGCCCAGCGGTGTACTTCCGGAATTTCTCCCGGCCAGTTACCATGACCCGGCCTGATGGGTGTGGTCCATTCCAGTGTATTTGCTCCCCATGGATTCAGCGTTGTTACCCTTCTTCCCTTAAAAATGGAATAGAAGAAGTTGAATACAAACATCAGCTGCACGGCAAATACCACCATGGCCACGTCGGTAATAAACTGGTTAAGACCCCCAAACATGATTGAAGGAGCTCCATCCGCTGTAATCCACATAACGGCGTGGCATACCCGCAAGCCCTTCATAATGCATCGGCCAGAAAATCAGATAAGCACCCACCAGCGTTACCCAGAAATGGATATACGCCATCGTATTATTCAAATATCGCCCATACATTTTCGGAAACCAGTGATAGATGCCGCAGAACATTCCGAAAAATGCAGCAACCCCCATTACCATATGAAAATGGCAATCATGAAATAAGTATCATGCAAATGAATATCCAGTGTAGAGTTCCCGAGAAATATCCCGGTCAGTCCCCCGGAAATAAAATGCTCACAAATCCGATCGCAAACAGCATCCCCGGCGTGAACCGGAGATTCCCCCGCCAGAGGGTGGTGAGCCAGTTGAACACTTTGATGGCCGAAGGCACCGCGATCAATAAGGTCAGAAGCACAAATACCGATCCCAGGAAAGGATTCAGTCCCGTCACAAACATATGATGCGCCCAAACCAGGAAGGCCAGTACGCAAATCGCAAAGAGTGAACCCACCATGGCCATATAACCGAAAATCGGTTTGCGGGCATTGATGGCCATGACTTCCGACACCAGTCCCATGGCCGGCAGGATAATAATATATACTTCCGGATGACCCAGGAACCAGAACAAATGCTGGAACAGGATCGGGCTTCCGCCTTCGTTGGGAAGCGCTGTTTGGGTGGCCGCGATGAATATATCGGAGAGGATAAAAACTGGTTCCGGCATGCCGGTCGAACAACAATAAGATCAAACCGGAAAGCAATACCGGGAAAGACAATACGCCCAGAATCGCGGTAAAAAAAGCGCCCAGATGGTAAGTGGCAACCTGGTCATGCTCATCCCCTTCGTCCGCATATTCAGGATCGTGGTAATATAATTCAATCCACCCAGCAGCGATGAAACCACAAATAATGCCATACCGACGATCCAGAAATCCATGCCGGCCTTCGATCCCAGATTCGCATCCCCCAGTGCACTCAGTGGCGGATAGATCGTCCATCCCCCGCTGGCCGGACCGGTTTCAATAAACAGTGAAGATAACATCACTACACTGGCCAGCCAGAAGAACCAGTAGGAAAGCATATTCAGAAATGGAGAAGCCATATCCCTTGCGCCGATCTGAAGGGGAATCAGAAAGTTGGCAAAAGTTCCGCTCAGTCCGCCCGTCAGTACAAAGAACACCAGTACGGTTCCGTGCATCGTCACCAGCGCATAATAAGCTTCCGGCGTGAATCTTACCGCCCTTGGCCCATTTGCCCAGAATATCTTCCAGCCAGGGAAAAGTGGAATCAGGATAGCCCAGCTGAAGCCTGAACAGATACCGACATCAAGCCACCGATGATGGCCCAGATCATTCCGGTAATCAGGAACTGTTTGCAGATCATTTTATGATCCTGGCTGAAAACATATTTCGTAATAAAAGTCTCTTGTGATGATGCATGATGACCATTATGCCCCGATCGTGTGTATCATGTGAAACGACTCCTGCTCCGTGTATCGTCAATTCGTTACTCATCATCGAAAATTTTTCTCTTATTTGTAATCTTTTAATCAGCTTTTACCACTGCTTTCGAAGCACTGTTCGCTTTTACTTTTGCAGCAGTGTGCAATGGCAGTTGAATCCTGTTTTTGCAGGAGCCGGCAGGCGCCTGATCCTTCATCACCTGCGCATAATTCGACTCTGTTTGGCCCTCCACAAAATAAATTCTTCCGGTGTCACCACCTTGATTATCTCCCTTCATGGAATAATGTCCCCTTCCGCACATCTGGTCGCAGGAAATTTCATATTCAAAATCCGGATTACCGGTTTTCTTCTTCATTTCGTCTGTGGTATATAACGGCGTAAACCACATCGTAGTGGGTGTTCCCGGCACAGCATCCATCTTCATTCTGAAATGCAACCAGGCCCACATCATGAATCACATCTCGGGAATTGATGATCAGTTTAACAGGCTTGCCCTTGACCAGATACATGGTATTGGTTAACGACGATATCATCATGCCGTCGTTCGGATCATCCCATAACAAACCCAGTGAATTATTTTCCGCATCACTGATATTCTTATAATATTTCTTCCCAAAAACATTGTCTTTTCCCGGATAACGGAAGATCCAGTTAAATTGTTTGCCGGTAACTTCCACCTGCATGGCATTCTTGGGCGCATCGCCGGTGATCTGGAACCAGTACATCAATCCAAAACCCACCAGCACGGTAAGAGCGATGGCCGGAACAACGGTCCAGATAACTTCCAGTTTATTGTTATGCGGAAAATAATAGGCTTTTCTTTTTTCAGAATACTGGTATTTGAAAGAAAACCAGAACAGCAGGATCTGTGTAATAAAAAAAACCACGCCGGTGATGGCAATGGTGATGTACAGCATCGTATCGATCTTCTCTCCATGATCGGAAGCGGCTTCACCCAGTATTTTTCCTTTGAACAATTCATTGCACCAGTACACGCCGATCAGGCCGAGCACCAGGAAAACGATCATCAGAAATCCATTGATCCGGTTATTCTGTTCAAAATTTTTCTTTTCGCCTTTCAGAATGCCTACATATTCACTGGCTTTGGCAATCTGAAAAGTGATCACAAAACCCAACAATAAAATCGCAATCAGAAAAATAGTTGACATGATACTTAAAAAAATTTAATCGTTTTAAATCTTCTCCGATAATAAATCAACGACTAAGTATAATGAATAATACTTTCTTTAAAGAACGGATGATTTTTCGCCAGCAGCGGAAATTTCGCCAACACCTTGCCCGTCTGGTAAATGATCAGTCCGACAAATCCCGCCGCAATGCCAAAATCAAAGAGATTCATCGGCACATGATCCGGGATCAGTCCGGCGAAAACCATCTGGTAAAAATCCAGCCAGTGACCAAACAGCAAAGCTACAGACATAAAGGTTAATGTCGTATAGTTGCGTTTGGACTGCGTACTCATATAGATTAACATGGGAGCCAGAAAATTGATGATCAGATTCAGATAGAATATTCCGGTATAAGCGCCTTCAGACGCGCGCTTTAAAATAAATGGTTTCTTCGGAAATATTCGCATACCAGATCAGCATGAACTGGGCAAACCAGAGATAGGTCCAGAAAATAGAAAAGGCAAACTGAAATTTACCAAGATCATGCAGATGTTCTTTATTGTCATATTCCAGGTAGCCCTTGTTTTTCAGATAAATAACAAACAGGGTGATCAGTGCAATACCCGCAACAAACGTGCTGGCAAAAGTATACCAGCTGTACATGGTGGAATACCAGTGTGCATTGATACTCATCAGCCAGAGCCAGGGAATGATAGATGCAACGGTGAGCGCAAACCAGACAATGAACAGCGAAGCCCAGACGGTATTCTTGAAAATGATATTTCTTTCCTTCCTCCACACTCAGCGGATGGTCGTCCGATTTCACGGCTGATGCTCCGCATTTTATATCCCAGCATGCTCCACAACCCGATGGTCAGTATGGTCCAGGTAATAAAAAATCCCGGATTCAGAAATCCTTTTTTCCCGTTCAGCGCCGCATCTTTCGCAACAGCCGCTTTATCCAGCCATTCATAGATCATGCTTTTATGGCCGAATACGATACATAACATTACCACGAAGGTAATGCCCCCGATCACCGGAACACAGGCTGAAATGGCTTCGGTTACCCGCCTGAATGATACCTGAAATCCCGCCAGCGCCAGCGTGGTGGCGCAGAAAAAAAACATGGCCGCATTGACGACCAGTAAAAAATAAATACTGTTGTGCAGCAATACGCCCCAGAACCTGGTCTGATGTGCTTCATCGCCGGTGCCATACACAAAATATCCGACGATCAGGGAAAGAACTCCGATGCCCATCAAACCCAGCGACCATTTCCTGAAACCGGGAGGAATTTCAAAACGTTCTTTAAGTGACATTCGTAATATTTTTTATTCGGTTCTCAGTTTACTTTATTTCTTTGCTGTTGAATCGGCACCCGATCCGCCGGCATGCGGGGATGCCTTGGCTCCGGCCTGTTTGCTCTTGATATAATCAATCACCATCCAGCGCTGCCGGGTGTTCAACTGCGAAGCATAACTGCCCATTTTATTTTTACCATAGGTAACAGAATAAAACATCTGTCCTTCCGGCATCGCTTCATATTTCGCATCGCCCACCAGGGTGGCCGGCTTTGCCGGGAAAGGACCATCGCCACCTTTGTATAGCGGACCGTTGCCATCCAGCTTTGGACCATGACAAATTCCGCAGTTCACCAGGTATAAACGATGCGCTTCCACCATGTCGGCAGAATCCAGGCTGGGAATCGGATTCTTAATGCCTTTTGAGGCTACATAATTCGTGGTATCCCTTCCTTATCTTTTGAGCGGAAAGGGAAATAATTCTCCCCGCTTAATGGTTCCGGCCACCGGAATATTGCTGTAATGAATTCCTTTTTTCAGCAGTGCTTCTTTTTGTTCCGGTGTTACGGAATACGTTTCATAGGCGCGGCTATATGCCATATCCGGCATATAAACTCTTCCCGGACTCCGGCGCACTTCATCACTGCAGGAAGCGAGTAAAACGAGGGCTAAACAGAAAGGAATTATAATTTTTATGATCCGCATTGCAACTTTCATTTCGTTTATGCCAGAATAGTGTTTGGATTTTCAAATGGCTTTTTATTCCTGCTATAGCTTCCGAGCCACCAGCCGGTTTCTGCATCCTGTATATTCATTTCGTCGGCCCCGGCCTGTTCAGAAAACTCTTCAATTCCTCTTCATTGGTCTTTTCGGTACATTCAATCACCATCACAAAACGATCGTCGGTGGAACGGGGACTGAAATGATGTTTCCTTACAAAGGGCGCCATCTGGCAGAGATAACAAAAAGTCAGTACCATGCCCACGGCAGAAAACAGACGGTCAGCTCAAACATGATCGGTATCCAGGCGGGTAAGGCAAAATGCGGCTTACCGCCAAAATTCAGCGGCCAGTCGTATGCGAGAATATAAGAAATCCCGCACAAAGCCGTAGTGGTTCCGGTAATTCCATAAATAAATCCGGCGGTATGTATACTGGTTTCCCTCAGTCCCATGGCTTTATCCAGACCATGAATGGGCATCGGCGTATATACATCATGAATTTTATATCCGGCCGTCCGAACTTTCTTCACGGCCTGGAATAAGACCGTTTCATCTTCAAAACTGCCGACAACAAATTTTTTAATAGCCATTATATTCGCTTTATCGGGTGTTCAAATCAATGCGCATGCGCCATTTCATGTGCAAATGCCTCCGGCGTTTCATCTTCTGCCTCGCCCATCTTCTCTTTATAATTGTCTCCGGATTTTTTCAGAATATGTTTAATTTCTGCCAGTGCAATCACCGGGAAGAATTTCGAAAACAGAAATAACAGGTAAAAAACAATCCAAAGGTTCCCAGGTAAAATCCGACCTCCCAGATACTGGGTGAATAATAGGTTGCTCCAGCCGCTCGGAATATAATCCCGGTAAATGGAGGATACGATGATCACAAACCGTTCAAACCACATCCCGATATTCACGATCACAGTCATGAAGAAGGTAACGGTAAGATTTCTTCTCATTTTTCGGAACCAGAAGATCTGGGGAGAAAGTACGTTGCAGCTCATCATGATATAATAAGCCCAGCCATAAGGGGTGAACATATTCGCGCGGTTTTGCATAAAGGCAGTGGCTTCATAAGGATTCTGACTGTACCAGGCAACAAACAATTCCGTGAGATAGGCAATCCCTACAATGGAGCCGGTTAGTACAATGATCTTATTCATCACATCAATATGCTCCAGCGTAATGTATTCTTCCAGCTTAAATACTTTACGCGTAATAATCAGCAGCGTTTGCACCATCGCAAATCCGGAGAATACCGCACCGGCAACAAAATAGGGCGGGAAGATGGTGGTATGCCATCCGGGAACAACGGAGGTGGCGAAGTCGAAGGATACAATGGTATGAACGGAAAGCACCAGCGGCGTGGCCAGACCGGCCAGGACCAGCGACAAGTGCTTCATGACGTTGCCAGTGTTTGGTGGATCCGGTCCATCCAAAAGAAGTAAGCCCGTAAAAGAATTTTCTCCATTTCAATTTTGCCCGGTCACGCACGGTGGCCAGATCCGGCAGCAGTCCGCAATACCAGAACAAAACGGAAACGGTAAAATAAGTGGATATCGCAAATACATCCCAAAGCAAAGGCGAATTAAAATTCGGCCAGAGGGAACCGCGGGTATTGGGATAAGGCAATACGAAGAAAGCCATCCACACACGACCCATATGCCAGATCGGAAATTGCCCGGCGCACATCACCGCAAAAATGGTCATCGCTTCCGCTGCACGGTTTACACCTGTTCTCCAGCCCTGGCGGAAAAGCAAAAGGATCGCGGAGATCAGGGTTCCGGCATGACCGATACCTACCCACCAAACGAAATTGGTGATATCCCAACCCCAGCCGACTGTTTTATTCAGGTTCCACTGACCCACACCATAAATCACTTCGCGGGTAACTGAAAAAATCCCAAAACAATAACAGGGCCACTGCAATCAGGAATCCGATCCACCAGAGTTTGGATGGCCGGGCCTCAATGGGGCGCACAATATCCTCCGTGATCTGGTGATAGGTTTTATCGCCATCCACCAGCGGGGGTCTTACCTGTGATTCGTACTTTAATAAAGCCATAATCGGTTAATCACTTTTAACATCGGCCTCGGCCGACATTTTACAAAAATTCTTTCCGTTTTATCCTTCGCTTCTGCTTCCGGATTACGGACCTTGGCGAGATAACTGATATTCGGCAATACATGTAATTCTTCCAGCACATGATACAGACGGTGTTCATTATCCACTCTTTCCTTAACCACCGCACTCTTACTATCATTAATATTCCCAAATACAATGGCGTCAGTCGGACAGGCCTGCTGACAGGCTGTTCTCACATCCTGCATATCCAGCAACGGCCTGTCTTCTTTTTTGCTTTCAATTTTCCATCCTGCAAACGCTGAACGCAGAATGAACATTTTTCCATAACCCCTCTGGACCGTACCGTTACATCCGGATTCAACACCATGCGGGTAAGGTCATCATTCATCATGAACACGGATTCATTCAATATGCCAACGCCATGCTGATCCTGGTTATTCGGGAAACTGTCTGCATCCGGTATAATCGGCCCAGTTGAAACGCCGTACTTTAAACGGACAGTTATTTGCGCAATATCTTGTACCGATACAACGGTTATATGCCATCTGGTTCAATCCTTCACTGCTATGGTTGGTAGCAGAAACCGGGCAAACATTTTCGCAGGGCGCATTATCGCAATGCTGGCAAAGCATGGGCTGGAAAATGGTCTGCATGCTGTCGGGATCCGCATAATTGCCGGTGAAATACCGGTCGATGCGCAACCAGTGCATATCATGAAAACGCATCACTTCATTCTTTACCGACCATGCTCACATTATTTTCTGCATGACAGGCCACCACACAGGCGCCGCAACCGATACAGGAATTCAGATCGATGGACATGCCCCAGTGGATACCGGGTTTATCATAATACCCGATACAGCGTTCCTTCCTTTTCAAAATTTTCAATGCCGCCGAAATGTTTCAGCTCATTCTTCTCTTTCTTCCAGTACTTCATTCGGATTCTTTAATGAATTCTTCCAGGTCCATTTCCTTGATCACGGAAGTGCGGCCTTCGTATGAATTATGTGTCTGGGCTGCGCAATCTGATATTCTTCGTTTGTTTTTTCAAAACTAACATCCGTTGCCTGCCAGTCGACGGTAGTTCCATTGAAGCTGGCAAAAGGAAAGGCATTTCTTCCTGCTCCCGGCACCGCGCGGCCGATAAAAGCGGCCGTATTTTTCGGATCGGCGCTCTGACGGCCATATCCCACGGCAATGGCAATTACGCCGTCCGCTACACCGGGAACTGCCACAATCGGAATGGTTGTTTCATTTCCGTTGGCTTTTACTTTAATCACCGGACGTTCGGGATGCACTTCAAATTTATCTGCCTGGTGCTGATTGCTCAGATCGATATCATAATTGTCTTTCAGGAATTTGGGCGACACCATCGCGAAATTATCCCAGGTTGACGCGGGTAATGGGATCCGGCAATTCCAGCAGCCAGGGATTGTTGGCTTGCGCCCCGACACCCATGCTCACCTGCTGATAAAGCACCAGTTCCAGCGCGCTTCCTTTTTTAGCAGCACCGATAGCGGAAGCTGCATCCGTAACTTTTGCCGCATTGTATGCAGCTGCAGCCGGATTGGTCCCGCCGGCTGCCTGGCTCACGGATTCGATCACGCCATCCTGCAAAGCTTTTTCATAAGCTTCAAGACCGCCAAGTTTGCCTTCCCAGTATTGTTTAAAGAATTCGTCGTAGCTGGTATTGTTACCGCTCCACTTCATCAGCGAATCCTCGTAAGGCCTGGTTAAAAAAAGCGGGGCGATCACCGGCTGCATCATGGAAATATAACCGGGTTTGCTTTCCGCATCACCCCATCTTTCGAGGAAATGGGGAGAAGGAAGAACGAATTTGCAGAGCTCGGTGGTTTCATCCAGCCTGCCGTTGAAGGAAACGCTGGTCTTTACTTTTGTCAGGCCGGCTTTAAATTTCTTCGCATCATAATAATCATAAGCGGGATTCGCATCATAAATCAGCAGGCTGCCGATTTTACCATCGTTCATATCAGCCACCAGGCTATTGAATTCGCTGTCAATACCCTGACGGGTTAACAGCGGCATTGCCAGAGATAGCGTAGTTCCGTTGGCGCCGATCGCTTCATTGATGGCGTTTACAATGATCTGAACATTTACATCGTTGCTTCCGGAAACAACCAGCGCATTTCCTTTTGCCGCCGCCAGATCTTTGGCTGCTTTCGCAATGCCGTTCTTTAATTTTTCAGAAGAAGCGCCGGGGCACGTAACATTTCCGCCCAGGGCAGCCAGCAGCGCCAGTGCAACAGCGCCGGTTTCCGAGGGCTTGTGCGCAAAACGTTCATCAGCATTCGCACCGGTCATGCTCAGCAAGGATTCGAACTGGTAATGCCGGTTCATGGCGGGCGCTTTCTCATCGATCTTTCTGCCTTTGGCATATTGCCGGGCAAATTCAACGGGTGAAAGCCAGGTTCCGAGAAAATCGGCGCCCAGGCTCACAATTATTTTTGCATTGTCAAAATGATAGGAGGGAATACTTCTTTTTCCGTAAGAAGCTTCATTGGCCTGCAACATGCCGCTGAAAGAATCCGCATCGTATTGTACATGACGGCTTCCCGGATATTTGGCCAGGAATTCGGCGATAATCTGTTTGCTGGTGGGAGAAGTGATGGTGCCGGTCAGTAAAACCACTGAACCCGTCTGGCCCGCCATGGAGGTGGAAACCAATTTATCAAAGGCTTCAAAGCTGGTCACTTCCTGCGGCAAACCATTTACCATCTGTACCGGATAACGCAGGCGGGCAGTATCATAGAGATCCAGAACGGATGCCTGAACCCGTGCCGAAGTTCCACCTTTGGTAATGCCCGACAATTCATTTCCCTCCAGTTTGATCGGACGCCCATCGCGTACTTTCGCAACAATAGAAACAGCATCTCCGCCTGAAACATAAGTGGTTGCATAATAATCGGCAACCCCCGGAATCATATTGTCCGGTTTATTCAGATAAGGAACTACTTTTCTCACCGGAACTTCACAACTGGCGGCCAGGGTGGCGGCAGCCGTACTGAATCCGAGATATTTCAGAAAATCCCTTCTTGGTGTTTTTACATCCAGCAATCCTTTACCATCGAAGCTTTCCATGGGAAGATCTTCCTGGAATTCATTTTCCGCTGACGCTTTAGAGAATTCAGAACTGCTGCGTTCTCCAAAATTTTGCCAGTACTTTTTTTCGCTCATTTATTTTCGAATTTGAAAATGGATCATTTGAAGATTTGAAACTCCGTTCACCTGTCTGCCTCCCGGCCCTTTTAAAGATGCCCTGGTCGAAAAAAGCTACAGACGGCGGCATTCCCAAATTATCAAATTCTCACATTAGCACATTAATAATGGCACTTCTGACATTCCGTGCCGCCGATATTTTCAACCGTAACACTATCCATTTTACCAGTCTGCAGGTCTTTATGGAATTTTTCGTAAATGCTATAGAATTTATTTCCGTTTCCCTTGCCATCCGGGAAATTCACTTTCGTGGTGCGGTGACAGTTGATACACCAGCCCATGCTGAGCTGGGCAAATTGTTTTACCTCATTCATTTCGGTGATATTGCCATGGCAGGTCTGGCATTGTACTTTGCCTGCGCGGATATGCTGGGAGTGGTTGAAATAAACATGGTCGGGCAGATTATGGATCTTCACCCATTCAATCTGTTTTCCCGGCTTGTATATTTTCCGGAAGCCGGATCATAGCCGGTATAACTGTATAATTTCTGAATTTCCGCGTTGGCATCCACTGCATTGCCATCTGCGCCGGTGCAGGGGCTCACCATTATAATCATTGATCGCGGCATGACAGTTCATACATACATTGAGGGAAGGCACGCCGGCATGTTTACTATCCCAGGCGCCGCCATGACAATACAAACAACTGATCTGGTTAATGCCCGGATGCACTTTATGCGAGAAGAAAATGGGTTGCTCCGGTTCATAATTTTGCTGACGGCCCAAGCCGATGGCGCCCTGCACCAGAAAATATCCCCCCAGCACAAAGAGCACCAGCACCAGCAGGGCGATATACGCTTTATTCTTATAAAAAGGGATCGGTTCGCTGGAAGGAATGCCCGATTTATCGTCGGAAAGTTTTTTCAGGTTGCTGTTCACCTGCATGAGTACCAGCATGATAACGGCCAGGATCAGGGTCAGGATACCATAGAGCAGGCTGTTGTCGCTCTGGGGTACTTCCTGGCCGGAACCACCACCTTTTGCACCGGATGCGGGACCGGGTTCCGGATAAGTTTCAACATATTTCAGAATAGCATCAATTTCAGCATCACTCAAACCCGGAAAGGTGTTCATCGGGGTTTTGCTGAACTGAATATAAAGGTCGTTGAAGTATTTGTTGCCGGAAGCCAGCACCGCGGCATTATTCCTGATCCAGGCATGCAGTAATTTCTGATCCGGAACACGGCTCGTGACTCCTTTTAATGCGGGACCCGTTATTTGCTTGATGGGATTGTGGCAGGACGCACAATTACTCTGAAATAAAGCCTTACCATCCTGAGCCATCGATAAATTACCAAAAAGCAGAAACAATGTGGTGAGGAGGAGGCTATAGGATATTCTGAATGCACTTGGTCTGTAATGATGCATATATACAATTCGTTGTATAAATGTGAAAAATCATCTCGGTCGGTTGCAAAAGTAAGCCATGAAATTAACAAAATACCAACATGTCCTAAATTTTTTTTCCCTGATCTGGCCTGCGTTTCAGCCGATTATAGAAATTGTTCAAAAAAAATTGTCATTCATTTGTCACGGAAAATTGCACAGAAATTTCAGCAGAATCGGCGGTTGAAGTTGGTTGACGGTTGACGGTTAACGGTTGACCGGAGATCGGGTAATGCGAACTGCTTTGCGAATTGTAATTTCGTTTCTCTGTTTTTTATTTTTATACCTATTTTACAAAAAAATAAAGTTGCCTGATCCATCACGTTCCTCCGTCAACCGTCAACCGTCAACCGTCAACGAAAAGAACCAACCGATAAAAATCGCTCTTTTCGCCTCCGGCGCCGGAACCAATGCCGAAAGAATTATTCACTATTTTCATCAGGAGGAAAATCGGGTATCCGGCCGGCGCGTGCAGGTTGCGCTGATTGTTTGCAATAAACCCGGCGCAGGCGTTTTGGGCATCGCGGCAAAAGAAGGAGTTCCTGTTTTACTGATTGAACGGGAAGAATTTTTCCGGGGTCAGCACTACCTGGAGGAACTGGAAGAAAGAAATATCGGATTTCTGGTGCTGGCAGGGTTTTTATGGAAAATACCTCCGGAACTGATCCGGGCTTTTCCCGGCCGCATCATTAATATACATCCGGCCCTGCTGCCGGCCTACGGCGGAAAGGGCATGTACGGAAAGGCCGTTCACAATGCGGTGATTGATGCGGGAGATAAAGAAAGCGGGATCAGCATACACGAGGTAGATGAGATTTATGACCATGGGCAGATCTTTTTCCAGGCCCGGTGCCCGGTTTCGGCGGATGAAAGTCCGGAGAGCCTGGCTCAAAAAATCCACGCGCTGGAACATACCCATTATCCGGTAATCATCGCCCGGTGGATGGAATCCAAATTATCGTTAAACCCATAATTTATCGGGTGCTTCTTCCTATTTTGCTCTTAAATAACCTAAAATCGACCTGATTGCTCATTTTTTACGCATATTTCAGAAAATGGATTTTACCGGTTTTGCTTGTTTTTTTGGCCCTGGGGGCCAGCGGACAGGAAGTAACAATCCGCGGAACCGTTTTTAATATGTACCGGACCCACCCGCTTGAGGCCGTGAGCGTGGTATCTGCTTCGGGCCGGGGAACCACCACCGATATCAATGGAAATTATTCCATCCGCGTGAAGGAAACCGATTCCCTGAGTTTTTCCTATCTCGGCCGGGCAACCCAGATGTTTCCCGTTAAAGGCATGAATCCGACCACCGGTTTTGATATTGCCCTGCATGTCAGCGCCACAGAACTGAACGAAGTGCGCGTGGCGCCGCGGGATTATCACATGGATTCCCTCCAAAACCGGATCGACTACGAGAAATCCTTCAATTATAAAAAACCCGGACTGGCCCTGACCGATCCTTCCAGCGGACTTGGCGTTGGGCTCGATCTCGACGCCCTCATCAATATGCTCAAATTCAAACAGATCCGCCGGTCCGTTGCCTTCCGCGAACGGTTGGTCGAAGATGAAGAAGAAAGATTTATTGACCACCGCTTCAACCGCGGCCTGGTGAAACGACTCACCAAACTCGATGGCGATCAGCTCGACTCCTTCATGGCCGCTTACCGCCCCTCCTACCAATTCGCCAAATCTGCCATCGACTACGACTTCTTTGACTATATCAAACTCGCCAATGACGAATTCCGCTACAACCTGGCGCATCCGGATGTAAATCGTAAGGATGAGATGTTTAAAAAGGAGGATTCTTTGAGGAGTGAGCGGCTGAAGCATAAGTAAACCGTGGATGGTTCAATGGTCGATACTGGATGAACTTCATGTTCAACTCGCATCTAGATCCATCAACCATCTACCATTAACCATCCACATAACCTCGGCTTCCAAAAATCTCCAGTAAATTGCCCCATGGTTCTTCTCCGCCACACACGGTTCCTGAAAGCTGTTTTTCTTTACAGCATTTCCGCATTCGGCGGCCCGCAGGGACATCTGGGGATGATGATGAAAACTTTTGTCAACAGGAGAAGGGATATTACGGAAGAAGAACTGATGGACTACAATGCGTTTTGTCAGCTGCTGCCCGGCGCTTCTTCCACCAAACCCTTACACTGATCGGATATAAACGGGGCGGCATTCCGCTGGCGGTGCTGACCCTGCTCATCTGGATCACTCCCGGCCTGTATTATCATGGGAGTTTTTTCTTTCTTCATTGAATTCATGAATCAGAAGGACGAGCCAGCGATCTGTTCCGATTTATTCAGCCCATGACCGTGGGCTTTCTGATCTATGCTTCCTGGAAAGCCTTTAAGGTTTCGGTGCACAATACCATTACCCATTTTATCCTGGCTGGCCGCCACCCTGGCCACTTTCTTCCTGTTCAAAACGCCCTGGATCTTTCCCGATCGTGATCGTGCTCGGCGGCGTGATCACCAACCTCAGCAGCAAACGTATTCCGCAGGTGGAAATGATCACCCGGAAAATCAAATGGGCCAATATCTGGCTCTTTGCCATTATTTTTATCCTGGCGGGAATCACCAGTGAAATGGCCAGAAAAAACAACTGGCCGCACAGAAGACCCATCAATCTTTTTGAAAATACCTATCGTTTCGGGAGTCTGGTATTTGGCGGCGGACAGGTTCTGATCCCCCTCATGTACGAACAGTTTGTGGCCAGGCCCGAATCCCAAAAACTGATTGAGCGCAATCCCAATGTGGTAAAGATCGATAAGGAAGAATTTTATACCGGCGCCGGTATGGTGCGGGCCATTCCCGGCCCCGTTTTTTCCGTTTCCTCCTATATGGGCGGCATCGCCATGAAGGATATGGGCAAGCCTATGCAGATGCTGGGCTGCGTGATCGGATCCGTCGCGATTTTTCTGCCCAGCGCCCTGCTGGTGCTGTTCTTTTTTCCGATCTGGTCGAATCTGAAAAAATATGCCACGGTTTACCGGGCACTGGAAGGCATTAATGCCGTGGTGGTGGGGATCATGGTCGCGGGCAGTTTATATATGATCAAGGACTTTACCTTTGGTAATAACCTGATTCTCAGCCTCGAAATCATGGTCACCCTCCTTACCTTCCTGCTGTTGATGTACAGCCGCCTGCCTTCGCCGGTGATCGTTTTTATCTGCCTGCTGCTGGGCTGGTTTATTTAAATCATTAGACTTATTCACGTCGATAGTTGGCGGCTCATGCAATTAGCACTTACAGACTATACAACACTTATACTCCCATACTCAATTCCGAATTCGTAAACGGATTTAAGAATCCGAAGATTACATTTGCCTCCGCCTAAATCCGGATTCAGTTTATTGAATAAAAGAAAAATACATATTGGCCTCGTTGGCAATCCGAACAGTGGAAAAAGCTCGCTATTTAATGCCCTGACCGGCCTGAACCAGAAAGTAGGCAATTTCCCCGGCGTTACCATCGATAAGAAAACCGGGTCCAGCGACCTGGCTCCGGGTTATGCCGCCAGCATCGTGGACCTGCCCGGCACCTATAGTCTTTATCCCAAACGGTCCGACGAATGGGTAACCTATAAAGTACTGCTGAACCAGGATGAAGATGTAAAAGTGGACATGGTGATCCTGCTGGTGGATGCCAGCAACCTGAAAAGAAACCTGCTTTTCTGTTCCCAGATCATCGATCTGAAAATTCCGGTGGTGATCGCGCTGACCATGATGGACCTGGCCGCAAAAAAAGGAATTGAGATCGATGTACCCGGGCTGGAAAGGGAACTCGGCGTTCCGGTAGTGCCCGTAAATCCCCGCAAGAACAAGGGCATGGCCCAGTTGAAAAAAATCATTGCCCAGCGTGCGCAGCAACTGTCGCATGCACCCGTCCGGGATTTTATTTCGAACCGCGCCCTGGCCGCATAATGCGGTTTCCCAGCTTAAATCGGTGTTCCCGGATATCAGCGACTATACCGCCCTCCACTACCTCATCAACCACGAAGGACTTCAATTCCATAACGATCAGCACGTCCGCATCGAGGAGATTGAAGAAGTCAATCAGTTCAACCATACCCGCGTGCAGGCGGAAGAGATCATGCAGCGCTACGCCCGCATCAAACAGGTGATGCAGCAGACCATTACGGAACCCGATCCACTGCAAAAAACCTTGTTCACCGAAAGGCTGGATAATATCCTGCTGCACCGCGTTTGGGGATATGTCATTTTACTCGCCGTGCTGTTCCTGCTTTTTCAGAGCGTGTTCTGGCTCGCGCAGTTTCCGATGGACGGGCTCGACTGGACCTTTACCAAAATGAGCACCTGGGTTTCCGCCCAGCTGCCCGATGGCTGGTTCCGCGACCTGATGGTAAATGGATTACTCGCCGGGCTCAGCGGCATCCTGGTTTTTATTCCGCAGATCATGATCCTCTTCGGACTGATCACCGTGCTGGAAGACACGGGTTATATGGCCCGCATCAGCTTTCTAACGGATAAGCTCATGCGTAAAGTAGGACTGAACGGAAAAAGTGTGATGCCCATGATCAGCGGATTTGCCTGTGCCGTGCCCGCCATCATGAGCGCCCGGAATATTGAAAATAAAAAAGAAAGATTGCTCACCATCCTGGTAACGCCGCTGATGAGCTGCAGCGCGCGACTGCCGGTTTATACCATGCTGATCGCGCTGGTGGTTCCCAATCAAACAGGTGCTGGGATTTTTCAATATCCAGGGACTGGTGATGATGGGACTATACCTGATGGGCATGGTTGCCGCGCTGATCGTTTCCTATGTAGCCAAACGGTTCATCCATTCGAAAGAAAAAAGTTTTTTCATCCTGGAATTGCCGGTGTACCGCGCGCCGCGCTGGAAAAATGTAGGCGTCACCATGGTCAGAAAGCAAAAATATTTGTGCGCGACGCGGGAAAAGTGATCATCGTGATCAGCATGATCCTCTGGGGGCTCAGCACTTACGGTCCGCCAGACCGCATGCGCGCCGCTGCGGCCAAATACAGCGCTCCCTCCCAGTCGAAGGCAAAAGGCGCCGCCCTGCTCGAAAATTCTTATGCCGGTATTCTGGGCAGAACCATTGAACCCGCCATCAAACCACTGGGCTATGACTGGAAAATCGGCATTGCCTGATCACTTCTTTTGCCGCCCGTGAAGTATTTATCGGCACCATGGCCACTTTATACAGTGTTGAAGGAGGAAAAAATGCCAACCCGCAAACCCTGCGCCAGAGAATGGCTTCAATGCCCGAACCGATGAAGGCGCAAAAGTATATACCCTCGCCACCGGCGTTTCCCTGATGATCTTTTACGCCTTCGCCATGCAGTGCATGAGCACCCTGGCCGTAGTAAAAAGGGAAACCCGCGGCTGGAAATGGCCGATCATTCAGTTTATTTATATGACGGGGCTGGCTTATGTGATGAGTTTGATGGCGTATCAGCTGCTGAAGTAATCGTTAACGGTTGATGGTTGATGGTTGATGGACTTTAGCGAATCCGCACTTAAAGTCGTCATCCTACCATCTACCATCAACGGTCATACGTCAACTGTCAACCGTCAACCACAAAAGCCGTCTGATAAAAATTATTCACCGCCCCAATACGGCGCAGCTTCACATAAAACGATTCGGTAAAAATCTTAAAGGCGAAGAATTCGTGGTTGGCCACATTGAATTCATCAAAGAGAATGATGATCGCCTTTGTTGAGATAGGGATATAGCTGGGAGAGCACAAAGATGGTGGAGGAAAACAGATCCGCGTCGAGGTGAATGAGTTTGGGTTTGACTTCAGCAATGATTTATTGTTCTCGATAAAAGGGTTGAGGCTATCCTGGAAAATGCCCTTTTCGAATCCTGCGCGGGGATCCTGAATATGCTCAAGCGCTGAATTGGCATTCACCTGGTCGAGGGAGAAAGCCATGGCGCCCTTTCTTAACCGCCCCAGTCCTCCGGCAGCCCTTCGAAAGTATCAAAACCCCTAAAAACCGAGTCCGGATGATTGTTCTTCTTCAGCCACCAGAAAAAAGAACTGCCGGAAGCAACGCCGAATTCCAGGTAGAGGATCTCTTTTTTGTCGAGCTGGTATTCTTCCGCCACCGCATCATACAATTGATACCGCTTGGGATAATCCCGCTTCCAGGAATAGAAGTCATTGATTAACAGGGGCGTTTTGATTGGTTTCGGCAATCCAGTTCCTTAAAAGATTAAAATTCCGGGTGAAAAGGAACAAATGATTGAAAGCCGAAAAGACGCGAAGAATGCCGCTCCAGAGCAGAAAATCCTTGAAGAATTTAATGATCCTGAGTTTCATTGAGGTGCAAAAGGGCGTAAAATTAAGACATTCAGACAGCCCCGATAATAATAATTGCGCATATTTAGCTTTTGCTCAAATGACTTTAATAGTTTGCCAGGTCCGTCTCTGACCGGAACACAATAACAACTATTTAATTATCAATATATTACTGAAAATAAGGTTAAAAATGCAAAACTTTGATCTTAAAGCATTAGATTTGCCAGTGTGACCAAAAAAAATAAGGTCAGCTGTAGAAACAGCTGACCTCTAACGATTGCTTGCCATATGAAAAAAGGTAGTATTCTCTTTTAGCCCTGAATACTGCAGTTCTTGTTTCTCTTGACCTCTAACGATCCTTGCTCTAACGATTGCCTGCTGTATTCTTTTTCTCAGTTGCTGACACAAAATTAAGGTGGTCCGGGTTTCATTTAAAACCATCTTATTCTGGTTTTAATCATGCCAAAAGCTTAATTTGTTTGCGAAATCCTTGCCTGGACTACAGTTTCAGCAAAATTTATTAATGATGGCCAACCGTTCTGCGGATATATTATTTCAACTAATAAAATCACTCGAAAAGTCGGAAAAACGGCATTTCAAACTCTATATCAAGCGAAGTTCGGGCAATGAAGACCTGAAGATCGTCCAGCTTTTCGATGCGCTGGATAAAATGCAGGACTATGACGAAAGACTCCTGCTGAAAAAACTTCCTTTTACCAAGCCGCAGCTCTCCAATCTAAAAACACATCTCTACAAGCAATTGCTGGCCAGTCTCCGCCTGCTCAAAACCACGGAAAATACCGACCTGCAACTGAGCGAGCACATGGACAATGCGCGTTTGCTCTACAATAAAGGACTGAAACACCAGAGCCTGAAAATTCTGGAACGAGCAAAAGAAATTGCGAAAGCCAATAACAAACTCAATTTTCTGGCGCAGCTGATTTCGCTCGAGAAAAAAATCGAAACCCTGCACATCACCCGCACTTCCCTGGAAAAAACGAATCAGCTCACCAGGGAATCAACGGAGATCAGCGAGCATATTGACCGGGTAACAAGACTTTCCAACCTGGCGCTGCTGCTTTATCGCTGGTATGTGGAGAATGGTCATGCGCGAAATGAAGCGGATGTAAAAAGACTACAAGGAGTTTTTCAAACAAAACTCTCTGCCGGATACGTCGAACCTGCACGATTTTTACGAAAAACTTTATCTCTATCAGAGTTATAGCTGGCTTGCATTTATCCGCAGGACTTCCTGATGTATTACCGGTACGGACAGAAATGGATCGATCTGTTCGAAGCAGAACCGCTGATGATGTCCGTGGAAACGGGTCACTACGTAAAAGGCATGCACAATATGCTGAATGCGCTTTTCGATCTGCGGCATTTCAGCAAATTCGAGCGCCATCCTGAAGAAATTTGAAGAATATGCCGAAACACCGCAGGGTAAGCATCACGATAATTTCCGCATCCATACCTTGGTCTATATTCATCTGGCCAAAATCAACTGGCACCTGATGACCGGCACATTCAAAGAAGGACTTAAGCTGGTTCCGGATCTGAATGAAAAGCTGAAAGAATATGCAGATTATATTGATCCTCACCGCATCACTGGTGTTCAATTATAAAATTGCCACGCTTTATTTTGGCAGCGGGGATTACAGCACGGCCATCGACTATCTGCAGCAGATCATCAACGATCATGTGGATCTGCGGTACGACCTGCAATGTTATGCCCGGCTCGTGCATCTGCTCGCGCATTATGAACTGGGCAATTATGAACTGATGGAATCGCTGACCAAATCTGTTTACCGGTTCATGGCGAAAATGAAAAACCTGACGGTGGTGGAAGAAGAGATGTTTAAATTTCTCCGAAAAAGCTTCCAGATCTCCAGGCGCGAAATCAAACCCGAACTGGAAAAATTACTCAGCACAATCAAGCACCTGGAATATAACCGTTTCGAAACCCGCTCCTTCGCCTATCTGGATATCATTTCCTGGCTCGAAAGCAAAGTGCAGGAGAAAACGATGAGCGAAATCATTCATGCGAAATATCTGAAACGCAAGAAACGCAGGTTGACGGAAGGGCTGGCAGTTGATCCGTTGAAACGCAGTGAAGGAGGATTGACGACAGGCTGCAGAAACATAATGAAACAACTGACAAATGAATAGTCTGTTTGTTTACTATTAAACCTTAAGCAGTTTCACAACAGCCGCTCCAGCGTTTCCTTTTTTTTAGCAAAGCAAAACCTCAGCACCTTATCATCCTTTCCGGACTGATAGAAAGCGGAAACGGGAATGGCGGCGACGCCATGATGCGCCACGAGTTCTTTGGCGAAATCGAAATCCGGGGCATCGCTTATTCCGGAATAGGAATAGAGTTGAAAATAACTGCCGTGGGATTCCAGGGGCTTGAAACGGGTTTGGGACATGAGTTCCGGAAATGATCGCGTCTGTCCTGCATGAACGCGGGAAGGGAAAGATAATGGCTTTTGTCTTTAAGGAAGGCGGCCATGGCGACCTGGACCGGACTGTGACAGCTAAAGGCATTGAACTGATGAACTTTCCGGAATTCTTTCATAAGCCATTCCGGCGCCACACTGTATCCCATTTTCCAGCCGGTGCAATGGAAAACTTTTCCGAGGGAAAAGCTCACGAAACTTCTTTCAAATAAATCCGGATAACGGAGCATGGATAAGTGCGGCAGGCCGTCGAAAAGGATATGTTCGTATACTTCATCGGAATGAATAAAAATATTCGTGCCATGAACGAGTTTGCGCAATTCTTCGATATCCTCATGCCTTAATACTGCGCCAGTGGGATTATGCGGAGAATTCAGCATGATCAGCTTTGTTTTAGGGCTGACTGCTGCGCGCACTTTATTCCAGTTGATGCTGTAAGAAGGATATTCCAGCGGAATGGTAACGGGAACAGCCCCATTCACCCGGATATTTGGAATATAACTGTCGTAGGCCGGCTCAAAAACAATCACTTCATCGCCGGGCTGAAGCAAAGTAGTGAGTGCGGTATAAATGGCATAGGTGCCGCCGGGGGTAATGGTTATTTCCGTATCCGGACGAACCGGATGCTGATAGAGATCTTCCATTTTCTCCGCAAGCGTTTCACGCAGGGGAAGCCACCCCTCCATCGGTGCATACTGATTATATCCATCCCGCATGGCGCGGTTCACCAAACCAATCAGTTCCTGGTTCATCGGGAAATCCGGGAATCCCTGTCCGAGGTTGATGGCCTTTGCCTTTGACGCCAGCGCGCTCATTACGGTGAAGACGGTGGTGGTTGTATTTGGGAGCTTGGATTGGAATTGCATGAGTGAAATCGTTAATGGTATATGGTGGATGGTGGATGGACTGAATGCTGACCATTTCCATTTAATACAATCAGCATCCAAAACATACAGTTGACAGCAATCGAACAGGGACCTCCACCAAAAGTCCATCCACCATCCACCATATACCATCCACAATTAAAACAAGCAGCCTACAAATACTTATCCCCCTTATTCCTCCGCACTTCCGCCACATAATCCTTTATCTCCTGTTCCTTGTCTCTTTTGCAGATGAGCAGCACATCGTCGGTGTCGACGACGATGAAATCCTCCAGGCCCTGGAGCACAATGAGTTTGTTGTTGGAAGAATGGACGATGCTGTCGCGGGCATCGATGATCAGGATATTTTCGCCGGCAACGGCATTGCCGAGAAAATCTTTTTCCAGATTTTCGTAGACACTGTTCCAGGTGCCCAGATCGCTCCATCCGAAGGATGAAGGGATCACATACACATTGTCTGCTTTCTCCATGATGCCGAAGTCGATGGAAATAGTCGTGCAGAGCGGATAGATATGTTCGAGCGCCTTTTTCTCTCCGGGGGTATTGAATGCTTCTTTTTCGGCAACAAACACATCGTACATCTCCGGCAGGTATTTTTCAAATGCCTTGATCATATTTTTCACCTGCCATACAAAGATGCCGGCATTCCAGAGGAAGTCGCCGCTGGCCAGAAAGGTTTTAGCCAGTTCCAGGTTGGGTTTTTCCGTGAAGGTTTTTACTTTATATACGTTGTCGGTCACGTTGTGCAGTTCGCGCTGAATATAGCCATATCCCGTATTCGGATTCAGCGGCGTGATGCCGAGGGTGATGAGGGCATTGTGTTTATTGACAAAGCTGAGCGCCTCCAGACAAACCTTTTTAAACGCGATCCGGTCCGGTGACCAGGTGATCTGCCGGCGCCACGATCAGCGAGGCTTTCGGATCCTTCTGCATGAGCTTAAAAGAAATATAGGCAATGCAGGGCGCGGTATTTTTGCGGGAAGGTTCTCCGAGAATATTTTCGTGTTTGATCTTCGGCAACTGATCTTTAACAATGCCGATGTATTCGTTGGAAGTGACAACATAAATATTTTCCGGAAGCAATAAAATCGGTGAGTCGTTCAAAAGTAGTCTGGATCAGCGTTTGACCCGTATTCAGAATATCCAGGAACTGTTTGGGGAAATTCTGCCGGCTCATGGGCCAGAAACGGCTGCCGATTCCTCCGGCCATGATGACCGCGTACTGATGTTCGTTCATAAAAAAATTCTTTTAAATAATTCCTTCCTTAACCAAATCATGGATATGAATAAACCCTGCATATTGATCCCCGTCCATCACCGGCAACTGACTGATATCTTTTGCCCTTAATACTTCCAGGGCTTCTACGGCCAGTGCGTCCTTTGAAATGGTCGTGGGCGTTTTGGTCATGATATCACTGGCGCTCACATCGGCCGTGTTAACGCTCTTCTCCAGCATTCTTCTCAGATCACCATCGGTAATGATGCCCAGCAGCTGATCGCCGGGCCGGTAACGGCTGTGGCGCCCAGGCGTTTCGAAGTCATTTCCATAATCACTTCCTTGAGGGAAGCCCGGGGACCGACCTTAGGTTTAGCATTATGAATATAAATATCATTTACGCGCAGATAGAATTTTTTCCCAGGGTGCCACCGGGATGAAAGCGCGCAAAGTCTTCCGTACCGAATCCCTTGAGTTCCATCAGCGTGATGGCCAGGGCATCGCCCATCACCATCTGGGCCGTGGTGCTGCTGGTGGGCGCCAGGTTATGCAGACAGGCTTCTTCCGAAACCGTTGTATTCAGAAAGATATCCGCTTTTTTTGCCAGCATGGATCTGGTCGTTGCCGACCATGCCGATGAGTTTATTTTTATCGCGGTTGAGCAGGGGAATCAGCACTTTGATCTCCGGGCTTCGCCGCTTTTGCTGATGAGCATCACGATATCATTCTCCCCCACCATACCCAGGTCGCCATGAATGGCGTCGCCGGCATGCATGAAGGCGGCAGGCGTTCCCGTTGAATTAAGGGTGGCTACGATCTTCTGCGCGATGATGGCGCTCTTGCCCACGCCGCTGATCACGAGCCTGCCTTTGCAGGCCGCGATGGTTTCCACGGCACGCACAAAGTCGTCGTTAATGAAAACTTCCAGTCGCGCCAATGGCTGCGGCTTCTTTTCGAATGATCTGCAGGGCGGATGTCTTAATGGATCCTTTTGTCATGGTAAGGCGCAAAATTATGTCATTCTGAAGGCTATATCCGAACTCAAAAGGGAATTTTTAACAAAAATGGCCTTTTAAAGCCCGTAAAATTTTGTAGCTTCGCCGGCCTGAAACAACCCGATCAGCCGGTTTCATTCTTAAACGACTGCTGCTTACCATACCGCTTATTTTGATTAACTTATGACTTTCCACCGACCGACTGTGTGAAGGAAAACCTAACGAGCATGGCAACAACGACAACTAAGAAAAAAACTACTAAAAAAGCAACCCTATCTGAACGGAAAGACATCCAAGAGCATTGAGGATCCGAAATTACTGATTCAGCTCCAGGAGCATTTTGGATTCGACGGATTCAAACAGAACCAGGGGGCAATCATCCAAACCGTATTAAACGGAAAAGATACTTTCGTGATCATGCCCACCGGCGGCGGCAAAAGCCTTTGTTACCAGTTGCCGGCCATGATGAGCGAAGGGGTGGCGATCATCGTGAGCCCGCTGATCGCCCTGATGAAGAACCAGGTTGACCTGGTGCGCGGCTACAGCGCCAAAGATAATGTGGCGCATTTTCTCAATTCCACCCTGAATAAAAAACAGATCAAGGTAGTTCATAACGACCTGCTGAACGGGCATACCAAGATGCTCTATGTGGCTCCGGAAACCCTCACCAAGCAGGAGAACCTCGATTTTTTCAGCGACCTGAAAATATCTTTTTTTGCCGTGGATGAAGCGCATTGTATTTCCGAATGGGGGCATGATTTCCGGCCGGAATACCGCCGGCTGCGCGAGATCATGGACCTGGTGAATCCCGATGTTCCGGTGATCGCCCTAACGGCCACGGCTACTCCAAAAGTGCAGAGCGATATCGTGAAGAACCTGGCTCTGCGGGATCCCGCCATTTTTATCTCCTCCTTCAACCGGCCCAATCTGTATTATGAAGTACAGCCCAAGGTAAAAAAGGATCAGACCATCCGCAATATCGTCAAATTCATTTTAGGACATAAAGGAAAGAGCGGCATCATCTATACCCTCAACCGCAAAACCACGGAAGAGCTGGCGGACATGCTGGTGGCCAATGGCATCAAGGCCGTGGCCTATCATGCGGGCCTCGACAGCAAGCTGCGTGCGGAAAGGCAGGACCTGTTCATGAATGAGGACGTGCAGGTGATCGTTGCCACCATCGCCTTCGGGATGGGGATCGACAAACCCGATATCCGGTTTGTGATCCATTATAATATTCCGAAGTCCATCGAAAACTATTACCAGGAAACCGGTCGCGCCGGCCGCGACGGACTGGAAGGCAAATGTATTTTATATTATTCGCATAAGGATGTGCAGAAGCTGGAGCATTTCATGAAAGACAAACCGCTCTAGCGAACGGGAAGTGGGCGCCCAGCTGATCAATGAAACCGTCGGCTATGCCGAAACCGGCGTTTGCCGCCGCAAAGTGCTGATGAGTTATTTCGGCGAAGAATATACTGCCGAAAATTGTGGTGAATGTGATAACTGCCGCCATCCAAAAGAAAGGGTGGAAGCAAAGGACAATGTGGTAAAAGCACTGAAAGCGATCAAGGCCCTGGACGAACGATTTGCTACCGATTATACGGTGAATGTGATTGTGGGCAAACTCACTCCGCAGCTGATGATGTTCCGGCATGAAGGTATTCCGTGAATTCGGCATCGGCAATGACGACACGGAATATTACTGGAATTCACTGATCCGCCAGATGCTGCTCGGAGACCTGCTGGTAAAGGATATTGAAGAATACGGCGTGCTGAAGATCACGAAGAAGGGCCAGGAATTTTTGAAGAAACCACAGATCGTTTCAAGATCGTACTCAACAATGCCTTTGAAGAAGCAAATGCGGAAGACGATGAAGAACCTGCCGAAGCCGTTCCTGCCACCGCCGCCAGCGATGAGAAGCTGTTCGAAATGCTGAAGGAACTGCGGCAGAAGGAATCGAAGAAGAAAGAACCTGCCGCCATTTGTATTGTTCCTGGAAAATTCGCTGCAGGATATGGCTACCTTTTATCCCACGACCACCCTGGAGCTGGAAAGATGCCAGGGCGTAAGCAAGGGAAAAGCGATCCGTTATGGCAAGCCCTTTATCGAACTCATCGCAAAATATGTGGAAGAAAATGAGATCGAAAAACCCGATGATTTCGTGATGAAGACGGTGGCGAACAAGAGCATCAACAAAGTTTATATCATCCAGCAGATGGATAAAAAAATTCCCCTGGAAACCATCGCCAAGAACAAGGACATGCGGCTGGATGCCCTGCTGGAAAATATGGAAACCATTGCCGCCAGCGGCACCAGGCTGCACCTGGATTATGTGATCGATGAAATGCTGGACGAAGACGAGCAGGACGAAATCCTGGATTATTTCAAAGGCTGCGAAACCAGCAGTCTGCAGCTGGCGCAACAGGAACTGGCCGACGGGAATTTCACCTGGGAGCAGTTGAAGCTGATGCGGATTAAGTTTTTGAATGAATATGGGATGTAATCCAAGATCAGTTCCCTGAATGATCGGACAACCGTTCATTATCAATCAATTTTGATCACTGAAAAGGAGCAATCCTTTGGGTAAATTCATAAAATCCCCTATTTTTGCTGCCCTTACTTACTACTGGGATCTTTTGGATAGGTAGTTGGTTTGGAAATGGAGTCCGCCTTCGCCGTATCTGCGTCCGGCATAAATTGCGAAGGGGCTTCGGCGGATAAAAGATAAAAGGTGCGGTAGCTCAGTTGGTAGAGCAAAGGACTGAAAATCCTTGTGTCGGCGGTTCAATCCCGCCCCACACCACAGGACAAAAAGGGCTTTAAGGCCACAAACCTCAAAGCCTTTTTCTTTTGGTACTTACCTGATGTCCGAATATATCAGGTTATAGACCATCCCAGTTCAGGAGACAGGATTCAATCCCATCAATTTTTGTTTCCTTCTCTTCCCCAGTTTGTAAACCTCAAACCAGCTAACCGAAAGGAACGCAACGGCAATTGTCCAACTGATTTGCATTCCATTTAAGGAAGTCATTTTGAAAAAAGAGGAGATAACCGGAACAAATAAAATCATAGTCAGCAAAGCAAGTGTGGCAATCATCATTATTCTTAAGAGAATATTTCTGTTTTTCAAAGTGGACCACACAGAAAAATAAAATGACCGGTTTGCCAATGTCAAAAGCAGATTGGAAAAAATTAAGGTAGTAAATACCAGGGAACGGGTAGTATCTTCGTCATATCCCTTTCGAACCCCAATTTGATAAATAAACAACGTTCCTGCCGTGATTGCCAAGCCCTGAAAAATGCTTACCGTCAGCTCCTTCAAATTGAAAAAGGTACTGGTCATTAAGCGCGGTTTCTCCAGCATGCTGTTCTTTTCCAGCGGTTCATTTTCATAAACGATAGAACAGGTTGGCCCCATGATCAGCTCCAAAAAAATAACATGCACCGGCGTAAATATCGAAGGGTAGGCCCATCCTAATATAAGCGGTAACGCCACAGTTAAAATAATAGGAATATGAATGGAAATAATGTACTGAATGGCCTTTTTAAGATTTGCATAAATCTTTCTCCCCATCGCTACGGCATCTATCATTTTGCCAAAATCATCATCCGTTAGAATTAATGAAGACGCTTCTTTGGCAATCTCGGAGCCCCGTTTGCCCATGGCGATCCCTATGTTTGCCGCCTTAAGTGCTGGCCCATCATTCACCCCATCGCCAGTCATTCCTACAATATGATTCTGACGCTTTAAACTCTCTATGACCCTTAATTTAAGCTCCGGGAACATGCGGGTAAAAAGATTATTTTTAATCACCGCTTTATCAAATTCATCCTCACTCAATTGCAACAATTCGGCGCTGGTGGTGGCATTTTCGTACCCCCTGAAATGGGCCTGTCTGGCTATGGCTGATGTTGTAATAAGATTATCTCCCGTGATGATCTTTAGTTGGATTCCCGCATCGTAAAGTTGTTTGAAAACATGGGCAATATTCTTTTTCGGGGGGTCATAAAATCCCAATAATCCCAAAAAGTTAATTTTAAATTCCTGCTGGGTCTTGGGGAAATCATTTCCTTCGAAATCTATCATTCCCACTCCCAATACGCGCAAACCTTCTTTGGCGAATGATATTAAACAATCATTTACCTTTTTCTTATCCCCCTCACTTAACAAAGACAAGTTTAAGACAGCTTCCGGCGCGCCCTTCACTGCAATTATCCGCTGTCCGGCTTTGTTCTCAAAAATATGCGTCATCATTGGCGGCTTTCCATCCAACGGATATTCATGAATCATCCTGAATTCCGGGCGAAGATCCCGGGGCGCATTTTTGGCGTACGCACTATGAATGGCTTTTTCCATCGGGTCAAAAGGCGCCACTTCACTCGACCACATGGCAGCACTAATCAATCTTTTGGTTGTCTCGCCCTCCCAGTTTTCCCGAGCCGCTACTTTGTCGGAGACAAAATCATATAACCGATACAATTCCATCCTGTTTTCAGTGATGGTTCCGGTTTTATCGGTACACAAAACCGTCGCGGCGCCTAAGGCTTCTACCGTAGAAGTCTCCTTCACAATCACTCCCAGTTTCATCAAGCGCCACGCACCCAGCGCCATAAATGTGGCGAGCGCCACCGGAATCTCTTCCGGCAAAACGGACATCGCAATGGTCAGGCCTTTCAACAGACTATTCAATACATCTTTAGACTGAAAATAATTGATACCCCAAATAATTAAAAAAATAACAGCTCCTGCAAATGCCATCCATTTAACGAAAGAATTGATTTGCCTTTGCAAAAGGGTTTTTCCTTTCTGAATATTCTGGACTGATTTACCCAGTGCGCCGAGACGGGTATGTTCCCCAATAGCCGTTACTTCAAATACAGCTTGTCCCGACTCCGCCAATGTTCCGCTAAACAGCTTATTGTTTTCCTCAGAAAGAATGTCTTTTGTAACGCTGAACGATTCCCCTGTAAGGATAGACTCATTCACAGAAAAATCATTGATCTGTTTCAGCATTCCATCTGCAGGAATGAGTTCTCCTTCAGAAACCACTACAAAATCGCCGACAACGATTTCTTCAGATAATAACCTTACCATTTGACCATTTCTGATGACGGTGGCGTGCGATTGCGTAAATTCCTTTAAGGCATTCAACGCATTCCTGCTTCGGTTATCCTGGTAAATGGAAATGGCGGAAACCAAAATAATAGCGCCCGACATAAACCAGGCATCAGAAAATTCACCTAAAATAAAATATATAACAGCGGCAGCGATCAACAGCATAAACATCGGCTCCAAAACAGCATCTTTCAGAGTATGCCAAATTGGACTAACGGATTTCGATTCTATCTTATTCCTGCCATATTTTCTTCCTGAAGCGCTTGCTTCAGCTTCTGTAAGGCCAGAGAAAGGAAAGGGATTGCTTTTATCCATCGAACGAATTGTGAAAGAAATCGAGCCTGCTCCGGAAATAATCCGATAAAAATAAATTCAGTAAATATACCCTGGTCTATTGAAACAATCAGCTTTTTGATTGTTCATAAGGCAAATACAATGTCAATAAGCTGAGGTACCGAAAATCCCCGTGATTCATTGACATCGCAGATTTCAAAAACAATAAGCATTCTTAAAATTCCAATTCCTTTCTTCAATATTGTCAGGAACCGTATCAATGGGCGATTTGGCAAATTGATCACTTTCATAAAGAAATTTTAAAATCTTATTGGGCATAGTTATTTATCATTTTGAGGTTGAGATCCCGTTGCATTTTTATCCACATTAATAAATGTATTTGACGTTTCCGGATGCCTTATTTTCCCTCCAAGGTTGCCTGCCCATACCATTGTAAAGAAAGTAATCACGGAAAACGAGAAAGCAATCCAAAATGCCTTTGAGGCTAATGCCGGTTTAATCCTATACAGAATCAAGGCGATCAAAGAAAATGTACCTGTAATTTCCATCATCCAAAAAGCCTTTTCTCCCGCTTCCTCATGATCGTGAATCAGTGGTTTGGAAATGCCGTTGAGGTGTTTAATACTTTCTTCTGCGGGTTCGCCGGTAAGCATTACGGGTATCGCGATAACGGCCATGATGACTATAATAAATGCACCGATAGCTCTGCTGCTATTTTGCTTTTTGACAATGCCAAAAAGTATTATTGCGCTACCCATCAGGGTCCCGATTATGGGGAAATGATTGAGCATCAAATGAATATGTGTTGGGTTCATTAGTAATAATTTTATTTCAAATAATAAATTCAATTACATCATACTATGATAATGCTGTCCTTAGCCACTGGTGCAGCCCCGGGGATTGAAAATAATAGACAAAAAAATATGCTAAAAACTTTCTCAATGCTGCAAGGTTACTCTTTGTAATGATAAAAAATATGTCCGGCATCAACGTAAATATTGATTTTAATCATAGAGGCGTGCTCGTAACAAGCTCTTTCGAAAACAAAAAGTAAATTTGTAAAAAGCAAAAGAGAGCTTATTATTCGTTATCCATTAAGCGCAAACCCACTAAATAAGTAGTATGACAAAACTAAAAAAAGCGATTGGGCGCATTTCGCAGATGTCAAACAGACATGGAATAGCTGCGATAGTATCCGTAATGACCGGTACGTATTTGATATTGCCGGGAATAATTACAGATTAATTGCAATGATTCACTTTAAGAAGCGAACAAAAATCTTTCCATTTGTCCCTTCAGTATAATACGTCCTGGTAAGCTCTGGTTTCATAGAAACATTTTTAAAAAGTCCCTCTCCTGTGCGTGACCAGGAGAAGGGACTATGGCGATCCTGTTGCAAATATGGGCCTGTAAAAAGCCGGTTTTTCGGAGTTTCATCGGAGTGCTAAAAAATATTTTTTCAAAAAAGGAAGGATTTCCCTGTTTTTTTAACGACCTCCCGTTTCTGATGCCGGACAGTATCCGGATATGGTATTTGTAGGGGGGGTGTAGGGGGTTTTCAGGGGCGCCGGAGGGAATTCCCCCTATAGCGCTCCAACAAACACCCTGTAAATACCCTATCCGGACCCTCTCCGGGCCTTCTCCGGACCCTTTTTCCAAAACCCGGGGAATTGTCACAAAAAATCAATATTTATTTTTTAGCACTCCGATGAAACTCCGAAAAATCATTTTTTGAGAACCCCATATTTGGGGGGTCAATGAAATGTTTCCGGTCCGTGCAGGAAGGATCCGGTCTGCGGTTGAAAGTATATACCCGGATCCTTCGGTCTGGGCGCCATCAAACAAGGCGTTCTGTGTGGCTTTAGCGGGAAGGTCGGTACGGTTATCGGCAGTTCCTGGAAAGGCATTCAGTTAATGCGCGGACTATCAACCGGACGAAAAGGAAGTCCGACGGGCGCGCAATTGCAGCAGCAGGCAAAATTCGCTGTCATGATTAAATTAACGCTTTACTATTTGATATGCAGATCCATTAGGTTACTTTAAAAAACTATTCAAATAGTTCAAAATCGTTGTTGTCTGCATCATCAGGCTGACATGTCCCTGTGAAGGAACAATGGCCAATTGCGATTTTGGCATTGGCCCCAGATCAGCAGAAACACCACCTCCCAGCAATTTATATGTTTTTATCAACTCAATTTTATCCAGTCCATCATTGTCACCGGATATGATTAATACAGGCGCAGAAATTTTCGAAATATTGGAGTCGCCGAAGTTGAATGGCGCCTCGGCGAAAGCAATCATCTGCTCTAAGAACTTTGTCCATTTTGTTTTGTCAGGCGCCACTGCATCGTATGCGGCTTTCATGGGAGTATTCGTAAAAAATTCAGGCTTCATATTTTTAAACGCATTAGTTACTTCGGGTATCCAACCACTACTTTTATAAGTAGAAGAAATGATCACTAATTTTCTTAACCGTTTAGGGCTTTGTATGGCAAACTGGTAAGCCACAGAGCCGCCCAAACTATATCCCGCTACATCCGCACTGTCAATTTTCAGGTAATCCATTACTCCTTCCACATCACTTGCTAAAGTAGCATGCGATAATTTTCTATCTGAAAACGGTGTATGTCCATGTCCCTGCAATTCAATGGCAATTACTTTTCTTGTTTTTGACAATTCAGGTATTAATTGTCCCCAGTTCATCTCAATGGTATAAAAAGCGCCATGCAGTAAAACGATAGGCCTGCCCTCGCCATATACTTCGTAATAAACTTTGATGCCATTAACAGGTGCGTAACCACTGTTGGAAGGTTTGATTTGTTGCCCGTTTGATCGGGATGCTGCAAACATACATTGCAATTAGTAGTATTGATTTAAGAGGATTATGTGTTTTGAATAAATTTTTCATAACGCTGTTTGAATTTTTATTGACAATACAAAACTAGCATTCACTTCAGGATTTGATACGGTGTAAAAACGACAACTTAGGGGATGAATTCCGCCAAAACAAGTCTATTGCTACTAAGCCAACCATTTAAAATTGGCCCGGAAACCAACGGCCCATTTCCACATTCAATATCATTCAGACAGCGATACAATCTGCACAGGTCCCAATAAACCCGAAGGCAAAAGGGGCGATTTGGCGTTGTAAAAAGGCATCGTAGTATAAGTGATCTTTTTGGTAACCCCCGGCTGCTGATCTCCGATCAACCGGTTTACCCAAAGATTGGTCACTTTGATGACGATCTGATTGGCGCCGGGCTTTAATGCCCTGGTCACATCCACCGAAAATGGCGTTCTCCATAAAATGCCCAGCGATTTCCCGTTCACGATCACTTCCGCAAGATTTTTTACGCCACCGAGATCCAACCGCAGCCGGGCGCCCCTGGCAAACCAGGCAGCGGGCGCAGTAAGGGATTTTGCATAAGTGCCCGTTCCGGAGAAATATTTAATGCCCGGATCGGCATTATCTGTCCAGGAACCCAGCTGGTTTAATTTAACGGATGCCGGAGCGCCGCGGTCTTTCTGGAATTTCAGATCCCAGTCATTACCGAGCGTGAGCAGGGATTTTTCTGAAAGAGTTGGCAAGCTGAAGGATGACTTTGATGCTTTGTTTCTGAACACCACAAAAACCGCCTCGTTGGGTTGCAGGTTCAAATCAACTTTTGTAACGCCATCCGCAATGCGGTAAGAAACCGGCTCTGTTTTTCCGGTTTCGGCATGCCAGATCTCCGGTATTTTACCTTCCATGCGGAATATGGCTTCCAGTTTCTCAAACCGGTCATTCCGGTTGTCGACCCAATAGATATCGCTGTTCGATAATTTTCTGTGCACATAAAGTAACCGGGTATCTGTCCCGGGTTTGTTGTAGGTAAAATCGGGACCGACATGCAATTCAGCCAGCGCTTCCCGCATTTCTTTTCCCGTCATTACTTTCGCGTTGGGGGTTCCCCAAATTTCCTGGTGAAGCTGATGGTATTCAACGGGATCATCAGCTAAACTGGGCGTTCCCTGTGGAACTACTCCGCTAATGGCTGCACCTGCTTTCACCAGATCGCTCAGTTTGCGTAATACGGGCAGGGACATTTTTGTAGCATTGCTATCCAGCACCAGCAACCGGTAACTCATGCCGCCAGGCGTTACGATCCTTCCGTCTTTTACAGACAATAAATGGATCAGCGCATCCGCATTCACGAAATCATAATTGTATCCTTCCGGAACAGCAGGCAATTTTTTTGCAAACAGGGAAGTGATGTTATTGTCCTCTCCATAATAGTACAGCACATCTGCAACAAATTTTCCCTGCTGCAGCATATAACTGCTCCGGCTGAGATAGTCGGTCCAGGCTTTTGCCTGATCCGCCCAGGTTTCATTGCGGTTGAACCATTGGCCAAAGGGCCCGAGGCCCAGCCCGGGAATTTTATCGTCCACCGGCTGATGAACCGAAGTATGAATCACAAAGCGGTTTAATCCGCTGGCCAGTTCAAGGTCTGCCGTGGGTTTTAATTTCTCCGGCGAATAGGCCCAGGCGTTCCCTCCGAAACCAATGGCAGTCAGTGATTCGGCAGCCACCAGGTTCTGCCCGTAAAGATGTGACACAGATGCGGACTCCCGGATATCCGCCTGATAGCCTGTCTGGTCGCCCCCGTTCATAACGCTTGGCGTCCACATGGCGGACATCGGAACGGCAGCGCTCCTTTTTACTTCCATTCCATCGGCAATCAGCGCACGACCGCTTTCATGCGATTCGGAATAACGTTTCATTCCGCGTTTCTGCAGGATAGCCGTTAATTGATCGTAATGATATTCCGCTACCAGTTCGCTCAGGGTTTTACGATAGTCCCAAAGGAATTGCTCACTCGCAGCCGGACTCACTACGATATGCCCCGTCAAAACCGGCATCCAGGCCAGCATGGAATATCCACGCCGTTTCTCAAATTCCCGCGGCATATTCAGCGTCCAGTTCTGTGCGCCGGCCTCCCAGCTGTCCGTGACCATAAAACCGAGACCGCCATGATTTCCCATCAGGCCTTTCGTTGCATTTTGATATTGATCCAGATAATTTTCAAAATATTTGTCGACGGCGACGGGATCCAGCTTATCCACTTCAAGACCGGTGGCTTCAGGAGAAGCCGGGTGGTTGGTGATACCGATCAGGGAAAAACCAAAACGAAGCACCACCCAGTCACCCGGAGGCGGCGTCCAGCTTAATGTTCCGTCGGCTTTCATTTTATCGGTCAGGTTGATGATATCAGCAGATGATATGGTATCACCTGAAGGCGGTGTAGGATAAGCAGACAGATCGGATGCCGGTGCAAAAGCGGCCTTTTCTTCAAACCGGTCGATTCTTGTCGCCGTATGTAAATCAACCTCCGCAATCTCTGTTCCCGGTGGTGGTTTGGTAGGACCGGTACCGCCGGTGATGGCGGCAAAACTGAAAGGAACCGGAGGGTTCTTAAATGTAACCCGGAAATATTTTGCCCTGGTCTCAGGAATGATGATCGTCTGTTCCAGCACCCCGCCTGCCGGAATAAAACATACCCTTTCGAAGCGGATGCCGTCATCACTTTTTTCGAGGCTGCGGGTATCCTTCAATTCTCCATTCAATCCAAATGGCCCCCGGTCTCCGCCGCCCACTACTGTGACCGCCTTGATGGTTTGCGGTTCTGCAAAGGCAAACTGTATCCATGCCGAGCCTTTAACGGTATCCGATGGCAGCAGGTTGGTTGTGGCCAGGTCTCCGTCTGTTAGCTGCGTCAGATCAAAATGGCCCGCACTGGAGCTGACGACAGGTTTCAAATCGCTCAGCGGTATATCGGTAACCGGTCGTTTATAGGCGATCACCGCTACGTCTTTGAAATAGACAGGCGGTTTGGCGGCTTCTCCATCAAAGCTCAGGCCGGCCTGAAGCGGAATATTTTGAAATGTACCGGTTACCGAAGGCGGATTGGGTAAAACGATGGTCACCGGCGCGCCGCCTTTAATCCTTGTTTCACTCCACACTATTTTTTTCATTCCGTCTTCGGGCTTAACCCAGGGTCCGCCGCTTTCGCTCCAGCCGGGAGAACCCGCTATCGCCATTTCCAGATGTAGCGAATCCGCAAGTTTCGTTGTAAAATAAAAAGCGTCCTTCCACTCCGGCGTCATATAAATAAGCCGCTTTTTTACAATCTGGGGCGTTGCCAGGGACGCGTCAAAATTCTGGAAACCGCCAATGCCCGCGCGGTGCATCCATAACAGGTCTTTGCGGATACCCATGGTGGTTATATTGCCATTCATCCAATGCCACCATACGCGCGGTCTTGCGGAATTTGGCGGATTGCCGAAGGTTTCTGTCGAAAAAGCTGCTGGAGAAGAAGGGGCCTGAGCTAGTAAAGATCCCGACAAAAGGAAGAAAGCTAAGACAAGGCATTCAATCCTTAATTTTACCGGAGATGCGAAAAAGTGATTTCCCATATGAAGTTGTTGGTTGAAGTGAATCGTCAGCATATCTGGAAACAATGTTGAAGTCCAGAACTTAAACTTATAGGAGAAATGTGAGTTAACTGTCCTGAACTGTCCTAATACCTTATACCACTATCCATTAACCGTATACTCATAATAATTCGCACCTGACTTAAATGCGTTTGAAAATGCTTTTTTATCAGTGCCTGAAAGCCTGGCCCTTTGCGCATCTGCGCCGCCATCCGTTATCAGTCCCTTGTCTGTCCGCACGACCCTGCCCTTCGCCTTTTCAATAATTTTCGGATAGAGCTTTGCAGCGGGGAAACCGCTGGGATTCCAGGCCGCGGGCACTTTATCCTTAATCAATGGAATAAATGCCACCAGGTCTTTCGAATTCATCATTTCGAGCCCGCTTTTGGAGGCGGTACCGTTATGGCTGGAATGATGCCCGACCTTATAAAAAACAGTGTTGTTCAGCAGTTCGTTGGTTTCCTTCCCACCTTTCTTTTTAAATGCATTCACTACCTCCGGTTTGTGCCAGGACATCCAGTTGCCCGATTGGGCATCGGCGGGAAGCAGGATGACCGCGCCCGATTGTTCAAATTCCAGCGCGATGGCGAGCGAGGTGTTGTTGATCAGCCGCGTTAGTGCCAGCGCCATATCATTGGCGGATTCTTTCCAGTCGTCTTCGATCTGGCGCCATTTGAGATTGCTGCCGTTATAGGTTTTTCTGAATTTACTTAACTCGGTTCCGCTGAGCAGATATTCTTTTGAAAAGGGCGACTGGCCATCCACCAGCATGGTCTCAATATCAGCGAGCGATGGCGCGGGCGCTTCGGCCGGTTCATCGGCGCTGGTAACTGCGAGCTGATACATTTCATCCTCATTCATTTCGATTTTCAGAAACTTCAGGTCACTGTCGCGCGGCGGCCCGAGAATATAAAATTTTATTCCTTCCGCTCCCGGCATCGTAATGATCTCGCCCGGCTGGCGGTACATCATTTTCTTTCCTTTCTTCTTTAAATATTTCATCGCGTCATCGTTGGTGCGCGAACCGGCCGCAAGTCCTTTGGCATGGTCTCCGCCCCTTTCAAACTCCAGCAGCTCCAGGGATTGTTTGATTTGCTGATTGATGTATTTGCGCCGGGCCGACATGGCTTCGCCGGGTCCCGCAGCAACGGAACCGGCTGCCGTGGCAGCCCATTTTTGCATGGCGGCATGCAGTTCTTTTAATTTTTTGCCATATTTCTGCTTAACCAGTTTGGCCAGTGGATCCGTTGCATCTTCCACCCACGACATCCAGACTTCATCAACCTTCAGCTCGTCGAATACCGGTCGCGCCAGGTTAAATCCGGAGAGATGATCCTCGTGCTGGTGGGTGCCGAGCAGCAGGTCAATCTTTCCATTCGTGGTATTCAGAATATCCTGCACGGCGGGTGTTACGAGCGCCGAACTTGTTTTAATACCGCCGCAGTCGATCATCATCGTGAAAGTAGTGACACCCTTTTTCTGAAATAAAAGCAGAAAGCAGTCACCCACGGATCCGGTATTGTACATCCGTATTTTGATGGAGTCGATATTACCAGGCATAACTTACATTTTTAGATTTATGAATTCCTTCCAGCAGTTCTGCGCCCCGGGGTTGATTTTGTGCAAATCCCATTTCATCCGCCATGTCGCCAAACATGCTTTCATACTGAACGGCGAGCCGTGTTTCATTGAGTTCCAGTTTTCTGCCGGCCCGAAGACTGGCATCCGGTTTAAAGAGCGGTTTTGAAATAACATGCTTCAGGGAAAGATCATTCAAGTCGAAGATCAATGTACAACCCGCGCGGAATACGAATACATTTTCATTTCCGTACTGACTCTTTTTCAATACCGGCGTAAAAATCATTTTATCATCTTTGCCGCGCGTTGCTCTTACATGGCATCGCTGCCCCAGGGTTAGTACAATCTGGTTGAGCGCATTGCCATCCGGGCCGATCCGGCTGTTGAGTTTGAGGGAATGGATCTCGATGGCCGCACCCCTTCCATAAGCCCTCGATGTATCGATGCCGAAATCTTTATACTGTTCTGAAAAAATAAGTCCGGTCAGATTTTCCGCGATGGCGGCGCCAGATTTTTTATTCTCCGACCCGATAAAATATTCATGAAATCCTTTGATGTTCTGGCTTCTGTCACCTTTTATAAAGCGTTTCGTCTTGTTATAAATCGCTTCCCGGTCAGTTTCATAAGAAAGCTGCTCTTTGAATAACCGGAGATAATCATATATCTCCCCGCCAAACCACTTTTTTTCGCTTTCCTTATCGGGGTCGCCATAAACCAGCGCTTCAACCGAAAAATTTGATACGCCGTTGGCATAGATGCCTCTTTTCCGAAAGGCGTTGATGACGGCGATCCGGTAATGCCGGTCGTCATTGGCCACCAACTCGGTATCGGCCGTGATCAGGGCCCTTAAATAATCACCGAAACGGATGTCGACCGGGGGACAATAATCCAGCGCCCGCACACACATATTCAGCATCTGGGAAGCCGATTTGGAAGCTTCGCCTGCCAGCCGGTTCACCAGGTCCGGATGTATCTCGCCTTCCGGCAAGATACCGGACCCGCCGGTGCTGATACGAAGCAGGTCGGCTGTCCTGCTTTTATAGATCGCTAAAAACGCATCGAATATCGTATCCACCAGTAAGTTCCCGCGGTCATGGCATTCGAGTAATTCGTTATAGTCGGATGTATTGGCTTTCCTTCTTACCCATTTCCCCTGCTCATCAATTTCACCGATCGCATCCCGGAGTGCGCTGACCTGACCGGTAGATTGTCCGAACTCCAGCGCGAGCTGGAAGAGAAGATTTTCCAATTCGAGATCACCGCGAACTTTACGGATCTGGTTTTTAACGATTTCCGGATACATAAAATGCTGCAGCAGCGCGACCAGATCCGCAAACCCTTCGTGAAATGCAGGAACATCCGGATTGGTACTTTCCATGAACCGGTTGTGTATGGAATCGAGCAGGGCATGCGTGGTTTCATGCGCAATGATGTCGTGGGAAAGGCAGGAATGAACGATGCCGCCGGGCAGATAAACCGAAGCATTCACCGGCGTGGCTTTATAATATCCGAAAAGCAGGGCCTTCCGGTCGGGACTATAATACGCATTCTGATCCCGGAAAGCATGTGGAAAAACGACCAGCTTCTGCACATAATCGTTCATATACTTTCCCTTTTCAAAATATTCCCGGGAGCTCCAGATCACGCGGCGGCCCAGCGCTTTTTCAAAGTTGTGGATGGTGGTCATGATGACCGCATAAACCATCTGCTGATGAAACTGGGGATTGCTTTCGGTGGGTGCGATCCCGTCCATCGCCAGCAGATGCGGATCGTTGAGATCGACCGGCGCATAAACAGCATTGCTGGCCGGGTCTCGGTCAATCACCTGGATATATTCTCCTTCCGGTCCGGGTTTGAGATCCTTTTCCCAGGGAACCTGATATAAAATCTCATTGATATCCGAGGTATCCAGGTCGAGTGAAACCATGGGATCAAATGCATATCCCCTTAAGTTCCGGGATGCAGGAAGGGAGATATTGATATTTCGTTTGTTGTTTGCCATAAATCTGATTATAAGGATGGACAATAAAGCCTGATCTGAATTTCGGTCAAAGCCGCCGCCTGTTTCATCAGTGCCCGGATCGCAGCAGGTTTTAGCGGTGTGAGGTTGGTGCCGACCGTACGGGCCAGAGCCACTTCCGCCTGATCCGGTTTTACGATCTTCTCATATTTTATATTCTCCGACAGTTTACCGGCAATCTCCTTTTCATATTGTTCCGGGTGTTGAACCCATTCATCCTTCAGACCGTGTCGGGCAATAACGGCGTCCGGAATATCACCGCCTTTAAGATTGCGGACGAACCCGGGAATACAATTGTCAGCATCCCAACCCAGTGAGAGATAGGCTACTTCTTTGTTCGCCAGGCTATGGTTCTGGTACACATCCGTGATCATCTGCACATTTTTAATGCGCGTCATAAACACATTCATCGCCCGCATCGCGATCTGCAATGAATTACGGAGAACTTTTTCCGGTTTGAGCTGGTTCCCGGCATCGCTGGTGATGACGATATCACAGGCAAAAGAACCGCTCTGCATAATTTTATGAATGCCCTGGTTATCATAGACGCCGCCATCCGCCAATACCGGTTTGTACGTATCAAACAATTCCGGCTTTTCAAAATACTCCCGGTCGATAATCACAGGAGAAAAAGCAGCCGGCACACAGGAAGAAGCCATCACCGCGCGCGCCAGTGGGAAATCTTTTACTAAGAACCGGATGGGCGTCTCTGCGTAGGTATACGCCGAATCACCCATAAAGCTTTTAGAAAAAACAAATGGCCTCGCCGTTTGCAGATTGGTGGAGCCGACTACCAGCACCGGTTGTTCCGGCAATTCGTTCAATGTTTTATGTTTCGTAAAAAAGGCCGCATAGGATTTTTCAATGGCTTTGCTTACCGGAAAAATCCAGAACTGGAAAAAATAAAGAAGAAAAAGAAAAGCCAGGAATGTCAGCAATACGGCGAGCGGCCGATGATGAGCAATAAAATAAATAACCGCAATTAAAAAGATGGTAAAGAAAATCGTAAACCGAGAAGCCGGATAGGTGAAAAACGCTCTTGCGATCAGGTTCTTCGACGAAAGTTTCGCAATAGTATCGTCCTCAAATTCCTTGAAGTCATCCCTTGAAACCATATAGGCTGCTCCCGCAATGGAACCGCCGGAAATGGTAGAGATCACAGAAACCCCGGAGAGAATTCCCATTTCTTCCAGTTTCTGCAAAGTGCCCAAATGAAAAGCAGCAGCGCGGTATCCGCCGCCGGAGAGGGAAAGCCCAATTCTGGAGTCAGCCATCGGATAAGGTTTATATAAAAAGGAAACCCGTTCCGGATTTCCAGGGGAATGAAAGGCCTAAATAAAGTTAGCGCATTTATTAAATCAGAAATTAGAAAACGGATAATTTAATAAATGCGCCAACGTAAGTGTAAATACCTATCAGCTTACTGCAGACTTGAACCGGCATCTCCCATGCCCTGTGCATTCATATTCTTGCGTTTGAACAGGTTCAGGTCCATTTTCCCGAACCTGTAAGCCAATACCACGCGAAACAGTTGCGGATCTTTCAGCCGGTCGTATTCCTGGGCAAAAAATTCACTCTGGCTGTACTGGTCAGACCAGCGTGTGCGGAAAATATCTGACATACTCACGGTAACAGAAGCCGCATTGTTTTTAAGGAAGCTCTTTTTGAGCGCGAGGTCAATGCCGCCAAACGACTTGATATATCCCTGTGAAGAACTCTGCGTGGTCGTGCCCGGAGGCGCAAACGGATTTGTATTCTGATTCACCGGCAGATTGGTTTTCGACTGATAAATGGCTGTCAGCTGCACAGTGAAATTCAGAGGCAGTTTGAAATTACTGTTGAACTTGCCAAACCAGCTCCACAGGGCAGGCTGTGAAGGCTGCTTCAGATTCCCGGTATTGATATGTGCATTGTATGCATTGAGGTTTAAAGAAACATCCCACCATTTGGTGATCTTATCGGTGGTCGTTAATTCCGCACCTACGGTGTACGCACTATTGGCATTTTCGTAGGTATTGATCAGCACCGGTTTTCCTACGGGATTGATGCCGCTCTCCTGAAAGCGGGTCATCAGGTTTTTCGTGTATTTATAATATCCGGAAAACAGAATGGTATGGTTCGGCTGAAACGTTTTCATATAAGACAACTCGAACGACTCCGTGAATTCCGGCACCAGGTCGGGATTACCGCGCGTAATATTCAGCGTATCGGAATAATCCGTGTAGGGGATCAGCTGGAAAAAGCCGGGCCGGTTGATCTTGCGCGTGGCGCTGAATTGCAACTCCTGATCATTCTCCAGTTTCTGGCTGAGAAAAAGCGTTGGGAAGATACTCACCGGATATGTATTGCTGAAATGCTGCCCTGTATTGAGCAGGTCTCCTGAATAGCTGGAGCTTTCCGCGCGCAGGCCAACGGAATATCCGAATTTCCCGATGGCGCTGGTGAAATTCACATAGCCTGCATACACCCGGCTCGTACTCTTGTAGTTGCTGCTGCCAAAGGCATTCAGCAATGCTTTTCCATTCTCGTCCAGGCGTAAAATTATCATTGTCATTGCCCAGTTTCTGCACACTCGCCCGCAACCCGGCTTCCAGTTTCGATTTGCCGATCGGGTTGGTATAATCCGTTTGCACGGTAAAGAAGGAAGGATCTGCCGTGCCCAGCGTTTGCTGACGGGTGACATCTGAAACGGGTGAACCGGGCTGGCCTGAATAATAATTGGTGGTATACAGGGAAGTGGAATGCGCATTCACCCCGAAGTAAGAGCCATCAGCCGTCAACTGCTCGCCTTCTTTGTTAAAAAGATGTTTCATGCCCAGTTGCACCCCATTCACATCAAATTCCCGCACGCTATTGGAACTGCGTTGGGAGAAACCCGTTTTATTACCCGTATAATGCAGACTGTCCGTCTGGATCTGCGAAACGTCGGTTGGTTTAAATGATCCGTGTACCTTGATATAGGAGGCGGATAAAGTTGTTTTGTTGCTGACAAAATAATCCAGCCCGATCTGACCGAACATGAAATGTCCTTTATTCCGGTTCAGGTTATCCTGCAACAGGCGCGTCGTGTCGCTCAGATAGGTATAGCGTTCCGTATTCCCGGTTGTTCTTCCATTCGTGGCATTGATCATGCCGTTGGCGGTAATATTTATTTTTCCCTGTCGCACGTTAAGTCCCACCAGTGCATTGGGCGCCCCGTGGGAATCCATTCCGGCCGTGATACTTCCATTGTATCCCTTCTTCTTGTTCTTTTTGAGCACGATATTGAGAATACCCGCTCCCCCGCCGGAGGCATCGTATTTGGCGGAAGGATTGGTCATTACTTCCACACTTTCGATGGCGTCTGCGGGAATTTCATCAAGGGTCAGCGTGGTGGGTCTTCCATCTACAAAGATCGTAGGCGTGGTTCCGCGGAGCGTGACATTTCCATCGATGTCAACATTCACAGAAGGTACATTGCGCATCACGTCAAGCCCGGTTCCACCGGCGCTCACAATATTTTTTTCCACGTTGAAAACCTTTTTATCGAGTTCAAGTCTCATGGTGGGTGCGGAGGAAGTAACCACCACGGAGTTCAGCATCTTCACATCCTGCTGCAGTTTGACGGAACCCAGGTCCTTGTCGAAGGAAGGCAGGTTGCCATAGGGAGACGCGCTCGCGCCTGCCGGTTTATTGGCGGCTGCTGAATTGGTAATGGTAAAAGTAAGATCCTGGCTTTTATAGCCGGTGGCCGAAGTCCGAAGCACCAGGGGTATGGAAATGGGCAGGTCCTCAAAGTTGAATTCCCCGTTTGCCTTAGTGTCCATTCCCTTCAGCAAAATCAGTTTCTTTTTTTTGGTTGCCGGATCAACCGTCGATTTTAAAACAAGGGCGGTGGCTTCCATGGCCTGCCCGGTGGAATCGGTCACTTTTCCGTAAGCACGGCCTATGGATGGCGGTCCGCCCGCTCTTGCTCCCGGACCGGCCTGTTTTGCCGGCGCCTGCGCCATACCCATCAATGCTAAAAAGGAAGATAATGTCAGTGTTAAAAGTATTTTTCTCACAAAATGATATTTGTGGCGAAACTAATGTGCCCGCTCATGCCCGACCAGTGAATAACCGCCAACAAGGGAAATCTTCCGGTGACCGGGGGGAAAAATTCGGTAAAAAGGCTTGCAGTCTACAGGTCTGTGAAAGGAAAAATCCATTGTTCATGACTGATATTTAAAAAGCCCGGGCAACCGGATCAGTTTGAGAAGCAAGGGTCAGGAATCAGGGAAGGGACGGCCTGAATGCTGATTGTAATATGAAGTCAACAATGGGCGTGGGATCGGGTAGGCTATGCGGATGATGATTGAATCCCGGCTTATGGATCACGGTTATATTTCCTTTTAGTGCCAGTATCTGCCGGCTGAAGGGTTCCGTGTTTTCCGCCATGGGCACTACTTCATCTGCATCGCCGCATACGTGGAGCATGGGATAGCCTCCTGCTGCAATTTCCTTCACTTTGTCGATGGGGCTTCCGGAAAACGACATAGCCTCCGCATCCGAATGAAATCCGTAATCCGTTTTAAAGATCTCCCAGTCATTTTTGCTTCCGGGTCCCCGGCCCTTACCACCCGGCCAGCTCTTCAGGTCAAGTACCGGATTGTCTGCGTAGATACAGGCTACTTTTTCGGGATTGACCGCGGCCCAGTTATAGATATAAACACCGCCGCGGCTCATGCCTTCCAGAACGGCTTTCTTTGCGAGCCCGGCCTGCTGCAGCCAGTCATAGAACCGGTTCCAGTATTCAACGGCCTGTGCATTGCCGTAAAGTTCGGCCACGTCGCAATACACAATATGATATCCTCTTTCGAGCAGGGCGATATCGGTTTGCGGCTCATGTCCCCAAAACCTGGCGCGCCATACCCAGGGATGCGAGGGCGCTGCCCGTTTTGGAGCAACAATTTTACATTCCCTTCCGTTCAGTTGAAAATCCGCGCAGGGATATCCATAAAACGAAGTGATGGTTTTTGGTTCGGGTATTTTTGGTAAAATGCGGAACGCTTCATCTGTTTGCCGGCGTATCGCTTCAGATAATCTCATCGCTATGAGGGCCGTGCCTTTCGCTGTCGGGTGCAGCCCGTCGGAATAAAGCTCCGGTTTTTCGTAGAACAGATTGTGCAGGTTGATCAGTTCCAGCTGGCGGGTGTAAGCGATCCGCTGAATGGCGGGTATAATCTTTTCCTTAATCGCTCCTTCGTTGATGGATCCCTTTTCAGTAATATAGGAAACAACGGGTGTCAGTAAAATAACGCGGGGATGAGAAGGGAGACTGGTGAAGGATTCAACCAGGCTGGTATAATCCTTCTCAAATGCCTGCAGCAGCAGGCTGTCCTTTGGCTTCGTATCATTAGTGCCGAGCATGATCAATACAATATCCGGACGGGAAGCCAGGGCCTGCCGGTAAGCTGCTGTTTCGATATAGGGTATTCTTCCTTTGCTAACAAGCGTCGCCCCGTTCACGCCGTAATTCGTTACCGCATAGCCATCTCCCAGCAGGGATCCTAACTGTGCGGGATATGCGCTCCGTTCCCGGTCCGGAATGCCATAACCATAAGTTATGCTATTGCCGATGCAGGCGATTTTTACCGGTGCTGAATCTGTGTCTTCAACGCTTCCCGCCAGCAGGAGAAAGCCAACATACCCCGAACTTTCCTGGTACCTATCCGGATTTGAAACCAGATCACCGGCTTTGTCGGCCAGCAATTTCTTTTTATCCAAAACATCCGCCGACACGCGGAATTCCGCCGTATGAAGTCCCGGAGGAAAATCGCTCAGCACGATGTAATTCGGCCGCCAGTAAGTTGAAAAACGATCGAAGCGGGTAAAGCTGCGACAGGGTTTTCCATCCAGGAACACATCCCATTTTCCGCTGCCGGGGCCAACGACATCATAGAGCCCCACCATTGTGCCACGAAACCTGACAATAATGGAAGCGCCGGCATGATCCGCTTTTAATAAAACCGGGAAGGGTTGAGGAGACAGTACGCCGGCATTTTCCGTTGCCGGCGATAGATTCTTCCATTCACCTGTTCTTTTCAAGCGGTCGGAAGGAATCATTTGTGCGTTTTCATACCTGTTGGCGGTAACCGGCAGACCGGGATCATGCGGAGCGGCGACCGCTTCTCCGGCACCGGACATTCGTTGCAGGCTCCGGGCCAGCGCCTCGGTATAGAGTCGATGCCCTGTTTGCGGATAGGGATGAACGTTATCTGCAGAAAAAACCATTTTGCCGGGATAGTCCTCCGGCCGGCCTTTGAATACGAGATCGCCTTTCCCGAACAGGTCAATAATTTTCAGGCACATATCAACCGACGGAATATGATAGTATTGCGCAATATCTTCCATTGCGCGGGCAGCCGCAGGCAGCCTGCCGGCAGCGAGTACCGGCGCCAGGTCGGCCGTCAGCGTGTACACGAAGCAGATATCGGTGGCGGCATCGTTCTTCCAGATCTGCCTTACAATACCTTCCATCGTTTCATGAATCCGGGTCGTATCGGTGTCCTTATCGTTTACGGCGAATTCAACAAACACCAGGTCAGGATGCCGGGACAACACTTGTTCCTGCAGGCGGAAACAAGCCAGGTCGGAACCGGTGCCTCCAACCCCCGCATTGACAGCCGTTATTTTGGCAGCGGGATATTGTTTCTGAATCCAGGCTGCAGATTGTTCCCGGTAACCATTGCCGGCTTCGGTGATGCTGCCTCCGAGATAGGCGATGGTGACTGCCTTGCCACTTTTCAGTTTGCCGAAGAAGTTCGGCAATCCGCTCCGCGGACGGCACTCCTCAGCGCGGGAGAGGGGATCATCCGGCGACTGATGCTGTTGAACAGCCGGATATTGTTGCCGAACAGATGCATATCCGGTCTTACCCTGCGCGTAAGCCGGCAAAGCAAATGGCGCCAGGAACAGGATCAGCAGCAGTCGGATTGCATTCATATCATTCAATTTTAATCTTAATTCCCTTATTCACACTTCCTATTTTTTTAACAGATCCAGATTCGTGATCTGCACCAGCCCATTCCCCTTATAGTTACTGAGGATCTTCAGCTTAATATACCGCTTATTGCCCGTTCCCTGCAAAACCGGTATTTCCTTCACGCCCCGCTCATTCTCCAGCGAGCCGGAAGCCAGTACGGATCCCCAATCGGTTCCGTTGCTGCTGGCATAGACTTCATAATCTTTAATTCTTGTTCCTTCACCGGTAGGATAATACCGGGCAGTAGTCAGCGCCCTCGCCTCATATTGATTCAGGAGAATCGCAGCAATATTGTGGCTGTCGCCCATGTCAACGGTAAGTTCAACCGGCATTTTTGCATCGCTCCGCGATGAATAATAGGTATCCTTCGTGGGGTCGATTGCATTGGAAGCGGGATAGGCGCTGTCTTCATTAACGGCCTGAATATTCCATCCGCTGTGCGAAAGCAGGTTGGGTTTACCAGCTGTAGTGATCTGAATGATCTCATCCCCGTATTCCCCAAATTTACTCCAGTCGCTAACGGATATGGCTAGCCGATTCTGAACCACGCGAAAAGTAAGTTTTTTATTTGTTGCCAGCAGCCTTACGTCGGTGATCCGGTATCCCAGCGTCGGGATCAGCAACTGATCCGGATGGTTGACAGGCTTTTTCAATACATGAATAAAATGCGTATTTCCGTGCTTTCTCAGCGTGGTTGCCACATAAGCGCTGTCTCCGACCGTGCCGGATTTAAAACCGCCATGTGCATATCCGCCGCCCCATACATTGTCCGTTGCAATAGCGGCATAGTCTAAGAATTTTTTCAGGGAATCATTGGCCGCATTCACTTTCGGGCCGAACCTGCCACCAATGTTCGCACCCTCCGCATAGCAGGGAACCATGTTACCGCCTAACGCCGATACCATCATTTTAACGCACCATTTTACCGGTGGACTATGATCAATGCCGGTGTACCACCACTCCGAACTAATGATAAAGGAACCTTCCACCCCATTCCCGGATCTCACATACATGGAACTGGCTTTATCGTAGGCCGGGGAAAGGATTTTGGCAAAGGGTTCAATGCCCATCACGTCCTGATCTGCATACGCCGGTTTGTTTCCATACTCATTTCTGAAAATGAGCGCATGCGGATTTTTTGCGTGTACGGCGGCCATGGTTGCTTCGTCCGGTGAAGCCGAATCCCATCCATCGCACCAGAAACCGATCACATCGGGGTAATTGTCGAGGAGTTCCAGCATCACGTCTTTCAGATAGTACCGGATCCAGTGGTCGTTGTTGTGGCGGATGTCAACATCCATCTGTTTATATTTCGCATAGCCATCACCGTCAATAAAATCGCTGATTTTTGCCGGCTTGGTTGCTGCATCCCCCGTCAGGTAGATCACTACTTTAATTCCTTTCGGTGCGGCTGCCCGGCAAAGTTCTCCCAGATAATCCCGCTGTGTAACCGGGGTGCCCGGAATTTTTGATTTCCAGGTCCGGAGAAGACCGTGTTCCACATGCAGGGTAGCCCAAATAATATACTTGCAGTGGAGTTTTACCGCTGCATCCACAATGGGTTGCGGCGACCAGTTCGCAGCAGCCGTTGCCGTCTCAAAAGCCTTTACATCCGGATACATTAAGGTTCCCGGCATTTTGCCGGTTCCGAGACCCCAGTGAATAAATAATCCACCCCTGGAATCGGCATTGTACCATTCCAAGAGCCTGGCTTCTTTTTCAAACGCTTTATCAGCAATGGTCTTTTTCGCCGCAGATTCCGGTTTGCTTTGCGCAAACAGTGCGGAAAAAATACCGGATGCGAAAAAAAAGAAAATACTAAAAAGCGTACGAACCGTTTTGAACGATTGAAACAACGTAACGCCTTTAATGGTTAAACCCGTGGTTTCACGCGGGGTGCGCGGAATATATCCTATGCGGTTTTTCATTTATTTATTCTTTTGGACGGCAGCATCAAACCCCCTGGGTTGAAAGTCCGCATTTTCACAGGGTCCGGAACAAAACGGACCGCCATCTTTCAATTTCCTTTGCGATCAGTGCATGGACTGATTGTAATCAATCTCTCCCTGTGGAAGCTTCCACACAAACCCCTTGTCCGTATACGGAACAGAACCGGGTCCGCGTTCACCGTTGCCAACATCTTCTTTCAAACCGCGTAGATAATCTATGCGGTCTCCTTCACCAAACATTTCAATAAGCCTCTCATCATTGATCATCTGTTCCGTAATATTCGATGAGGTTACAAAAGCGGTTGAGCTTTCATAACTCATACCCGCCACCGAAGCATCCCACGCACGTTTCCTGATCACATTCAGATCGTCGGCAGCAGCACCTTTATTGCCGGCCTTAAACTGGCAGATGCTCCTGTTCAGGTACATTTCCGCCAGCCTGATCTCCGGATAATTCGTGTAGCGCAGGCCCGGGCCTCTGAAAAATTTATTGTCCAGCACGGTCCGGAAGGTCAGGTTCGGCCGCGTTTCATAATATTTCCCGGCCACCTGCTGATTCGCCGGAACATTCGCCGGTTCCCGCACATAATATAATTGCTGAAAGCGTTTGTCCCTCCGCGCAATATCCGTTATCGTTGTATCATTTTTCGGATCCGGCATCCATCCGATCCGCTGCAGGGTAGAATAATCCATTACAGATGCAGACCAGGGGCATGGGTTATCACCGGAGAGATGGGAAAATACGGAGGCGAACCAGGGCGGGCTGTCCAGCGTCCGGTCGTAGAACGGGATCCATAAAATAGATTCCTTACCAGCCGTCAGGGAACTTTTATTAAAGGCCTGAATCGGATCCTCCGATAAATCGTAGACCCCACCATTCTTCGTAATCACAAAATCAGCATAGGTATTGGCATTTGGATAATCACCCATATAAAAATAGGCGCGGCTCAGCATGGCTGCCGCGGCAAATTTATTCGCCCTGCCGGCAGAATAGGAAATGTGCATTTTACCTTCTATATATTGCTCCGGCAAAAGATCATACGCCTGTTTAAGATCAGTGATTATCTGATTCCATATCTGTTCGGTTGTCCCCATTTCCGGCTTTACGGCTTTGTCAACCGTACGGGAAAAGCTGGTAATCAGCGGAAGCTGTTTCCCGTTATTGGGACCACCGGGCACATAAGCATCTCCGAAAAGCGTGGCCAGGGTATAATAGCAGTATCCGCGCATAAAATACAGCTCGCCGAGGATCCGGTTGAAATTGTATTTCCGGTCGTCCTCGCTGATATCCGGATAGGGATCACCGTTATGCGAAGCCACAAAGTCCAGCGCATCATTGCAAATGGCAATCGTTTGGTAATACAAAGGAAAGGTGGCGTTATGGATCTGTTTGTTGTTGTTCTCGGTATCCCGGTACCATCCCCACGACTGGTCGCCGGGTGTGGAGGTAGCCATGTCATCAGCCACATCGTTCTTAAACAATTTCGCCACCACCCAGGAATTCTGCCAGCCGCCCGGCGTTTCAAAACAAATGGAATAGGCGCCGATCACGGAACGTTCAAATTCCGTCAGGCTGTTCCAGGGAGATTGCGGCGGCCGTTGCAGTTCGAAGAAGCTTTGTTTTTTACAGGACACAGTCAGCGTGAGCAGCGCAACCGTCATAATAAATATCTTTTTCATCGTTGGTGATTTAAAATTTGATAGAAATACCGGCTGAGGTGGTTAACAGCTGTGGCAGGTTATATGTGGTTACAAATCCCAATCCTTCGGGATCCCAGCCGGTATATTTCGTTGAAGTAAAGAGGTTGTCTACGGATCCAAAAATCCGGATGCTCTGCAATTTTAACTGATCGCAAATCCGTTGGGGAATCCGGTATCCGAGTGTGATGTTTTTCAGTTTTACAAAATCCCCTTTGCTGATCCAGGTATCCAGCGCCGTGCGCGAATCGAATGAACTATAAACGGTGCCATCCGGCAAATTGATATTGCCATACCAGTCGAGCCTGGGATATTTTGCCTTGTCGCCCGGCTTTGTCCAGTAGTTCCCCAGTATGTCTTTTTCCATGGCGCCAACGAGGTTCGGCTGGACGTTCCTTCTTTTTACAAAATCAAGGATATAATTTCCTCCCTGGAAAATGACCTGGAAGCTCAGTTCGATCCCTTTGTATTCAAACGAGTTGGAAAGTCCGCCATAATACCGCGGCAGGGAATTCTTACCCTGTATCTGGAACTTATTGCCTGCGATATTAGCAGAATTACCGATAAGTGTTATATCGTTATTATTGGCATCTTTCAGATTCCTCGTGTTGCCGGTCTGATCGTAGTAATCCTGATCCAGTGCATAGACCATCCGGAAACCGGTTTCCGGATCCACACCGGCGTCTTTTGCCAGGTAAAACTCGTTGATCCCTGAACCTTTTTTCGTGATGAATTGTCCTTCCACGCCGCCGATCATTCCTTTGCCGCTGTTGTCGATGGCAGGCAGCAGTTTTCTTACTTCATTATGATTGAATGAAATATTGAAATTGGTTTTCCACACAAAATTGCGATTCGATACATTGGTGGAAGTAATATCAAATTCATACCCCCTGTTCAGCAGGTCGCCCACATTTTCCCATATCGAGTTGCCACCGACCAGACCAACCGAAAGCGGGATCGGGGCCTGCAGCAGAAGTCCTTTTACCAGTTTATTGTAATAGGCAAAAGATCCGTTGATCCGGTTATTCAGCAACTGGAAATCCAAACCCGACATCCGCATTGTTCGTTGTTTCCCAGGTCAGGTTGGTGACGCCGATGGTTGTGATGCTCGTTCCGTTTAAGGACAGGAGATCGGCGCTGCCAAAGGGATTGTTCCCTGCGTATCCGGTGACATTTAAATTGGAAGGAATATTCTGATTACCCGTCTGGCCGAAGCTGCCCCGGAGTTTCAAAAACGTTCCGCTGCCAACCCAGTCCATGAAATGCTCTTTCGAAATAATCCAGGCCGCGGAAAATGCCGCGAATGTACCCCAGCGGTATTCCGGGGTGAAGGTCGACGTGCCGTCATATCTTAAGCTGACGCCGGCAAAATACTTACCGTTGTAATTATAATTGGCGCGGCCGAAATAAGCCAGCAGATAATTTTCTCCCATCAGTCCGGAGGACATGAATATCTTCTGATTGGGCGTTCCCAGTTCCTGGTAGGTTCCCACCAGGTCCTGGCCCTGCATCAGCCGGTTCCATCCGGAACTCCGCTGAGCTTCTGTTCCCGCCGTTACGTTGATGTTGTGCAGGCCGAAAGATTTATTATAGGTTCCGTAAATATTGTAATTGAGGGTTTGCTGGGTTACGCTCTGATCGGAAGCATAGGAACCGTTCTCCCGTAAATTCTTCGACACCCAGAAATTCATGCTGTTTTGTAAGAAATCCAGCGACAGTTCCGTGCGCAGTTTCAGGCCCTGCACAAAGGGAACGGAATATTCGGCATAGAGCCCGCCCAGTATCCGGTGCATATCCACCGCATCGATGGTATTGGCGCGGTCGATCGAGGCAACCGGATTCATGCCGGTCTGCGCATTATAATACATGGAGGGATTTGCCGGGCTGTGAACCGGGTACCAGGGAATCGCATTGGTATTCAGAAAATCAAATCCACCCGATGTACCGGAAACATTCCCGCTTTCAAAATCCGTTGAATTCTTGACGCGGTCGTTTTTTGTCAGCGACAGGCTCATCTTGAGTCCGACCGCCAGGTTATTCAGCGGTTTCAGATCGATATTCGAGCGGGTAGTATACCGTTGCAGGCGGTTGCCTTTCATGATGCTTTGATCGTCGCGGTAGTTCCCGGATATATAATAACTCGCCTTGCTGTTCCGCCAACGACCGACAGGTTCAGGTTTTGAAATCTTCCCTGCCGCATGATTTCATCGAACCAGTTCGTGTTGATATTTGCCGCCTGATCGCGGGTAAGAAATTCCTTCGCATAGGGCAGCTTGGAATAATGATCCGTCATCTGGAAAGAGCCCTGGCCGTTATCTTTCGCCGCTTCATCCATAATACCCAGCCACTGATCCGTATTCAGATATTCCACTTTATGAAAAGGCAGGTTGGAAATGCCGGTGCTGTAATCAATATTAACAGAGGTCTTTCCTGATTTTCCTGTTTTCGTCGTAACGATGATCACACCATTCGATCCGCGGGATCCATAGATGGATGTGGCCGCCGCATCTTTTAATACATCAACGGATTCAATATCGTTGGGATTGATCAGTGACATCGGGGACTGGTCGGTGGTCCCTTCATTATTTAAACCGGAACCGGTAATGATCGGAATCCCATCAATGATCCATAACGGTTGCACGCCGGCATTGATGGAACTATGGCCCCTGATGGATATTTGCGCTTCAGAACCGGGAACGCCGGAGGTAGACTGAACATTCACCCCGGCGGCCTGACCCTGTATCAAATCCGCAAAGTTGGAGGAACCGGATCCATTGGAAAACTGTTCCGACTTGATCGTGGAAATACTTCCGGTCAGTTCGCTCTTCTTCTGCGAGCCATAACCAATGACGACCATTTGATTCAGGCCGGCGGCGGATGGGTTCAGCCTTATATTCAATTCCTTTTTCCCCTTTATGGGCACTTCTATTTTATCATAGCTCAGATAAGAAACCAGCAGCACGGCATTCTCGGGAACCAGCAGTTCAAACCGCCCGTTCTGATCCGTGGAGGTCCCGATGGTGTCGCCCTTTACCAGGACGGTTGCCGAGGGCAGCGGTTCCCCGTTGGATGCATCCCTTACGGATCCGGATATTTTAACCGGGACCGGCGCCGCCTCCGCTACGGAACTTTGCAGCTGGCTTTTCGCCTTAACCACAATGGTGTTGCCAATAATGGTATAGGTAAACGCCTGGTCGCGGAACATTTCACGCAGTGCGCTGCTGAGCGGCGTATGGTCGAATTTCAAATCCAGCTTCTTCGCCGTTTTCAGGGAAGAGCTATTATAAAGAAATTCGTACCCGGTTTGTTTCCGGATCACTTTAAACACTTCCTCCAGGGAGGCTTGCTGTTTTGAAAAGGTAATATCCTGAGCGAACACATGTGCGCTCACCTGTAAACAGGAAACCAGGATTAAAAAGAAGGTTAGTCTCATGGCCAGCAGTATTTGCGAACAATGCGTCTTGGTTTTTGGCAAAAGGATGCCAATAAAGCTTAATTTCATAACTTTACAGTGTTTGGGTTTTACGTTTTGTCTTATCAATAATCCCGTCGAAAAAATGGGTTGCCCAAACATCATTCCGGAGGCAGTACCAATGCTTCCGGTTTTTTATTCGGGACCCTTCACGTCGTTTTTACAAGTTTAAAAAATCAATATTCTTTTATTTCGGTTTGATTAATCCATTACGGTGATTTTTTTGCCTTCTACTTTGAAGTGAATCACACCGGTCAGTTCCAGCCGCTGCAGCAGGGAATCAACCTCTTCGTACCGGGACATCACTCCGCTGAAATTCTTATTTTCCAGATTCTTCGTTTCGTAAATCACTTCCACATCATACCATCTGGATACATCGCGCATGATGCCTTTTATATTTGTATTGTCGAAAAGGAATAAGTCGCGGGTCCAGGCCAAAGCCATGTCCACATCTGCGGAAGCGACTTTCATTTCTCCGTTCTGTTTATTGATACTGGCCTCTTCTCCCGGTTTTAAGATCCTGCTTTCGCCGGCGGCAGACATCCTTACCGCGCCTTCGGTAAGGGTTGTTCTGACCGGCGTTTCATCGCCGTAAGCATTTACATTGAAATGGGTTCCCAGAACCTGTATCTCCGCAGTGGCAGCCTCCACCAGAAAGGATTTCCCGCTTTGTTTCGCCACCTCAAAATAAGCCTCTCCGCTAAGCCATACCTGCCGCTGTTTGCCGGCGAAAGCAACCGGATAACGCAATGAACTGCCTGCGTTCAGCCAGACTCTTGTACCGTCGGACAATGCGACTTTAAATTTCCCGCCCAGGGGCGTAGTAATCGTATTGTAACCGAGGTCCTGTTCATTTGCGTTGTGAGAAAGACCAGAAGCTTTATAAACCAGTTCCCCTGTATCCGGCCTTTGCACATCAACCGCTCCCTGGCGGATCAGCGTTCCGTGGTTGTTGTCCAATATGAGCTTTTGTCCGTTGGCCAGGGTGAGCACCGCTTTGTTTCCACCCGGCCGGATATCCTCTACGCCAGTTTGTTTCGGGTGGTGCAACAGGCTAACACCCTCCTGACCATGACCGCGCTTTTGGTTCCCGAGGAAATAAACCAGTAAACCCGTTGCCAACAGCGCAACGATCGCTGCAGCTACGCGGACGGGCCGGGAAAACAATTGTTTCAGCCTTCCGTTCTTTTTTAATTCCCCATCCCGGATTTTCGCCCAGGTTGCCTGTCGCAGTTGCTCCTTTAGCCGGTCAGCTTCTTCGGGGCTAAGCGTTTCCGGTTCCGCTTCAAAAAGATCGTAATAGAATTTTATCAATTCCCGTTCTTCTTCCGTAGCGGTGCCCAGCCTGTATTTTTGCAGGAGCTGAAAAAACTGCGTTTTGTCCATCCAGATAATTGATTAATACTTGCGGTACCCATCTATGACAGCCGGAAATGGATAAATCCCAAGCATTGAGAAAAAAAATTTGGAATGAAGGCGCTATTTCCCGCAGAGCCAGAGGATCATCAAAAGAAAAAATAACTGGGAAAGTCTTGTCCGGAGGAAGGTCACGGCCCTGCCCAGCTGGTTCTGAACCGTTTTCCGCGACAGCGACAACTGACGGGCAATCTCCTGTGTAGAGCGCCCTTCTTCATAATATTTCCGGAAGATCATTTTCCGCTGCGAAGGCAGGCAACCCACCAGCGATTCGTAACGATTCAGCAATTCATTATGCAGGGTCAACGCATCGGCGGGATTATTTTGGGGATGCGGCCGGTCGAATAATAATTGTTCAATGGGAATATAGCGCTGCTCCCTTTCAAATACATTCAGTACCCGGTTGCGGACGGCAGAATAGAGATAGGCGGGCAGGTTTTCGATTTGCTGTTCTGATCTCCGGAGCCAAAGGCTGGCAAAAATATCCTGTGTGATGTCCTGCGCCTGGTCGTGATTCTTCAGGCGTTTGAGCGCGCCAATATAAACAGTTTGCCAGTATTTATCGTACAGGGTATTGAACGACTCAACACAGTCTTCCCTGAGTTTTTTTAACAGGCGGCAGTCCTCGCTTTGGTTAACAGGCATCATAATCCTCGGGGTATAAAAGCTGCGAATATCACCGTTTATTTTTATCAATCGCTAGTTCCTAAGTTAGCGCTTTATTTGAAACTGCAAATATTAATAACACGAAAATGCAAATCCGCACTTTATAATGTCAATACTGACAGGTGGACGGCCATATGAAAAAACATCCGCAGTATCAGCATTGAGGAATTTCTCCTCGGTCATATCAAAAACCGGCAGGCCAAACTGCAAAAAGGCGCCTGTCAGTTTTGAATAATTTTCCTTTGTTCTGTTTACCCAAATATCCATGTCCCCTGTGGCTCTCCGATATCCATGGAGGATTACGGCATACCCTCCCACAAGGATATACTCCACATTATTATTATTCAATGCCTGAATAAAATCCCTAAAATCATCATTAAAAATCGCGGCCATCAATTATTCAATTTCCTGCTTGAAAAACAATTTCTGTCTAATCTTGGCTGATCCGACATAGAGAAACCGTACGCCTGGGAAATAAGATACCAGGCCTGGCGCAGGCGCTCAGCATAGGAAATACTTTTGTCAAATACATTCGCATTGTCAGCTTCTTTAAAAGTCTGCATTTTAAATGCAGTACGGTCGAATCGGTAGTCAGACATCGGTTTATGTTTACCCGTAAATATAATGATTAGAAAGATAGCGCGCTGGCAGAGAAAAGATCGAATATCCCGGCGGAAGAAGCAGCTGATTGGACTTTAAGTATATATCTTCAGATCGTAGCGATTTGAAAATTAGGATATGTTGACAAGCATTTGATCGTTAAATCATTTCATCACCTGGAACCGCCTGCAGATGAACCGGTTTATATTTTACTTTACCCTTTCGGACAAGGACGAGCCTGAGCATTGCAGGATATTACATTACGAACACGACTGGAACGCAGCGATTCTGCTGGCAGTGGCGGATTACAAGATGGCGAAGTGTAGGTTGAAAAGGCGCTCCTGAAGGAATAAGTATTGCTTTCTTTGAGCCGGCTCATTGATTGAGAGATGATCCTTTATTTATTTCATTCAGCCTCTCAAGTTCCGTTTTCAACTCCTCCAGCAATTGCGCCTCCGTTGGCAGGTATAGCTGGTATTTGCTGGCCACAATCGATTTATTGTTTTCCGGTAACGATATTTTTACCACCGCATCATTTTTGTCAGCGCATAGCAGCACGCCAATGGTAGGATTTTCAGCGTTCTGCTTTTCAAAACGATCGTAATAATTGACGTACATCTGTAATTGACCCAGGTCCTGATGGGTAAGTTTATGCGGTTTGATTTCAAACAATACAAAGCTTTGAAGCAATCGATTATAAAATACCAGGTCAATAAAAAATTCGTCTTCCCCAATGCGGATTCTTTTCTGCCGGGCCACAAAAGAAAACCCATTGCCTAACTCCAGCAGAAAATCACGCAGATGAATAATGAGCGCCGATTCAAGGTCTTTCTCGTAATATGCTGCCTCCCGCTTCAGATCCAGAAATTCCAGGACCATCGGATCTTTAATAATTTCAGTAGGGCTGGACGGAATTTTTTCTCCCCGGGCTACGGCCAGCACAGTTTCTTTGTTATTACTCAGTAAAAGGCGTTCGAATAACTGACTGTTAATCTGCCTTTCAAGCTGTCGGGCAGTCCAGTTATTTTTAGCGGTTTCATGCATGTAAAAGTCTCTTCCCTCTTCATTATCAATGGATAACAACAACTTATAGTGTGTCCAACTGAATTGCGTCCGCAGTGCGGACGTAATTGAAAATGTACGATAAAACTGGCGATAGCGCTCTAACTGGCGCATGGAAAAGCCGCTCCCAAATTCGGGCTGCAATACCTCAGAAAGGGATTTTATAAGAAATGAACCGTACCCGGCACGTTCTTTCCCAGCCTGCTCCTCTTCAAAAATACGTTTGCCGATATTCCAATACATCAGAACGCGGGTATGATCAATCGTCCGGATAGCCTGCTCCCTGCTCTGAAGAATAATTGATTTTATTTCGTGAATGAGTGATTTATTCATCTCCATATTCAAATCCCCCTTTTGTGCTCACAAAATAAAGAAGGGGTCTAAAACACGGACAGTGAAAACACTTTATTCACTAGCGTGATAATACCGGCAAGAAGACAGCGTTGTCCGGTGAACCTCTTTATATCATTTAAAGTCGCCGATACTTTGGCTTCCATATTGCCGTTTAACATTTTTTACCCGGTAAATAATTCAAATCCCTTTCAACCATTCAATTCCTTATGCCAAAAACCGATTACCGCCCGTATGTCGTTGCCCTTTTGCTGATGACCCCGGTTGCATCGTTATTTTCACAAAACCCGTCAGTGATACTCCGGCTGACCGGCGATCAAACGAAATCTTCGAGTGATGGCCTCGCTTCCACTCCCGGGTTCATGCCCGGCATTTCGGCGGGATATTATGTCCGGAGCTGGGGCATCCTTGCCGAATACGGCGCATTCAGTAGTCCGGCTCAGCTCAACTTCGAAACCTATATTAAAAACATCCAGAACTTTACCTCCCGCAATATCAACACCACCCAATGGAAAACAAGCTATTTCCTGGCGGGTATTGCCTATCGAAAATCCTTAGGCTCCGGCCTGCAGGCAAACATTGAGCTGTCCGCAGGTATGCTGAATATGAAAGCGCCTGCTTATTCCATCACCGACAAATTCGATGGCAGCCTGATCGCCGATGTGAATGAGGAAACGAAAACATCCACGGCTACTGAGAATAGTTTGTTTGCATTGAAACCGGAAATCCGGCTGGAATGGTTTCCTGCACAAGGACCTGTCGGGTTGAACATACATGCAGGTTATCTCCGGGCGTTCGGTGCCAGCGAAGTGTCAACCTACTACCGGGATCTTTCCAAATTGCAGCTTGACGGGGCGTCTGAACAGGAAATACGCGCCCAGGTGCTGAAGTCACCGGTCATGGAAAGCAGCAGCCGGGGGCCCGTCAGCAATATCTCATTCGGAGCCGGCATCAGTCTGAAGATCGGAACTGCAAAAAGATCCACCAGGCAAACGACGGTGACCGGCTTTGAAAACCAGGAGATCAAACATCTGCATAAAGAAAACATTGTACACCGGGATATTGCAGCACGACATATTGTTCACCGCGATCTTGCGGCAGGGAATCTTATTGCAGGGCGGCTGGAATGGAACCCGGCAGTGAATGAGCAGGGTATCATTACCAATGAATCACCGGCTTCAGGGACTGAACAGAATCCCGCCGTGCAGAATATAACCTGCCTAACCCTTTCGGCCCGCAAAGCCCGCATCAACGGAAGCCCCGAAAATGGCGGGACCTACCAGCCGTTCTCTAAAGATGGGAAGGAAGAAGCTACCCATCAGGACACTGCGCTCGTTTCCATGAAAACAAATCCCCTGTATACCGGCAACCATACGAGTGGCGAAAATCCCCTCTACAATGGGGGTGCACGGACTGTAACGAATCCGCTTTATAACGGGAATCATACGGGCGGCGACAATCCCCTCTACAACGGGGGTTCGCGGACGATAACGAATCCGCTTTATCATGACGGTGGACTGTCTGCGGAAAATCCTTTATCTATGGCCGGTATTGAAATGCTGCTGATGGATGCAGCGACCGGTGACGTGCTCGCTTCCACCAGAACGGATCAGCACGGTGATTTCTTTTTTGCCCATGTTCCGGATGGGGAATATGCTGTTCATATTCTCGGAACGGTTACGGTCCGGCAATCCTACGATCTTCATGCAAACAGGGATGCGGATATATCCGGAATAATAAAAACAGGCAGTTCCCGCCCATTTCTCAGCCTGGTAACGCAAGGGATACCGGATTCTTTTAATGAACAACAGGCAAGGCAAAGAATCGCCGATCTGGTATCGGATAAAAACGGCGCCGCAAATGCCGCATACAGCCGGCAGCAGATCAAAAGTCATTTTGAGACCGGGGATAAACCGACTTCCAGTCAACGGGCACTACCCGGCAATCCGATCGGCGGGATCATTGTAAAGGGCGGTAAAAATCCGGGCGGAAACTTTATAACAACTACCACAGACGATAACGGCTGGTTTGAATGGCCTGGGCTGAAAGCGGGAGATTATACCCTAACGATTATACAAACGGTTGGCTTTAACGACGAAGTGCCAGCATCCTTACCCGGCCAAAACGGGAAAGCAGCTGCAAAATGACAGCTGTGGCTTTTAAGCGTGTTTAACTATGCAGATCTTACATTTCATGTAACATTTGCACAGATGACAAAGCGCAGAATCATCATTTCTCCGGGGAATTATTTATTTTAATACTATCTTAAAACCTCTGATTTTATCTGTTATGGCCGTAAAAAATCAATTACTCGACATGACCCCTATGGGTATGAAATTTACCGTCTTGCAAACCAGTACGGATACAAATGGCAAGTCACTTGACCTGCATTGGGAACTATTACCCGGATGCAATATGAAAGATCCGTTGGTGCATACGCATCCAAATGCCATTGAAACGTATGAAGTACTGGAAGGTGAAATGGAATTTTTAATTCAGGACGAATGGGTATCCGCAAAAAAAGGCGACAAACTCGCTGTGCCAAAGGGAGTAAAACATGCGTTCCGCAATCCGTCACAGGGTATCGTGACTGTTTTTAATACCCATCAGCCTGCACTTAAAATGGAAAATTATTTCGAAGATGTTTGCAAAGTGCTGGACAAGCTTACAGACAACAGAAAAAAGGACTTTCAGATGAATTTAAAGGGGATGTTGTATATGGGTGTGTTGATGAATCGATACCGGAATGAGATCATAGCAAAAAGTCCTCCGGATACGGCCATTAAAATATTTAGCGCCATCGGGAATCTGTTAAGATTAAACTATTGATTTCAAGTTGCCGCAATCCGCCCGCTGATTGTCGCATTTACACCTTTCCTGTTTACTAAATGACTTATATCTTTAGGTACTAAAAAAGCCTCGTTATGAAAAATAAGAAAGCCGCAAAAATCGCTTACTGGATTTTTACTATACTCATGATTGTCATGATGCTATTCTCAGCTGTTTCAGGATTTACAAAAAATCCGGATGGAGAAGCCATGATGCAGCATATCGGTTATCCGATGAATGTGCTCAAGCTGCTCGGTGTTGCAAAAATACTGGGCGTTATCGCCATCCTGGTTCCGGGCTATCCGCGACTAAAAGAATGGGCCTATGCCGGCTTCGTGTTCGATTTAACAGGCGCCCTTTATGCGGGCCTTGCTACCGGTGATCCCCTGCTTCAATGGTCATTTATCTTATTCGGCCTCGTTTTGGTCTTCGGTTCCTATTTTCTATATCATAAGACAAGGGACAAACAGAATATTGTGCGTTCCACGGCTGGTTGACGGCTTGATATAGAGAGCGGACGCGGATTCTATCTCAATAGATTTTACCTATTAAAATATAGAATTAATCAATGCTGATTATCTCTTCCAATATTCTAATTTTATGACCCTGCGCAAAATTGGGTTGCAGGGAAGTGTTCATTCAACACCATAAAACTTGTCAATAATGGAAAAAGAATCTAACGATATCAGCAAATGCCCATTTCACAATGGCAGCCTGAAGCACAATGTTGGCGGTGGCGGCACAGGGATTCACGACTGGTGGCCCAATAAGTTAAAAATAAATATCCTGCGTCAGCATTCGTCGCTGTCAAATCCATTGGGTGAAGATTTTAACTATGCGGAAGCTTTTAAAAGCCTTGACCTGGATGCAGTAAAAAAAGACCTGCATGCGCTCATGACCGACTCGCAGGACTGGTGGCCGGCCGACTTCGGACATTACGGCCCCCTGTTCATCCGCATGGCCTGGCATAGCGCAGGCACTTATCGCGTGGGCGATGGCCGTGGCGGCGCAGGCCAGGGTCAGCAGCGTTTTGCTCCGCTGAATAGCTGGCCCGATAACGTGAGCCTCGATAAGGCCCGCAGGCTGCTCTGGCCTGTCAAACAAAAATATGGCCGCAACCTTTCATGGGCGGATCTGCTGATCCTGGCCGGGAATGTCGCACTGGAATCCATGGGTTTTAAAACATTTGGTTTTGCCGGCGGACGGGTAGATGCCTGGGAACCGGATGATGCCGTTTACTGGGGCGCCGAAACTACCTGGCTGGGCGGCGACCTGCGTTATGCGCATGGCTCCCCGGGCGTGAAAGAAGATCATGGCGTACTGGTGTCGGACGACGATGCAGACGGCGATCTCCATTCCCGCAATCTCGAAAAACCGCTGGCCGCTGTGCAGATGGGACTGATCTATGTAAACCCCGAAGGCCCGGACGGAAATCCCGATCCGCTGGTTTCCGCGAAAGACATCCGGGACACTTTTGGCCGCATGGCCATGAACGATGAAGAAACGGTTGCCCTCATCGCGGGCGGCCATACCTTCGGCAAAACCCATGGAGCCGCGCCGGCCACCCATGTAGGCAAAGAGCCCGAATCTGCCGGTTTGGAAATGCAGGGTCTGGGCTGGCGCAACGATTACCGTTCCGGTAAAGGGGGTGATACCATCACCAGCGGGCTGGAAGTAACCTGGTCGAAAACGCCGACCCAATGGAGCAATAGTTATTTCGAAAACCTGTTTGGCTTTGAATGGGAACTTACTAAAAGCCCGGCCGGTGCGCATCAGTGGGTGGCTAAAGATGCGCCGGATATTATTCCGGACGCGCATGATGGTTCAAAAAAACACCGGCCAACCATGCTTACCACCGACATCGCTTTCCGGGTTGATCCGGTTTACGAAAAGATATCCAGGCGCTTTCTCGAAAATCCCGATGCGTTTGCAGATGCTTTCGCCCGGGCATGGTTTAAATTAACGCATCGCGATATGGGACCGCGCGCCCGTTACCTGGGTCCGGATGTGCCGGAAGAAGAACTGCTTTGGCAGGATCCTGTTCCTGCGGTTGACCATCCGCTGATAAATGAAAACGATATTGCTGCCCTGAAGTCGAAATCATTGCAATCCGGATTGAGTATATCCGAACTGGTTTCCACCGCATGGGCTTCGGCCTCCACGTTCCGTGGTTCCGACAAACGCGGCGGCGCCAACGGTGCACGCATTCGCCTGGCGCCCCAAAAATACTGGCAGGTAAATAATCCGGCGCAGTTGCAGAAAGTATTGAATGTATTGGAGAATGTTCAAAAAGAATTCAACGCCGCACAGGCAAACGGTAAAAAAGTTTCGCTGGCGGATCTGATCGTATTGGCCGGTTGCGCAGGGGTTGAAAAAGCAGCCAAAGATGCGGGACATGCTATCACTGTTCCTTTCACACCCGGCCGTACGGATGCTTCCCAGGAAAAAACCGATGTTGAATCCATCGCCTTTCTGGAGACTGCCGCCGATGGTTTCCGCAATTACCGCAAATCAAAATTCCCGGTATCTACTGAAGAGTTACTGATCGATAAAGCTCACTTGCTCACGCTGACCGCGCCCGAGTTAACCGTATTGGTTGGCGGTATGCGTGTATTGAACACGAATTTTGATGGTTCGAGCGATGGTGTTTTCACGTCGCACCCAGGCCTGCTTACCAACGATTTCTTTGTGAATCTGCTCGACATGCGCACGGCGTGGAAAGCAGTGTCTGCGGACAACGAACTCTATGAAGGCAGCGATCGCACCACCGGCAAAATAAAATGGACCGGTACCCGCGCAGACCTGGTGTTTGGCTCTAACGCAGAATTGAGGGCTCTTGCCGAAGTGTACGCAAGCGCAGATGCCCAGGGCAAATTTGTAAAGGACTTCGTCGCAGCCTGGAATAAAGTGATGAATCTGGACAGGTTCGAGTTGGCGTGAGGGTAAAAATTATTTATCCTCACTCATCTCCCGCACCAGCGCCGCCATCTGCTGATCGGCGCTTTGCGGGTCGTATTGTGCGGCTACATAGACTCTGCTTTCTGATGCAGAAAATGAAATGCCTTTGTCATTGATATTGTAAGGCCCGGCCACGGCCAGCCAGTGTTCACCGTCGTCTTCGAAACCCAGATCGTAAAAGAAGAACCGGCGCAGGGCGCCCTGCCATTTCATTTCTTTCGCCCTGAGAAATTTGATATTGCATTCCGCATCGCTGAATTGTCCGGCAGCTTCCCGCGCCAGGCTTTCGGCAAAGAAAGGCTGGGTCAGGTATTTCGCTGGAAATAACGCGATCTTTTTATAGGTACTCAGATTCCGGTAGAGATCCAGCCGGGTAAACTCGTCCGCCGCCAGCTCATTCAATACGGAATGGCTGACAGGACGGTTGTTTTTCAACAGGCTCAAAACGATCTCCTGCTTGTGGTAGACATTCCCTGTTACGCCCAGCCATTTATTCAGCATGGCGTTGCAGGAATCCGTTTTCATCCGCTGCAACAGGGAAATCACCGAGTAGTCCGAAGGCGTATAATAGAGTGTGTCCGCCAGTGTTTTCCTGAACCGCCGACCCGCATATTGCAGCATCGCCTGTTGCCAGGGGTGAAAAATATCCATCGTTATCAGGCTGTCGCCAAGGAGACTATTCGCCAGATCAAAGATGGCCGGGGCCAGCAGTGAGTCTTTCAGCAGTGGCAGTACCGTTGGAAATAAATGGACGGCTATCTGCAGACTGTCCTGCCATTTTGCGGTGACCCATTTCGCCAGCGCATATTTCGGCGGCGACGTCAGCAGCAGCCTGCCCAGGTTGTCGTAGTTGGAGGCCTTATGCCAGGCGCTCAGTATGTCCAGTAAGGCATTCTCCGTTTCGCCATCGGATGCCGCGGCAAAATGCTCTCTCGCAAAAATGACGGAAGCGGAATCGTTCAGCCTAATCATCCTTTCCGCAATCTGTCCGTTCGGGGAATTCGTGATGCCATCATCTTCCGGGTAGTGTATCAATACGGCTTCCTGCAGCAAAGGAATTTCCGTTGCATCAAACGACGCTGTGGCCAGGGCCCTGTTTGCCTTCCTTGAAATAAGTGTATCGGCAGAGCGCAGATCCTGCAGCAGGAGCGTCGCTTTGGATTCAAAGACATGGGATTTTTCCGCCGACCGGTTGAAATGGAACTGATCAAAAAACCGGTTGACGTTTTCGTCGCCGATGGTTTCCGGTTCCTGAATGGTCGTCATCCGGTAGACCAGATTGCCGCGCAGCCACATGTGCATGCGCATGATATTATTCGCTCCCCGCGGCCTGCACAGAAATTCATATTGAAAGAGCCCATCTTTACTGAACATTCTTTCAGACAAAAGGGTATCTGAATCCGTGACAAATCTATTTCTCTCAAACGCCCAAAACAGCGAGTCGTTTTTCTTCCAGAAATATTTATCCAGCGTATCGATCCGCATGAGATAAATATGGGCCCTGCTCGAGTCGAGGCATTCGTAGTGCGGAAATTGCAGGAATTCACCGCTGTCTTTTCCGGCGGAGTAAACAAAACCGTTCGGCGCCCAGGTTGTAAACAGGGAATCCGGGGTGCTTGCATTGGCCCAGTGGCCGGCAGGATAATCGGCCAGCTGAAAAGACTGCAACGCCTGCTCCATCCGCCCGTTCCATTTGCCGGGCGCGTACATGATCAGCACCGTGTAATCCCGGTTGCCGCGCAGGATCATTTTTGTTCTGGCCCGCATCGCGCCCTTCATCATGGAGCCATCCATTTCCAGTATGCGCCTGTTATTTTCAGCATAAACCGTATCGAGGGTGAGGTCGTTGTATTTTTTTATCAGGTTTCCATGAGCAATGCCCATCACGGTGCTGTCATTTTCGAACGCATAGCCCTCTTTACACTCATTGCATCCGCAAAAATAATAGCTGCCCGTCTGCGCATCCGCGGAGATCATTAAAACCGCGTTCAGGGTTTTATCAGGTGAAGTAAAATTGTCAACGGGGCTGGGTTTCGACGGTAGCAGGATCCGGTAGAAATGAAGGGAATCGAAATAAGCGTAATTGTTGGCGGTCTCTGCGCTTTGGGTAAATACCGGCTGATAAGAATCAAAAAACCTGTTGAGCGCCTGCAGGCTGTTTTCCGCATCAGAGGAAGAAAAGCCCGCGGCTAAATACAGAATATTTCCCTTATTGAGCAGATAGACCTTCTTGTACCCGCTGCTATTTTTCTGAATAAAAGATTGCCCGGGAATACCATTTATTTCCAATGCCTTTTCCCGTTTATAATCCGGACCGCCGAACATTTGTTTCAGCATGGCATTCTCGGCGCTATCCAGTCCCTTGCCGGAATACGGTTCCGGGATACTATACGTCATATACACTGTGCCGTTGAAAATATCATAATACATCTCCATGGACAGTATCCCGTATAAACGAATATTCCCTGGCTCGCCCGGCATCATCACTTTGTACCGACCGGCCGGATCATTCACTGCTACCCAGGGCCTGGCCACTTCACGAACGGTATAATCCTCCGGTTTAATTTTTTTCGAGCTAAAGACCGGATCCACTGTATAACCTCTGGCTCTTAGCAGGCGTATCAGGCCCTCTTCACCCGGAAGGTGCGCAGCGCCCACGGCGAACACCACCGAACGGATATGCGCGAGACTGTCCATACGGAAAGCCATTTTGTGGTTTCTGTGGATCAGCAGCCGGTCCCTGACCGTACTGTCCATTCCATTCATATACCGGTCGAGCCCCTCCAGGTCGCCGTCCAGGTAGATCCCCGTCAGCCGGTCGATACCCGTCTTTTCAGCACTTCCGTTGCCCAGCGCCATCTGCCTGATATCGGACTCGTCGACCAGGGAATTCAGGAGCCCGCTCTGATCAGCAAAATCCTCTACGCCGCCGATCCATTTTCCCTGGCGGTTGGCCAGATCCATGAGATAGGCATCGAGAAAAGTCTGCATTTTTTTCCCCTTGCCGGCCTCGTTGATCCACTTGTTCTTCTCGTTGAGAATATCCGCCGTGGTAATTTCCCCCGCCGGCTTATTGAATTTCTTTGCCAGCGCAGGCGCATACTGGTCGAATGTTTTTTTTGAGATCAGGTCTTTCACCGTAACCGAATGTGTGATCTGCTGTCTGACCATTTCCGTTACCATCGGTGTGATCTGATTCAGGTCCAGTTCATTGGCAAAGCCCTCGCTGCTGCTGATGGCATTCAGCAGCGAATCGCCCAGTGCAAACAAACGCGGGTCGGTCAAATGGATCGTGCCAAAGAGATAGGAAGGCCGGCTCAGGCCGTTGCCGCTGATTCTCCACAAAAATGTTTTGGGTAATGACTGCGAAAATAACGTGGTGGCCGTAGTGACCAGGACAAGGCAGGTTGCGATCAGGGGTCTTCTCATTCGCGTGGGTTGGGGTGGTGGTCCTGGTTTGTGCTGAAAGTTGTGTGACTTATTATTATCAACGGTGATTTTGAAGAAATATTCTATGTAACGGGGTCTTTGATCCGGCTGTATAATAGCAGTCGATTCCATCCACACAAGCTCGACAAGGAATACTCAAAGCAATAGTAGGAAGAACGGCCTGGGTCGAAGGGCAATGGATTTTGATTCTGTAAGTCGGGGTTCGATGTCTGGTTTGCCAGCTTTTTGTGTTACATTGAACATATATCTCGAGTTCGAATAATGGATTTCTCCGAAGATTGGCGGAATACGGGCCAGGATGCCTATTTAACAGGCGTTAAGCTTTTCTTTAAAAAGTATACAATTTACAGAGAAGAATGGGACCATGATCACTGTGCATTCTGCGGGATCAAGTTTTCCTTATCGATTCCCGGCTGCCTGACAGAAGGATACGCCACAGCAGATGATTACCGGTGGATTTGTCCGGAATGCTTTGAAGACTTCAGGGAACATTTCAAATGGGATGTACAAACTCCATAATCTAAACTGGAAAAGATTTAGAAGTCGTCTATTCCGGAAGACCTTTCAATAAATCTTTAGCCGGAACTGATTTAAAATTCCCATGCTTATCGCCCGCTACCAGCTCCTGGTTATTAGCGCTTGTTCCTAAGCTTCCGGTGTGCTTTTTTTTAAACCCGTAATATTATATTTCCCCATTTAATGTAAATTAGGTCTATTAAACGACCTATTTGCTTTGATTTGAATTAATTGCCTGGCGAAAACCCCGCGGGATGATTTTACAGAAAGCGTTTTGCAAAATATTGCTGACGATGGTTTTAGGTCGTTCAACCCTGTTGATATCTGCCGTATCCAGAGCCGGTGAGCCCCGCGTCATAAATAACAATAGCAAAGAACCGGACTCATCTGTCGGAAAACGGAGGCAAAATAAAACGGGTTTAGGATATACAATCAGCCGACGACACATCAAAAAAGAATAAAGCTTCTTATTTTGAAAGGCAGGAACCCATGATAAAATCAGGAAGCGTTCCTTTTTACGGCACCTGGGCTGATTATTTTTCATCCTATTTAAAAATCAATGCGGATTCAACCTTCCAATATTCCTGGGGTTACGATTGGAAGGGAAGCTGGACGACAGGAAAATGGACAAGGGAAAAGGATACTTTTTACTTTCGCGACATACCCGTTTACGATACATTACGATTTATCGGGGTGAATAACCGTGTAATGGACTCCCTGATCCCTGCCCGGTTTCCGGAGCCCCGGGTAATAACTGAAATGCCAGACCCGGATGAGGTCTTGTTGTGCCGTCAAAATGCGCATTCGATGCCGGACAGGTTATGTTTTTACAGGAACAAACTCTTTCTGATGGATAAGAAGGGAAATCTTATGACATCCAAAATACCTTCCCGTTACATGGGCAAAAAAAACCCACCGTTTAGAACCTGGTATTTCAGGGAAAAGCGATTCAATCTGAATTATTTCGACTCAGTCTATTACGATAAGGCGATAAAACGGAGATTTAAGATAGGCACCGGTATTGCTGTCATGCTTCAGCCGGTACCGGGTTACAGAATAGCCAGCTCCTTTGGTTTCGTGTTTTCGCCAGAATATATTTTCGACAGAAAAGATAAATCCTGGTTATCGCTGGGAATGCCACTGACAACCGGGTTTTCCCCTTTGAATGATTCGATGAGCATAGACTTAAAACTGGGCATTATGGTCAATTTGCCGCTGGTTTTAAATTATCATGTTGAATTGGGCAGCCGTTAATGCTTATGAAACAATTAGACAACAGGTGAATGGTTTTGGGCCGGTGGTCAATGCCGGAATCCGGCTTTCGTTAAAAAAATACCGGATTCATAATATCGAACTCAGGTTTTCTTATATGAAAATGATGGTAGCATCGAGGCCGGATGTTTTGGGGATTAGTTATATTATCAATTTTTAAACCGCTGAAAACCGGATAACTCCGGTATTGCGGATTTTCTCATGGATA